>CP134874.1:0-690833 GCA_037318855.1 Candidatus Sedimenticola sp. (ex Thyasira tokunagai) | reverse complement strand
GAAGCAAACTCTCCAGCTTCGCCTCGGCCAACACTTGACCATGACGCCGCAGCTGCAGCAGGCTATTCGCCTGCTGCAGCTTTCGACGCTCGACCTGCGTGAGGAGATTCAGGAAGCACTCGACTCCAACCTGATGCTTGAAGTCGAAGAAGAGGGCGGCAGTCGCAACAATAGCGAGGCCGCGACCGCACCGTCCCAGAGCAGTGAGCAGCAACCGTCATTGGAAACCGGGGGTACAGCGGCAAGCAACGACAACAACAACGAGAAGGAGATCAACGCAGAGGCCAACTCCATGCCGGACGAACTACCGGTGGACAGCGGTTGGGATGATGTCTACGACAGCGCCCTGCCCCCCTCCTCTGGCGTCGCCTCAAAGGAGAGTGCTGATACCGACTTCCTTGCTCAGCGTCGTGATGCACGAACCCTCTATGACTACCTCACCTGGCAACTTAATCTAACACCTTTCAGTGAGACTGATCGCAGCATCGCCACTGCCATCATCGACGCTGTCAGCGAAGACGGTTACCTCACCTGCAGCCTGGATGAAATACTTGAAGGTATGCAGAACGAGGAGATCGATCTGGATGAAATGGAGGCGGTACTGCATCGCGTGCAACAGTTTGATCCCTCAGGCGTGGCAGCAAGGGGTCCACGTGAGTGCCTGCTAATCCAGCTTGAGCAGTACCCAGAGCCTCACCCCCATCTGGCGCAGGCGAAACGTCTGTTGTGTGACTATTTTGATCTACTGGCCCAGCAGGACCACAGCCAGATCAAGCGTAAGCTGAAGATCGGTGACGATGAATTAAGCGCCATCAACCATCTAATCCGCTCCCTGGCGCCACGGCCCGGCACACTGGTTTCCGAAACGGAGGCACAGTACGTTATACCGGATGTTTTCGTCCACCGCAGAGAAGGCATCTGGCACGTCAACCTCAATACCGAAGCGACACCTCGATTGCGGGTCAATGCAGAGTACGCCGGCATGATACGTCGCGCCGACAACAGCAATGACAACACCTACCTGAAAAACCACTTGCAGGAGGCACGCTGGTTGATAAAAAGCCTGGTAAGCCGAAATGAGACCCTGCTTAGGGTCGCCACCAAAATCGTCGAATTTCAGCGTGGATTCTTTGAGCACGGCGAGGAGGCAATGCGTCCCTTGGTGCTGAGGGATATCGCCGAAGCACTGGAGATGCACGAATCGACCATCTCCCGAGTCACCACCCAAAAGTATATGCACACCCCTCGAGGAACCCTCGAGTTTAAGTATTTCTTCTCCAGCCATGTCAGTACGGTTGGAGGCGGAGAGTGTTCCGCCACAGCAATCCGAGCACTGATCAAAAAACTGGTCGCTGCCGAGCTGCCGAAAAAGCCGCTCAGCGACAATAAAATAGCGGGCATACTCGCAGATCAGGGTATCAAGGTTGCGCGGCGGACTGTCGCGAAATATCGCGAATCAATGGCGATACCGCCCTCTAATGAGCGGAAACGCCTAACCTAAAGTAAGGAGCTAATTATGCAAATCAGCCTCACTGGTCACCATATGGACATCACCGATTCACTCCGCAACGCGGTGGATACCAAATTCGAACGGCTGGAGCGCCATTTTGAACATGTTACGAATGTCCATGTCATTCTCAGTGTAGAGAAATTGAGGCAGAAGGCGGAAGCTACGCTCCATGTCAATGGAGCTGATGTCCATGGCGAGTCTGTCGAAGAGGATATGTATGCCGCCATAGATGGGCTGATCGACAAGCTCGACAGGCAGGTGAAAAAACTCAAGGAGAAACACACCAACCATCGCAGCAATCTCGGTGTGAAAGGGCTTGAGCCGCTACAGGACGAACTGTAAAACAGCAAAGAGAAAACTATGTTCCCCGCAGACTTTCTTATCAGTGAACGCGTCAGTTATTGCAATCCTGCCGCTAGCAAGAAACGCATACTGGAAGCGGTTGGCAAACTGCTAGCCTCTACCAGCCCAGGGCTGACTCAGGACCTGGTATTTGACAAGCTTCTGGAACGGGAACGCTTGGGCAGTACCGGGCTGGGGCACGGCATCGCCTTGCCCCATGCCCGAATGCCCGGAATCAAACAGGCCTACGGCGCCTTCCTGCAGCTGGAAAACAGCGCCGATTTTGATGCCATAGACCGACAACCTGTTGACCTTGTGTTTGGCCTACTGGTGCCGGAAGAGGCAACCCAAGAGCATCTGCAGTTGCTGGCAATGCTCGCCTCTCTATTCAGCGAGGAAACGTTTTGCCAGGAGCTTCGAAAGGCCGGTGATTATAGCCAGCTTCTGCAACTCTTCGTCCAGCAGGATCTGTTGCAACAGAGCGCATGAGCAAAAACATCACCGTACGCGACCTCTACAACGCCCTCGGCAAAAAGCTTGGGCTGGAGTGGATATCAGGACATGCGGGATCTGAGCTTGAACTCAGGGGGCAATTTCCCGGCGCTGACAGTCAGGGGCTTGCAGGGCCGGTAAACTGTATCCACCCCAACAGAATACAGACCATTGGTCGTGCTGAACTGATCTACTTCTCTGGCCTTGAGGAAGAGTTCTACCAAGATACTCTGGACAAACTGTTTGCCGCCAAACCGGCGGCCGTCATCCTGGCTGATGGTATTGAAGTAGGCAAAAAGTTTATCTCCCGCGCAGAAAAGGAGCAGGTTCCACTGTTACGCTCCTCACTGAGTGACAGTCGGCTGATCAGTGACCTGCTCTATTATTTGACCAATGTCACCGCCGAGCGCACCACTGAGCATGGCGTTTTCATCGATGTCCTGGGCGTCGGCGTGCTGCTTACCGGCAAAGCCGCCATTGGCAAAAGTGAACTCGCCCTGGAGCTTGTCTCTCGCGGCCACCAATTGATTGCTGATGATGCTCCTGAGTTTTCACGCATTGCCCCCGATATACTCGATGGCAAATGTCCATCGATACTCTCGGACTTCCTTGAGGTCAGAGGCCTCGGCATCATCAATATCCGCTCAATGTTTGGCGACAGTGCCGTTAAACAGCACAAATTCCTGCATCTGATCATTCATCTCAAACAGATGACGACCGAGGAACTGTCCAAGATGGATCGACTGCGCGGCAGCCACGCCAGCCGTTATATCCTCGGACTGGAGATTCCCGAGGTGACACTGCCGATCGCCCCCGGTCGGGAGATGGCCATTCTGGTCGAAACGGCGGCACGACAACATATCCTTAAACTCAAAGGTTACAACGCTGCAGACGCCTTTATCGCCCGCCAGCAAGCGGCTATTGAGAAAAAAACAGGCTGAGAGACCACTAAAAAATGAAACTGGTTATCATCACCGGGCTCTCTGGCTCGGGCAAGAGTACTGCACTCCACACCTTGGAGGATATGGGTTACTACTGCATCGATAACCTACCCCTCTTCCTACTTCCCTCCCTTGCCGGCGGCATGGCCGGCAAAGAGAGCAATCCGTTCCAGCGTGCCGCCATCGTTATTGATGCCCGCACACCCCTTGCGGAACTGGAGAGCATTCCCATCCTCCTGAAACCGTTGCAGGATCAGGAGATCGAATATGAAGTGATTTTTCTTGAGGCCCAGGATGAGACCCTAATCAAGCGCTTCAGTGAGACCCGGCGAAAACACCCACTTTCAACAGAGGGCTCCCCACTGACAGAGGCGATAGCGCAGGAGCGCCGTCTGATCTCACCCTTCCTAAATGCCGCAGATCTGCGTATCGATACCACTCATACCAACCTTCACGAGTTGCGGAACATCATCCGTGACCGTATCGGCGGCCACCGGTCGAGGATAACCTCCCTGCTGTTCCAGTCATTCGGTTACAAACACGGTGTCCCACGGGATGCAGACTTCGTCTACGATGTGCGCTGCCTCCCCAATCCCTACTGGCAGCAATCTTTGCGATCATTGACGGGAAGAGATGCTGAGGTGATCGACTTTCTCAAGGGAGATGAGCAGGTTCTGCAGTTGCAGCAGGATATATCAGAGTTCCTCGAGCGCTGGATCCCGCTTTTCGAGGCTGACGGCCGCAGCTACCTGACTGTTGCCATCGGCTGTACCGGCGGTCAACACCGCTCCGTATTCATAGCAGAACAGCTGACTCAGCACTTCCACCAACTCGGTAGGGAGTCACAGACCCGCCACCGCGAGCTCTCCTGAACGACCACCCATCCGTAACTGACAACTGACAACTGACAACTGACAACTGACAAAACGTAACAGACCGTGATTAATAGAGAACTTAACATTATCAATAAGCTTGGACTGCATGCACGTGCAGCAGCCAAGTTCGTCACCACGGCCAGTGGCTTCAGCAGTAATATTTCCCTCTCCCTCAATGGAATGCAGGTGAATGGGAAAAGCATCATGGGCGTTATGATGCTGGCAGCCGGCCAGGGAAGCAGCCTGGAGCTCAAAGTGAAAGGAGACGATGAGGATGAGGCAGTGAAGGCGCTGGAGGCACTGGTGAATGACCGCTTTGAGGAAGGTGAATGAGCCACCTCTGCTGCACTGGTATCGGTATCGCCCGAGGTATCTCCATTGGTAGGGCTCACCTACTGCAGCAGAGCCGTATTGAAGTTATTCCCCGATTTATCGATCCTTCCGAAGTAGTCAATGAGGTTGAGCGCTACCGTCGTGCAGTCAATGACGCCCGTCGCCAACTCAAACACGCACGCAGTAAGATCCCCTCATCCACCCGCAACGATATCGTCGAATTTATCGATGCCCACCTGCTAATGCTGGAGGATGTCGCCCTAAGCAGTGCGCCCATCGAGCATATACTGAAAGAGTATTGTGCCGCCGAATGGGCACTACAGCGCCAACGTAATGAGCTGGTTCAGGTTTTCGACGCCATGGAGGATCCCTACCTGTGTACTCGCAAGGATGACGTTGACCACGTAGTCAACCAGATCCAGAAAGAGTTACAGCAGCGCGATGAGAACAATCTCAGCAACATCAGTGAGCTCCATGGAAAAATCATACTGGCGGTCGATCTGACACCCGCCGATACCCTACTGCTGCGCCACCAGGGTATAGCCGCCTTCGTCACCGAGTACGGCAGCCCGATGTCACACACCGCGATACTTGCACGCAGCCTGGGTATCCCAGCAGTTGTGGGGGCTCACCATATCACCCGCTGCCTGAAGCATGACGAAGAACTAATTGTCGACGGTCAAGCAGGGGTTGTTCTGGCCGGCGCGACAGAGCCTATCCTCGCTCACTACCGAAAGCGCATACAGATTGAGATAGAGGAGGCCGCAGAGCTGCGCCGCCTTATCGGTGTGCCCGCCATCACCCAAGACGGCAGCCGCATCCAACTTATGGCCAATATCGAACTGCCGGATGACATTGAGACAACCAGCAAACTAAAAGCGGACGGTGTCGGTCTCTATCGTACAGAGTTTCTCTACATGAATAGAGACTCGATCCCTGATGAAGAAGAACACTACCAGACCTACCGGCGCGTAGTAGAGGGGCTTAACGGCATCCCAATCACAATACGCACCCTCGACCTTGGTGCGGACAAGCGGACCGATCAAAGCAGCAACGAAGTAGTGCCGGGGAGTAACCCGGCATTGGGCCTGCGCGCCATCCGCCTCTGCCTGAAAGAGCCGGAGCTATTTCTACCCCAGCTACGTGCCATCCTGCGCGCCGCAGCCCTCGGACCCATTCGGCTGATGGTGCCCATGCTCAGCAGTTTACAAGAGGTGGAAAAACTCAAGGCACTGGTCAGCGAAGCAGCCGACAGCCTCACCCGGGAGGGCCTTCCCTTCTCTGCTGAAATACCGATCGGCGGCATGATAGAGACCCCGGCCGCCGCACTCACCGCCGACGCCTTTGCCAAGGAGCTGGATTTTCTCTCTATTGGCACCAACGACCTGATTCAGTACACACTGGCGGTTGACCGTATCGATGACGAGGTAAACTACCTCTATGATCCGTTGCACCCTGCCGTATTGCGCTTGATAAAGATGACTATAGAGGCCGGTGAACGTGCCAGTATACCTGTAAGCATGTGTGGGGAGATGGCAGGCGACCGTCGCTACACTCCTCTGCTGCTTGGTTTGGGGCTGCGTGAGTTCAGCATGTTGCCGGGCTCTCTGCTGGAGGTAAAACAGCTGCTGCTCAGTCTCAACAGCAAGGAGCTGAAGCGGCGCACCCAGGAGATAATGGCCTCCCCATATTCCAGCAACAGCGCACAACTGTTATCTCAGTTATGCCCCACAACTCACTGAATTAACAACTTCTGAATAATTCTGGATAAAGTGGATTCTGAATCAGAATAATCCGGCTCAAAAGTAACTAACCGAAAAACCAAAAAAGCCGGATGTAAAGGAGGACAAGAGTCATGCCGACAGCTCCCGACCCGCACGCCATCGCTGTACTGATACTGGCCTGCATCGCACTGATTCTATTCACTCGGGAAGAGATTCCACTGGAGTCCTCCAGCCTGATGGTTCTGGTGCTGCTGACCGTCGGCTTCGAGATCTTCCCTTACCAGGGTGATACAGGCAGGCTCCATGCAGCCGATTTTTTCGCCGGATTTGGCCATGAAGCGCTGGTCGCCGTTTGTGGACTAATGATCGTAGGACATGGGCTGGTCCGTACCGGCGCACTGGAACCTGTAGGGAGGATACTGGCTAAAGCGTGGAGCATATCGCCACAGCTCTCCCTGCTGATGACCCTCTTTTTTGCCGGCATACTCAGCGCCGTGATCAACAACACGCCTATCGTCGTCCTACTGCTACCCATTCTGGTGAGCGTCTCCCTGCGTACCCAGACCCCCGCCTCCTCGGTATTGATGCCGATGGGCTTTGCCACTCTCGTCGGCGGCATGACCACCACCATCGGCACATCGACCAACCTGCTGGTGGTGAGTATCGCGGCAGACCTTGGCCTTGAGCGATTCCAGATGTTCGACTTCTTTCTGCCGGCAGCAGCAGCCGGTGGCGTTGGTGCCCTCTACCTATGGCAGATAGCTCCACGCCTCCTGCCATTACGACAGGCGACAATGAGCGACACCTCGCCAAGAATATTCAGTGCCCAACTTAATATCACCGAGGAGAGCTTTGCCGCAGGCAAGCCCTTGGCGGAAATTTTGCAAAAGACCGATGGTCAAATGAGGGTGTCCCAGATCAGACGGGGCGACAGCAACTTCATTGCCCCTCTTCCGGATGTGGAGGTCAGGGCCGGTGACCACCTACTGGTAAACGACACACCAACTCAACTGAAGGAGTATGAGCAACTGCTGGGAGCCCATCTATACTCCGGCGATTTGGCAGTCGATGACGAGCACCCCCTGATCAACGAAGACCAGCAGCTGGCTGAGATCGTCATCACTCGTGGCTCGCCACTGCTCGGCACCACGCTCAACGACACCTGGTTTAGCCATCGCTATCAGATGGTAACCCTGGCCATTCATCGTGCCGGCAAGGTGATGAAGCCGGAGCACTATAAACTTGGTGACATCCTCCTCCATATTGGCGATGTTTTACTGGTGCAGGGTAACCGAGAGCAATTGGCGGAGATAAAACAGTCGGGACAAGTCCTGGTGCTGGACGCCACCTCTGATCTACCACACAGCAGCAAGGCCAACCTCTCACTGGCGATTATGGGAGGTGTTATTGTCGCCGCCGCCATGGGCGTACTGCCGATTGAGATCAGCGCTCTGCTGGGGGCACTGTTGATGATCCTCAGCGGCTGCATCGGCTGGCGTGATGTCGGTCAGGCACTCAGTACCCAGGTGATTCTTATCGTAGTGGCCAGCCTTGCCCTCGGCATAGCACTAATGCAGACCGGCGCTACCGACTACCTTGCCCAACTCTTTCTGGTAGCGGTCGGCGATGCCTCGCCGGCAGTGGTACTTAGCAGTCTGATGTTGCTGATGGCTTTTCTCACGAACGTCGTCTCAAACAATGCCGCAGCGGTCATCGGCACCCCCATCGGTATCTCCGTCGCTCAGTCACTCAACTTACCGCCGGAGGCGTTCGTACTCGCTGTGCTATTCGGCGCCAATATGAGTTATGCCACCCCCATGGCCTACAAGACCAACCTGCTGGTGATGAATGCGGGGGGCTACACTTTCTCGGACTTCGTCCGCATCGGTGTACCGTTGATCCTGATTATGTGGCTGACACTGAGCCTGCTGTTGCCGGCAATGTATGGATTCTAAAGTGAGACAAATGAAAGAAGATGGAACACTGAGAACACAAAGAAGCACGGAGAGCACAGAGAAAAAATAAGAACTTAGGTCTCTCTCTGCGTACTCTGCGTTTTCCGCGTTCCGCTTTTTGTAACTCAACTTTCGGCGTTCATATGACGTGAAAGGCTTGGACAGACCGTCCCTTCTCCCTCAGGGAGAAGGCCAGGATGGGGGAAATTAGAAGGATCAAAGCGTTAGCTTTTCAACTCCCCTCACCCCAACCCTCTCCCCGAGGGAGAGGGGGCTAATGAACTCCGAAACTTGAGTTGTAAGTGACTAATTAACTTACTTCAACGCCCTCTGTACCGCAGACAGGGCAACACCGGTATTGATCGGTGCACCCATATCCGACAGCACCGCTTCCAGCGCCCCAACACAGAGAAGAATGTTCTCCGCCCTGCTGGCATGACCCATCAGGCCGATACGCCATACCTTACCTGCGAGATCCCCAAGGCCGGCACCGATCTCCAGGTTGTACTCATTCAGCAGCCGCCCACGGACAGCAGCATCATCCACACCTTCGGGTATAGAGACGGCGTTGAGCTGCGGCAGACGTTCCTCTTTGGGAACGATAAACTCCAGTCCCATCGACTCCAGCCCCGCCTTGAGAGCATTGTGGTTACCCTGATGACGTCTCCAGGCACTCTCCAGCCCTTCATCCTGCAACATCACCAGCGCTTCGTGCAGACCATAGAGGGTGTTAACCGGCGCAGTGTGGTGATAGGCCCGCTTGGCACCGCCTCCCCAGTACCCCATGACCAGATTTTGATCGAGGAACCAGCTCTGCACTTTGCTCTCACGGGCGGCTATCTTCTCCAACGCACGTTCACCAAAGCTTACCGGTGAGAGGCCGGGAGCACAGGAGAGACACTTCTGGGTACCGGAGTAGATGGCATCGACCTGCCACTCATCCACCTTCACCGGCGTACCACCGAGGGAGGTGACGGCATCAACAATGGTGAGACAGTCGTACTTATGGCTCAACTCCACCAGGGTCTTGACGTCGGATTGAGCGCCGGTGGAGGTTTCAGCATGGACAAAGGCGACTATCTTGGCATCGGGATTAGCCTTTAGCACATCCTCCAGCTTCTGCGGATCCACCGCACGACCCCAGGCATCCTGCACCATCACCGGCGTACCACCACAACGCTCCACATTTTCTTTCATGCGACCGCCAAAAACACCATTCTGGCAGACGATCACCTTATCGCCAGGCTCCACCAGATTGACAAAACAGCTCTCCATACCGGCTGAACCGGGAGCTGATATCGGCATAGTCAATGCATTTTCTGTCTGAAAGGCGTATTGAAGGAGCTGTTTCACCTCCTCCATCATACCGACGAAGAGCGGATCCAAATGGCCAATAGTGGGGCGTGACATCGCCTCCAGAATACGAGGATGTACATCGGAAGGCCCGGGACCCATCAGAGTACGAACAGGTGGATTGAAGCTACGAATTTCCATATGAATAACCTTAAATTAATAAGTAACTTTTTATCTGCAACGGATAATCTCAAGAGAGAATTGATGCTGCTGTGTTGACAAGTGGATAACTCTACCCTTTTTCGCAGTATATTAGTAGGTATTAAGCCCCTTCATTTCATGTGTATTTATCAGTGTGACTTTTTGGCGCAATCGTAATTACTCAGCACGACGCCGTAACTGCTCAGATTGCCCCTAAAAATTCGTCAGTTCAAGGCGCAAAATGTGAGTTTACAACTGTAAATGATCATTTTGTAACGCAGAAATGGCGGATTTTAGAGGTGAGCTGAGTAGTTACGTTCAACCTAGAATCCTCAGTTGGGCAGGGTGGAGAGTGCACTTGCGATGGTGCAGTACAAGGCACAACGACGAGGAATAGTTGTTCTATTCCAAGGAGTTGTAACGCCGTAATGCGCCACCGCAAGTGTGCTATCCGCCCTGCAGCGTAATTCACCCGGAGAGTGAAATAGGCGATCGCAGTCAATGCAATTAAAATCAATGTGTTGCTCGTAGAATGAAGCGGCCAACTGAGGATTCTAGGTTCAATCAAACACCTTACCCCGCAACGCCTTGGTCTTGCCGCGCTTGGTCTTGCTGTCCATTCGCCGCCTCTTCGCGGCACGGGTAGGTTTGGTGGGGCGGCGTTTTTTCTCCACCACTACCGCCTTGCGGATCAACTCCGCCAGCCTGGTCAACGCCTCCTCCCGGTTCTTCTCCTGGCTTCTGAAACGCTGTGCTTTGATGATGATCACACCATCAGATGAGATTCGCTGGTCACTCAGTTTGAGTAGGCGATCTTTATAGAAGTCGGGAAGAGAAGAGGCCCTGATATCGAAGCGCAGATGGATCGCCGTGGAAACCTTGTTTACATTTTGACCACCGGCACCCTGAGCCCGAATAGCCGAAAACTCAATCTCATTGTCGGGAATGGAGACATTGTTTGAAAGCTTTAACATCGCAGTGCCTGAGGTCAGGTGATTTAGCCGTAAATGGACGCTGATAAACACAAATAAAAAAATGGCTGTGCACAATAATCCGGGAACCGGGTGTAGGAGCGAACTTGTTCGTGAAGAACATGCCCCGGAGCCTGATCGCGAATAAATTCGATCCTACAGCCGCACTTTTCTCTATTCGTTTTTTTGCTTCCGTACACTCACTTGAACAGAATCATTTGCGCTCATTCGTGACAATATCAGCAGTATCAAGCCCGCGAGATGAATTTTCCACTGGTGGTGTTAACCTTCACCACCTCGCCACTCTCAAGATACTCCGGCACCTGGATCTCCATGCCGGTGGTGAGCATCGCCGGTTTTGTTCTACCGGTGGCAGTCGCTCCCTTAACTCCGGGAGTGGTCTCGGCAATGGTCAGGCTGACCGACTGAGGCAGCTCAACACCTAAAAGTTGGCCATCCACCAGCAGGGCGGTGATACCCTCCAGCCCCTCGGTAAGATAACCGAGCTGATCCTCCAGGTCATCACGAGAGAGACCATACTGACTGTAATCCTCCATATCCATAAACATGAATATATCACCATCCAGATAAGAGTACTGCACCTGGGTGCGGACACAATCTATCTCTTTGAGGAAGTCATCCCCCTTGTAGGACTCGTCGAGCTTCTGGCCGCTCTGCAAGTTGATGAAGCGGATCTTGTAGAGTGTCGACGCTCCTCGCGAGGAGGGGCTTTTAGCCTCCACCTGCTTGACGCTGTGAGGAGCACCGTTAATCTCAACAATTACGCCTCTTTTCAATTCACACGCCTTTGGCACCATTTTCTCCTGAACTATCACTCATTAACATTGGGTGGAACACAGAGAAGAGCTTTATGTAACGTTTCAGTGCGTCTCTTCAACTTTGGCACTGAGCGACTGGTATCAGATGCGCTATTTGGCACTCTGCAGAATAGTTACAAGCAGATTTTCTGTGCGTCCTCTGTGTTCCGTTTTTAGAACTCAAGTTTCGGAGTTCAAATGACGCAAAAGGCCTTGGATAGGCCGTCCCTTCTCCCTGAGGAGGGTGTCGCAAAAGTCCCCTCTCCCCAGCGGGGAGAGGGCTAGGGCGAGGGGGACCAATAGGTAAGTTATTGATTTAATACACCCTCACCCTAACCTTCTCCCTCGTAGGGAGAAGGGACTGGTGCTTTTACGACACCCTCCTGAGGGAGAGGGGGCTAACGAACTCTGAAACTTGAGTTATAAGCTCACACCATCAAATCGGCAAAAAGACCATCGAGGCAACCGTCTGAATCACCGTCTTGATCTGCCGGTTGCTGCTCTCGGCAATAATTAACGCGGAGCTGTCTTGTAGAGCGATCAATTTACCAAAGAGGCGTTCGTAGCTGAGGTTGTCAACCTCTCCATTTGTCTCATTGCTGATGATAAAGAGTTCACCCCGGCTATCCCGATTATGACTCAGCATCCACACGGCAATCTCAATATTACGGGCGACATTGTAGAGCTTCTGCGGATCGAGTTCATCGGTGAGATAGAATGACTGCTTACCATCATAGGCTCTCAGCACCATGCTTTTCAGCCCCACCATTAACGCCAGCACACGGTCCCCGCTGTAGTCCTCATCAAAAGCAAGACGGATACTCTCGACAGCGCGCTTGCCATCCAGCTCAGGAAAGCCGTTGCCACCATCGGCGGCAAAGATTCGCCCTAGCGCAGCTTCACGAGTGGCACCCCTCCCCTTAAGCAACTCCCTTGGGTTGCGTCTGTAGAGTTTGTCAGTCAGCTGTTTTAAGGAGGCGATAACCAGGCGCAGCTGCACTTCGGTAACCAGATCGACATCACTTTTAACCAGATCCTGAATGCGAAATGAGCGCCCCTCTACCGCCGACTCTCTGTGCGCCTTGCCGGCACAACCTGACAGCAACAACAGGGAGAGCAACAGCAAGCCTACTCTATAACCGTTCACGCATATCTCTCATAGCAAAGCCCGCCAGCGGGACATCCAGATCCCGCGTCAGCCCCAACACCTTGAAACGTTCTCCCATTTCGGCGGGCAGGGTCAATCTCTTCACCCCCTGTACCAACGCCATGTGGGTGGCTACATCCGAGGGGTCAGAGGCGGCAACCAGCTGATCAAGGCCACACCCCATCAAGAAATAAGTTTGGGTGGTATATCCCGCCACCGAAAAACCGGCCTTCTGTGCCGCCTCCGCCATGGCGGTAAAATCGACATGGGCGGTAATATCCTGCAAACCCGGCAGAATCAGGGGGTCTGGGTGGGTTTGATGCCGGTAGTAGCACATCAGTGTCCCGCGGTCCCGCTGGGGATGGTAGTACTCAGCTTGTGGATAACCGTAATCGATCAGCAACACCGCACCCGCTGAAATGACCTCTCCCAACGCCTGCAGCCAGGAGGCGGCCCGCAGATTGATTTCAGATTCATAGTCATCAGGGTCAAACGCCAGGCGCTCCGCAAGAGGTACGATCGCACCCGTAAGCTCAGCCGATGCCGAAGCGGCCCATTGGGTGACAAAATGGTCATCTTCCCAGCCCACCATCTGTTCACTGACCTCACCGTCGGCGATACGAAAGCGCTGTACCGGCATAGCATCAAGCACCTCGTTGGCCAACACTACGCCCCTGAAACCCGACTCCGGCAAACCATCCAACCACTCAACCCGTGGTAACAGCTCAGGTGCCCTGGAAGCGAGCGTTTCCTGCTGACGTGCGCGCAGATCCGGGCTCAGCTCCAATATAAAATAGTGCTCCGGGAGAGAGCCCAACTGCTCAAGCGCTATCAGCAGGTCAGTGGCCAAAGCGCCTGAGCCCGCACCGAATTCAAGAATATCTGCACCGCCAAGCCGTTCCAGAAGCGGCACACACTGGCGTGCCAGGCACTGGGCAAACAACGGTGATATCTCAGGAGCGGTAACAAAATCCCCACCCTCACCAAACTTCCGGGAGCCGGCCGTGTAATAGCCGAGACCGGGAGCGTAGAGAGCCAGCTCCATATAGCGATCAAACGGCAGCCGGCCACCGGCCGCTTCGATCTCCCGGCGGATAACGGCCGTCAGACGTTCACTGTGCTCAAGAGCCTCACCCTCCGGTGCCGGCAGTTTTGATGCTGCCGCTTCCCCTACCCGTCTTTCACTCATCTACGCCAAAAACTCCCAAATATTCTCTATACACACCTCAATGAGGTGCACCGACTAACCAGTTGATTTAAAGTGACTACACAAATTGTATCAAGGCTGGAGATAGCATGTGACAACAGATTACCACCCCGTAGCCTTTATCACCGGCGCCGCCCACCGGATCGGCGCCACCATCGCCCGCACACTGCACCACAGCGGCATGGATATCGTTCTCCACTACCGCAGCTCAGCGGATGCCGCCCAGGCATTGAAGGATGAGCTGGAGCTAGAACGTAGCGACTCGGTGCTGCTGCTTCAGGCCGATCTCCACAATTGCGACCTCTTTTCCGGCCTGATCAGCCGTATTGAGCAGTGGCGGGGGCGGCTCGACTGCCTGATCAACAACGCCTCCTCCTTCTACCCCACCCCCGTCGCCGAGGTAACCGAGGTGCAGTGGGATGATCTGATGAGCAGTAATCTGAAAGCCCCTTTTTTTCTGGCACTGACCGCCGCGCCACTGCTCAGAAAATCCAACGGTGTGATTATCAATCTGGTCGACATCCACGCCCGGCGGCCACTAAAGAGCTACCCCATCTACTCCATGGCGAAGGCAGGCAATGCCATGATGGTAAAGTCACTGGCACGGGAGCTGGGGCCGGAGATCCGGGTCAACGGTGTGGCACCGGGGGCGATACTCTGGCCTGAGGAGGGGATGGACCAGGAGACAAAGGAGCTGATCCTCTCTCGCACCGCCCTCGAGCGCCCCGGCACTCCAGAAGATATCGCCAATACCGTGCGCTTCCTTGTCCTCGATGCCGGCTACATCAGTGGTCAGGTGATCGCCGTCGACGGAGGCAGAAGCGCCCAGCAGTAAGAGGCTATGGGAAATCCACCGGCCAGAGCGCCTGATCAGTTTTGTCAAACTCGTCCCACAGCTGCCGGTAGCTCTTCCCTGTAAGGGGATGCATCTCCTCACCGGCCACCTCAGACAGCGGCAATAGAACAAAGGCGTAACGGATAATCTCATCACGAGGCAGCTCCTGCCCCTCATAATTCATCACCCTGTCACCGTAGGTGAGGATATCGATATCCAGGGTCCTGGGAGCAAAACGTTCATCACCCCGTTGACGGCCATAAGCCGCCTCGATACCACGAAGCTCAGCCATCAACTCCCCAGCAGACAGCGTCGTTTCAAACCCTGCTACCAGGTTATAGAAGGGGCTTCCGTCAAAGCCCACCGCTTCACTTTCGTAGACGTCTGAAAGAATCAGCTCACCAAAACGCTCCCGTAGCGCCTGCAAAGCACCGCGGATATTGCGCTCCCGCTCGATATTACTGCCAATACTCAGCCAAACACGAAACATTCAGCCCGCCTCGCCCCGCTCGATAATCACCCCCACATCACGAGCGGCACTCACCGCACCTATCTTGTTCAGGGTGAGACGCACCCACTGAACATCAAACTCCTCACGAACAATCTCAGCACAGCGTTCGGCCAAGGTCTCCACCAACTGAAACTCACTCCTCTCAACAAACTCCACCAGCCGCTTTGATACCGCTTTATAATTCACGGCATCCTCAATGCTCTCAGTCTCGGCAGCACGTCTCACATCGGCGCTCATCTCCAGATCCAGCACCACCGTCTGTCTGATTTCACGCTCCCAATCGTAGATACCGATAACGGTATCAATACGCAGACCTCGCAAAAAAACAATATCCATACAGATTTCCAAGTTCCAATAAAATCGGGAAGAATATGGTAAAGCAGTCCCGAAAATTAACAACCCGCCTTGACCGTGACCCGCCTCTGACTGGAGAATCCCCACATATCCTCAACAGGCAGCAGACCACTATCCAATGACCGACGCACTCCTAATCATCGCCTCCTACCTTCTCGGCTCCCTCTCCAGTGCCATCATCGTATGCAAACTGATGGGGCTGCCCGACCCCCGTAGCCAAGGCTCCAACAACCCCGGTGCCACCAATGTATTGCGGATCGGTGGAAAAAAAGCGGCCGCCATCACCCTTGCCGGTGACAGTATCAAGGGGCTGATTCCCGTACTGGTCGCCAAAATGATGGGGGTAGATGACCTGGTGCTGGCGGCAGTTGCCATGGCCGCCTTTCTCGGTCACCTCTACCCGCTGTTCTTCGGTTTCAAAGGAGGAAAAGGGGTGGCCACCGCCCTTGGAGCTCAGTTTGGTCTCGGCTGGCAGATCGGCGGCAGCATCGCCATTATCTGGTTGCTTATTGCCAAGGGGCTTAACATCTCCTCTCTGGCCGCTCTGGTGGCAATGGCACTGGCGCCACTGATTGTCTGGCATTTTACCGGGTCACAAGAACTGCTGGTGATGCAGATCGCCATGAGCCTGCTGCTGATCTGGCGCCACCGTAGCAATATCCGCAATCTGATCTCGGGCGAGGAAGGAAAAATCAGCAAGGAGCAGGGTTCGGAAGAGCAATAACTCGCCTCAATCGACCCATTCACAGCCTTAGATAGCCTGATTCGCCCAGGCTGTGGCATAATTTGTCGGCTAACGAATTCATTTATTATCTCTACCCTACATAATTTTAGGAGCTATTCACCATGCGTTTGATTCTTCTTGGTGCCCCCGGTGCCGGCAAAGGTACCGTGGCAAAACTGCTGACCGCCATTGATGGTTCGGTTCAGATCTCCACTGGTGACATCCTGCGCGCCGCAGTCAAGGCCGGCACCGAACTCGGCATGAAGGCTAAAGCCGCCATGACCGCTGGTGAGCTGGTCTCCGATGACCTGATCATGGGCATCATGGGCGAACGCCTGCTGGAAGACGACTGCAAGGCCGGTTTCCTGCTTGACGGTTTCCCACGCACCATTCCCCAGGCTGAAGCACTGAAAGTACTGCTGGCAAAGCTGGGCATTGAGCTGGACGGCGCAGTCAACCTGAACGTGCCCCGCGAAGTGATCCTCGACCGCCTGACCACCCGTCGTACTTGCGTCGATTGTGGCGCCATCTACAACGTCAAATCCAACCCCACCAAGGAAGAGGGCAAGTGTGATTCCTGCGGCGGCGCCGTGGTACAGCGTGACGACGAGACCGAAGAGGCGATCTCCAAGCGCCTCGACGTGTTCAACGAGCAGACTGCTCCACTGGTCGGCTTCTATCAGGGTGAAGAGATGCTGATAGACGTCAACGCCACTTCAAGTGACGCGGTTGTAGCTACTATCCAGGAGAAACTGGCCGGTTAATCCGACCTTTTCGACTGTATATAAGGAAAAAGGGTGTGGGACTTTGGTCCCACACCCTTTTTTTATGAATGATGGATTGGTATGTCAGCGGTGGCTGCAGAATTGCACTTTTACCCCCTCTCCCCACCGGGGAGATGCCTACATGGATGGATGTAGGTAGTAGAGCAACGCAGGAGCAGCTTGCCGAGGGCTAGGGTGAGGGGAATCAATAGGTAACTTATTGATTTAATACACCCTCATCCTAACCTTCTCCCTCGTAGGGAGAAGGGACTGGAGCTTTTTACAGCACTCTCTCATAGTAAGAGACGCTCGGGCTTTTCAGCACACTTACAGCACTAAATCGCCGGCAACTCTTCCATAGGCCAGCGCGGCCTGGCACCGAACCGTAGCGGCTCCTGTTGCCCCACCCTTAGCCGCTGCCAGCCGGCATAGGCAATCATGGCACCGTTATCGGTGCAGAACTCAGGGCGAGGATAGTAGGCCTGCCCCCGCTCCTTCTCCATCATCAGCTGAATACGTTCCCGCAGCCGGTGGTTGGCGCTGACACCGCCGGCCAGCACCAGCGTCTTGGCGCCACTGGCTCGCACCGCTCTGCGGCACTTGATCATCAGGGTATCGACCACGGCATCTTCGAAGGCGCGGGCAATATCGGCACGGGTCTGCTCTCTCACGGCATCATCGAGCGATCCACCCAGCTCCTTCTGCATGGTGTTGAGAGCAAAGGTCTTGAGGCCGCTAAAGCTGAAATCGAGACCCGGACGATCAGTCATCGGCCGGGGAAAACGATAGCGCCCCGGATCACCCTCAGCCGCCAGGCGGGCCAGTTCAGGGCCTCCGGGATAAGGTAGGCCAAGCAGTTTTGCCGTCTTATCGAAAGCTTCACCAGCGGCATCATCGAGAGACTCACCCAGCAGCCGGTATTGGCCCACCCCCTTCACCTCCACCAGTTGGGTATGACCACCGGAGACCAGCAGCGCCACAAACGGAAAATCCGGCCCATTCTCCTCCAGCATCGGCGCCAGCAGATGCCCTTCCATATGATGTACCCCAAGCGCCGGCACACCCCAGGCCCAGGCCATACTTCGGCCAATCGCCGCCCCCACCAGCAGCGCCCCGACCAAGCCGGGACCACAGGTGTAAGCAACACCATCAATATCACTCTTCTTCAGACCGGCCTGCTCCAGCACACCATGGATCAGTGGCAGTGTTTTACGCACATGATCTCTGGAGGCGAGCTCAGGCACCACCCCACCATACTCTGCATGGACATCGGTCTGACTATGGACCAGGTGCCCGAGCAATCCGCGCTCACTCTCAAACACCGCCACACCGGTCTCATCGCATGAAGTCTCTATCCCCAGTACACGCATAACCCCGCCAAAATCCTGCTGCTCAGCCACATGTTAATATCAAACGCCTATAATAACTCAAGTTTCGGAGTTCCTTTGCTTTTTCCTGGATCAACCGGGTAGATAATTGGGTACGCATAAACTTATGCACAACAACCCGGAAGAGAAAAATGCATCCGTAGCGACTTCAGTCACGATCAGGCTCCGGGACATGTTCTTCGCGACTGAAGTCGCTCCTACGCCCAGTTTTCAGATAGCCATTTTGCATTATTTAAACTCCGCAAAGTTAAGTAATAACACCCTGTATAAACGATGGTGTTGAGAGCGAAGGGGAAATAGTTTTTGCAAAATGCCAAGGCCGAGAGTAGAATTCGCGCTCTTACGCTCCAAGTAACCTGATTTAAACGATTTTTTGGGACATCAAATGCCTAACGTACGTGTAAAAGAAAACGAGCCCTTCGAAGTTGCTCTGCGTCGCTTCAAACGCGGTTGTGAGAAGGCCGGCATCCTTGCCGAAGTGCGTCGTCGCGAGTTTTATGAAAAGCCGACCACCGAGCGCAAACGCAAAGCCGCTGCGGCCGTCAAGCGTCACGCAAAGAAAGTCTCCCGCGAGAGCCGTCGCTGGGAACGCCAGTACTGATACACCTCCCACCCCACCGGGCCGGACGAGAAAACCAATGCTGAAAGCCACTATACAAAGTGACATGAAGGCCGCTATGAAAGGAGGCGAAAAACGCCGCCTTGGCGTTGTTCGCCTGTTGATGGCCGCCATCAAACAGCGTGAGGTGGACGAACGGATCGAACTCGACGACCAGCAGATCCTGGTGGTTCTCGACAAGATGGTAAAACAGCGCCGCGACTCCATCAGCCAGTTTGAGCAGGCGGGGCGTGATGATTTGGCCGAGCAGGAGGCTTACGAGATCGAGGTCTTGAAAGCTTACATGCCCGAGGCGCTGAGCGAGGAGGATATCACCTCCATGATCAGCGAAGTGATCAGCTCGACCGGTGCCGAATCCATGCGTGACATGGGTAAAGTGATGGGACAGCTGAAACCGAAGATGCAGGGACGTGCCGACATGGGCGCCGTCAGCGCACAGATCAAGCAGCAACTTAGCAGCTGATCGACAAACACTTGCTGAAAGCTCCGTTGGCTCAGGCTTCCGGGGCTTTTTCTGTTTATGCGCGTCCACCGATGCCACAAGCACCCTGCAGGTAGTTCGTTACACCACACCACCGAGCGGTTAAACTCTACGGCACTATGGCCGGAAAAATCCCTCACCACTTCATTGATGAACTGCTGAACCGGGTCGATATCGTCGACCTTATCAACGGCCGCGTCCCTTTGAAAAAGGCAGGTAAGGATTACCAGGCCTGCTGCCCTTTTCACGACGAAAAGACCCCCTCCTTCAGTGTCAGCCGAGAGAAACAGTTCTACTACTGCTTTGGCTGCGGCGCCCACGGCAACGCCGTCGGTTTTCTCATGGAGTACGACAACCTCGGATTCGTCGATGCCGTTGAAGAGCTGGCGGCACGGGAAGGTGTGGATGTTCCCAGAGAGGCCGGCAGCCAGAGCAGCGGCCCCGACTTTCGCCCCCTTTACGAAACACTGGAGCAGTCAGCCCTCTTCTATCAACAGCAACTGCGCCATCACGCCCAGGCGGGCGCAGCAGTGGACTACCTCAAGCAGCGCGGGCTCAGCGGGAAGATTGCCGCCGAGTTCGGTATCGGCTTTGCTCCACCCGGCTGGAGCAACCTGCTGGACCAGCTTGGCAGCGAAAACCTAAAGCGACTGGAGACTACCGGCATGCTCTCACAGTCTGAGAACGGCAAGCAATATGATCGTTTTCGTGAGCGCATCATGTTCCCCATCCGTAACCACCGCGGACAGACCATCGCCTTTGGCGGCCGTATTCTCGGCGACGGAAAACCCAAGTATCTCAATTCGCCTGAAACCCCGGTATTTCATAAAGGCAGGGAGCTCTATGGCCTCTACGAAGCACGCAAGGCACTGCGCAAAATAGAGCGACTGATGGTAGTAGAAGGGTATATGGATGTTGTCGCCCTGGCCCAGTTCGGTATCCGCTTCACTGTCGCCACACTCGGCACCGCCACCACCCCGGACCACCTGGACCGCCTCTACCGAACCACCTCAGAGGTGATCTTCTGCTTTGATGGTGATCGCGCCGGTCGTGATGCCGGTTGGAAGGCACTGGAGACCGCACTGCCCCACATGCGTGATGGACGCGAGGCACGTTTTCTCTTCCTACCCGACGGCGAAGACCCAGACAGCCTGATTCGTCGTGAGGGGGTGGAACGTTTTCAGCGAAGGATATCCGAGGCCAGCCCTCTTTCAGACTTCCTCTTCAATAAATTGATGGAGCAGGTCGACATGGACTCACTGGCCGGCAGGGCACGCTTGGCGGAACTGGCCAAACCACTGCTGGCAAAACTGCCTCGCGGGCTGCTCGGTGAGATGATGCGCAACCGTCTCGGAGAGCTGGTGGGTGTAGATGCCGACAGGCTTACAGACAACCCCTCAACCGGTCAGCTGCCGCAGCGCCCGGTCAAGCGCCGACAGAAAGGTGCTCGACAGACGGTGACACCGGCACGTCTGACTATCGCTCTGCTGCTGAGACGCCCGGAACTGGCCACCCTTGAGCAACTTCCGTTGGCCTGCCTGCAATCAGAGGCACCAGGGATGGATTTATTGTGTCAGCTCCTTGATTTACTGAGAAACCAGCCTAATCTTAAGCCATACCAAATTATCGAGCGTTGGCGCGGAAAGCCAGAATTCCCACACCTGGAAAAGCTATGGCGCTTAGCCGAGGAGCTTCCACTCCCCGATGAAGGACTGGAAGACGAATTCAGAGGCGCCCTGCAACGTTTAAACGAGCAGCAGCGCGAACAGGAGACCATGAGGTTGCTTGCAAAAGTAAGTGCAGGAGAGGCCTCAGAGAGTGAGCGACAGCAGTTGACACAACTTCTTTCCACTAAAAGTGTGAAGCAGTCTGAAAACTAGCATGACGATGGCGTTAATTCGCCAAATTATGTTATACTTGCGCGTTCACCCTTGTGCGGCTCCGCTTACATAATCTAAAGACAAGACATGGATCAGGAACAGCAGCAATCCCAACTCAAGCAACTGATCGCAAAAGGTAAGGAGCAAGGCTACCTTACCTACGCGGAAGTCAATGACCACCTCCCCGACAGCATCGTTGAACCGGAACAGATCGAAGACATCATTCGCATGATCAACGATATGGGTATCCAGGTGCACGAGGCTGCACCGGATGCCGATGATCAGGTAATGACCGATGCCGCAGTCACCACTGACGATGATGCCGCCGAAGCCGCTGCTGCAGCGCTCGCCACCGTCGACAGTGAGTTTGGCCGCACCACAGACCCGGTCCGTATGTATATGCGCGAGATGGGCACCGTAGAACTGCTCACCCGCGCCGGCGAACTTAAAATCGCCAAGCGCATCGAAGAGGGACAGGCCCAGGTATTAACCGCCCTTGCCACCTTCCCCGACACCATCGTCCATATCCTCGAGAAGTTTGCTCTGTTTAAGAGCGAAGAGATCCGGCTTTCTGATGTTATCGCCGGCTTCGCCCATCCCGAGGTTGATATTCCCGTCCCTCCCCCGCCAGCCGCAAATAAAGCCGATGACGAAGAGGAAGAGGAAGAGATAGATACCGGTCCCGATCCTATCGAGGCCGCAGAAAAAGCAGCCGACATCGGCAAACATTACAAAGCAATGATCAAGGCCCTTGAGAAGTACGGCCGCGAAGACAGCAAGACCCATAAGGCCCAGGAGAAACTGACCCAGGCATTTATGGAGTTCCGTTACATTCCCGCTTTGGTCATTGCCATCAATGGCAACCTGCGCGCCTCGATTGCTTTCATCCGCGCCCAGGAGCGGAGCATCATGGACTTCTGCATCACCCAGGCCCGCATGCCGCGCAAGGAGTTCATCACCTCCTTCCCCGACAGCGAAACCGACCTTGGTTGGATCGACAGACAGATCAAGGCAGGCAAAGGCTACTCAGATGCACTGAGCGAGGTCTCCGCCGACGTAGTCCGCTGCCAGAAGCGACTGATTGAACTGGAGTCCAAAACCCAGCTTCACATCAGTGACATCAAAGAGATCAACCGCAAGATGTCCATCGGCGAAGCCAAGGCGCGCCGGGCAAAGAAAGAGATGGTCGAAGCCAACCTTCGACTGGTAATCTCCATCGCCAAAAAATACACCAATCGTGGCCTGCAGTTCCTCGACCTGATCCAGGAAGGCAACATCGGCCTGATGAAAGCGGTAGACAAATTCGAGTACCGTCGTGGCTACAAATTCTCCACTTACGCTACATGGTGGATTCGCCAGGCGATCACCCGCTCCATCGCCGATCAGGCACGTACCATCCGTATTCCGGTACACATGATAGAGACCATCAACAAGCTCAACCGCATATCCCGCCAGATGGTTCAGGAGATGGGCCGCGAGGCGACACCGGAAGAGTTGGCTGAGCGCATGGACATGCCGGAAGACAAGGTTCGCAAGGTACTGAAGATCGCTAAAGAGCCGATCTCCATGGAGACCCCCATCGGTGATGACGAAGATTCACACCTGGGCGACTTTATCGAAGATGCCGGCGTCGTCTCCCCCATCGAATCGGCCACCGCCGAAGGGTTAGGCGAAGCGACACAGCAGATGCTCTCGGGCCTCACCTCCCGTGAAGCAAAAGTACTGCGTATGCGTTTCGGTATCGACATGAACACCGACCACACCCTCGAAGAGGTGGGTAAACAGTTCGACGTCACCCGTGAACGTATCCGCCAGATCGAAGCCAAGGCCCTAAGAAAGTTGCGTCATCCCTCCCGTTCGGAGAAAATGCGTAGCTTCCTGGATGGTGACTCCTCACAGTAGCCACCCGCAGTTTCCGGGCCTATAGCTCAGTTGGTTAGAGCAGTGGACTCATAATCCATTGGTCCTAGGTTCGAGTCCTAGTAGGCCCACCAAACTAAAAAGCACTTACGTTTATCCGTAAGTGCTTTTTTTATTCTCTTTGCGCTATATGAAGGCCCGCAAGAAGCCGTGGTCACAACTTTGTACTGATGGTATTTCACAAGCCACATATCTCAATATTGGAGGCAATTCACACGCTAAATTCCTTCTAAATAGCCAGACAGAGGAAATAAAAAACTAACCAAAAAATTCAAACTGTGACCTATGTATGATTAGTAGCAACCGAATGGAGCAAGCGGTTCTTCATCACAGTTTTTACTGCTAACTCTTGCTACATATATCTCCACAATTAGATAGAGCAGTCCCTGTCAAAATTATTGGAGTTATTGATGAATCAACTTACCTATAAAACCCCCATTAAATTTGCTGTAACCAGCCTGCTAAGCGCAGCATTGATTCTGGCACCTGTATCGTTCAATCCCGTTGATGGAAGTATTGATTTCTCTTCTGCCTTCGCCAAAGGTGGTGGCGGCGGTGGCGGCGGTGGCGGCGGTGGCGGCGGGGGCGGCGGTGGCGGTGGCGGCGGTGGCGGGGGTAACGGCGGGGGTAACGGCGGTGGTAACAGCGGTGGTAACAGCGGTGGTAACAGCGGTGGTAACAGCGGTGCCAATGGGCATGATGGAACCAGTCAAGGTGCAATTGCCAGCTCTCTTGGAAGACTCAACGCAGCTCATGCATCACCTACGGCAAGGGCAAATGCGGCGCCCCATTCTGCTGTAGGTATGATAGCGGCTTATGAGCAGGCGGCAGCCATCGCAGCACAAACAGACGCAGAGGCATTAGCCGCTATCGCAGCAGAAACAGATGCAGATGAGGCAGCAGCAGCCGCGTTAGCAGCAGATAAGGCTGCAGCAGATTCATTGGCGGCAGCAGCCAATAAGGGCGAACCGGACGATGCAGTTACTGCAGCAGTCAATGACTTGCTTGGTGTCTTATCTTCTGCGTTTGATGTATTGACTGACACTACCCCTGAGGGGTCAACGGAAGTCACATCAACGGAGTAACTTCGTAACATATCAATGTTATGTGGTGCTCCTGGCTTGTGCCGGGAGCACCTTTATTGCGTTAGTTAAGGCCCGTGAATTTGAAAAACAATCGGGGATAGATGACGGTTTTAAGATGTCATCGGCAGGCAAACCATAAACGCCGCCCCCAAGCCGGGTTGCGAATCGACACTCATCCTGCCGTTATGCTCCTGGGTAACGATGAAGTAAGAGACGGACAAACCAAGCCCCGTTCCTTCACCAACCGGGCGTGTTGTAAAGAAGGGATCAAATACGTGATTCCGGGTTTCCTCGTCCATGCCTGGTCCGTTATCCTCAACCTTGATACAGGCCATGCCTTTCTGGCTGTATGTCCTGACCGTGATGCGCGGATGTTCGGTTTTTCCCTCCCCCTTGTATAGCGCCTGCGCCGCATTGCGTAAAAGATTCAGCAGCACTTGTTGTATCTCGGAAGCAATACACCTTACAGGTGCCAAAGTCGTGTCATATTGCCTGATTATCTCAATCTCACGAAAGTCGTACTTTTTCTTGAGATCGTAGTCCACGGCGGCCAGCTCCAAGGCTCTATCAACCAGGAGATCAAGTCGTTCAGGCCGTAAGCCTGACTCGGCCTTCCGAGCAAATTGCAGCATATTTTGAACGATCTCGGCTGCTCGCTCTCCTGACTCACGAATCCCTTGCATAAACTTTTCTATTTCACGCTGATCGAGGTATAAACAAATCTTCTCCAGGTCAAGCCCCAACTCCTGCGCAACCACCCTGTTTTTTTCTAGATCCGGCGATAGCCGTCGTTGAATGTTCTGTATCCCTTGCAGCATGCCGCCAAGCGGATTATTCAGTTCATGTGCCATACCTGCGGCTAGACCGCCTACCGTCATCATTTTCTCCGTCTGCATTATCAGGTTGTGCATTCATATCGATGGGGTCAGACTCGATTGATTTTATCAGTATAGCCATCAATCCTTTGGATTCCATTTTTGCAGGCATGGCACACTAGGAGCCTTTATCAAAAGGCACCCTTCATTTGCTTGTATTTCTGACAGGCATCTTTTCTTGCCACTTCATCCTTAACATTCCCTGTTTCTCCAGCTTGTAGCGTAAGCAGTGAGCACTTCTGCTTCGCATCACTAATGATCATATCTTTTTGGCTAGACCGGGAAATACTGGCGTAGGTAGGTGAGTATGAAGAGGCTGCTCTGCAGTACATATTTTTGAGTTTTTTATACTGCCAATGTGACTTTTTGTTGTTAGCAAGATACGAGCATGTTTCTCTAAAAAGCTCTTTCGCTGCTATTGTGCAATCTGAGAAATCCTGAATATTGTTTCTTTTGTCAGCACATACAGAGGGAGGTTTAATCTGCCAAAGCTGATACTGAAAATCGATAGCTGTACCTCTGTATTCAACTACTTTTGCTTCTATTTCAGTACCAATGATACCGCTCACCTCTGCCTGAAATGGACTTACGAGAGCCTGTATAAATGCAGAAAATACAACTGATGCTACATCCATGGTTCACCGCTTCCTGTAAAAATATAATCTAGACCTATAGCTTGCTACGACTCTCTGATATGACCACTGCATGTATAGCGTAATACCATAACAACACCTTGATCAAGAAAATAATTCCCCACCAAATATCCAACCCCCTGGTACGTTGCTCGAAACATGACATCAAGGTTCAGATCACTGCTTTCCACTAAATGATCAGAAAACAGTGGCAGGCACCCTACTGTTTCACTGCCTACCTCCTATTACACTACCTATCAATATTGACGACTGCGACGTTATGATCAATAATTAAGTGGTATCAAGGAGTGATATCACTTAATGAATAGAAAACAGCACAAGACACTCTCAGCAATTTTCGAAAATCCAGTCCGCTCTAATGTTGTTTGGGTGGATATCGAATCACTGCTGGAAGCAGCAGGTGCTGATATCACCGAGGGCGCAGGCTCTCGGGTACGCATCGCACTCAACGGAATCCGTGCAGTTTTCCATCGCCCTCACCCTGAAAAGGAGACCGATAAAGGGGCTCTAAAATCGATGCGGCGGTTTTTAATACAGGCAGGGGTTACTCCCTCGCCTACAAACTAAAAGGGCTGTAAGGATGCTGGAATATAAAGGCTACCTTGGTCATGTGGAATTCGATGATGAAGCCGACATTTTTCATGGCGATATCATCAATACGCGTGATGTAATCACATTTCAGGGTTCTTCGGTTGAAGAACTCCACCAAGCACTCGTGGCGTCTGTTGACGACTACATGGCTTTCTGTGCTGAGCGTGGAGAATCCCCAGAGAAACCCTTCTCAGGCAAGTTCATGCTGCGCACGAGTCCTGATCTCCACCGAGATCTTTTCATCGCCGCAAAAAATGCCGGGGTCAGTTTGAATGCTTGGGTCAATGAGCAGCTAGATAACCTTGTTCACCATAATCGAGTTACTTAGCGGCAATAGCAATACGGGGCGGCAAAATACAGACAAAAGATTTGACGATATCATAGGGTCAGACTCGATCGATCTTTACTCGATCCTGATATGCCTTGGACTTCCTATCTCCACCCCGTGGTTTAGGGGAAGCCTGACGTTTTAACTGCTTCTCTATTTTCTCTTTAAAATAACCACTTCCCAGCACCCATGCCTTATTCGTTGACTCCCGGATTTCCTCCAGGGTCTTGTTCGTTATCCGCGACCTAAACAAAGCCCTGTAGGCGGCCTGGCGGCCAGCGTCAGTCGAGTCGATCTGTATATATTCCTGGTGTGGCACAACAAGCGGGTTGCGCTCTCCCAAGGCATTACAGCGATAGCTGCTCCACGGGTATTTGGATGGGTGATCCACCATTCCTTCCGCCCTGACTGGATTGAGTTCAATATAGCGGTAGCAGGTCAGCAGATAGTTCTCCGAATCGATCAGACTGGCCTTGTAACGCCCTTCCCAAAGCGTTCCACTGCGGCTATATGTGTAGTTGAAATATTGAACATAATAGCGCCCAAGCATCTGCAGGGCCTTACTGATGCCCTGTTCATGACGGGGTGTCATCAAAAGATGCACATGGTTGGTCATCAGCACATAGGCATGTACATCGCATTGGTGCTTATCACAAGCCTGTTTCAGTTTTTCCAGATAATACTGGTAATCTTCGTCAGCATAGAAGATCGGCTCTCGATTATTGCCGCGAACAATCACGTGCTGCGGCTGACCGGGAATGACAAAGCGGGGTAAACGTGCCATTGGTGTTCCTCAAATAGTGATGAGGATGAGATTAGCACCCGCTCAGACAGATATCAATCGAGTCTGTCCCCTTTGATTATAAATTCCTTCTAAATAGCCAGACAGAGGAAATAAAAAACTAACCAAAAAATTCAAACTGTGACCTATGTATGATTAGTAGCAACCGAATGGAGCAAGCGGTTCTTCATCACAGTTTTTACTGCTAACTCTTGCTACATATATCTCCACAATTAGATAGAGCAGTCCCTGTCAAAATTTCTGGAGTTATTGATGAATCAACTTACCTATAAAACCCCCATTAAATTTGCTGTAACCAGTCTGTTAAGCGCAGCATTGATTCTGGCACCTGTATCGTTCAATCCCGTTGATGGAAGTATTGATTTCTCTTCTGCCTTCGCCAAAGGTGGTGGCGGTGGCGGCGGTGGTGGCGGTGGCGGTGGTGGCGGTGGCGGTGGCGGCGGCGGCGGCGGTGGCGGTGGCGGTGGCGGTGGCGGCGGCGATGGCGGCGGCGATGGCGGCGGCGATGGCGGCGGTGGTGGTAACGGTGGTGGTAACGGTGGTGGTAACGGTGGTGGTAACGGCGGGGGTAACGGCGGGGGTAACGGCGGTGGTAATGGCGGTGGCGGTGGTAACAGCGGTGGTAACAGCAGTGCCAATGGGCATGATGGAACCAGTAATGGTGCAATTGCCAGCTCTCTTGGAAGGCTCAACGCGGCTCATGCATCACCTACGGCAAGGGCAAATGCGGCGCCCCATTCTGCTGTAGGTATGATAGCGGCTTATGAGCAGGCGGCAGCCATCGCAGCACAAACAGACGCAGAGGCATTAGCCGCTATCGCAGCAGAAACAGATGCAGATGAGGCAGCAGCAGCCGCGTTAGCAGCAGATGAAGCCGCTGCCGCAGCGTTAGCAGCAGATGAAATGGCCGCTGCCGCGTTAGCAGCAGATGAGGCAGCAGCAGCCGCATTAGCAGCAGATGAGGCCGCTGCCGCCGCATTAGCAGCAGATGAAGCTGCCGCTGCCGCAATAGCCGCAGGTGCAGTAGATGCAGATACGTTAGCCGCTATCGCAGCAGAAACAGATGCAGATGCGTTAGCCGCTGTTGCAGCAGAAACAGACGCAGATGCACTAGCTGCCGCCGCCGCAGCAACAGACGCAGAGGCATTAGCCGCCGTCGCAGCAGAAACAGATGCGGAAGAGGCAGTCGCTGCTGCGTTAGCAGCCAATGAGGCCGCCGCTGCCGCAATAGCAGCAGATGAGGCAGCAGCAGCCGCGTTAGCAGCAGATAAGGCTGCAGCAGATTCATTGGCGGCAGCAGCCAATAAGGGCGAACCGGACGATGCAGTTACTGCAGCAGTCAATGACTTGCTTGGTGTCTTATCTTCTGCGTTTGATGTATTGACTGACACTACCCCTGAGGGGTCAACGGAAGTCACATCAACGGAGTAACTTCGTAACATATCAATGTTATGTGGTGCTCCTGGCTTGTGCCGGGAGCACCTTTATTGCGTTAGTTAAGGCCCGTGAATTTGAAAAACAATCGGGGATAGATGACGGTTTTAAGATGTCATCGGCAGGCAAACCATAAACGCCGCCCCCAAGCCGGGTTGCGAATCGACACTCATCCTGCCGTTATGCTCCTGGGTAACGATGAAGTAAGAGACGGACAAACCAAGCCCCGTTCCTTCACCAACCGGGCGTGTTGTAAAGAAGGGATCAAATACGTGATTCCGGGTTTCCTCGTCCATGCCTGGTCCGTTATCCTCAACCTTGATACAGGCCATGCCTTTCTGGCTGTATGTCCTGACCGTGATGCGCGGATGTTCGGTTTTTCCCTCCCCCTTGTATAGCGCCTGCGCCGCATTGCGTAAAAGATTCAGCAGCACTTGTTGTATCTCGGAAGCAATACACCTTACAGGTGCCAAAGTCGTGTCATATTGCCTGATTATCTCAATCTCACGAAAGTCGTACTTTTTCTTGAGATCGTAGTCCACGGCGGCCAGCTCCAAGGCTCTATCAACCAGGAGATCAAGTCGTTCAGGCCGTAAGCCTGACTCGGCCTTCCGAGCAAATTGCAGCATATTTTGAACGATCTCGGCTGCTCGCTCTCCTGACTCACGAATCCCTTGCATAAACTTTTCTATTTCACGCTGATCGAGGTATAAACAAATCTTCTCCAGGTCAAGCCCCAACTCCTGCGCAACCACCCTGTTTTTTTCTAGATCCGGCGATAGCCGTCGTTGAATGTTCTGTATCCCTTGCAGCATGCCGCCAAGCGGATTATTCAGTTCATGTGCCATACCTGCGGCTAGACCGCCTACCGTCATCATTTTCTCCGTCTGCATTATCAGGTTGTGCATGTGCTTGCGCTCGGTGATGTCCTGGATGATCGCAACGAAAACTGGCGGTGTCTCATCACGCATCAATTGCAGGTGAACCTCTACATCGTAGGTGGTGCCATTCTTGCGCTTGTGTACGGTTTCAAAAACGATGACCTCTCTCTCACCACTGCGTAGGGGTTGGATCTCCTTTTCGAAGCGCTCTGAGCTGAACTCCGGCTTGATATCAAGTGGAGTCATATTTCGGAGTTCTTCCATCTCATAACCCAGGTTGGTGCGCGCACCTTGGTTAACCTGGATGAAATTCAATTCTTTTGTGTCAAAAATGAAGACCTCGTTTAATGAGCGTTCGACGATGCGCCCAAACCGTGTCGCCCGCTCTTCCATCTTCTTACGTTCGGTAATGTCCTGAAATGTCCCTCTTAGTTTGACCGCTTTGCCATTTACCCTTTCCGGTTCACAAATGACCCGTGTCCACAGGTGCCGATTCTTGGCCGTAATAAATCGGAGTTCCGTATCAAAGGGGATGCCCTTATCTGCCGCCTGTTGAAGCGCTGAGGTCAATCCTTCACGCTCACCGGGAGGGTAAAAGTTGATCGCCTCTTCAAGGTGTGGCTCGTAGCCTTCTGGTAATTCATGAATGCGATATGTCTCTCTGGTCCAGTGTACTTCCTTGGTCTTCACATCGAGTTCCCAGCCACCGACTTTGGCTACCCGCCCTGTGTCATTTAGAAAGGACTCACTCTCGCGAAGCCTCTTGGTGCGCTCCTGAACCTTCCCCTCCAATTCCCTGTGCGCTGCTGATAGCTTCTCTGTCATGGCATTGATGACATCACCAACCTGATCAAATTCATCCTTCCTGTCCGGTGCAGAGGATGCTATCGTCTCAAGTGGAGGCATATCCTCTCTGTCCAGATCCAGATCGCCCAGATAGGCACTGATGCGATTCAGTGGCTGACTGACCCGGAGATGGAACAGAAAAAGCAGCAAGCCTGCTACCAAAAAAATCTCGATGGTGTTGGTCAGTAGAATCTTTCCGGCATTTTTCCATAGACGTTCATAGAGTTTTTCCAGACCGGCTGTCACCTTCAACTCGCCCAGAGTAATTTGCTGGTTTCGATAGCTGCGCAACAAGGGAAAAGAGACGCTCAGAACTTCATCTGAGGTTTGTACTCCGGCCTCCCAGGCAACCTGGCCATCAACTAAAATCACCAAGTGCTCCATCTCGGGCAGGTTGGCCAAGCCCTCGAGCTGAAGCTGTACCTGAATACCGTCGTTGACCCAGGCACTCTCCACCAGGCTATCCAGCGCGTTGGAACCGATAAATTGAAAATCGCTCTCAATCTGTTCAATCGAAGCGACATAGTCATTGCGAAGCTGGAATGCCGTAGTCGCCAAAGTGACGAGAAAGCTGACCAGCAGAACACTCAGAACCAATCTGCGGGCGACACGACTCTTAATGAGATGAACTGCCATTGAGCTATTCGTTTCCTAGGGATTCAGCAATGGTCCAAGCGTCTTGTTCTCGATGCGCTGATAGCTGCCATCTCTCTTCATCTGTTCGAGCGCATGGGCCAACTCCGGGATCAGTTTCTCATGGCGCTTGTATACGTACAGGAAGACCTCCTTGGTGATGAGTGGAGGCTCCAGTGCCTGAATACCTCTCAAGCCAAGCTTTCGGATCAGTTCCAGACCCTGCCACTTTTCGTAGATCACCAATTGGGTTCGATCCTGATCAAGCAGCCAGAACAGCTGTTCAGATGTACTAACCTTGGTGACGGTGCGTGCCTTTATGTTTTGCTCCAGAATTTTCCATCCTGTCACAAAGGCCACATCATAATCCCGCAAGCTCTCCCAGCCGTCGATGACGATGTCAGGGTTCTTGGAGAAAACCTGGAAATTGAAGTCCATCACCTTGCCGGGTACCTGGCGGATATTGGGGTAGATTTTTTCCAGACCTGCCACTCGGGGCAGATTGCCATCATCCAGTCCTTGATCCAGTGCACGGAGCCCCCTCTCCTCATGAGCAAATTCGAAGTCGGGTACACGTCCTACCCGGTGCAGCATCTCCGTCACTACCAAATCCAGGAAGCCTTGTCGTTCAGAGGTGCCGAGAGGGGCTGTCAGGGTAATATTGATCTTGAAGGGTGCATTATCCCCCGCCATCGCGAAGCCACTGAGCAGTAGCAAGGTAAGCATGCAAAATATGATTTTTTTTTCCCATTTTCATTCCCTCTGTTTGGCTGCCACTTTCCAGTCTTAAGTATAGGATAACGAATGGGATCCGGTGCTAATCATCCCAAAGTTCAAACTGCAAAAAGATGGCAATACCCGTTTCGGGATTTACAGATGGGCTTAATTGTTTAACTGGGACGGGAGAGCAAACTACACTGCGCAAACTTCCGCCAATGGCTATTCCCGGTCTATTGCGCCGCACAAAATCAACGTCTGCTATCCGCTGATTGCGAATTGCTCCTAAGCTTAAGCTTGCAAGGTCTGCTTTGGTTTGCGGATTAAATCTGTGGTTGCAACACCTGCGGTAGGGTGCGTGAGTTTTGGGTGAATCAGATTGTCAGGTTGGGCTCTGAAAAGGCAGTTTGATTATGAACCGTGTTCCCTCTCCAGGTGACGACTCTACTCTCATCTCCCCACGATGCTCTTGAGTTATGATGAAGCGGTAGAGCGTGGGATATTTGGGATCAGTGGGGTCGGAGTAAATTTAGGTCGGGTATTGGAATAATAGCGGACCTGCCCTCGGTGTTAAGGCTACAATGCCCTATTATCACTGCCATTCGGACCGACCCATGAATCTGAAACTTCTGCTCACTCTCACCTTCTTAATTGCCTCACCACTGACATTGGCCGCCAATCACACAGGCACCATCTTGGAGACCATGACCTCTGGCGGTTACACCTACGCCAAAATCATGGAAAACGATAAAGATTTCTGGATTGCGGGACCCAGTGCATCGGTAAAAGTTGGAGATGTTGTCAGCTTTAGCGAACAGATGAACATGCCAAATTTCACCAGCAAGAGCCTCAACCGCACATTCAAAAGCCTGATGTTCGTCGGTGGCATAAGCCAGGGCAACAGCGTTTCGAGCACTGGACCGGCCACCCCACACACCAAAACCAGTCCGTCTAAAACCGCTACTCCCATAGCCAAGTTCAGCAAAGCCGATGACGGCTACACCGTAGCCGAACTGTTCGACCGCAAGGCTGAGCTGATGGGCAAGGCCATAAAAGTGCGGGGGCAGGTCGTCAAAGTATCCAACAACATCATGAATAAAAACTGGATTCATATTCAGGATGGTACAGGTGAGCCCGGCACCAACGACATCATCTTCCTCACTAAAAGTACCACCACCACTGTCGGAGATATTGTGCTTGCCCATGGCACCCTGACCACGGACAAGGACTTTGGCTACGGTTATAAATATGCGGTTATTGTTGAAAATGCCTCTTTTGAAATAGACAAATAAGCGCAAATACCACTCTATTGCCCCAGGAAACCAGCACCGCACTGGATCCCGGCATGTGCCTGGATGACACTGTTTTTCAGCGAGGCTGATAGGGCATTCAGCACTAAACGCTAGACTTGCCTTGCCCCCGAGCTATTCCTTTCTCTCTGGATATTTTCAGTCAATCTGGCTAGACTTTTTCGAGGATTCTATAAATACATGAGGGAGCAGGTTAATGGATTACGAAATCGGACGAGCCAATGCGGTCCGCAGAGCTTCCTTGGGGACAATAAAAAAACTACTCGCCAACTTTGACCCATATCGTAAAACGGTCATTCTGCTGCCCGGTGGCATGGGCTCCCATCTTGAGCGCTCTCCCGAAAAGTTTCAGGGTGAGCCGATGTCGTTCGATGATTATGATCCGGTCTGGATGGATACAGGCATCCTTTTTGGTGATGCACGAAAGATGGAGATCGACAGTCAGGGACGTGATAAGGATGGGCATATCATTGTGCCCAACGGCGCACTCCATTTCCTAATCGACTCCTACGATGGAACCGAAAAGTTTTTCACTGACGGAAGAAACGGTGACTACAACTACACCGTCTTCGGCTTCGACTGGCGCCGACCCATAGAGGAGTGTGCCGCCGTTCTCGAAGAGTTTCTGACACTCTTCAAGAGCATGGCGCTCAAACGTTTTGGCCGCAACCCACTGCCGGACACCACACTAATGTGTCACAGCCAGGGCGGTCTGGTCGCCAGCTTCTTTATGCGCCGTATCATTGCACCCCACGAATGGTTCGAGCACCTGATCACCGTCGGTTCCCCCCTCTATGGCACCATGGTGCAGCAGCCGCGTTACTTCATCGGACAGGCCCCGCTCTCCCAGTTATACGGCGCAAGGACCATCGCAAAGATCTCATCCACCCTGCCCGGCCCCTACTCCTTCATGTGTCTCGATATGAGCACCTATGACAGATACCACGGTGATCTGGGGCTTACCGCCTATCCGAGTACCGACCCGGATAATGGCGATCCGCTCGATCCCTACGATCTCGACAACCTCGACCGCTATCCAGCATGGATCAATCGTGATCATGTGGAGGCTGGCCGCGATATTCTGCAGACCTTCAGCGACCCCCTTGAGGATGAGTTTGCCCAGCGCTATTTCAATATACGCTCCTGGAAGTGCAAAACTCCCGTGGCTCAGACCTGGAGCAGACTGCCTGATAATTACAATCCCGACATATCACACAGCAACCCTATCGATTTCATCAAAAAGAAGAAGAGTGGCGACGGCACCGTACCCTCCTGGTCGGTTTGGCACAAGGACACTCCAGCGGATAATCGTGTGCAGTTGAACTGTAAGGTTGAGCATCAGGACCTGGCCGAACACGAAGAGACCCTGCGTACAGTCAAACAGATCGTCGATACAGGCAGCCCGCTTAATGCGCCGGCTGCAGCTGACCAGGCCTATGGCGATCCATTCGACTTTTTCGATCTTGATCAAATCGAAGCGTTCACAACCGAGATCAAAAAGGGAAACATCAAGCGCGACGATCAGAAGAACTTCAATAAGGCACTGTGGCGCGGTCTTATGAAGGAGGTGAGACGGTGATCGCTTCCCTGTTGCGCCTCGCACTCGCCGGCAGTCTGCTTCTGCAACTGGGTGCCTGTGCATCCAACGATCCTCTGCCCGATAGTTTGCAGATTCTCTTGCGCACGAGCCCTGCTCAAAATCTTGTACTGAAAAACACCCATGGCCAGGAGATCCGTATCGAGCCTTGTGGTGGTGAGGGAGGAGTCATCACCTTATCGGCAGATAAGAGTTTAACCTTTCCCTTCGAGGTGCTGATTCTTGCCGATATGGCACCACCAACAGGTGAACCCTGGTACACCAGGACCACCACGGGTGCGTCCTACATAAGGCAACCCTCACAGCCCCGGTATCTCTGTCAACAAGGACCAGACTTCCATATCAAACTACGTCTGGCAGAGGGTACTCTGCAGCCACGAACCTTAAGTCTGAATGGTTGCGGTGAGGGAAAAGAGTGGGTTGATGTAGATACGGCAACTGCAAACTTCACGGTAAATTCCAAGGGAAGGCGGGGCATTCCTGACCGGATCTGCCCCAAGATGCCCTAGTGGGCCATGCAGAAAGTTCGGTTACTCACAGAGCTCCATAGGGTGTTCTATTTCACATCCAGCGGCAGGAAAATGCTGATATTCGTTCCCTTGCCCGGTATCGAATCCACACTCATCTTACCACCCAGCTGTTCACTGATAATAAAGTAGGAGACTGAGAGTCCCAGTCCGGTTCCCAGTCCCGGTGGACGAGTGGTGAAGAAGGGCTCGAAGATCCGTTTGCTTGTCTCTTGGTCCATACCCGGGCCATTGTCCACCACATCTATTCTGGCCATGGCGCCTTCTGCTTTCGTCCGTATGGTGATACGGGCGGGCTCTGTCCTCTCTTTTTGATCATACAGCGCCTGTGCAGCATTGCGCAGCAGATTGAGCAGCACCTGCTGCATTTCAGAGGCTATGCAGGGAACCCGAGGTAGATCTGCTGCATACTCTCTACTGATCTCTATATTTCGAAAGTCATACTTCTTCTTAAGGTCATAATCGACGGTGGCAAGCTCCAGGGTGCGCTCGATCAATGCTGTGATCTCCTCGGACTCCCGTTGTGTGTCTGTCCGACGGCTGAATTGGAGCATGTTGGATACGATCTCGCTGGCACGCTGTCCTGCTTCACTCATACCCTGGATAAAGTGTATAACTTCCCGCTCCGCAAGATAGTCCTGAACCTTCTCGAGGTCGACGCCAAGACGTTCCGCCGCTTCTCTGTTCCTGGGGAGTTCCGGTGAAAGTCTGCGCTTGATGTTCTGCAGTCCCTGGAGGATACCGCCGAGAGGGTTGTTGATCTCGTGAGCCATGCCGGCTGCCAGGCCACCCACAGACATCATCTTCTCGGTCTGCACCATCATCTCTTCCATGCGCACCCGATCGGTGACGTCATCGATTCGAATCACCGCACCGGTAACATTGTTGGCGACCAGCGGATAGACCACCACATCAGAAAAACGGGTTTCATTTTCCAGTTGTTGGGGCTGTCGCATCAGCCGCTGTGGCTTGCGGGCTCGTAGCGTCTCCTTGATGCGTTCCATCTGCAAAGACAATTGCGGCAACACATGATCGACCAGTCTTCCCGAAGCCTCCTCCATACTGAAACCGCTTAACCGGGCCGCCTCGGTGTTAAAGTGAATGATCTTGCCGTCGACATCCACCGCAACCAGGGCCGACGGCATGGAGTCGATCACGTTCTGCAGGTAGTGGCGCACCTCATCCAGCTCAGTCTCGACCCGTTTCCCTTTGACCATGCTCCACATGCTGTTCATGTAGAGACTGAGGAGTTGTGCATCCTGCTCGTCATAGGGTGCTTCCTTGTTGCCTACGCCGACGATGCCCACAATCCGGTCGCCATCAATGATGGGTACGCTCATATGACGTTGGACCGGGAAGTGGCCTTCGGGCAGACCCTTCATATCCTGCATACCCGGATAGTCGTTGTGGATAACGGGCTTTTTCTGACGTAGGCAATCGGCCCAGATACCGGCTATTTCCAGTGGGTAATGCTTCTCTTCAACTGCGGTACAGATCTTAAGCACATCCTTGGACCAGGTATAGAGTTCGATCTCGCTACTCTCCGGATGGAAAAAATGGAGGTAGGCGCCCTCGCTATGGGTTAGACGCACAATCTCCTCAATGGCGTATTCGATTAATTTTTGTTCACTCTCGACCGGGAATATAGCAAGCTGATACTGAGCAGATAGCCGCTCCTTGTCACGCCTCCGCTGCTCCTCCTCCTGCTTTCTCTTGGTGATATCTCGAGCCATGGCCATGACTTGCCGTTGACCACCTACCGTGATGAGGCCCACCCGCACCTCAACCGGGAACTCCCCACCAAATTTTTGCAGGTGTGTCCCCTCGATGGTTTTTACTTTCCCTGGCTGCAGGTTGTCCAGCAGCGCTTTGAGCTTGTCCGTGGGAAAAGAGGTATCGATATCGGAGACAGAAAGGGCAAGCAGCTCCTCACGGCTGTAGCCGAGGCTTTTACAAGCCCAGGTGTTCACATCCACGAACCTACCCTCCGTATCAAGGAGGAAAAATGCATCAACCGCGTTCTCCACCAATGTATGGAAACGCTCTTCACTATCCCGCAGCACCTCTTGGATGGAGTACTCTTCCTCCTCCCAGCGGTTGCTTTGGCGTTTGAGGTAACCAATACCGAGCAGACCCAGCAGCCAGAAACTGCCGTGACTAAGAAGAAAGGTGCTAACCGCTTGCTGCTCTTCTGAGTAATAGGGCTGAAGCGGAACTGATACACCGACGCCACCACGGATGTCGCCAACTTGATAGCCCTGGAAACCGTGGCACTTGAGACAACCCTTCTTGGTAACCATGGGCCGCATCAGTCGCAGATGGGGCAACCCTTTGATGTCGGTGATCTCGAAAGCCTCTTCAACACCGCTCTCAAACGACTTGAGCGCACGGCTCTCCCAGGCATCCGGTGCATTGTTCTTATTCAACGGCTTCAGGCTGATGATGCGCCCCTTGACCCCGTAGAGCTCACCGAACTCCTCCATCATCTGCCGCAACATGTAGGCCGGGTTCATCAGGGTCAGCTCTTTGCCTGATGGGGTGAGGATATCCCGCTCCTTTATATGTGACAGATGGGGATTAGGGGGAGTGCGCGCATTGGCCTGAACATAGATACCGCCATGCTTTGTCGCCCAAAGGCGGAACGCCTGGTCTTTGTCAAAATTGGCCCTGGCCTCTTTTTGTGCCAGGCTCAGCGTCTGCTGCCGCTCATTGTGGATATTCCAGGCCAATGAAGCACTCACGACCACGGTCCAGAGCAGCAGCAACCCCCACATCTGCGTCTTGGTCAAACGCAGTTGGGACTGAGTGAGAAAACCGGAGAAAGACACCATTAAATCCTTTTTTGGAGAAGGTAGTTTGAATTATCTGTACTTCAGCCCTATGCAAAAAAGCAGACCATGTACACGAAGCATAGTTTCCTTCTGCAAGATTGGAAAGAGAGCGTTTGGACTTGGGCGAATTTGCTGTTACCAGGCTAAAGCGAACTCACAGGTAACCTTTACCAACTCGAGGGGCATGCGGTAAGTTCAATAACCCACAGCCTGTCTATAAACCGCGCTGGCAAGTCGCTTATTTCCTCGAAGGCTACCGCTCTTTTGCGGGATTAAATCGCCACCGATGAGAGCGGATTTTCCATGGTAAAGATAGATGGTTCCCGAACAAAAAAGAGATCGGCATACTCGGTATGTGGTAACAAGCACCACAAACGGCCGCTGCGTGAGGGGAGCGCCACAATTTCCCGAAAACAACCTTATAGCTGTAGCCTACCCTTGGTGATTACCGTTATTATCTCTTTTAACTACTGTTATCCTGCCGTTTTCATAGGTATTTTATGAGTAACTGGAAAGCCATCACCGGCGGTACCATCATAACCATAATTTTAATACTCACCAGCCAACTGGGCTTCATCTTGGTAGCGGCGTTTATCGGCGGCGCCAAGGATGAGTTCGCCTTTCTCTCTGAACACAAGGAGATGCTCTGGCGCCTGCTTGCCCTGCTCTCACTCTGCATCAGCATGATGATAGGAGGGATGGCCACCGCCTTCTTTTCCCAAACCAACCTGATACGTAACGCACTTATAACTGGCGGACTGGTCAGTTGTCTGTCGCTACTGACCACTATCGGTAAGGGGGGATTGACAGCGACCAGCGCACTGGTCGTTATCTTGGGTGTTGCCTTTGCCGCAATGGGCGGGGCCATCTTGAAAAAGCGGAGCCGGCGTGCACAAGAACAGATGCTGACAGCCACAAACGTTGATAGCCATTAGCTGTACTGGCATCAGGCCGGCCGCTCTGTACCGGCAACAACCTACCGATCTATTACAAGACCGCTCCAGGGCAAACTTATTTTTTCGGCCCGCTGCAGCCGGGACAGGCCTGATGACCACACTCCGGACAGGCCGTTGCCCTTGCACCATCGGCACAGGGGTCCAAAATCTCGTGGCCACACGTGCCACAGCGGTGTTCTGCACGCTTGGGTCCACTGCATCCCGGACAGTGTTGTGAGCCACACTCCGGGCAGGTTTTTCGTTCGCTCTTCGGACAGGAGCACCCGGGGCAGGCTTCATGCCCGCACTCTGGGCAGGTAGTAGTTTTGGTCATGCGAATGAATACCCTTTCCGATGTGCCATAAATGGATTGTAAGTTTTTAAGCAGTTTTGCCCAAATCCCTTACGCTGCTGAACAGAGGCTGATTACAAACGCTCCGCTCGTACCTTGATGACGGAGCGGGCATCGGCCTCCACGACACTTAGACGATAGCCCTGCTCCTCAATACTATCCCCTTCAGAAGGAATGTGACGAAGACGACTGACGATCAAGCCACCAATGGTATGCGCCTCCTCTGACGGAAAATGGACATAGAGGATATCGTTCACCTCGGAGATAGGCATTCTTCCACTCATGAGGTGCTCATTCTCACTCTCATGTTCGATATAGTTTCGCTGCTTGGGGTTATACTCGTCGAAGTCGTAACCCACATCGATCTCACCCACGACCTCCTCAAAAACATCCTCCATGGTGAGAATACCCACCGCAGAACCGAACTCATCCACCACAATCGCCATATGATCATCACGCGCCTGCAGCTGGGGCAGCGCACGATCGATTGTCTGCTTTGGCGAGAGATAGAGCACCTCTTGGGTGAATTCACTGGTCGGTTTGTCCACAATCGCGGGGTCCATCAGATCCCATGAACTCAGGGTCATGATGCTCTTAACATTGGTAATATTTCCGCGATAGACCGGCAACCGATTGAAGCCGTATTTCGATACCAGGCGCACCGCCTCCTTCATGTGGCGCGTTTCATTCACACCCACTACATCGGCCAGAGGAATCATCGCCTCACCCACCGTTGTATCGCCAAAGCGAATAATCCGGCGAATGCGCTTGCGGTCAATTGTTGACGGATTGACGGTAGATTCCGACACATCCAGCAGCACCCGTAACTCTTCACGGGTAATAAACATATTTTGTGGAACGGTGCCATCTCCGACTATGCGAGTGATAAAGCGCGCTACCCCACTGAAGATAAAGATCACGGGATAGAAAACATAGGAGAAAAAACGCAGGGCAAAGATAAGCCGACCCGCGATCGTGTCCGCTTTCTGCTGGAAGATGCTCTTTGGAACAACCTCCCCCAGAATCAGTAAAATCGGGGTGAGTATAACAACCGATATCAGGTCACCAATCGAACCAAACAGGTCAATAAATATCAGGGCGCCCAAGGTGGATATGGTAACGGTAGCCAGATTGGTTCCCACCAAAGTGGTACCCAAAATCACATCCGGGGTACGAAACAGCTTGAGCACCATTGCCGCACCACGGTTACCCATCTTTGCCTGATGTCGCAACTTGAGTTTGTCCGAATTCACCATGGCGATCTCGGAACCGGAGAAAAATGCCTTCAGCAGCAAAAAGAAGATAATCAGAAAGAGTTGAAATACCCAATCCATCACTGCACTCCCTTCTCTTGTTTATCATCAGAAACCGCATCGTCAGTCGATGCCGACAGGGTTTCCTGCTCTTCTGCTTTACTATCTGAGGATGAGACAACACCATCATCCTCTGAGGGTGGGACAACACCATCACCCTCTGAGGGCGGGACAACATCCTCGCCCCCTGAGTCTGGAACAGTAGTGTCATCTTCAGTGACTTCCTCACAATCCTGACCACTCTGCTGCTTGGTCGATGCGCTCTCCTTCTGAACCAGAAGTTGACTGATTCTCAAACCACTGCGTTGCTTAACGACAAAACGGTAACCTTCGTGAGTTACCTCATCGCCAGGGTGTGGCAGCCTGTCAAACAGTCTGAAAGCGACACCACCGATGGTGGCCATCAACTTATCCTCAATATCAAAGTTGGTCAGGTTATGAAAATCCGCCAGACGCATATCACCGGGAACCACATAGCTGTTCTCATCATCCTCCTTGTAATACTCCAGCCCCTCCATTTTTCCCGATATCTCACCAAAGATGAAGGTCAGCACATCTTTAATGGTGACAATCCCCGACACCTCGCCATACTCACCCAGGATGATGGCAACGCGAGTATTGTGCGAAGTGAAATAGTCGAACATCTCATCCACCTTTTTGGTGGGTGGTACAAAGTGCGCCGGCCTCAAGATCATATCAAGCGTGACCATGGAAAGGTCACTCCCGCTCCTGAAGAGCTTCAGAATATCTTCGGAATGGATAAAACCGATCACATTGTCCCAGTGCCCCTGGTAAACAGGTATACGTGGGTGACGATAACTGCGAAATTTCTCGATCAATTTTGGGACGGGAAGGTCTGCATTAAGAAGCTTGATGCGAGGTCCCGGTATCATGATTCGTGAAATATCCGTCTCCGATGCCTCCAGCATGTTATCGATCAGCACTCTCTCCGTCGCATCGATAATACCGGTCTCCTCACCCTCTTCCAGGAGTGTTCTCAGCTCGTCAGGCTGCAGAATGTTTTCCCGGTCAACGGCATCCCCAACCACCATAGTGGTGATACGGTCGGCCACTGCTCGCACCACCTCACGTAATGGCGTGATGAAAACCATCCAGCGCGGCAATATTCGTGCAGAGATACGAGTAGTGAACTTGATGGGATAGCTGACCGCGATGGTCTTCGGGGTTACCTCTCCGATCAATAGCAGCAGAGGCACCATGATGAGAATATTGAGCCAGCCCACATCCTGGTTTCCGAAGACCAATAGCAGGATCGCCGTCATATTCACTGCCGAGGCGATATTGACAAGCTCGTTACCACAAAGGATTGAGATAATCAGACGACGCGGCTCATCCAGCATCGCGTGAACACTCTCTGAATCGGAGTGTCGCGAATGCCTCATCTTTTGCAAATCGATACGGCTTAACGAAAACAGTGCCGTCTCTGATCCTGAAAACACCGCCGACGAAACCAACAGTACCACCTGAAACGCGATACGAAGAATTAGTTCAGTGTCAGCAATATCAAATGGAAGCGCATCAAAGAGCGCTTTTATCTCTTCCATTCCTATACCCGATACGATTAATTAACGACCGGCACAGTCTAGTATAAAGAGAGCCTTGCCAACATGATCAAGGACATCAATCCCTACTTAAAATGTGTCTAAATAGGTGACAAAAATCAATTAGTCGATATTTGAAGCCAGTTGGCAAGTCAGTGGTGAGCGCTATCTGACAGGCCGGTACGTGTCTTTAGCTTCTACTGTTTTTAACTCACCACTCCGGAGCCGATTCTCCAGCGGGCTACCAGTGGAGACGAACTTCAGAAATTGCCTGTGCCGTACTTCGATGTACCACCAGAGAGATCTCCTGCACCTTAATGACAGTTCCTGTTTCAGGGACGCTGTGGGTTCTATCGAGAATCAATCCGGCGAGGGTGATATACCTACCCTGTGGAAGTTCAATCTGTAGCTTTTCACACAACTCATCCAAGGCTATACGGGCATTGACAACATATTCGTTATCACCCAGCTGTCGAATCATCTGACCGCCATCTTCATGGCTGTCATACTCATCCTCAAGATCCTCAACCACCTCCTCCATGATATCCTCGATGGCGACGATCCCCTCTGCACTACCAAACTCATCCACAACAATGGCGATCACCGTCCCCGCTGTGCGGAGCTCGGCCATAAGCTCCCTGATGCTTTTGCCTTCTGTCACGTAAACTGCAGGTCGAACAAAGGAGGCAATCGGCTGCTCCGGATCTGCACCCAGAAGCTCCAGCGTATGCAGTACGCCGATTATGCGATCAACTCTTTCATCGTATACCGGCAATCTGACATGGGCGTGTTCAGCCGAGATCCGTTTTGCTTCACCGCAGTTGATGCCCCTCTCCACCGCGACAACCTCCATCCGCGGTAACATGATGTCCTTTACCGTGGTTTCAGAGAAGTTGAACATGCGCCGAATCATATTCTGCTCTACCGGCTGAATATCGCCTGCAGCGGCCGAAGGCATGTGCAGCATGGTCACGATCTCCTCCCTTAAGGTAAAGGGGTTCTTTTCATCTCCACCGGAAAATTTTGTCAGCATGCGGGTAAGAAAACTAAAAACGAGGAGAATAGGGAAAAAGAGATAGGAGAAAAACCGCAGAACGAAGATGATGTAGGGGGTAAGTTGGTCTGACTTCTGCTGGAAGACGCTCTTGGGGACAATCTCACCAAAGATCCAGATCAGGGGAGCGGCGACTGCTATGGCCATCCAGCTGCCACTGTCTCCGACCAGATGAATCATCAGTGCGGTAACCATGGTGGTGTTGGTGACCACCGCGATGTTGGTCCCCACCAGCGTAACCGACAACAGCCATTCAGGTTTCTCCAGCATCTTTAATGCGAGCTTTGCCCCCTTGGAGCCCTTGGCTGCAAGATGGCGGAGTTTTATCTGGTCTGCACTGATAACACCTATCTCTGAGCCTGAAAAAAACCCTTCCAGAAGCAGACAGAACACAATGATAAATATTGTTAAATAAATATCCATATCAGCTCTCCACCTCTGGGGTCGCAGACGCCTTCAGGGAATCCCGTCCCCCTTCTTTCACCTCGTCACCCTCCGGTATCTGCTCCAGCAGTAGATCAACGATCCTGTTCTGTGCCACCTTGGAGATCGTGAGCTTGAATTCATCAATGACAATAACCTCCCCTTCGGCGGGCAACTCGCCGAACTCATTCAGCACCAGACCACCGATGGTTTCCACCTCACGCTTATTGAAGAGCGTCCCAAACCTGCTGTCAAAATCATCAAGCGGCATACTACCTTCAATCCGATAGCGCTTATCATCCAACTGCTCCACCTCAAACTGCTCATTAATATCCGAGGGACTCGGAATGTCACCAAAAATGCACTCCAGCAGATCTTCCATGGTGATCAGCCCGGTTACACCACCATACTCATCCACGGTGAGCGCAAACGAACGTTTTCGCTCCTTAAAAGTATTGAACAGTTCCAGGGCCGGTTTTGATTCAGGAACAAAATAGGGGTGCCGCAGTAACTTGAGAAACTTGCCGCGCTCCTCATCAAGATTTTCCAGATCGAACTCCAGCAGATCCCGTGCGTGGAGTATCCCCACGATGTCATCACGGGTTTCACCATAAACAGGAATTCTTGACTGTCGGGTTTCACGCAGGATTTTTAGAATTCGGGGTAACGGATCATCGATGGCGATAAAGGTGATATCCGCTCTGGGGGTAATCAGGTCTTCCAGAGTCTTACCACCCAATTCGAAAATCTGGTGGATGAATTTCGCTTCAGAGTGATCCAGGGCACCCTTCCCGACGGCATCCTGAACCAGGGTGCGCACCATGTCTTCTGTAATAATATTGCCCTTGGAGCGCTCTTTTCCCACGATCAGAGTGATGAAGAACTCGGAGACCATTCTCACGACCCAGCGGATCGGCGTTATCAATCGGGCAAAAAGATCGATCGGCCGACTCTCTGCGGTGGCAAAGGCGATATTGTTTTTGATGGCAAGTGTCTTGGGCGTTATCTCACCAAAAACAAGTAGAATCGGAACCATTACAAAGATGTTGATCAGCTTATTATCCGCACCCATCAGATTGATGATCATAGCCGCGGAAAGCACTGAGGCGGCAACATTCACAAACTCATTGCCGATAAGGATTGTAACGATCAGCCGACGGGGCTCACTCAGCATCTGCTCAATCAAGCCTATCTTCGGGTTCCCGTCCCGACGCATCTGCTCCAAGTGGATATTGTTTAATGAAAACATCGCGGTTTCTGAGCTGGAAAAGAAACCTGAAAAGAGAAGAAGGATGATAAAGAGTGCCAGTTCCAGCCAAAATGCCAGATCCACGTATATACGCCTCGAGTCAATTAAAGAAAAAGGTATAGAAACTTGCTCTCGACCGACTCAGCGGCCGAGACAACATGAATATTTCAAATAGAGTCCTATAAGCGGAGTTTATCACACCCTTACTCATTCATATATATGATATGTATAGATAGTCCCCCTTTAATTTATATTTCTATTCAGCTCGCAGTCTACCGGCTTGCGCATTTCTCACTGTTCACCGCCCATGGGTACTAACGATCGATCTTAAGGAAAGGAGCAGCCTGATCTGCTTGGAGCCGTAAAAAACCCCTTTTTGCTACCTAAGGTAACGCTTTCTTCGACACCTAAGGTAACGTGTTACCTCTCATCTCATGTACCAGGGACTACCCCATCTACACATTTATATACATATCAATCAGTTGAATAATTGGTCCGCATTTTGCACTAAGTGGCCGATTGACCTATCTGATCGTTCATCAGAAAACAGGATGCTCATACCCTACCCCGGGAGGTGGATAAGCTGCTCGATAGGTCTGTTTGACGCACATACAACATAACTAAATATATCCGGAGGGTTGCTTCATGAGTTCAACTCAAGAGACGTCGGGCCAAGCCTATTGGAAGGCTAATATCCGACTTGTACTAATACACTTAGCTGTATGGGCATTCGTGTCCTACTTCTGCGGCATCATCCTACGCCCAGTGCTATCAGGAATCCCTGTCGGTGGTACCGACCTCGGTTTCTGGTTTGCACAGCAAGGTTCCATGATCGTCTTTATCGTGCAGATTTTCGTCTACACGGCCCAGATGAATAAGCTTGATCGTCAATTTGACGTTCACGAAGACTAATAAGGGGACGACTTAATGGAACTTCAAACATTAACTTACATTGTCGTTGGCATGACCTTCACGCTCTATATTGGTATCGCAGTCTGGGCCAGGGCATCCACTACCGGCGAGTTCTATGCCGCCGGCCGTGGTATCCACCCTGTAGCCAACGGTATGGCAACCGCAGCCGACTGGATGTCAGCCGCCTCCTTCATCTCAATGGCCGGCCTCATCGCTTTCAAGGGCTACGATGCTTCCATCTTCCTGATGGGCTGGACCGGTGGCTACGTGCTGCTGGCTATGCTGCTGGCACCCTACCTGCGTAAATTCGGCAAGTTTACCGTGCCTGAGTTCATCGGTGATCGTTACTACTCACAGACTGCACGTATTGTTGCTGTAATCTGCCTGATTGTAGCTTCCATCACCTATGTTATCGGGCAGATGAAGGGTATTGGTGTTGCCTTCTCCCGCTTCCTCGAGACTGAGTTCGAAACCGGCCTCTTTACCGGTATGGCTATCGTCTTCTTCTATGCGGTACTCGGCGGTATGAAGGGTATTACCTACACCCAGATTGCCCAATACTGTGTATTGATTTTCGCCTACACCGTACCGGCTATCTTTATCTCTCTGAACCTCACCGGCAACCCTATTCCGCAGCTCGGACTATGGGGTAGCTTGAGCGACGGTACACCGCTGCTGCAGAAACTCGACATGACACTGGTGGAACTTGGTTTCAACGAGTACACGGCACAGAAGGGCGGCACCCTCAATATGGTGCTCTACACCTTCTCGCTGATGATCGGTACCGCCGGTCTGCCGCATGTGATCATCCGCTTCTTCACTGTACCCAAAGTACGTGATGCTCGTGCATCCGCCGGCTGGGCTCTGGTGTTCATCGGCATCCTCTACACCACCGCCCCTGCGGTAGGCTCCATGGCGTTCTTCAACCTGGCCAAGACAGTACAGCCCGGCCCGGTTGCAGCAGCTGACGGTGCACTGCAGTACGAAGCACGTCCTCAGTGGTTCAAGAACTGGGAGACCACCGGTCTGCTCAAGTTCAACGATAAGAACGGTGACGGGCGTATTCAGTACCGCAATGGTGATACCAATGAGTTGAAGGTTGACCGCGACATCATGGTTCTGGCCAACCCGGAGATTGCCAAGCTGCCCAACTGGGTTATCGCTCTGGTGGCCGCCGGCGGCCTGGCTGCGGCGCTATCTACCGCGGCGGGGCTGCTCCTGGCTATCTCGACATCGATATCACATGACTTGCTGAAGGGTATCTTCAGGCCGGATATCTCGGAGAAGAACGAGTTGCTGGCCGCTCGTGTCGCCATGGCGGGCGCCATTCTGGTGGCAGGTTACTTTGGATTGCATCCACCAGGATTTGCCGCCCAGGTGGTGGCATTGGCGTTTGGTCTGGCAGCGTCCTCGATCTTCCCGGCATTGATGATGGGTATCTTCAACAAAAAGATAAACAACGTCGGTGCTGTGGTAGGTATGCTGGCGGGTCTGGGCTCCACCCTGCTCTACATCTTCTGGTTCAAGGGCTGGTTCTTCATTCCCGGTACCGCAATGGCCGCTAATACCACGGCCAACCACTTCTTGGGTATTGCCCCTGAAGCGTTCGGTGCAGTCGGTGCGATGATCAACTTCGCGGCCGCAACCCTTGTATCCAAGGTAACGGCTCCACCTCCAGCGCATATCCAGCACCTGGTTGAGGATATCCGTATACCGAAAGGTGCGGGTACTGCAACCGACCACTGATCACAACAACTGATGTGAATTAGAGATAGAACCTCGCAACTGCGGGGTTCTTTTTTTAGTGCCTCAGCTTGAGTAGTGTATATATAGATATATGGTAACTATTCAGCACAAAGCTGTAACTGTTCAGATTGCCCCTGAAATTCGTCAGTTCAAGGCGCAAAAAATGCAGAAATGGCAGATTTTAGGGGTGAGCTGAGTAGTTACGATATATGCAATATTGAATCTGCGGCTCTCAGGGAGAACAGATGGAGATTGAGTTACTTGAGATACGGGACTTTCTGGCACCCCACCACCCGTTCGATCAGCTGAGTGAAGAGACACTCTCCGAGCTGCCTGAAGAACTTCAGGTACGCTATTACCGCCGTGACAGCGCCATTCCAGACGGCGGTAGTCTCGACAATTTCCTCTATATAGTGCGCACGGGTGCGGTGGAACTTTGCGATGATGGAGAACTTCTGGCACGCCTTGGTGAGGGGGACATATTCGGCTACAGAGCATCAAGAATGGGCATCAGTTCCCATCTTCGCGGCATTGCTATTGAGGATACACTGATCTACCAACTCCCCGCGGAAGAGGTAGATAACCTGTGCGCAAAGCATACCCAGTTCGCCTACTTTTTTGGATCGGCGGGGGGTGATCGTCTCAGTGATGATATCGGCAAGACAGCAAAGGAGTCGAATAGTCTGCTCAACCTGATGACCACTCCGGTCAAAGATCTTCTTGGCCGCAGGCGCCCTATCTCAATGCCACCTTCAGCAACCGTTCAGGAAACCGCTACGGCAATGAATGAGGAGCGTGTCTCCTCAATACTGATCACTGAAAAGGAGAAGCTACTCGGCATTGTTACTGATCGGGATTTTCGCCGACGTGTGGTTGCCCGGGGCCTCGACCTCAACACGCCTATTGAAGAGATAATGACCACAGAGCCTGCCACAATTGAGCAGGATGACTATGCGTTTGAGGCTCAGTTGTATATGGCCCGCTGTAACATCCACCATTTACCTGTTGTAAAAGGTGGCAAAGTGACCGGTATGTTGACGGCTACCGACCTGACCAAGCACCAGACCACATCGGCAGTCTACCTGGTAGGCGACATCTACAAGCAAAAGGAGATTGGGCGGATGCAGGAGGTCTGCGCAAAGATCCCCGACCTGCTTGTCAACCTTGCCGCCGCAGAAGCCACCGCCGACAGCGTAGGACATGTCATCACCTCAGTGGCAGATGCGATAACAACGCGACTGCTGCAACTGGCGGAAGAGAAACTGGGACCGCCCCCAATACCCTACGCCTGGATTGCCGCAGGCTCCCAGGCCAGAGATGAGCAGACTGCCCGCTCAGATCAGGACAACTGCCTTGTCATGGATAACAGCTATGACCCCAAGCGCCATGGCAACTACTTCAAAGAGCTTGCCCGCTTTGTATGCGACGGCCTCAATGCCTGTGGTTATATCTACTGCCCGGGGGAGATGATGGCTATTACCGATCAGTGGCGCCAGCCGCTGAAACGTTGGGAGCAGTATTTCAACAAATGGATTGATGAACCTGAGCCCAAGGCCCTGATGTTGACCTGCGTCTTTTTCGACATGCGCTGCGTAGCCGGTGAGAAATCACTCTTCAGAGAGTTACGAAATCACATGCTCAATAAAACCCGCGGCAACCGTCTATTTCTGGCACACATGGCGGGCAACGCCCTGACCCATCAACCCCCGCTGGGCTTTTTCCGCAATTTCGTACTCATTCACGGCGGCGACCATGATCGGACTTTTGATGTGAAGCACAACGGTATCGTGCCCATTGTTGATCTGGCCCGTGTCTATACACTAGCCGCCGGGAGTGACGCAGCCAACACCCTTGACCGACTGGAGGTGGTCGCCGGCGGAGGAGAGGTGACCAAGGAGGGCGCTCGGGATCTTCGTGATGCCCTGGAGTTCATCAGTGATCTGCGTATTCAGCATCAGGCGGGATTGATCAAAAAGGGTGAACAAGCAGATAATTTCATGTCACCGGAGAATCTTTCTCATTTTGAAAGGAGCCACCTAAAGGAGGCATTCTCCGTTGTCCGGACAATGCAGAGCGTCCTAAGCCAGCGCTACCAAAGGTAATCCAAGGAGCCTATCCGAGAATAATGTCAGTCTGGAAATATCTATTTGACCTGGAGAAGCGACGCAAGTGGTACCTGCGTAAGATGCCCCAGAGCCCCCTCCGGAATTACTACCAGACACCCTTCCCACCTATGGAGGCCGACTGGAAGCAGGTGGACTATCTGGCGCTGGATTTTGAAACTACAGGATTGGACCATAAACGGGATCAGATACTCAGCATCGGTTACACCACCATCCGTGGTCAGACCCTCAGCCTGAAGGATGCCACCCACATACTGACCAAACCCACCTGCACCATTCCTGAATCATCTGCTGTGGTTCACGGCATCATGGACGACGAGGCCTCCAGCGCCCAAAGACTGAAAGAGGTATTACCGGTACTGCTCAACGCACTGGTGGGCAAGGTGATGTTGGCGCATTACGCAGCTATTGAGTGCAACTTTCTAAATAATGCCTGCAAGCGCATCTACGGCTACCCCTTAATCTGCCCGGTAGTGGACACCCTTGACCTGGAAGGACGCCAATTCAAGCGTCGGGGTGAGTCGATCAAGCATGGAGATTTACGCTTGGCGAATACACGAGACCGCTACGGATTACCCCGTTACCCGGCCCACAACGCGCTCATTGATGCCATTGCTGCAGGAGAGCTCTTTCTCGCCCAAGCCGCATACCGTCGCGGCGAACACGCGCCAACTTTAGAAGAGCTGGTTATCGTAAGTTAGACACTGTTCGTTACTGTGTACCGGCTCACTTGCTGTCATCGATACCAAGCGCCACACCCAAGACGTTATCCACCAACCTGTAACCTACTCTGCGCGCCATCAACATCAGAAAAAGAGACTGCCCCCCAAACAGGAACAGGTAAGCACTGACAATTTGAAATGGAACGTCGTAATTAATCAGCCAGCCGATTAGAAAAACCCCAAGAAACACCACCGCGAGAAGGTTGAGATCGCGCAGTATCTGCCAATGTATGCGGGTATTCATCACAACAGGCTTATCAGCATATTTTTTATGGAGAAAATCCCAGGTATCGACCTGAACTTGATGGTTAAAGCCTGAGTCTTTCACATACGGAAACGCCTTCAGCAGATCAACCGTTTCAAACGGCTGCCTACGGGTGGGCAGAAAAGCGTTGAATGCAGGATGCGCATAACGTATACGCAGATAGAGGATACGGTTTTTCCACTCACCATTAAGACGCCAGGTGAGCCCTACTACCGACACCATTACCAACAACGTGATGGTCACCACATAACCGATCTGAGGAGTTAACTTATCCCAGTTTGCCAGACTGATAAGAAATGCATCCAGCCCATAAGGAAACTGAAGAAGAAACAGATGCAGCATCATGCCGTTCATCAGAACAAACAGGCCAACCAGCGCCTCGTGAAACAGTTTTATGGAGTTCATTGAGATTATTCCCGGCTGTACCGATGTATAAAATTGGCTATTTCACGTGTATTGGTGGCGATTCACAACAATGCCTGCTCTCCAGAGAAAGCCATTACAAAGCCTCTCTCGAGAGCCCTGGGACATGAGTGCAATGATACCTAAATATGACCTCTAATGATGGGAGTATATTGTGGTTTTCAGGTACGCATTGACCACATCTTCGGCAATCTCATTTTTTTCGTCCATACTTTTGCTATATGAGATAGGAGGTAAGCATGAGCACGCCTAAAACGATAAACGACCCGCTCTACAACCTGCTTAAGTCCGGCCAGATCGAGGCATTCAACCAGCGTCGCAGAGCTGGAGAAGAGTGTGACCTCAGGGGATCTGATCTGCGGAGCATCGATTTACGAGAAATTGATGCAGAGGGGCTGGACCTGAGTGACTGCTATCTGCACCAGGCTGATCTGCGTGGAGTGGACATGTCCCAGACACGACTGGAGGGTGCCAGCATCTTCGGTGCACGTATCGCCGGAACCTACTTTCCTGACAAACTCAGCGCCGAGGAGATCACCCTGTCGCTGCAGCATGGCACGCGGATGCGCTATTAAGCCCAAGGACATTAATTCTCGAGCTGTTAAGGGGCGTATCCATACGCCACCACTCCAGTATCCGTCAGGATGAACGGTGGGGCTGTTTATCGAGAGGCTGAATTGATCATCACCTGAGCATGTGTGGCATACCATAATGGCTGAGCATCGACCTCGGCATGGCCGTAAACCAGGGCTGACCTAGCCCTTTTTTCAAGTTCCGGATCACCCATCGAGAGTGAGAGGGCGATCAACTCAGCGGCGGGAGAAGGGAGCGGGCCGTCTGAGATCACACTATCGGTGGCAATACCGGGAATCAGCAGCGCATCGCTTGCCTGCCAACCGCCATTACGGTAGAAACGGTCCCAGGCATCGCTCACCAATCGACGGGAGAGCTTTAGATCCTCCTGTGAGTCTGTCAGCCGCGCCCACTCCCACAAACCCCTGGCGACGTAGGCGTAGTCCTCCAACGCCGCGCGACCGAGGGGACCACCACTACTCTTGGCTCGCAGTAACCGCTTACCATCCCATAGCTGAGTAACAAGGTAATCACGCAGCCTCTTTGCCGCCTGACGATAGCGCTCATCCTTCAATACCCCGGCACCCTCAACCAGGGCGGAGAGAAAGAGCCCATTCCAAGCCGCCAGCTGCTTCTCATCACGAGGATGATTGCGGGCCTGACGATCATTGAGCAGTCGACTAAGCACTCGCTGCTGCAGCTGGTGAAGTGCCTCTTGAGTGCCGTTACCGGAGGCTTCCAGCTCTGCCAACCCACTGGCATTAAGAGGTAGAAAACCGCCTTCATTAGCTGAACCACCTTCCAATCCCCAGCGAGTGCGGGCAAACGTCAGCTCCTTGGGCGACAATAGTCGGGTCAACTGCTCCTCACTCCAGAGGTAGCCCCCCCCCTCCACTCCTTGTGGGTCGACCGCTGATAGGCTGGCGATATAGCCACCCCCCTCACCTGCCATCACCTCAAGGGTAAAGTCGAGTGTATCGGCTGCCACTTGCAGGTAGTCGGGTCGATCAAAGATGCCGGCAGCCTGGATATAGAGATGGCTCAGTAGCGCTTGGGTATAGAGCATCTTCTCAAAATGAGGGACCTGCCAACCGGTATCCACCGTATAGCGGAAAAACCCGCCCTGAAGATGGTCGCGCAACCCCTGATTGGCCATCTGGTCGAGGGTCAGCTCTGCCAACTCCTGCAGCTTCTCATCCCCTTCGGAGGCAAGTCGCTCCAGCAACACTGACCATTGGGGCGCCATGGGGAAACGGTTTTGCTTACCGAACCCTCCCTCCATCTCATCCCCCATCGCCAGAGCCATAGTCACCAGTCCAACGTGGAGCCCCTGGGGGTCGACCTGCTTCTCTTGATCGGGGATGGACTTGCTTCCCTCAATTTCACGGGCAGCTTGTTGTGCCATCCGGTTCAACTTTCCAGACTGACTCCCCCAGGCAACCTTCAGTTTCATCAGCAGCTCGTCAAACTGCTCGCTGGGGCTGTAGGTGAGGCCAAACACCGGATAGCCCTCAGGGGTAAGAAAGACATTCAGGGGCCAGCCGGCGTGCCCCCGGGTACGGCGGACAAACTCGATCAAGTGCTCATCGAGGGCAGGTTGCAACTCCCTATCAATCTTCACCGGTATAAAGTGGCGATTAAGAAAGGCCGCTATCTGTGGATTTCTGTAGCTCTCACGCTGCATCACGTGACACCAGTGACAGGCGAAGTAGCCGCTGGAGATAAACAGCAGTTTGTTCTCCTTCTCCGCCTTTTCAAGAGCAGCCTCACCCCACTCCTGCCACTGCACCGGATCATCACCATGCATTGCCAGGTAGGGGGAGGGGTGGTCTTTCAGTTGGTTTGTCAGCGCGGGAGAGAGGCTGGGGAGCAGTAGCAGCAGCGTGATGAGTAGCTGTTTTAGCACTTGGTAGTCTCCACTTGCAGGAATCAATGAGGTCTGTCGATGGTTTCTTCGTATTCTATGGGATTCATGGAAGGGAAAAAGGTTTCATTTGCGGGAGTGATTTCTCGAAGCTTGAAAGTATTTGATCAAGCCACGCTCGGATTGGGCGAACACCCGAAAGCAGAAAGGCTAGTTGGTCTTATGTGTGATGATCCCCACGGCGAAAGGTGTGCCTGTAGGAGCGAATTTATTCGCGTTCAGGCCCCTGGTGCAGCAGGGATTACTCCTCATCCAGCTGGTCAAGGATATTACGGGCGACCTTCGCCTGATCGTCGTTGCCCTCGGAGAGCACCTCATAGAGAACCCCTTTGGCACCGATGACATTACCCTCGTCTCTCAACTCCTGCACCCGACGCAGTTTTTCATTCACCGCTTCTTCATAGAGATCGTCGCTGTCCGAATCGCCCAGTTCACCTTCATCGTCGTCCTCATCCTCTTCCTCCGCCTCGATGAGGTCGAGTTCCGCATCCAGCTCCTCTTCGGAGAGAGGGGTGAAGCGATCGGGGTCGATGGCATTCTCTGCACCATCACCAAGGTCATGATCGCCATCAAAGCGGTCAAGAATGTCCTCGTTGGGTGTTGTTGGAAGGGACTCAAGAGTACCGCCGCCTGAACCTGCAGTGGCTGCAGCAGCAACGGGCGCCGCTCCATCTGCCGCCTCATCAGCTTCTTCAGCCGCTTTACGCTTCATTTTATCGCGGTAGACAAAGCCCGAGAAGACCAGACCAACCTCAAAAAGAAGCCACATCGGCAGTGCCAGTAGCGTCTGGGAGATCACATCCGGCGGCGTCAGCAGCATGCCGAGACAGAAGGCGCCAACAATGATAAAGGGACGCTTGCTCTTCAGCTTTTCCGGTGTTGTGACACCCATCCACACCAGAATAATAGTGGCAATGGGCACCTCGAAAGCAAGACCGAAGGCAAAGAAGAGCGTGAGAACAAACTCCAGATACTGAGTGATATCCGGGATCATGTCGACGCCTTCGGGCGTCGTCATCTTCATAAACTGAAAGACCAGCGGAAAGACCACGTAGTAGGCAAACAGCGCACCGCAGTAGAAAAGCATTGCACTGGAGCCGACCATCGGCATCAGTACCCGCTTCTCATGTTTGTAGAGACCGGGTGCGACAAATGACCATATCTGGTAGAGGATAAACGGCATACCGATAAAGATTGCCGCTACCAACGCCAGCTTAAAGGGGGCTAGAAAGGGAGATATGACGCCGGTGGCGATCATGTTCTGGCCGTCAGGCAACACTTCCAGCAGCGGCTGCGAGACCGCCTGATAGAGCTCGTTGGCAAACGGGAAGAGTATAAAGAAAACTACAACAACCACGATAACCACCCTCATCAGGCGGTCTCGCAGCTCAATCAAATGGGAAACAAAGGGCTGTTCCTGGAGGGCTCTAAGTGCCGGGTCGTTCTGATTTGTCATAAGTCTCGTCGGAAGATGCTTCCGCGCTGTCTCCGAACTGGGTATACGACTCGTCCTCTGAACCGTGCTGTTGCTGTCCCGAGCGCATCGCCTCGTCGGTCTCGTTTTTCAGGTCCCGCACCGCCGAAGAGGTCTCTTCGATCACCTCTTCAAGAGGGTTGAGCTCCTGCTTCTGTTTCTCCAGAATCTCTTTCAGCTCCTCGGCCTTGATCTCCTTCTCAATCTCCGCTTTAACGGAGCTGATCATGCTGCGCCCTTTGCCCATCCACTTACCGGCGGTATGAGCCAGTTTGGGCAGACGCTCAGGGCCGACTACCAGCAGGGCCACAACCCCGAGGATCAAAATTTCAAAAAAACCGACGTCAAACATGGTTCAAAGCGTCACCGATCAAGAATACACAGGTGCTGGGGCTGAAAAAATCAGGACTTCTCTTTCTTCTCGACGGTGGCTTCACCCTCGATCACATCATCTTTATCCGCCTCTTCCAGCTTCGCTTGGTCAGCCTCTTCCTCACCTTTCTTCATGGCGCCTTTGAAGCCCTTAACCGCACCACCCAGGTCAGAACCGATGTTCTTCAGGCGCTTTGTGCCAAAGAGCAGCAATACGATTACCAAAACAATCAACAACTGCCAAATACTGATTCCACCAAAACCCATTATCTTCTCCAGATTTCTAACTAACAGCGGGGCGTAACCGCCTGCTAAATAATTCTATTCAAAACGGACTCCATTCCGTAGCGAGTTGCAGATCATAACCGAAAACCGCCTTCTACGCAGAAGGTTTTATTCACTACGATTTGCCTTCTCCTCCAGACCGGAGAGACCGAAGCGCCGATCCAGCTCATTCAGTATATCCTGAGGACCCAATCCCTGTTGAGCCAGCAGTACCATTGTATGAAACCAGAGATCCGCCGTTTCATAGATAATCTTTTCGGCTACCCCATCCTTGGCTGCCATTACCGTCTCAGTGGCCTCTTCACCCACCTTCTTGAGGATAGCATCAAGTCCTTTATCATAGAGCTTTGCCACATAAGAGGAATTAGGATCGGCTCCCTTACGTGATTCCAGCACCTCAGCCAAACGATTTAGAGTATCAGTATCAGTCACAGCCTCACCTCCACACCGCGTTCTGCCATGTATTGCTTGGCTTCACCAATGCTGTACTCGGCAAAGTGAAAGATACTGGCTGCCAGCACGGCATCCGCTTCGCCTTCAACCACCCCATCCACAAGATGTTGCAGATTGCCGACACCACCGGAGGCAATTACCGGCACAGTTACCGCTTGGCTGATGGCCCGGGTCAATTCCAGGTCAAAGCCGATCTTGGTACCGTCACGATCCATACTGGTCAGTAGAATCTCACCGGCACCATAGGCGACCATTTTTTGCGCCCACTCAATAGCATCCAGCCCGGTAGTTTTACGCCCTCCATGGGTAAAGATCTCCCATTTTGACGCTTCACCCTCAGCGTTCACCCGCTTGGCATCAATCGCCACCACGATACACTGAGAACCAAAGCGGCTGGTCGCCTCTTTAACAAACTCCGGATTGAATACTGCCGCAGTGTTGATGGCCACCTTATCGGCACCGGCGTTAAGCATACGCCGCACATCGTCGGTGGTGCGAATACCACCACCTACAGTGAGAGGAATAAAGACTTCACTGGCCACCTGCTCGACCACATGAACAATCGTCTCGCGATCATCCGAACTGGCAGTGATATCGAGAAAGGTAATCTCATCCGCACCTTCCTCATTGTAGCGCCGGGCCACCTCAACCGGATCACCGGCATCGCGAATATCGACGAACTTGACGCCCTTCACCACACGGCCGGCGTTGACGTCGAGACAGGGGATAATACGTTTGGCTAACATTTCAGTTATCTCAATTTCCAGAGGCCCAAGGGACACAATATAGAAGCGATTGGAACACAGAGCACACGGAGAATCTCAGAGTACGCAGAGAAAAACCAGCCATTCCCGGGCACGCTTTCACTGCACAGGGGTCACAAAGAGAAGCCTGCCATATTGAAGGTATTTACTCACATCAGTGTTCTTTGTGCTCGTCTGTGCGCTCTGTGTTCCCAGTTCCACTATTTTTAACTACCACCAAAAGCCGGGGCGTCTTTACCCACTCTGGGTGAGCTTATCCGCCAACATCTGTCCCTCGGCAAAGTCGAGGGTGCCTTCATAGATAGCGCGTCCGGTAATAGCAGCAGTAATATTGTCGGTCTCTGCTTGGCAAAGCGCTTCGATATCGCCGACATTGGTGATACCGCCGGAGGCCACTACCGGAATGGTGATGGCATTGGCCAGCGCCGCAGTTGCTTCAACATTGGGGCCGGTCATCATGCCGTCACGACCAATATCGGTATAGACGATGGCGGAGACGCCATCATCTTCAAAGCGACTGGAGAGCTCAGTCACCTCATGATCGGTCACTGTCGCCCAGCCGTCGATGGCGACCATGCCGTCCTTCGCATCCAGTCCAACGATGACATGACCTGGAAACGCCTGGCAGGCGCGAGCGACAAATTCAGGTTCTTTCACCGCCTGAGTACCGATAATGACGTAATTTACCCCAGCATCCACATAGGCCTGAATAGTCTGCTCATCACGGATGCCGCCTCCGACCTGAATCGGCAATTCAGGGTAGGCCGTTGCGATGGACTGGATCACACCGCCATTAACCGGCTCGCCGGCAAATGCGCCATTGAGGTCCACCAGATGCAGACGACGGGCACCGGCTTCCACCCAGCGACCGGCAACCTCTACCGGATCGTCAGAAAATATCGTCTCGTCATCCATCCGTCCCTGGCGCAAACGGACACAGCGGCCGTCCTTTAAATCAATGGCAGGTATCAGTAGCACGGCGCAACTCCTGGAGTAAGGTTATTTAAATATTCCAATCGATAAAATTCTTTAGCAACTGCAGCCCGGCATCAGCACTCTTTTCCGGGTGAAACTGGACAGCAAACAGATTGTCACGGGCGATGTTGCAGGGAAAAGTGACCCCATAGTCGGTCGTACCCGCTACCAGGTCCGTCTCAACAGGATCGATGTAGTAGCTGTGAACAAAGTAGAAGCGGCTATTATCGGCAATCCCATTCCACAACGGGTGTGACTGAACCTGGCGCACCTGACTCCAGCCCATATGCGGAATCTTAAGCCTTCGACCACTGCTATCCACCGCCTCGGGAAAGTGGCGTACTTCACCGGAAAAAAGCCCCAGCAGGTCGGTACCCTCGTTCTCTTCACTACGTGTCAGCAGGACCTGCATCCCCATACAGATACCGAGAAACGGTTTGTTGTGGGCGGCATCAAGCACCGCCTGATTGAGATGGTGATCGGAGATCGCCACCATGCAATCACGAGCGGCCCCCTGACCGGGGAATACCACCCGATCTGCATCATGGATCAGCTGGGGATCATCGGTAACCAACACTCGGTCAGATCCAGCGGCAACATGTTCTATTGCCTTGGAGACCGAGCGCAAGTTACCCATGCCATAGTCAATTACTACAATGGTTTTAGACATAAATGTAGACTGCCAGATAGTACGGTGTCTGCCCTAAAGGCTACCCTTGGTGGAAGGTAGAATACCCGCCATCCGCTCATCTTCTTCCAGTGCCATGCGCAGTGCACGACCAAAGGCCTTGAACAGCGTCTCGGCAATGTGGTGCGCATTGCGCCCGCGCAGGGCATCCAGGTGCAAGGTCACCGCAGCATGATTTACGAACCCCTGAAAGAACTCGTAGAACAGCTCGGTATCGAAATCACCGATGGTTGCCCGGGGAAACTCAACTCCGAACTCCAATCCGGGACGACCGGAGAAGTCAATAACCACCCGAGACAGCGCCTCATCGAGAGGCACATAGGCGTGGCCGTAGCGACGAATGCCTTTTTTATCTCCCAGCGCCTGGGTCACCGCCTGACCGAGGGCAATACCGATATCTTCGGCGGTGTGGTGACCATCGATCTGCAGGTCGCCCTTGGCGTCGATATTGAGATCAATCAGACCATGGCGAGCCACCTGATCCAGCATGTGTTCCAGAAACGGCATGCCGGTGTCCAGGTGAGCCTCGCCCGTACCATCAAGGTTCAGGCTGACCTTAATCTGGGTCTCCAGCGTATTGCGCTCGATCTCTGCTGTGCGCTGCATTTTTTCGACTCCCCTCAGGGTTGACTACAACCTGACTCCGCACCCCATGACAGAGCATAGCGGAAGCTCTTGATTCCACTGCGGCTCAAAAAATACCTGCTTAACCTATGGGTGAAGCTAAAACTCATTGAATCCGCTGTAAAACCAATATCTTACACTCTGCATCCGTTATCAAGTCACAGAGTCTGGTTCAAAAAGCGGTAGTTTACGACAATTATGGGGCGATTGCAGTTCAGTTGACCTGCAACCAGAAGGTGACCGGCCCGTCATTGGTCAGATTCACCTGCATATCGGCACCAAACTGACCGGCCTGCACCTGCGGATGAGTGGCCGCCGCCCGAGTGCAAAAATAGTTGAACAGACGCTCCCCCTCCTCCGGTGCGGCGGCGGAGGAGAAGCCAGGACGGGTACCCTTGCGAGTTTCCGCCGCCAGGGTGAATTGAGGCACCAGCAGCAATCCGCCGTTGACATCGCGCAGAGAGAGGTTCATTCGGTCATCGGCATCGGGAAAGACCCGGTAGCCAAGCAGGCGCTCCAGTAAACGATCAGCTTTTGCCTCGTCATCCTCACGCTCAACTCCCACCAGCACCATCAAACCGCGATCTATCTCTCCGATAGTGATGCCGGCCACCTCTACCCGGGCGCCTGAAACTCTCTGCAATAGGCCGATCACACGCTACCTCCATCTTCTGCCGATCATCAAACCAGAATAATCATCCCACTTGTCAGACAATGACTACATGACAGCGAGAAACCACGTACACCTGCCTAACCGCTTTTATGGCAATCTATAGCTGTCGCCAAATACAAGGATGCCCACGGAGTGGCACTACTCACCAAGGAAGAGTCCAGGGATCAGGATACAAACTGTCAACCAAGCCCGGCGACATAACCCCGGTAGCAAGGATTGCTACCGGGGTTTTCTTTTTCTCCATCCTATCCGGCAAAGATTCAGAAACAACCCCTTGCTGTGATATTTTCCACTATTTAGCCGCTTTCAGAAAAATCCTACAGCCGAAAAGGCAATTACTCCGTAGCTGAAACACCCCTTAGCGACGATAATTCCACTGTCGCCAATGAGAAGGAACCCGAAGGATTCGGTCTAGTCATACATGGATGCAGGGGAAGGACACCCAGACCAGCCAAGCCCGGCGATAAAGCCCCGATAGCATGGAATGCCGTCGGGGTTTTTCTTTTCCCCATTTCAGAAAATTCCTACAGTGAGCACAGTAGCTACGTACATGCTATAAGATGGAGGTGTGGCAAGCTGCCGCTGTCGCTTGAACGGAGGGGCCGTACTGTGTGGACGCGTGCAGTAGGATCTATCTGGAAACAGCGATACTACCCCGACAGCCCTCCGGCTATCGGGGTTTTTAGTGTGCAGCCATTAAGGGGAAACAGCACTGCCGGAAACTAGTGGGCCATGCGGGAAGTTCGGTAACTCACAGAGCCCCGCTAAGAGGCCAAGGTAAGGCGCGTACCGCAGGGAATGGCAAGCCCTTTCCAAGGTGCGCAACGCAGCATTGGCCTCTTAGCGAACTCCCCCTCCGCAGTCCACAAGCCGGGTTGGCGGTGTTGCACTCGTTTGAATTGGCTACGGCCAGTCCTGCACTCGTGCGCCTTGCCAACCCGGCTTGTGAACTGGCTGTGGGTTACCGAATTTTCCGCATGGCCCACTAGCCACCCAGTGACCGCGATACACGCTTACGCTCGTTTTCTGTCAAATGACGCTTGCGAATACGAATAGCGGTGGGAGTAATCTCCACCAACTCATCATCCTCAATAAACTCCAGCGCCTGTTCCAGGGAGAACTTTACCGGTGTTACCAGGTTGATGGCGTCATCTTTACCTGAAGCACGGACATTGGTCAGCTGCTTACCTTTAAGCGGGTTGACCACCAGGTCGTTGTCACGAGAGTGAATACCGACAATCTGCCCCTCGTAGACCTCATCACCAGGAGAGGCAAACATCTTGCCGCGCTCCTGCAGGTTAAACAGAGCAAAACCCAGCACCTTGCCCTGACCATTGGAGATCAGTACACCGTTTTTGCGCGGTGCGATACCGCCACTCTGTGCCGGGCCGTAGTGATCAAACACATGGTACATAAGGCCGGTACCGGAGGTGGTGGTCATGAATTCGGTCTGGAAACCGATCAGGCCCCGTGATGGAATGACGTAGTCGAGCCGCACCCGCCCCTCGCCATCCGAAACCATATTCTTCAAATCACCCTTACGGGTACCCAGAGCCTCCATCAGTGCCCCCTGGTGTTTCTCTTCTGCATCTACAGTGAGCTGCTCATAGGGCTCACACACCTCACCATCCACCTCACGGAAAATTACCTCAGGACGGGATACGGCCAGCTCGAAGCCTTCACGACGCATCGACTCAAGCAGTACCGACAGATGCAGCTCGCCACGACCTGAAACTTTGAACTTCTCCGGGTCGGTACCCTCTTCCACACGCAGAGCCACATTATGGATCAGCTCTCGCTCCAGGCGCTCCTTGAGCTGCCGTGAGGTAAGGTACTTACCCTCTTTACCTGCAAAAGGAGAGGCATTGACCTGGAAAGTCATGGAGACAGTAGGCTCATCTACGCTGAGTGGCGGCATCGCTTCGACATGTTCAGGATCACACAACGTATCAGAGACATTGGGCTTATCAATGCCGGTGATGGCTATGATATCGCCGGCAGAGGCCTGGTCTACCTCGTGGCGATGCAATCCCATGTAACCGTATACAACACCGATCTTCGCCCGGTACGTTTCACTGTCAGATTTGGCCACCACCACCTGCTGGTTGGGTTTAACCGTACCGTGCGTCACACGGCCCACAGCGATGGCACCCACATAGCTGTTGTAGTCAAGATTGGATATCTGCATCTGGAACGGCCCGTCGGGATCTACCTCCGGTGCCGGACAGTGCTCTACGATCGCCTCAAACAGCGGCGTCATATCACCACTGGAGATATCATCCTCCAGCCCGGCATAGCCGTTAATGGATGACGCATAGATTATGGGGAAGTCAAGCTGCTCATCGGTAGCGCCTAGGCGGTCAAACAGCTCAAACACCTGATCGATAACCCAGTCGGGGCGGGCACCTGGCTTGTCCACCTTATTCACCACGACGATGGGGCGCAGGCCGTGATTGAATGCTTTCTGTGTAACAAAGCGGGTCTGCGGCATCGGCCCCTCTTGGGCATCCACCAGCAGCAGCACCGAATCGACCATCGACAAAACACGCTCAACTTCACCACCAAAATCGGCATGTCCGGGGGTGTCGACGATATTGAAGCGGTAATCGCCCCAGTTGATGGCGGTGTTTTTAGAGAGGATAGTAATACCCCGCTCCTTCTCCTGGTCATTGGAGTCCATTACCCGCTCCACCTCACCAAAGCGCTCACCCAGAGTACCTGACTGCTTCAGTAGCTCATCCACCAGGGTGGTTTTGCCGTGGTCAACGTGAGCAATAATGGCGATATTACGAAGCTGTTTCATGGTGGGAATCTATCCAGAGCTGGAAGTAAGAAAGCCGAGCATTATAACGGAATAACAGACAACGTGTATCTTCTTAAACTGTGAAACCAACCCAAATGGTGAAAAAAGTGTCTATATCTTATTCATAAACATTAGGTTAGGGTCTACTTTTAATAGAGAACACGTAGTAAACCCGTCATCTAGCTGTCATCATTGTTAATTAACTGTTATCCACAAACCTTGTGGATAACTCTGTGGAGAAATAGCGTGAATCAGTGTCCGAGTCACATACCTCCTTGAAATTGGTTAGATTGTATATTTTTCATACAGTTAATAATTTTGTTTGAAATCAATATGTTACATATATCCATCTCTACATGAATAAACCATTGACAAGCCACAGCAAGATAATATATGACCTGCTCAATCATGTGCATAACCGGAACCTTAAAGATTCAGTAATTGTGTCCATTCGCTTGGACAGTACGACGCCTATCTGAAAAAATAGAGCATTATCTAACCCCCCATCTTCCGAGGTCAGTGTGAAGAAAATCGTTCTTGCAATACTATTGGCATCCAGCTTCAGCGGCGCCTATGCCGAAACCCGTTATGTTACAGATGTCAACAAAATCACCCTGAGGTCGGGAGAGAGCACCACCCATAAAGTGATACGTATGCTGACCAGCGGTCAGGCAGTGGAGGTGATCGCGAGCAGCAAGGCCAGCGGCTACTCAAATATCCGCACCAAAGAGGGCCAGACGGGGTACGTCCTCACCCGCCTGCTGATGTCGATCCCAAGCGCTAGGGAGCGCCTGACCGCCGCTGAGGCGAGGCTGGAAGAGCTGGAGAAGGCACCCGGGGAGCTCAGCAGCCAATTGGCACAGTTACAGGGGGAGCATGAGGTACTGACCACTCAGTTCGGTGAGCTTGAAACGGTAAAGCAGTCTCTTGAGCAAGAGCTGCAGAGCATTCGCCGGACTGCCGCCAACGCCATCCGCATCTCCAGCGAACGCAACGAGCTGCGCCAGCAGGTGGCCGACTTTACTCATCAGGTGGAAGGATTGAAGCAGGAGAACCGGGAGCTTACCAATAATCAGGCACAGCACTGGTTTCTAATCGGTGCCGGGGTGATTGTCGGTGGCATACTGATTGGCCTGATCCTGCCACGTCTACGGGTACAGCGGCGCAAAGACACTTGGTGATCAGCGGTCACATGCAGGAACGAACTTGTTCGCTCCTACATGTACCACTCAGTAGCTATAACAACACCCCTGTTATTTTTTCAGCTGCGACAAATCTCTCACCGCACCGCGGGCGGCACTGGTAGTCAGTGCCGCGTAGGCCTGCAGTGCCTGAGAGACGACACGCTCACGGCTCTCCGGCTGCCACGCCTGCACGCCTTTAGCTTCCATGGCACTACGTCGCGAGGCCAGCTCATCGTCGCTTACCACCACATTAATGGTACGGTTCGGAATATCGATCTCGATACTATCCCCCTCTTCCACCAGGCCGATGATGCCGCCTTCAGCCGCTTCGGGTGAACAGTGACCAATGGAGAGACCGGAGGTACCGCCGGAGAATCGGCCGTCGGTAATCAGGGCGCACTCCTTGCCAAGCCCTTTCGATTTAAGGTAGCTGGTGGGGTAGAGCATCTCCTGCATGCCTGGACCGCCCTTGGGGCCCTCGTAGCGGATCAGCACTACGTCACCGGCCTTGATTTCATCAGCCAGAATCGCCGCCACTGCGTCATCCTGACTTTCAAAGATGCGCGCCGGGCCGGTGAATTTGAGGATCGACTCATCCACCCCGGCGGTCTTTACGATACAGCCCATCTCCGCCACGTTGCCGGAGAGCACCGCTAATCCACCGTCCTGACTGTAGGCGTGGTCCTTATCACGAATACAGCCATTGGCACGATCAAGGTCCAGATCCGGCCAATGACAATTCTGACTAAACGCCTCCTGACTGGGAACACCGGCAGGGCCGGAGAGGTAGCGGTCATGCGCCTCTTGCTCCTCACTGCGGCCGATATCCCACTTGGCGATGGCCTGCCCCAGGGTGCCGCTGTGAACCGAGCCCGCATCGCTGTGGATCAGCCCCGCTCTCTCCAACTCGCCAAGGATACTGATAACACCACCGGCGCGATGTACATCCTCCATATGGTACTGCTGGGTAGAGGGAGCCACCTTACAGAGATTGGGCACCTTGCGGGAGAGTCTATCGATATCCGCCATGGTGAAATCGACCTCCGCCTCGTGGGCGGCAGCCAGCAGGTGGAGCACCGTATTGGTGGAGCCGCCCATGGCGATATCGAGACACATGGCATTCTCAAACGCATCAAAACCGGCAACACTTCGCGGCAGCACCGAGGCGTCATCCTGCTCGTAGTAGCGTTTTGCCAGATCCACCACCAAGCGCCCCGCCTCCAGGAACAGCTCCTTGCGATCAGCATGGGTTGCCAACAGCGAACCGTTGCCGGGCAGGCTGAGCCCCAGTGCTTCGGTAAGGCAGTTCATTGAGTTGGCGGTAAACATGCCGGAGCAGGAGCCGCAGGTGGGACAGGCGGAGCGCTCGATGGCATCCACATCCTCATCGCTCTCATTGGGATCGGCAGCGGAGATCATGGCGTCCACCAGATCCAGCTTCAGATCCTTGCCGTGGAGCGAAACTTTACCCGACTCCATGGGGCCGCCGGAGACGAATACGGAGGGGATATTGAGGCGCAGTGAGGCCATCAACATTCCCGGCGTGATCTTGTCGCAGTTGGAGATACAGACCATAGCATCGGCACAATGGGCGTTGACCATATACTCTACCGAGTCTGCGATTATGTCCCGTGATGGCAGCGAGTAGAGCATGCCACCGTGTCCCATGGCGATACCGTCATCGACGGCGATAGTATTGAACTCCTTGGCCACCCCGCCGGCCGCCTCGATTTCCCGCGCCACCATCTGCCCCAGGTCCTTGAGGTGAACATGACCGGGAACGAACTGGGTGAATGAATTGACCACGGCGATGATCGGCTTTTCGAAATCGCCATCCTTCATTCCAGTGGCGCGCCACAGGGCGCGGGCTCCAGCCATGTTGCGGCCATGGGTGGTGGTACGGGATCGATACTGAGGCATAACTCTCTCCAGGAAGCCTTGATGGCCGGCGCTGCCCAGCCTACTAAAAGCGATAACCGTGGATTATCCACATTTTTCCGCCCCCTGACATCTCAAATGGATCGTTTTAGGACTATAATCCTAGAATCCTCAGTTGACCGCTCCATTCTACAGGCAAGGCTTTGATATTAATTGCATTGACTGCGATTGACCGTTTCACTCTCCGGGTGAATTACGCTACAGGGCAGATAGCACACTTGGGTCGGCGCATTACGGCGTTACAACTCCTTGGAATAGAACAACTATTCCGTGTCGTTGTGTCTTGTGCTGCACCAACCCAAGTGCACTCTCCACCCTGTCCAACTGAGGGTTCTAGAATAATCCAACATCACCCCCGGCCACCTCGGGTCCACCATGCCTAGTAAAAGTGAAAAAACCCGACAGCGCATCGTCAATGCCGCCAATCAACTCTTCTACCGAAAGGGTTACAACCGCACCTCGTTTACCGATATTGTGGAGGGCGCTGACGTTCCGCGGGGCAATATCTACTACTACTTCAAGACCAAGGACGAGATGTTACTGGCGGTGGTCAACCACCGCCTTGAGGTCATCACCGGTATGCTGACGAGGTGGGAGAGTGAGATCATCCAGCCCATAGAAAGACTGGAGCGGTTCGTCCAGATTATGTACGACAGCACACCGGCACTGCTACGCTCCGGCTGCCCAATGGGTTCTCTCAACATCGAGTTGGCAAAAGATCAACCAGAGCTGAAAGCGGAATCAAAGAAGCTGTTCGACCTCTTCCTGCAGTGGCTCACCAAACAGTTTGTCGCCATCGGCTACCCTACTGAGGCTAGGGAACTCGCCCTGCAACTGCTCTCTCGGGGCCAGGGGGCTATCGTTGTGGCTCAGGTATACCAGGATCCAGGATTTCTTCAACGCAGCACCGAAGATATCAAACGCTGGCTGGTTGACCTGGAGCGTTATGCATAATAATCCTGTGATCTATTGTAGGAGCGCTTTCTCGAAGCGCGATCGAATGTCCATCGCGCTTCGAGAAAGCGAGTTATAACTGAATCTGGTGTTTGAGTAGTTGAAAAAGGGCGGCGTATCTGGTTGATTTGTTGTTGCGAGACATCAAAACAACCATTGGAGATACGCCACCATGAGTAAGAATAACGTTGTTAAGCTGGCAGGTCGAGATACGATTATCGATCCGCTGACAGAGTTGCTGAGAAGCGGTGCAGAGCAGTTGATCTACCAGGCGGTAGAGGCAGGAGTTGCTGGAGCTGTTGGCGGAGCACACCGAGCGACGGACAGAGGATGGCAAGGCGGGTGTGGTGCGTAATGGTCATCTGCCAGCTCGTAAACTGCAGACAGGATTGGGGCCGGTCACGGTCGAGATCCCCAAAGTTCGAGCGAAGACCGGCGAGCCGGTGACGTTCCGATCAGCTCTGGTACCGCCGTATGTACGCAAGACGAAGTCACTGGAAGCGGCGCTGCCGTGGCTCTACCTGAAGGGGATTTCCAGTGGTGAGATGGGTGAGGCCCTGAAAGTGCTGGTGGGTCCGGATGCAACAGGGCTTGTCGGCCAGCACGGTATCGCGTCTGAAGCAGGTCTGGGCAGAAGAATATCGGAGCTGGTGTGAGGAGCGCCTGGATAAGGAGCATTGGGTGTATGTGTGGGCAGACGGTGTCTACAGCGGACTGAGAGCAGAGCAGACGAAGCTGTGTGCCCTGGTGGTGATCGGTGTGAATGAGCGTGGTGAGAAGCATTTTCTGGCAATTGAGGATGGTGTGCGGGAGTCCACGCAGAGCTGGCGGGAGGTACTGTTGAAGCTGAAGTCACGCGGACTGAACCCGCCCAAATTGGCGATCGGTGACGGTGCCATGGGCTTCTGGGCTGCGCTGGAGGAAGTATATCCTGAGACGCGCCAGCAGCGCTGCTGGATGCACAAGACCATGAACGTGCTGAACTGCCTGCCAAAGACAGCTCAGCCGAAAGCGAAGCAGGCACTGCATAACATCTGGCAGGCGGAGACTCAGGCCGATGCGGAAAAGGCCTTTGATCTGTTTATCAAAACGTATGAGCCGAAGTATCCGAAGGCTGCCATCTGTCTGCACAAAGACCGAGAGGAACTGATGGCTTTCTATCACTTTCCGGCACAGCACTGGCAGAGCATTCGGACCAGCAATCCGATTGAATCAACCTTCGGGACAATCCGCCATCGAACCAAGCGTTCCAAGGGCTGCCTATCGCGTGACGGCATGCTACACATGATGTTCAAACTCGGCCTGTGTGCCGAGAAGAAGTGGAGACGATTACGGGGTTTCGGTTACCTGGCGAAGGTGATAACCGGAATCAAATTTAAAGATGGTGTTGAGGTAACAGGAGTCGATCAGGTCGCCGCTTGATTCAACTGGTTAAACACCAGATTTGACTATAACTCCGAGAAAGCGCTCCTACAACCCAAGGTTGCATAATAGAGTTCCACGTTAGCTTCAGAATTATTACGCAGAGCCATTTTTATCAATGAACGCACCGTCACTTATATCAATGATCGAGCAGCTGATCGCCTCCCCTTCGGTTAGCAGCATCAATCCCGGTTGGGACCAGAGCAACCAGGGGGTAATCGAGCGCCTGTCCGAATGGATGGAGAGCCTGGGCTTCAGTGTTGAGATTCTGCCTATTCCAGGACAACCTGGAAAATCGAATCTGATCGCCAGTGTCGGCAGCGGACCTCACGGCCTGGTGCTGTCGGGACATACCGACACGGTTCCGTTCGATGACAATCGCTGGAACACCGACCCATTCAAGCTGACGCAACAGGGTGATCGTCTCTATGGCCTCGGCACCTCCGATATGAAGGCATTCTTTGCCATCGCCATTGAAGCATTGCGCGATCTCGACCTGAAGCAGCTCAAGCAACCGTTAATCCTTCTCGCCACGGCGGATGAGGAGAGCACCATGTGCGGTGCCCAGACCCTGGTGGATACCCACCGCAAACTGGGGCGTCACGCAGTCATCGGCGAACCCACCGGTCTGCGGCCAGTGAGAATGCACAAAGGGATCTCGATGGAGACCATCAGGCTCATTGGGCGCTCCGGTCACTCGAGTAATCCCGCCCTTGGGGTCAGCGCCCTGGAGGGGATGCACGAGGTAATCGGTGAGATTCTGGCGTGGCGGCAGGAGTTGCAACAGCGCCACCGCAATCCACTGTTTGAGGTGGAGGTGCCGACGGTTAATCTCGGCCACATCCACGGGGGCGACAATCCCAACCGCATCTGCGCTGAGTGTGAGCTGCAGATCGACATCCGTCCTCTTCCCGGCATGGTTCTGGAGGATCTACGCGGTGAACTGGGACGACGGCTCACCAGCCGCCTCGAGGGTTCGAAGCTACAGCTTGAGATCGAGTCACCTTTCAGTGGCATCCCACCGATGGAGACTCCACTAACCGCAGAGATCGTCACTGCCTGTGAAGACCTGACCGGACAGGATTCAGGGGCTGTCGCCTTCGGCACCGAGGCACCCTATCTGCAACAGCTCGGCATGGAGACCATCATCCTCGGCCCCGGTGATATCGATCAGGCTCACCAGCCTGACGAATACCTTGGCCTGGAGCGGATTGAGCCGATGGTGGCGATACTGCGCCAACTGATTAAACGCTTCTGCCTTTAGGGGCATATGAATAAGTCTGGCCGAATTGAATTGTGCTCAGTAGACGTAAAATCAAGGGGTCGATCGCAGCTAATAGCAAGCTATTAGCAAGATTTTCAACGCCGATGTTGCGTCTACTGAGTGCAAGGCAATCGGTCATGACTTGTTCAGATGCTCCTTAACCCTACCGCCCTTCGATCACACGAGGCAGATACAAACCCACACCCGGTTCGATCCCATTGCGGGCATACCAGCCACGATTCATCTCCAGAGCATAGAGCGCCGGAGCAATGGAGCGGTGGATCGTTTTCCCCCCGTCCGGCTCCATGGTAACAATATTAAGCAGCACACCATCGTCGCCGAAGAAGCCAACATCGAGAGGTATCTGCATATTGAGCATCCACATCTTCTGCTGCTTCGCTTGGGGAAACACCATCAACATACCCCGGTCACGATCTAACGACTTGCGGTGCATCAGACCCTGGCGCCGACGCTCCCCTGTAGTGGCCAACTCCACATCGGCGCTGACTTCACCTACATGGATAGTGATTAACTCACTCTCCTGGCAACCGGAGAGCATTAGCAGAATTATCGGGAGCAGGTATCTGATCATTGAACGCGGAGTCCTCAAAATCGTGGTCAATGGAGGTTAAATTAGGGATACTCGTAAAATCAATTACATTCTACTTGGTTAAGAGATAAGAAATCATCTATACCTGACGCTATAGGAAATAGAGTCCAAACGAGAAATGAAAGTGGCAAAGATAAAGAGAAAACAGCCTGACCCCTTCATCGACTGGTTCCGCAGTTCATCACCCTATATCCATGCTCACCGGGGTAAGACGGTGGTCATCAGTTTTGGTGGCGAAGCGGTTGCGGATGACAGCTTTGCCGAGCTGGTGCATGACATCGCACTGCTCCACGGTCTCGGTATTCGCCTGGTGCTGGTGCATGGCGCCCGCCCCCAGGTTGAAGAGCGGCTGCGCCTACGCAAGGTGGAGATGCAGTACATCAATGGTCTACGGGTCACCGACGATGCCGCACTGAGCTGCGTCAAAGAGGCGGCAGGTACAGTACGCGTTGAAATCGAGGCGCTGCTATCCATGGGGCTGGCCAACTCACCCATGGCCGGCGCCAAGATCCGTGTCGCCTCCGGCAATTTTGTCACCGCCCAACCAATCGGCGTACGGGATGGTACCGACTATGGTCACACCGGACAGGTGCGGCGTGTCGATGCTGAGGCGATTCGCCAGGTGCTGGCGGCCGGTGCCATCGCACTGATCCCGCCTCTTGGCTACTCGCCCACCGGTGAGGTGTTTAATCTGGGCGCCGCCGATGTGGCCAGTGCCATCGCTATCGGCCTCGGTGCCGACAAACTTATCACCCTGATTGAGTGCAAAGGATTACGTGACAGTCGCAACAGAATGCTGACCAATGTAATTCCGCAAGAGGTGGAGGCGTTAGTAAAGCGGCGTAAACAGCTGCCGGAGGATTTTCTCCAGCAGTTACACAGCGCGGTGAAGGCGTGCCGTAGCGGTGTCGAACGCACCCACCTCCTTGACCGTCAAATCGACGGCGTATTGCTCAAGGAGCTGTTCACCCGAGACGGCGTCGGCACCATGCTCACTGCCGAGCCCTACGAGGAGATCCGTACCGCCCGTATCGATGATGTCGGTGGCATTCTTGAACTGCTTGGCCCCTTGGAGGAGAGTGGTGCGCTGGTGCGCCGCTCACGGGAGCTACTGGAGACAGAGATCGAGCGTTTCAGTGTTGTTGAGCTGGATGGCGCGGTGATCGGCTGCGCTGCACTCTACTGCTACCCGAAAGAGGGGATAGCGGAGCTTGCCTGCGTGGCGGTACATCCCGATTACCGCAATGGCAAGAGAGGCGACACTCTGCTGCAACACATGGAGAACCGGGCACGTGGTAAGTCGATAGGCAGGCTGTTTGTCCTCACCACCCAAACCGCTCACTGGTTCCGTGAACGGGGTTTCACTGCACTGCCTGTAAAATCACTACCGATAAAACGGCAGGAACTCTACAACTACAAGCGCGGCTCGAAGGTCTTCGTCAAGGCCCTCTAGTGGGCCATGCGGAAAATTCGGTAACCCACAGCCAGTTCACAAGCCGGGCTGGCAAGGCGCACGAGCGCAGGACTGGCCGTAGCCAATTCAAACGAGTGCAACACCGCCAACCCGGCTTGTGGACTGGCCCGGAGGGAGCCCCGCTAAGAGGCCAATGCTGCGTTGCGCACCTTGGAAAGGGCCTGCCATTCCCTGCGGTACGCGCCTTACCTTGGCCTCTTAGCGGGGCTCTGTGAGTTACCGAACTTCCCGCATGGCCCACTAGATAGTAGAGGTATGGTACTTTGCCAGCAGATCCTCAGTAGTCAAGGGATGACTATAGTAGTAGCCCTGGGCCGATTCACAACCAATCATTCTGAGGAACTCGGCCTGGGCAGGCTCTTCCACCCCTTCGGCAATGGTGGCGAGACCGAAGGCATCACTCAGTGCGATAATCGCTTTCACCACCTCGGCGTCACTGCTGTCATCCAGCATATCGTGAACAAACTCTTGATCGATCTTTAGCGCATTGACGGCAAAACGACGTAGATAGACCAGAGAAGAGAAGCCGGTCCCGAAGTCATCGATAGAGAGTTTCAGGCCAGCCTGGTGTAACTTGCGCAGTTGCTCAAGGAGCTTTTCACTACAATCCATAAACACCGACTCGGTCAACTCCAGTTCAAGGCTCTCGGGCGGCACATCAAACTCCGCCAAGATCGACAACACCTCATCGGCAAAATGACTATTTTTAAATTGGATAGGCGAAACATTGACCGCCACACCTCCTGGATCAAAGCCTCTGTCATGCCACGCTGCCCACTGCCTGCAGGCAGCCCGCAGTACCCAACGCCCGAGAGCGTATATCTGGCCGCGCTTCTCCGCCAACGAGATAAATCTAATCGGCATGATCACACCGTCACGTGGATGGTACCAACGTACCAGCGCCTCCACCCCTATCAGGTGGTGGTGGTTAAGATCGACTTTCGGTTGATAGACCAGTTGCAGCTCGCCGTTCGGAATCGCATCCGTCAACTCCTGGCTTAGCAATACCTCGGATCGCACCTGATCCGTCATCGCTTCATTGTGGAAAGCAAAATCACCCCGGCCAGCCTCTTTTGCCCTATAGAGGGCGACATCGGCATGCGCCATCAGTACATCCACATCATCTTTATTATCACTGGGGACATGAACGATACCGATACTGGTGCCGGTGATGATGCGGTTTTCACCCAGCAACAGCGGCTCCGACAGATTATCAATCACCTTCTTCGCCAGCACAGTAGCAGTGGTGGGATCATCTGTATCACTCTGTAGGATGGCAAATTCGTCACCGCCAAAGCGGGCCACAGTATCAGAGGCACGCACCAGTCCTTTCAGTTTAGTGGCGACCCTCTTCAACAACAGGTCACCCACCGGGTGCCCCAGTGTATCGTTGACATCTTTGAAATGGTCAAGATCGAGAAAATGAATCGCAAATGCAGTGGAAGAGCGGCGCAACTCAGCACGCTTTCTTATCAACTCATCCATAAACATGGAGCGATTGGGCAACTCGGTCAGGCTATCGTGGTATGCCAAGCGCTGAATCACCGACTCTGCCTGTTTGCGCGCGGTGATATCATGAAATGTCACTACCGCACCAACCGCCGGCTCACCCTCAAGGATGATTGGCGTTGCCCGGTACTCAACAGGAAAAGAGCTACCGTCCTTGCACCACAGCACCTCATCGCTGACCAGAAAATCCTCCTCGGTGAGGATTGCCGCTCGCATGCGACACTCAAGCTCCGTCAACGGCTTACCATCCGCCGTTGTATGGTGCACCTGTTCATGGATTATCTTACCTACCAACTCCTCCGCCTGATAACCCAGCATGGCCGCAGCAGCAGGATTGACGAAGGTAGCCCTGCCTTCTCTGTCGAGACCAAAAATGCCTTCATTACTCGACTCCAGCAGCATACGTGAGCGCTCTTCAGCACCGCGCAATACCTCCTGCTCACCGACTCGCTGTATGGCAATCCCGGCGAGGGTGGCACCAGTAGAGATATAACCAAGTTGCGCCTCATCAGGCTCTTTTGCCGAACCACAGTAGATAGCGAAAGTACCCAATACACTGCCATCTGAGGAGACAATTGGCTCAGACCAGCAGGCACCCAGTCCCGCCCGCTCCGCCAGTTCCCTATATGCACTCCAGTAAGGGTGGGTCATCACATCCGCCACGATCACACGTTCGCCACGGTAGGCCGCGGTGCCACATGAAGCAACCTCCTCGCCTATCTCCAGGCCATCAATGGCTTCCCTGTAGTAGGCCGGCAGACTCGGTGCGGCACCATGACGCAGGCAGCCACCTTCCTTATCAAGCAGCAAAATAGAGCAGAACATACCCGGCATAATCTTCTCCACGTGCCGGGCAAGGGTATCGAGAATCTCCGGCAGCGGCCGACCGGTGGCAATCATCTCCAGTATGCGGCCACGCCCCTGCTCCATCTGCTCAGATATCCAGGCATCGGTAATATCCAAAACACTACCGATCATCAATAACGGAGAGTCATCATCGGCCCGCTGGAGTTCACCTCGCTCCCTTACAAAGCGGATGCTACCGTCAGGCAATACAATGCGGTGGTCAATATGGTAGAGGCTGTTCTCCTGTATCGAGTGATTCACCGCATCCTGCACACGGCCAAGATCCTCCTCATGAACACAGCTGAAGAAGGCGTTGAGCGATGGTTTGAATGTGCCGGGATCACGACCGAAGATGCGATAAATTTCATCCGACCAGAGCAACGAGCCATCGTGAACGTTTAAAGTCCAACTACCCACCTTGGCGATACGTTGCGCCTCGACAAGAGATCGCTCGCTGAGCCTGAATGCCGACTCTGCCTTGCGTTGCTCCTTGATACCCGCCTGTAGGCGCCCGTTGAACTCGACCAGGATGCGATAACGCCAAACCAGCAAAAGAGACAGGAGCAACACCCCCCCAACAACCAGAGCGGCGGCCAGTAGCAGCCGCCTTTCGTTCCAGTAAGGCACGGGCTCACCATACCAGCGGGTATAGATGGTTCGGTATTGATCGCTCTTCAGCAGCGCCTTAACTTCATCCTGCAACGGCTGATAGAGACCGGGCCGCAGTTGTGAAATCCCTACCGCCCGCTTGATCTCCCGCAACGGCTCGCCGACCTGTTTAATCCGACCCTCAAGCCCGGCCCGTTGAGCCACCTGCATAATCACCGGAACCGGATAGGCCAGTACATCTACCTCGCCGCTCAAGAGCGCAAAAAAGAGTGCGTCAAGATCAGGAAAAATCTTATGTTCAAGCGCCGGGCTCCGGGCAATGATTTTTACCGCTGCATTGGCTTCCACAGTCCCCACCCTGTGGCCGGAAAGGTCTTCCAGGCTCTGGATGTTATTAGTACCCTCTCTGACAAACAGCCCTATGACAAAGGTCTCCAACGGCTCGGTAAAGCGATAGATCTCTTTTCTGGAAGCGGTGATACCCAGATTGGGAACCAGATCTACGGTGCCACTACGCACAGCCTGATGTATATCCGGCCAGGTGTCATAAACCTTGAATTGAATCGGGTAGCCGGCACCTGCTGCGACCACTTTGATGATATCAATGGCAAACCCTTGGGGATTGCCCTCCGAGTCCAGACTATACTGAGGAGGGAATTGACGATGCACAGCCACGGTCAGCGGTGCTGCCGCCCCACCGTCGGCTGTTGCAACCGAAACTGAGGGCAGGTAGAGAAGTCCCAACATCAAGCAGGAGGCGAGCCACTTCGAAAATAGCATTTTCACATTGCGTACAAGATGGAGCATAAACCAGCACCAAGAGCATCAATCCATTTATTGGCCAACTATGCCCCCTGTGATTTTTTTATGCAATTTTGGTAACTTATCACTCAAGTTTCGGAGTTTAAATGACGTAAAAGGCTTGGATAGACCGTCCCTTCTCCCTCAGGGAGAAGGCCAAGATGAGGGAAATTAGAAGAATCAAAGCGTTGGCTTTTCAACTCCCCTCACCCCAACCCTCTCCCTGAGGGAGAGGGGACTGACGAACTCCGAAACTTGAGTTATCAGTAAGCAGCGGAGCAGCGGATCATGCCAAAGACACTGGTTATCGATGACAGCGAAACTTTTCGCTCTCTCTGTCTTCAAGCACAAACCGAGGATGAGCAGTACCAGTTCACCTTTGCCGGCGGTGATGCAGAGGCGATAGAGATACTTAACTCTATCGATAACCTGGATATCGCCATCGTTGCCGTCGACCGGCCAGACATCAGTGGGCTCGATCTGTTTCACCAGCTCCAGGGTCGGCGCATCCGCGTTCCCCGTATCGCCCTATTCTCAAACATAAACTTTAGTTTGATCCGCAGCAGCATGAATCAGGGTGCAGTTGACTTTCTCAATCAACCGGTCTCCCTCGATGACCTTACCTCCACTCTCGACCGAGTCTACCGCCACACCGAAGAGAGACGCCGTGCCTGGCACAACGAAGCTCAACTCTCCGCAATGCACCGTGAGATCGATATCGCCCGAGAGATCCAGCTCCGTACACTCCCCGGTGACTTCCCTCCTATCGACGGTATCGATATCGCTGCTCGGCTGATCCCGGCTAAAGGGATGAGTGGGGATTTCTACAACCTGATTGAGCTGGACCAGGATCGCGTTGGCTTCGTCGTCGCCGACGTTTCCGGTAAAGGCGTACCGGCTGCCTTCTATATGGCGGTGGTCAGCACCCTGATCAGCACGGTTGCACTGGATGTTGAATCACCCGACACCTGTCTTACCCAGGTCAACCAGCTACTCTGCCGACACCGAATCCCCGGTATGTTTGTCTCTGTTTTCTACGCCACTCTCAACCGACAGAGCTGGCAGATCGACTATGCCAACGGCGGTCATCTGCCCCCCTATCTGATCGAAAAAGATGGCAGTAACATCAGGGCAGTTAGCGGTGGTGAAGGAGTGGTACTTGGCGTCGAAGAGAGTCTCACCTATCAGACAGATAGTCTGCAGCTGCAACCGGGAGAATCCCTGGCACTCTTCACCGATGGGCTCACCGAGGCATTCAATAGCGCAAGAGAGCAGTTTGGTAATGACCGTGTTTGCACAGCACTGACAAGTGGCACCAACAGCGACCCAAAAACAACTGTAGAGAAAACATTCGCCGCAGTGGAGCGCTTTTGTGGTGATGCCGATCAATCGGATGACATCACCTTGTTGCTGTTCAAACGGAGAGGCTGAGCAGAATAATGACTGACCTCCATAGCAACAGCCTGACCATTACTGCTGATGCCTCAAGACTCAAGGAACTACGCGACTGGACTCGGCAGCAACTGATGCTGTGTCAATATGATGAGAATATGATTGAGAGTGTGGTTCTTGCCATCGGTGAAGCGGCAATGAATGTGGTGCAACACAGCTTTGGCGGCGGAGACACCAAAGGTGAACTATCCTTGGAAATAACCGCTGATGGTGATGACCTGATCTTCCGCATAACAGATAACGCACCGGTCATCGATCCTACTACCATCAGCAGCCGTAATCTGGAACAGGTACGCCCCGGTGGGCTGGGCATCCACTTCATCAACTCATTGATGGATACAGTGGAATACAGGCCACTACCGCAACAGCGAGGTAATCTGTTGATAATGAAAAAGAGAGTATCCAGGGCCTGTTAAGTGAAGTTTAGTATCAGTCAAAATTCCGGTTTTCACATTGTCACGCTGAGTGGCGATGTTGACCTCTCCTCCTCACCACGGGCGCGGGATGCGATCCTGCAGAGCCTTAACAAAGGGCACGTGATGGTTGACCTGTCGGCAGTCGAATATATCGACAGCTCGGGGGTAGCCAGCCTGGTGGAAGGCTATCAGACAGCGAAGGATAGAGAGGTAAAGTTTGGCCTAATCGGTGTCAGCCCATCGGCCCTGCTGGTACTTCAGCTTGCCCACCTCGACCGTGTATTCACAATTCACGACAGCCTGGATGAAGCGGTGGCTCAGGAGCCTCTGAACGAATCATGAACTCGCATCTTGGGGCCAAAATCCGCTGCTTTTTCGTTGTGAATCTTCGCAATAGCCAGCTATTACGTGCGATTCACGCCTCAAATCAGCAAATCTTGACCCCAATCTTCTTCGCCCAGATTCACTCAGAGGCTCCTTAATGGCTAACCCGCTATCGCTCATTGAGACCCTGGGACGAAAAACCCTGGAAAGCGTTGAAGAGCTCGGTTACCACGCCACCCTGCTGGTGGAGAGCCTCTACTGGCTGTTGTGGGGTCCACGCCTCGGCCAGCCGGTACGAATTGGTGCTGTCTTTAGTGAGATGATACTGGTGGGAATCAGTGCGCTGCCGATCATCGCCATCCTCTCCTTCACCATCGGAATCATGCTGGCAATCCAGGGTATCCACACTCTCGAAACCTTTGGCGCCCAGGAGCAGGTGGTGTTGGGTATCGCCCTCTCGGTAACCCGCGAGTTTGCCCCACTGATCGTCGCCATTCTGGTGGCGGGACGTTCCGGCTCCGCCTTTGCCGCCCGCATCGGCACCATGAAAATTTCACAGGAGATCGATGCCTTGCGGGTGATAGGGATCAATCCGGTACGTCATCTGGTGGCGCCATCACTACTGGCGATGGTGGTGATGCTGCCGACGTTGACCTTCTTTGCCGATGTCGTCGGCCTCTTTGGCGGCGCAGTCTATAGCGCCGCTGAACTTGGCATAGGTATCGACGTCTACTGGGAGCGCACTCTTACCGTTCTTGAATTGGACGACATTTTCCAGGGACTGGAGAAGAGCCTTGTGTTTGCCGTATTGATTACACTGGTGGGGGCGGCAAACGGCTTCTCCGTCTCCGGCGGAGCCGAGGGGGTAGGCAGAGTCACCACCCGCTCAGTGGTGATATCCATCGCCGCCATCCTTATCGCCGACATGATCTTTACCTACTTCCTCAACCAGTAAGATGACAACACCCAACGCCATTGAAGTGAGTCAACTGCATGTTCGCTACGGTGATCGCGACATTCTGCAGAATATCGACCTCAGCATCCGCCAGGGTGAGATCATGGTGATCATGGGTGGTTCCGGCTCGGGCAAGTCCACCTTTCTGCGCCAGCTGTTGGCGCTGGAAAGACCCATGGGCGGCACTATCCAACTGCTTGGTCGTGACATCACCCACCTCAACGGCAGAGAGATGTATGAGTTGCGCCGCAACATCGGTGTCTCGTTCCAGGGAGGCGCCCTGTTCAATTCGATGACCGTGAGCGACAACATCATCCTTCCCCTACGCGAACATACCAAGCTTGATCTCGAGACCATGCGCATCATGGCAAGAATGAAGCTGGAGGTGGTCAATCTTGCAGGCTTCGAGGAGTTGATGCCGTCACAGCTCTCAGGTGGCATGGTTAAGCGTGCTGCGTTGGCACGAGCCATTATTATGGATCCCAAGCTGCTCTTTTTCGATGAGCCCTCCGCCGGTCTCGATCCGGTAGTCTCTGCCGAACTCGATCAACTGATCCTGCGTTTGAAGGCAGCCATGGGCATGACTATCGTGGTAGTGACTCATGAACTGGAGAGTGCATTTGAAATCGCCGACCGTATCACCTTTCTCGATCAAGGCCGTATACTGATGACAGGAACCGTCGATGAAGTCAAAAGGAGCGACAATCCGCGCATACAGAGTCTGCTCAACCGCACCCCGGTAAATGAGCGGCGGGATGCAGATGAATATATACGCCGCCTTACCGGGCGGGAGACAAGCCCGGAGATTTCATGAATTTGCATAAAGATCGTGCAGGATATTGGTTTCACAAGGAAATTTCCGAAGGAGCCTCGTATCCATGAATACGAGTGAGTGAGGAAATATTTCTTGTGGAATCAAGAGGCAAGCGAGATTATGCATAATTCATGAATTATCCGGGCTAGAGAGTGAACAGGACTTTATGAAGCGCCAAAACTTATCCTATCTGAGCGTCGGCTTTTTTGTTCTGGCGATGCTCATCGGCCTGATGCTGATGTTGGCCAAGATCAGCGGCCGCACCGGCCCGGTGGATCACTACACCGTTGCTTATGACAACGTCAGTGGCCTGAGCAAGGGCACCCCCATCACCTATGAAGGCTACGGCATCGGCCGTATTGCCGGTATAAAGCCACAACATCGGGAGACGGCAACACGCTACCTGCTGCAACTGGAGGTGCAAAAAGGCTGGCCGATTCCTGATGACAGTATTGCACGCATCGTCTCCTCCGGGCTCCTCTCCACCATCAATATCGACATCAGTGGCGGCAAATCAAGCAAGCTATTATCCCCCGGCAGTTCCATTGTCGGCCGCGAAAGTGTCAGCCTATTTGCCGCCCTCGACACAATCGCCGGTGATGTTAACCACCTCACCAAAGAGGGTTTCATACCGCTGCTCAACAATATCAACAGCCATATCGATGCCATCGCCACCCCGGTAGAGGCAGATGCCGCTGCGATACTTGCACACCTGAAAAGCAGTGCAGGAAAACTCGACAGTGGTATGGACAGGATTTTCAATGATATTCAGAAGCTGACACAACAGCTCAACAGCAGCGCCACCGATCTGCGCCAGGTGGTGGGGGAGAAGAATCGCAAAAGCCTCTCCGGATTTCTTGAGACAATGGAGGGCGGCGCCAATGATATGCGTCGCATGGTAGGCAAGGAGAACCGCGCAAGCCTGTCACGCTTCCTCGGATCAATGGAAGAGAGCGCCACCAACTTCGCCCGCCTCTCCGGTGACCTGGAGAAGAGCCGGCAACAGCTTAACCAACTGCTGAGCGAGTCCCAGGGCGTAGTCAGCGATAACCGCCAAGAGATCAAGCAGGCGGTGACTGATCTGAAAGCGAGCCTGCAGATCATCTCCCAGCACATCAGCTCGGTCTCCTATAATCTTGAAGACACCAGCCGCAATATGGCTGAGTTCAGCCGCCAGATACGCCAGAATCCGGGACTCCTGCTGAGTGGCTCGCCACCACCGGACAGTGCAAAATAACCAGGGCCTAACCGAGAGTGACAACTTTGAAGATATCCACCTTTCCCATGCTGCCCACCGCACTGATCACGCTGCTCCTCACCGCCTGCGCCGGCGCCCCCCCGGTGCCCGAAGAGCACTTCTATCGGCTGCCGGGGGTAGACTCCGCCATTTCTCCACCCCAACCGCTATTTTCCGGTACCCTCGCCATAGGTTCTATCGACACTCCCGGCATCTACAATGAACGTGCACTGCTGCACAGTGATGAAAGCAGTCCCACACAGTTGCAGCGTTATCACTACCACAGCTGGACGGACAGCCCATCCCGCCTGATTCAGGACCATCTCACGCTCTCTCTGCGTCATGCCAACGCAGCCCCTATCGTTATTCCAGACAACGCCAGGAGTCAGTGGCAATATCTGCTCAAAGGGAAACTGCGACGATTCGAACGAATCACCGGCAATACCACTACCAAGGTAATTATTGCCATGGAGTTCCAGCTGTTACGCCAGGGAGAAAACCGGCCACTACTGATAAAGGACTACATCATCACGGAACCGGCAGCCGGTGACACTATTGACGACACGGTTGTGGCATTTTCCAACGGACTGCTACGGCTCTATAAACAGCTATTGCACGAGCTGCGACAGGTCAACACAGACAATAGATAGGAGAGCAATCGTTGCTGTTTTAGTGCGAGCCCACGAGCCATGATTAAGAATGGCTCCACGAGATCACAAGCTTTTCAAATACTCAATGCAGAGAGACTGGATTTCGCCACCTCCGAGTTATATATAGCGGATTAAAAAAACTTAGGCAAAAAAAAGCCCGAGGGGATTTCGAGCGAAAGAAGATAAAACACTGCAGTTGATTCGATCAAACTCCAGTGGGATAAAAAACCAGGGAAGCCCTGATCAAGTCTGGCAAATTAAATTGCACTCAGGGGGGAGGATTTAACTCCGATACTGCACCCCGTGAGTGCAAGACAAGAATTGATGACGTGCTCAGGCTCTCTAGCCCATATAGGCCTTCGCCTCCTCGCCGGGATTCGGCAAACCCGCAATACGCCATACCTGAAGGCAGCCGCCAAAGAGTTTTTTAAGCACCTTCTTATCCAGCTCGGCGCTGCGACAAATACGGCGCATGGGTGGTATCGCACGGAAGCTGTTATAGCGATCACGTACAAATAGAATCACAGCCCAATGTGCTTCGGTCAGCGGCCCCACTCCTTCCAACAGAGCGAGAAGCTCAGCTGTATCACCACACCAGGTTTCCTGATCAGCCAGGAAGCCATCCGTATCCAGTTGTGGACCCAATCCTCTAAAGGCGCGGATGGAAGAAGAAGCTCTCTGATTCAGACCGTTCATGATTTCATATCCAATTTTTCAACAGGTGAGGGGGACACTCCCACAAGGGAGTGATAGGGACTATAGCTTGGGCACGAATTCCATTAAAATACCTTTTTCATCTATACATATACTTGATAGTTATATGCGGGTGTGCCTCAGAGAATTATCATGAAACTGCAACAACTCAAATTTCTACTTGCGGTAGTGCAGAATGATCTCAATATCACCGCCGCGTCCGAGCACCTGTTCACATCTCAACCCGGCGTGAGCAAACAGATCAAGCTGTTGGAAAGGGAGCTGGGAGTACAGATCTTTGAACGGGCCGGGCGTCACCTCACCAGTATTACCCCCGCAGGAAAAACCATCATCCAGCGTGCTGAGGCTGCACTACGGGAAATCGATTCGATACGAGATACTGCCAGGGAATTCAGCAATCCCGGACGTGGTAGCCTGTCGATTGCTACCACCCACACACAGGCCCGCTATGTACTGCCTCAAGTGATCCATCGCTTTCGTCAGCACTACCCCCAGGTCAACCTGCAAATGCACCAGGGCAATCCGGAGCAGATTTCAGAGATGGCGGCAACTGGTGCTGTAGATTTCGCCATCGCCACCAAGGCAACCGCGGAGCATGGCAAGCTGATCACTATGCCTTGCTACCAATGGAACCGGGTGATAATCACACCCTGCGACCACCCCTTACGCCACAGCGACCCACTGACGCTGAAGGCCATCGCAAACCATCCCATTGTCACCTACGTTTTTGGCTTTCCCGTCCGTTCACAGCTGGATACTTCTTTTCACGAACAGGGCCTTGAGCCCAACGTGGTGTTTACCGCCACCGATGCCGACGTCATCAAAACCTATGTGGAACTCGGCCTGGGTGTGGGAATTCTGGCCCGCATGGCCTACGACAAAGAGAAAGACAAAACCCTCTGCGCCCTGGATGCCCGCCACCTCTTCCCTGCCAGCACCACCCGGCTGGGTTTTCGCCCGGGAATCTTCTTGCGTAGTTTTCACTATGATTTTATCGAGCTCTTTGCCTCACACCTTACACGTGAGGTTGTAGATACGGCCGTTGCTGCAACATCAGAACAGGACAGGGAGTGGTTATTCAGGAGCATGGCGTTACCAACACTTTAAGTGCTGACAGACAGCAGTGGCCTTTATCGCAGCAGGTCGATGCCGTTACCAATCAGTACACATGAGACTCCATTTCCACCCTGTAGTATCCTGCCCCAAATAAAACCGGAACCTTTCATGCTTCCGGCAATCCGACAGGCAACACAAACTAATGGAACAGTCCTAAAGATGACAACAAAAGTCCTTTTTTCCTATTAATCCTGACACTCTCTTTTGCTCCATCGGCCAAACCGCTGGTGGACAACAAATGGCTACAGGCCAATAAGGGAAAACCGGAACTGGTCATTCTCGATATGCAGGCTGCACAGCCCTATCAGCGCTACCATATTCCTGTCGCGGTCAACAGCAGCTATGACGCTTGGCGCAAAAAAGATGCCAAGGGCACGGTACAGATGATGACACCGCCTGGGGAGCTTGGAAAATTGATTGGCAAGCTGGGCATAGACAATGAGAGTCATGTGGTCCCTGTCACTACCGGCTCCACCGCCGAGTGGGCGGTAGACTCATCTCTGGCGATGGAGCAGCAGATCAAACTGGTTCAGTGAAACCACACCAGACAGTCGTCCCAGGCCGATAGCTGCTCTACCCTCTGGGGTACCTCAATCAGCTTCATTGCAACGCAGCTCTACCTCCAATGTGTTGTTCATTTTTTCAGATTCACGGATTTGATTTCTGCTGTCAGCGACAACTTTCACCCGTGTTGATGTGTCAGGCGGTAGCGATTGAAAGAGAGTAAAGTCGGCACGGCCACCCGGCTTCAGAAGCGCCTTTTTACGGTCAAATCCAAACAGTGCAACACCCTGCCAAGGTTTGCCATTCTTGTAGAGCTGTATACCGGCGCTGTTCTGCCGGTCATAGGCTGAGACAGGTACTCCTCTGCCACCACGATTAACCAGAGTCACTACCGGTCGGCAGCGTACGTCGAGCTTCACCCCCGCCACCGCAAGGTCAGGCATTGAGGTGGCGGGTGCTTTTCCAGCCGCTATAACTCTCTTTTGAGGGACCGGCTTCCTTACTATCTTCTCCGGTTGCCGCCGCACACTCTTGGCAGGAGCAGGTGCCGGGCCCTTCAGCCCCTTACCCCTTTCGGGCATCATCACCTGACAATAGCCTCTCTTCATCGCCTCCTGTAGAGGGTTCTTCACTTTTTTACCATCAAGGCGGGTGGTCACTTCACTCTTACCACCACTGATCCTGGCTTCCGTCCTGGTCTCTTTTGCCGCTTGTACCTCGCGGATATATTCCGCAGTCTCTTTGCGATATGACTCAGAAAAACGACACTCCATCACCATATTACCGGGCATCTGCTCATGAGTAAGACAGTTGCCGTCGGGGGTCGGACCAATGATCTTTTTGACCATAGCTTTGCCGCTGAAGGGGTGCTTGAAGCTACACTCATAAGGTTCGCACGCCTCAAGTTTATCGGCATACTTTTCACATTCGGCCGCAACTGCCTGAGATTGCAGGGCAAAAAGCGTGATCGCCAATATCCATCGGATTCTCATCATCAAGCTCCTTATTTAGCCACTCACATGAGTATAGCGGATCAAAATAGAGGCCATAAAAACTTTACCGGATTCACTTGGCAGCCCTCTTTTCCCCTGCGAGCTGAATGTAAGAGTTACTTCACCTTGTCACCTTTGGTGGTACTCATCACGCGACAGTTCAGGTTGAACCTAGAATCCTCAGTTGGCCGCTTCATTCTACGAGCAGCACATTGATTTTAATTGCATTGACTGCGATCGCCTATTTCACTCTCAGGGTGAATCACGCTGCAGGGCGGATAGCACACTTGCGGTGGCGCATTACGGCGTTACAACTCCTTGGAATAGAACAACTATTCCTCGTCGTTGTGCCTTGTACTGCACCACCGCAAGTGCACTCTCCACCCTGCCCAACTGAGGATTCTAGGTTGAAGAAAGCTCCCATTTAAGAGAGTTCCCGCGTAACATGGGGCGTTATCTGTAATGTTTCATGAGGTGGCGGAGCCATGCCCGGCATACGACTTATTAAAAAATATCCCAACCGCCGGCTCTACGATACCGAGTTGAGTCGCTACATCACCTTGGCCAATATTCGTGAACTGGTGATAAAGGGCATCACTTTTAAGGTTGTCGATACCAGCAGCAATGATGATCTGACACGCTCCATCCTGTTACAGATCATGCTGGATGAAGAGTCCAGAGGAGAACCCCTGTTCAGCCCCAATATGCTGGCTCAAATCATCCGCTTCCATGGCGGTACATCCCAAGGTGTGTTCGCACGCTACCTGGAAGAGAGCCTGACGCTGTTCGTGCAGCAGCAGGAGAAGATCGAGAGCACAATCGATGCCGAGCCAATCGAGACGATGAGCGATATGGCGGAGAACAACATCAAGGTGCAGAGTGAGATGCAACGCAACTTCTTCAAGGCTGCAGGATTTACCGGCACAACGAAAAAATAGCCCCTCCTCTGATAAACACTAAGAGTTCGGTCCGGCTCCCCTGCCGGGCTTTTTTGCCCAAAATATACCGCTCACAGCCGCCCTCTCTAGCGGTTTTTAATTCCCCCATTATGCCAAGCGTTTTTCTCCATCACTATTCAGCCTAAACTTACATTGGAATTAGTCTAAAGCTTGGTGTAACAGCCTGCTTAACCGAAAGGGCATCGCCGGAAAAACCGATAGCGGTAAATTCAGCTCGATGCCATACCCTTTTATACCGGGAGGATAGAGATGCCAAAACCAATGTACGACACGCCCATGCTGGACCAACTGGAGAGCGGCCCCTGGCCCAGCTTTGTAACCGGTCTCAAACGTTTGGCCAAAGACAACGATATGATGGTCGATCTGATGGGACAGTTGGAGACCTCTTACGAGACGAAGAAGGGTTACTGGAAAGGCGGCACAGTCGGCGTAATCGGCTACGGTGGCGGCGTTATACCCCGCTTCACCGAGCTCAAGGACGAAGAGGGTAATGCCCTCTTCCCAGAGGCCGCTGAGTTCCACACACTCCGCATTATGCCTCCTCCCGGCATGCACTACGACACCAGCACCATTCGCAAATTTTGTGATGTCTGGGAAAAGTACGGTTCCGGCCTGATCGCTTTTCACGGCCAGTCGGGCGATATCATGCTCCAGGGCTGCACTACCGACAACGTACAGCCCGCCTTCGATGAGATCAACGAGATGGGCTTCGATATGGGTGGCGCAGGCCCGGCGGTGCGCACCGGCATGTCCTGTGTAGGTGCCGCCCGTTGTGAGCAATCCTGTGTCGATGAGGGCCGCACCATGCGCATGCTGGTCAACAATGCTCTAGATGATATGCATCGTCCGGCCCTGCCGTACAAAATGAAGTACAAGGTCTCAGGCTGCCCCAACGACTGCATGAACTCCATTCAGCGTGCCGACTTCGCCACTATCGGCACTTGGCGTGACGACATCAAGGTCGATCAAGAGGAGGTTAAGAAGTACGTTGCCGATATGGGTCGTAAGAAGATCATCGATAACGTGATCACCCGCTGTCCCACCCAGGCGTTGTCTCTGAATGACGACGACACCCTGGCCATAGACAACAGTAACTGTGTTCGCTGCATGCACTGCATCAACGTAATGACTAAGGCTCTCTCGCCTGGTGATGACAAGGGCGTCAGTGTACTGATCGGCGGCAAGCGCACCCTGAAGATCGGTGACCTGATGGGTACCCTGATCGTGCCTTTCCACAAGATGGAAACAGACGAAGACTATGAGTGGCTGGAAGAGCTGGCTACCGAGGTGTTGGACTTCTTCGCCGAGAATGCTCTGGAGCACGAGCGTACCGGTGAGATGATTGAGCGTATTGGCCTGACCAATTTCCTCGAAGGTATTGGCATTGATGTCGATCCCAACATGATCTCCCGCCCTCGCATGAATCCTTATGTCCGTATGGATGACTGGGACGAGGAAGTGGCCAAGTGGGAAGAGCGAAAGGCTGCTCAGTAAGTTAACAGAGGCGGACAAAACCCCGGAGGCCTGAGAAGGCCCCGGGGTTTTTTTACATCAGGTAATCGACCAATAATCCGACAAACACCACGATGCCGAAGATATTGTTGTTTAGGAACGCTGAAAAACAGCCTGCAGGATCACGCCGTCTTATCAGCATATACTGGTAAGCATACAGCAGCGCGGCAAACAGCACGGCGATATAGTAGTAAGGGCCCAGCTCCACCTTTACGCCAATCAATAGCAGCAGACCGATCATAAATAGCTGCATCAGACTGATCACCAGCAGATCATAACGGCCAAACAGGATAGCGGTGGATTTGACACCGATCTTGATGTCATCATCACGGTCGACCATGGCGTACTGGGTATCGTAGATCATCGCCCAGATGACGGTAGCGAGATAGAGCAGCCAGCCGACCGGTGCAACCGTTTCAGTCAGTGCGGTAAAAGCCATCGGCACAGCGATACCGAAAGCCATACCCAGCACCATCTGAGGCAGATGGGTGTAGCGTTTCATAAAGGGGTAGGAGGCCGCCAGCAGCAAGGCGACAAACGACATCAGGATGGTTTGAATATTGAGCAGCAACACCAAGCCAAAGGAGAGCAGTACCAGAACAGCGAATACCCCCAACGCCTCTTTCGGCGAAACATCCCCCGTTACAATGGGACGGTTACAGGTACGCTCCACCTTGCCGTCGAAGTTACGGTCGGCATAGTCATTGATGGCACAGCCGGCAGAGCGCATCAGCGTCACACCAAGGATAAAAACCACCAGCACATCCCAGGGGGGCCGCCCCTCTCCCGCAATCCATAGCGCCCACATGGCGGGCCAGAGTAGCAGTAGAATACCGATGGGCCGGTCCAGACGGACCAGCCTAGCGTAATTTAACAGTCGCCTCTTCAGCGATGGCGACCCGGGATTGAATTCGCCCCGGGTTCCTTGCTCTTTAATCATCCTAAGCTATCCGGTAGAAAAATCTCGTTTACCAACAGGGGCTTTCCGGCCAGATAGAAGAGTGTACGACGACCCCATACCGATTCAACACGCCGTTCCAATCGTCCGGAGGCTTCGGCAAACAGCCGGTGCCTGGGGGTGAGTCGAGCCATCTCGGTGACACCACGCTGCATCTGTCGATGGGTAAACAGCACTTCACCCAGCGGCCGCTCACCCAACCGGGTCAGCTGGCGGGCGGCACCGGTCAGGCTTGAAGCGGGTATCAGTGTGCGGGCAAAAACCCAGGGAACACCATCACACAATAGTTCCACCTCACGTACCACGGCAATCTCCCTTGCCCTCATGCCCAGCAGTCTACTCTCGCTGTAGAGCGGCCGTTCCCACCCCTGATTAAGCAGACGAACACGAAAGTTCCCCCGGCTGGCAACTTTCAGCCTCGCGGTAAGAGAGCCGGTATCCCGCAACCAACTCTGAACAGTGCCGGAGACTCCTGTGTAGCGAAGATGTGGCCACTCAGCCCAAGGGGCCTCGCGGGTTGGGTTGTATGTTTCAGCTTGGTCCACGCGATCTGACTATTTCTGGGGGAAACGGACATTATCGCTGATTTTTTATCGGCTTTCCCCTCTTTCGCAGTTTTAACTTCTTCTCCACTTATGAGGGTGTTGTAAAAGTACCCTCACCCCACCGGGGAGAGGGTTAGGGTGAGGGGGATCAATAGGTAACTTATTGATTTAACACATCCTCATCCGACCTCAAGCATCAATGTACTGTTGCCGATCACCGATCCAGCGCCGCACCAGGGGCCTGGCACTCTCGGGATAGCGTGTCAGTATCAGCTCCGCCGCCTGCTGAGCCTCGGCAAGCAACGACTGATCCCGCATCACATCGGCAATACGGAACTGCATCTCACCGGTCTGGCGGGTACCCAGCACCTCACCCGGACCACGCAGTTCCAGATCCTTCTGGGCGATAACAAAACCATCACAGGTTTCACGCATCACTCCCAGCCGCTCCTGAGCACTGCCCGACAACGGCGGGTGATACATCAATACACAGTGGCTCTCCACTCTGCCGCGTCCCACCCGGCCGCGCAGCTGGTGCAGTTGGGCGAGGCCCAGGCGCTCAGGATTCTCGATAATCATCAAACTCGCATTGGGTACATCCACTCCCACCTCGATCACCGTGGTCGCTACCAGCAGGTCAATATCACCCGCCTTGAAGGCGGCCATCACCGCCTCTTTCTCCGCCGCTTTCAGGCGGCCGTGAACCAATCCCACCCGCAGCCCCGGAAGTGCGGCGGTCAGCAGCACCTCGGTCTCTTCCGCCGCCTGACACTGCAGCGCTTCCGACTCCTCGATCAGGGTGCAGACCCAGTAGGCCTGCCGTCCCTCCCTACAGGCACCATCCACTCGGGCGACCACCTCCTCACGCCGGGCATCAGAGATCACCACGGTCTTCACCGGTTTGCGCCCGGGCGGCAGCTCATCGATCACCGAAATGTCGAGATCAGCATAGGCGGTCATCGCCAGGGTGCGGGGTATCGGAGTAGCGGTCATGATCAGTTGATGAGGGGTGCGTCCCTCTTGCCGCCCCTTCTCACGCAACGCCATCCGTTGATGAACACCGAAACGGTGCTGCTCGTCGATGATCACCAGGCCCAATGCATTGAACAGCACATCCTCCTGAAAAAGGGCATGGGTACCCACCGCCACCCTTGCATCCCCCGAAGCGATGGCATCCAGCACTCGTTGCCGTGTCTTACCCTTGTGGCGCCCAGTGAGCCACGCCGGCTCCAGCCCTAACGGCTGCAACCAATCGCTGAAACTACGCAGGTGCTGTTCCGCCAAAAGTTCGGTAGGCGCCATCAGCGCAACCTGATGATCGGCCGCTACTGCCTGCAGTGCAGCCAGAGCAGCGACCACTGTCTTACCTGAACCCACATCGCCCTGAACCAGACGCATCATCGGATGCCCCTGATTCAAGTCCCGCCTGATCTCTCCGGTTACCCGCTGCTGTGCCCCGGTCAGGGTGAATGGCAGCTGTCCGATAAAACGCTTGATCAATTCATCCCCGCCCTTCAAAAGCGGCGCTTCCTCCCTCTGCTGCCGTCTTCGCATGGCGCGAAGACTCAGCTGGTGAGCCAACAACTCCTCGAAAGCAAGGCGCTGTTGCGCCGGATGACACCCTCCCAACAGTCGATCCTGATCGGCATTCGGCGGAGGCCGGTGAAGATAGCGAATAGCCTCTGCCAGGTCAGGCAGGCGAAAATGGCCAAGCAGTTCGTTCGGCAACCACTCCGGCAGTGCATCGGGCGTCAACAATCCTAACGCCTTTTCTGTCATCCCGCGCCAAGTGAGCTGATGCATCCCCTCGGTGGAGGGGTAGATGGGAGTCAATACCTCCTCCATCGACTCTCCACCCTCTTCATCCACCCGCCGAAACTCCGGATGGACCATCTCATAACTTCGTGGGCCGTTACGCAACTCGCCAAAGCAGCGCAACCGCACGCCACGGGCGAGTATCGATTTCTGAGCTGCGGTGAAGTGGAAAAAGCGCAGAATAATTGTACCGCTGCCATCTGAGAGCTGTACCAGCAGTGAACGGCGACGGCCAAAACGGATATCAGAAGCATCCACCACGCCTTCAACCACCGCCTGATCACCCGGCCGCAGAGTTCCGATGGGTGTGATTCGCGTCCTGTCCTGGTAGCGCAACGGTAGGTGAAAGAGTACATCCTGTACTGTATGTATACCGACCTTTGCCAGCTTCTCTCCGTTACGTGGGCCAACGCCCTTGAGAGAGGTGACCGGCATTAGGTCCAATCCTTGTTTTGTAGCTTTGCTCAAACCTGATCCTTAAATAAACCGGCTAGACCGTGCCATCTATAATCTCAAACCACTGAAGCCGGCCACATCTCTTTTTCATGCCCTCTATTCTCGCGCAAAGGCGCAAAAGCGCAAAGAAGTTCAAGCTGTAAAATAGTATACAAAAAAACAGCATACGAATAATACTTCAAATCCCAAACATACTGAGTGCTTAGTCACTTCGTTAATCAACAAACCAAACCTCAGTACGCTTGTATGGTTTGCTTGGCATCTTTGCGCCTTTGCGTGAGGAGATAAGCTCGGGCCCACCGCACCCTGAGTCAGCATGGCTCAATGTATGGCATACTCTTCGAAAATTACGATCTATACCAAGGAGTAGAGCATGTCCGTACTACTAGAGTTTGCCATGTTTCCCACCGACAAGGGAGAGAGTGTCAGCGCTTATGTCAGTGAGGTGATTCGGATGATTCGCGACAGCGGTGCCGACTATCAACTAACACCGATGGGGACCATCATTGAGACTGAGACTCTGGAGGAGGCGATGACACTGGTACAGCGGGCCTATAGCCAGCTCGAAAGCGCTGGCTGTAACCGGGTCTACTCCTCCCTCAAGCTCGACATACGCAAGGAAAAGTCAGGACGCCTGAAAGGGAAGCTGGCATCGGTAGAGGAGAAGATCGGTGAGGTGGCGACCTGATGACCACCGCTCAGCAGCTGATCCAGGTAGAGACCCGTGGTCGCGGCACTTATGAAATCAGTCGTGAAATAAAGCAGGCGGTGGAGACGTCAGGCATTGATACCGGTCTCTGCCACGTATTCACTCACCACACCAGCGCCTCACTTACCCTGTGTGAAAATGCCGATCCCTCGGTGCGCAAGGACCTGGAGAGTTTTATGATCCGTCTGGTGCCGGACGGTGACCCACTCTACGAACACAGCATGGAGGGACCGGACGATATGCCCGCCCATATCCGATCAATCCTTACCAATATGGACCTCACTCTGCCGGTATCCGGGGGGCGTTGCGGGCTGGGCACCTGGCAAGGGGTCTATCTATGGGAGCATCGCACCCACCCCCATCGGCGGCAGGTAACGGTGACGGTGCAGGGTAATTGATTTTTCGCGCAAAGACGCAAAGGAACTCACAGTCAAGCTCACAAAATTCTCTGTGCTCTCTGCGATCCCCTGTGTGCTCAGCGTCCCGCTTTTGAACTATTGGATAATTGCCTGTTAAAGCTCCATCACCCCATCCATCTCAACCCCGGCGTCCTTGGGCAGGGCGGCGACACCGATAGCGGCACGGGCAGGATAGGGCTCAACAAAGTACTCAGCCATCACCTGATTAACCACCGGAAAATGGCTCAGATCGGTAAGGAAGACGTTGAGCTTGGCAATATCAGCAAGACTACCACCGGCCGCCTGAGTCACTGCCTGTAGGTTTTCGAAGACGCGACGAACTTGCATTTCGATATTCCCCTCCACCATCTCCATGGTTTCGGGTACCAGTGGGATCTGTCCTGAAAGGTAGACGGTGGTGCCGACCTTGACCGCCTGGGAGTAAGTACCAATAGCCTGGGGCGCCTTATCGGTACGAATAATCTCACGTGTCATAATGATACCTCTTGTTGTTTATCTGATTTGTACATAGATCCTGCCAGGAGGCTGCCCGAGAATAGGAGCCGTAGCGAGGGAACTCCATTTTGAGTCATTTGAGGTGAGCAGTGCTACATGGATGTAGCGTTTACGTACCCAATGGATGGAACAGTTACTCTTATTCAACGAATAATGAGCGAAAAAAAGGGCCAAAATGGGATTTCCGCAGTAGGTTCTTCTCGGACAGGCTCCTAACCGCCACCCCGGTAGATGCGCATCACCGGCTTCAGCTGGCGCAGCCGTTTCATAATCTTGGCTAGATGGATACGGTCATCGACGGTAATAATAAAATCGAGGGTCGAAGTGAGACCGTCACGCTCCTCCGTTACGACATTTTCGATATTTGATCTCATCTCTGAAATGGAGGCGGCCAGAGTAGCTAAAACGCCCCTTTTATTGCCCACTTCGACCTTTATCTCAGTGGTGAAATCACCCACAGGCTCATCTTCCCAGTGGACATCCAACCAGCTGGCACCCTTGCGAAACTCGCTGAAATTCCGGCACTCGTGGCGATGAACGACGATCCCGGAGCCGGGACGAAAAGTGGCAACAATATCATCACCCGGTATAGGACGGCAGCACTTGGCGTATTTAACCACCATCCCCTCGGTACCCTGAATTCCCAGAGGTGCAGCATTGCTGTAGAGGTCACCGGCCAAATCCTTGGGCATTTCAGTATCACTATCGATAAGGCGTTGCGCCACCAGCAACGGCATACGGTTGCCCAGGCCAATCTCCCCCAGAAGCACATCCAAATCCTTCATTTTGAAGTCGTTAAGCAACTGCTGAAATCTGGCTTCAGCGACTTCATCCAGTTTGACGCCGTTGGCACTCAGCTCTTTTTCCAGCAGGCGCCTGCCGAGGTCGATCGCCTCGTCGTGACGCAGGTTTTTCAGGTAGTTACGGATATTGCCCCGTGCCTTGCCGGTGACCACATAGTTGAGCCAAGCGGCACTGGGATGGGCCGTCTGCGAGGTGATCACCTCTACCGTCTGACCACTGTGAAGATGAGTGCGCAGGGGTACCATGCGTCGATCGATCCTTGCCGCCACGCAGCAATTGCCGACATCGGAGTGAACGGCATAGGCAAAATCGATCACTGTCGCCCCCTTGGCCAGCACCATGATCTTACCCCGGGGGGTGAAGACATAGACCTCGTCCGGGAACAGATCCACCTTGACGTGTTCGAGAAACTCCATTGAATCTCCCGCCCCTTGCTGCAATTCAAGCAGATGCTTGAGCCAGTTGGCGGCGCCCGTGTGGGCCAACTCCTCTTCGCTCTCGCTACTCTTGTAGAGCCAGTGGGCGGCGATCCCCGATTCGGCCAGGCGGTGCATCTCCTTGGTGCGAATCTGAATCTCGATAGGAATGCTGTAAGGGCCGAACAGCACCGTGTGTAGTGACTGGTAGCCATTGGACTTGGGAATGGCAATATAGTCCTTGAAGCGCCCCGGAACCGGTTTGTAGAGGCTATGCATCACCCCAAGCACCCGGTAACAGGTATCGAGACTGTCCACAACGATACGGAAAGCGTATACATCCACCACTTCGGTAAAAGAGAGCTTCTTCTCCCGCATCTTCATGAAGATACTGTAGAGGTGTTTTTCACGACCCTCCACAAGGCCTTTGACATTCTCCAGCTCCAGCCGGCGCCGGATCGACTTCTTGATAGTCTTCAACACCGCCTTGCGGTTACCGCGGGCAGCCCGTACCGCCTCTTTCAGCGCCCGATAACGCATCGGCCAATAGGCGGCAAAACTGAGCTCTTCAAGCTCAGTGCGCATATTGTAGATACCGAGACGGTTGGCAATGGGGACGTAGATATCGAGAGTCTCCCGGGCAATACGCCGACACTTCTTCGGTGACATCACACCCAGTGTCCGCATATTGTGCAGCCTATCCGCCAGCTTTATCAGGATGACTCGAATATCCTTGGTCATCGCCAGAATCATCTTGCGAAAACTGGCTGCCTGGGCTTCGGCCTTGGAGCGGAAGTCGATCTGGCTCAACTTACTTACACCGTCTACCAGATCGGCGATCTCCTCGTCGAACACCTCGGCCATCTGCTCCTTGCCCACCTTGGTATCCTCGATGACGTCATGGAGGATTGCCGCCATCAGACACTTATGGTCGATGCGCATATCGGCAAGGATTCTGGCCACCGCCAGGGGATGGAAGATGTAGGGTTCACCGCTTTTGCGCTTCTGGCCCTCATGGGCCTCAGCACTGAAGAGGTAGGCTCGATAGACCTCCTGAATCTGCTTTGAACTCAGGTAGGTTTCAAGATGAACACAGAGGTCACTGATGAGAAAGCGTGGCTTGCCGCGATTTTTTTTAGAGCCGGTTCGGGATTTTGCCATGGCTGCACCCTCTAAACGGCAACGGCCGCACCATGCAGTGGCGCGGCCGTTGTCGAAAAAAGCGGGAATGGATCTGCGGTATACAGCATCAGGCGGAGGGAGTCTTGCCCTCATCCTGGAGGCCGGCAGCGATTTCCTCCTCCAGAGCCGCCATATCTATCTCCAACTCCTTCGGGGGATTGATCACAGCGTCATCCACCAGCCCCTCAGCTATCTCACGCAGAGCCATGACCGTCGGCTTATCGTTCTCCCACGGCAGCAACGGGTCCACACCATTCACCAACTGGCGGGCACGCTTGGTTGCCAGAAGCACCAGATCGAAGCGGTTATCAACATGATTAAGACAATCTTCTACGGTAACGCGTGCCATTCCTATGTACTCCGGGAGCTCTATTCACGGCACGAGAGGCCGCAGATATATTGAAACAGGGATATCCACCCACCGCCTTCAGGCGACGGATCGGCAATATTAGCCTATACCAATAGTGCTGCCAACTGATTTTGTAGCCGTTGTGCCTGTACCGACCGTCGCAGACGCAGGCTGACAACCACCGAGCGCAACTCTTCCAGTGCCTGGTGAAAATCGTCATTGATCAGAATGTAGTCATATTCGCCGTAGTGTGCCATCTCATCCCTGGCCTGGGCCATCCGCCCCTCAACGATCTCCTCACTGTCCTGGCCCCGGGAATTGAGGCGATCGCGCAGCGCCGCCGGTGTCGGTGGCAAGACGAAGATGGAGACTGCATCGGCAAACCGCTGACGCACCTGACGGGCGCCCTGCCAATCGATCTCCAGCACAACATCGAGGCCGTTACCCAACTGTTCACGAATACCCGCCTCTGAGGTTCCGTAGCAATTGCCGAATACCTCGGCATGCTCAAGAAAGGCGCTCTCATCGACCATCTCACCAAACCGAGTCTTGTCGGTGAAGTGATAATCCACTCCATCTTCTTCCCCCGGCCGCATCGCCCGGGTGGTATGGGAGATGGAAACACGCATCTCTGTTTCGGTCTCCAGCAGCGCCTTAAGCAAACTGGTTTTTCCTGCGCCGGAGGGGGCGGAGACGATATATAGCGTACCTGTTGTCATTTTTTTCTCTAAAGCTCTTTAAAAATTGGCAGTTGGCAAAGAAATAGAATTGCGCCATCTAAAAATCAAAGTGGCTCTACACTAATTTACTGTTCCACGGCTCTTAAAACCACCATGGTAGGGGGGATGTGACATATTGAGCGAACTTTTTCGCGATCAGCGAGAGTGTCCTCTGATCGCGGCTGAAGCCGCTCCTACAAAGAATCCGCATCGTGAAACAGTATTTTCGTACATAGCCATGAAAATCAATAATCACTGTCATCCCGGCCTGCGCCGGGATGACGGGCCAACTGAAAACTATTCTATATTCTGTACCTGCTCGCGCATCTGCTCGATCAGCACCTTCAACTCAACTGAAACCCGGGTCATATCAACATCACTGGACTTGGAGCCAAGGGTATTGGCTTCACGATTCAACTCCTGCATAAGAAAATCCAGACGCCGGCCGATCGGTTCATTGCGGGTAAGTACACTCTCCACTTCATCAAGATGAGTCTGGAGCCGGTCCATCTCCTCATCCACATCCAGTCGTTGCGCCAATAGCGCCATCTCCTGCTCCAAGCGCTCAACATCCAGGTTCTCACTCACCTCAGCCAGCCTCGCTTTCAGCCGGTTACGTACCGACTCCAGCACGCGCGGCATCAGCTCTCTGACCTTGATCACCTCCTCACGCATGGCGGTGACCCGCTGGGCGATCAACTCAGCCAACCGTTCACCTTCCCGCCGCCTTGAGTCGAGCAGACCACCTATACCCTCTTCCAGCAGTTCAATGGCCTGTTTGTGAATCGGTGCCAGATCAATCTCTTCCGCTTCCAGCACACCGGGCCAACGCATGATATCCATCGCCTTCGGCGGTACCGACTCATGTAACAGAAGAGAGACCTCATCCGCTGCATCAATAATCTGCTGCGCCAACCTTGAGTTGACCCTGACAGCCGCTGCCGAACTCGCCGATGGTGAGAAGCGCAGAGTGCAATCCACCTTACCCCGGCCGAGCCGTTTGTTCAGACGCTCCCGAACCAGGTGCTCCAGACTCCTTAACTCCTCCGGCAGACGAACCGATGCTTCCAGATAACGGTGATTTACTGAGCGAATCTCGCACACAAGTTCACCCTGATCACTCTGGATCTCTTTTCGCGTGAATGCTGTCATACTAAACGTCATAAAAACCACCTCTGGTTAGCGGTGCGTCACCCACAATGTTGGTATGATAATGCCCATTTGATCCACATGCACTAGGAGCCTGTCATTTCGACCAGCGAGGAAAACCAGCGGAGCTGTCTCCCGCCAGGAACTGTTCTCGACTGCTACACCATCATTAAGCCGATGGGCAGCGGTGGCTTTAGCCTTATCTATGTGGCGGAGGATGACGATACCCAGGATCAGGTGGTAATCAAAGAGTACTTACCAAAAAAACTGGCTACCCGTAATGAGCGAGGGCTGGTGGAGATTCTCAACGAGGCCAAGGCGGATGCCTTTCACAACGGCCGCAAACTCTTTTTTCTTGAAGCCAAGGCACTGGCCACACTACGGCACCCAAACATCGTCAACGTTCGTACTTTCTTCCTCGCCAACAACACCGCCTACCTGGTGATGGACTACGAGCACGGCAAAAACCTCGGCCGCTATATCAAACAGCACAAAGGGAAACTCAGCAGCACTTTCCTGACAACGGTATTTCCCGCCGTGTTGGATGCGCTCAGCCTGATACATGCTGAAAATCACCTTCATCTCGATATCAAACCGAGCAACATACATATTCGTCCCGGCGGCTCCCCCCTACTCATCGACTTCGGCGCCGTCCACCAATTTGCAACCACCCGAAAGAGACAGCTATCGCAGGTCGTCACGCCGGGATTTGCTCCGGTGGAGCAGTACTACTCTTCAGGTTATGTCGGCCCCTGGAGCGACGTCTATGCCATGGGTGCCACTATGCGTGCATGTATTGAAGGCAGGCCCCCACCCTCAGCCATTGAACGGCACGCCAACGACAAGATGAAACCGATCGCAGGACTCTACAGGCGCCACTACCCCCTCTATCTGCTGGATGTCATCGACTGGGCGATGGAGATCGACCCCCTGTTGCGTCCGCAAAATGCGGGCGCCATGCTCGATGCGCTCGTCAGCAAGAAGGGGCGTCCACAGAACTCAACTTCACAGGGAGGCGCCGGTATCGGTGACAGACCCATCATATGAGCACTGAGAAACCCATTGTTTGCGATAAATCAGCACAGATCAGCCTTATTGGCGACCGTATGATCAACCAGGACCGCTGTATTGAGATAGACAGCAAACCGTGCACCCTTCTTGCGCTGGCTGATGGTATGGGGGGACACCCTCGGGGAGAGAGTGCTTCACAGATTTTTATTGATACCTGCAAGCATTACCTGAAAATCACACCTCAGCCGATCATCAATCCCGGACTTTTCCTCACCCGCCTGTTACATAAAGCCCATGAGAACATCCTCACTTTCGGCTATGAACAGACACCTCCCATCGAGCCGCGTACCACGGCGGTGGCGGTACTAATCCAGAACGGAAACATCTACTGGGCACATGCCGGGGACAGCCGCTTCTATCTGATACGCAAACAGCGGGTAGCCTACCGCACTACTGATCACTCCTACGTGGAACGCCTGCTGCGCAACGGACTGATCTCGGCAGACGAGCAAAACAAACACCCTCAGCGCAACTACGTCACCCGCTGCCTTGGTGGCAGTACCCTCCTACCCAACATCACTCTTGGCAAGGCTGGTCTGGACGCTGGGGATATGTTGCTTCTGTGCAGTGATGGTCTGTGGGGAAAGGTTAGCGATGAGCTGATATGTGAGGTGTTATTCAACAAGAGTCCCCTCTTCGAAGCAGTACGTTTCCTGGCGGAGGAAGCTACCCAAAAGGGTTTCCCGGAAAGCGACAATGTCACCCTGTTGGCCGCACGGATGATAGAGGGAAAGCAGCAAAAGGATAAAACTGACTCCAATAGCGCAGAGGAGCAGGAGAACCTGGCCAGCGCCATTGCCGAGTTGCAAAGTGCGGTAGACAGTTTTGAATCTGAAAAAGAGCCTGAGTAATCTCAATCACTCTCCACTTCATCGCTGTACAATAGCCTCCATCAAATAACTCAGCTTAAGGATTCAACAGAATATGAGACCCAGCGACCGCAACCCAGATCAGATGCGTACCCTCCGTTTTACCCGCAACTACACCAAACACGCCGAGGGCTCGGTACTGGTGGAGTTTGGCGATACCAAGGTGATCTGCACCGCTACTGTGGAAGAGCGGGTACCAAGGTTTCTCAAAGGAACGGGCCAGGGCTGGATTACCGCCGAGTACGGCATGTTGCCGCGCTCCACCAACAGCCGTATGGGACGTGAGGCGAGCCGGGGCAAGCAGGGTGGACGTACCCTGGAGATCTCACGCCTGATCGGCCGCAGCCTGCGCGCCATCGTCAACCTCGACCGGTTGGGGGAGCACACCATCACCTTTGATTGTGATGTCATTCAAGCCGATGGCGGCACCCGTACCGCCTCCATCTCCGGGGCTTATGTCGCCCTCTGTGACGCCATCAACGGCATGATCTCCGCCGGCAAGCTTGAATCCAGTCCGATAATTGGTCAACTCGCTTCAGTTTCGGTCGGCATCTACGAGGGTACACCGGTGCTGGATCTTGATTATGCCGAAGACTCCTCTGCCGAAACCGATATGAACGTGGTAATGAACGACAGTGGTGCCTTTATTGAAGTTCAGGGCACCGCCGAGGGACACGCATTCCGGATGGAGGAGTTGCAGGCGATGCTCGACCTGGCTTCCAAGGGAATTACCGAGATTATGGAGGAACAAAAAGCCGCTTTTATGAACTGATTTTCTTCCCGGGCTGCCGCCCTCCGGCAGCCCTTCCCCCCCCGGCAACAAGTGCAATGATTGTCTATACTTACTAGATTTCTGGATCCCAAACATGGGACCCACTCTGTTTGGTTGGTTCCATCTTTGGGAATCCGGCTGAAAACACCCTCTCTTAAAATGGATATCTGGAGGTTGTAATGGGCAGATTTGTAACAACCACCCTCTTCTTGTTGGGTTTTCTCTCTTCTGCAGTCGAAGCAGAAACCGTAAAGGTAGCCCCCCTCTCCCAGGCACCGGTTGTGGATGGTTTGGGCGATGAATGGAAAGAAGTTCCCGAAATCACCATTCCACTGCACCCCATCAGCGCTGAGACGGCAGTGGAGGCAAAAGACGTTAGACTGAAGGCTGGCTATTTTGCGGATACCGTCTACTTCTACCTCAAGTGGTCCGACAGCGAGGAGAACCGGCTTCACAAACCCTACGTCTGGAACAAACAGAAAAAGCGCTATGTTCGAGGTCCACAACGAGAGGATCGGCTCAGCATGCAGTTCGTCATGGAGGGAGAGTACACTACAGACTGGCCCTCCGCAGACCATTTCAAGGCGGACATGTGGCACTGGAAATCTGCTCGTACAGCCCCACTGAACATAGCCCACGACAAGATGACCATCGTCAGTAACAAGCCCCTACTACGGGCCGCCCAGTTGGAGCGCCCCGATGGCGGTGTGACCTATGTTCTACGCCCATCCGATGGCGGCACACAACCCTACACCACAAAACGCTACCGCAATCTGCTACAGCCAGTCATGCCAAAATACCAGCTCAACCCTAAGGTCAGTGGCTCTGTGGCAGACGTTAAGGCAAAGGAGCGCTGGGTCAACGGCTTCTGGCACTTGGAACTTGCACGCAAGCTGGATACAGGAAATGGGGATGACGTGAAATTCAGAGTAGGTGAGTCAACACTAGGGGGTATCGCCATCTTTGATGCCTCCGAACCCGACGATCACGCCATATCCGGCACCCTCAATTTTCACTTCTGACACTTATGACATCAGAACAACAGCCGATCAAGCGACTCCAAAGGTTGGAGTGGATCGTTGCAGCCTATATGGGAACGGCGGCACTGGTACTGATCTGCGGCATGCTGCTCTCCCTCTACCTCCTGGCAAATGCAAACAGGCAGATTGAGGCTGATCGTAGCCACATGCTTGATGCCCTCAACAACACCGGGGAGCTTCTTACCTATAACATCCCATTGATGAGTGCGCTTGATGCACTCAACCTGGCGGCCTACCGTTTTCACCATGATCTCGACATGATCACGCTCAATCCAAAACAGACCATCACGCCATTCACTGAACATGCCGCTAATCTGGAGCAGGTCGCTGCCAGGCTGGAACAGCTGTTACCGCACGCACTGGCGAGCCGTACCTCGCTGATCGACGCAACCTTAACCCTTGCTGACATCGCCGACGAAGCGGCGGTGGAAAATGCCGTCAACAACCTGCAGCAACTCTACCGGGATAGTATCGGCCCAATGGAAGAGGCCAATCTACACATCAGACAAACCGAAGCACAAATGAAACGGCAGCATAAGCAGCTGTTGTCATCGGTATCCGACAATAACCAACGGATCCAGTCTCAACTGATATCAAGAGATAATCTCTACCAGCAGCCGATCACTATTCTCAGTGTGCTGACACTCCTGCTATTGGCGGTGCCGATGCTGCTTCTCGGCCTCCTGTTCCGCAAAATGAACTTGCGCATTCAACTGCTGGAACGCTATGCCAACGATATTGCTCAAGAGAACTTTCAACCACCACCGTTCGACTCCAGCGACAAAACGGGCAGCCTGGCACGTACCCTCGGCTCATTGAGCCTGCGTGTAAACGACCTTCTGAACACCACCCGCAACCAGGCAAAAGATGCTCACTACCAAGCCAATCATGATTCACTGACCGGACTGCCCAACCGGCGTAATTTTGTTGCCTGGCTGACACAGACCCTGACGCCAGAGTGTTCCGGCGACAAGCCCTGCTTTCTGCTCTTTCTCGACCTCGATCAGTTCAAGGACATCAATGATACTCTGGGACATGATGCAGGAGACCAACTCATTCGCGTGACAGGGAAACGGCTGCGCCACGCACTCCACTCCTCTGACCACGTCGCCCGCTTAGGGGGGGATGAGTTTGCCGCTATAATCAATTGCCAAAAGAGCAACCTGAAAAATGTGGCTGATCGTATTCTCAAGCTGGTGGCACAGCCGATGGAGCTGAAGGAACACAAGATTGAGATTACCGCCAGCATAGGCATTACCCAGACAAGCCCGGACTCGACCTGTGAGGCGCTATTCAAGCAGGCGGATATTGCCATGTATTACGCCAAGCACAACGGCCGCAACAACCACCAGCTGTTCCATCCACATCTTGAAGAGATCATCAATCAGCGCATTGCTCTGATTGATGATCTGCGCAATGCCATTGAACAAGAGCATTTTGAACTCTACCTGCAGCCAAAGATCGATATTGTCACCGGCGAGATCACCGGTGCTGAGACCCTTCTACGTTGGAATCATCCGGAGAGAGGCGTTGTTTCACCGATAGAGTTTATCCCTGTTGCCGAAGAGTGCGGCCTGATCATTCCTCTCGGTGATTGGGTTTTGAATGAGGCCTGCCGTATCGCCAGAGATTTCCATCTTCAGGGGACAGCGCTTACGCTGGCGGTTAACTGCTCTGGAAAACAGCTGCTGGATAAGCAGTTCGTAGATTCAATTACCGATATCATCAGCGCCGCACGCTTCCCTCTGGAGAGGCTGGAGATCGAGATCACTGAGACTGCTCTAATGGAGAATCTGGAGAGTTCCTCTGAAAAACTGATGTCACTACGGCGTCAGGGTATACGCATCGCCATTGATGACTTCGGCACCGGCTACTCCTCCTTACGCTATCTCAAGGACCTACCTGTGACCACCATCAAGATCGATCGCAGCTTTGTCGTCAGCGCAGAAAAGAGCAGCCACGACGCCGCTATTATTCACGCCATCGCTGCACTGGGCGGTAATCTCAAGCTGGATGTCATTGCCGAAGGGGTTGAGACCCATGCCCAGCTGAAGTTAATTCATGACCTGGGGATTCGCCATGTCCAGGGCTATATCTTCGCGAAACCGATGCCGCTGACAGATTTCCAACAACTTATCGACGACACAACCAGAGTGATAGCTGGCGTGCTGATACTCTTCTTGCTGAAGTAAGTTGAAGAGAAAAACTTGCCTCTACCCGCCTGCTCCGACTAAAGTAATCATTTACTTCCGGCATTTGGTCGCCCAAGGATTGAGGGGGACCCTAGAAAAATGATGACAAACTAAAAAGGAGAAAACATGTCTTCAGAAAACCCATACAGCACCCCAGAAGCCTCCGTCGAAGTCGAGGCTGAGGAGTATTATCAGCCAAAATTCTTCTCCGTCTCCGGCCGTATTGGTCGCCTGCGCTACCTTGCCTATGTCTCGGCAATGTATCTGCTCATTTTCACTCTCATGGTGCCAATCATGGGAAGTTCCGCACTATTAGGCTCGGGACAAGCGGAAACAGTGACAGGGATTACCGGCATCCTGGTTATCCTTGCCTATATAATAATCACTGTTTTCACCATCGTCTGTATGAAGCGACGCCTTAATGACCTCAATAAAACCGGCATGCTGGCACTGCTCGTTTTTGTGCCGCTTGCCAACTTCCTCCTGGCTATCTACATAATATTTTTCAGAGGCAGCGAGGGGCCAAACCGCTATGGCCCCGCACCCACAGCCAATAGTATGGGAGTGAAGGCATTAGGTCTTCTGCTGCCCATCATCGCTACTGTCGGCATCCTTGCCGCCATTGCCATCCCTGCCTACCAGGGTTATGTTGAGAAAGCCCAGCAGGCACAGATGCAGTCCCAATGATCTATTAACTCTTTTTGATGGGGAGGTGAAAGTCACCTCTCCGCCCCATGCACACATGGCCAACGCCGACTTACGTTTCTACGAAGAGCTCAACAACTTTCTCGCCCTGGAGCGGCGAAAGAGAAGCTTTGATTACCCCTTTGAGCGCAAAGCATCGATCAAGGATGTCATAGAGTCGATGGGTGTCCCCCACACCGAGGTTGACCTTATTCTGGTCAACGGTGATCCGGTGAATTTCAGCTATATCCTCCTTGATGGGGACAGGGTCAGTATCTACCCTGCATTTGAGGCGATGGATATCAGCCAGGTATCCCGCTTGCGTCCCAAGCCCTTGCGCATCACCCGTTTCATTGTCGATGTCAATCTGGGACGTTTGGCGCGTTACCTGCGACTGCTGGGTTTCGACAGCAACTACAGCAATGACTATTCAGATAGAGAGCTGGTCGATATCAGCGTTGAGCAGGAGCGCATTCTGCTGACCCGTGACCGCAATCTGCTGAAGCATGCTCGGATTACCCACGGCTGCTTTGTCCATGCCACACGTCCACTGGAGCAGGTAAAAGAGGTGCTCAACCGGCTCGACCTCTATCACTCCGCCCAACCTTTTCACCGATGCACCCGCTGCAACGGGCTACTGGAGAAGAGAATGAAAAGCGAGGTGGAGCAGAGACTGCCTCCCCTGACCCGCAAGTACTATGACCATTTCTGGCAGTGCTGCGACTGCCAACAGGTTTATTGGCGCGGTGCGCATTATGAAAAGATGGTGGCTCTGGTGGAGCGGCTGCTTATGCATTGAAGTGAAGCTGGATTATTGCATAGATTGCGCGACATTCATCGCGGCGAGGGCACAGCCACAACCGAAGGAACCTCTGAACTATAGCAAGTGACTTTCTTGAAGTGCGGCTAGGGAGCCTCTGATTAAGTCTGGTTAGATTTAGGCTGAGATAAAATTGTTCTAATTTGTTTCGAAGTGAGCGGCGATAGCCACTCTATTGCTGCGATCTTCGGAGAAAATTGGGGAAATTTTAGCCAGCGTAAAGCAATCATGACTTGATCAGAGTCTCCCTAAGGCTCACTCCACCAGGGTATCGATCACCAAATCAACCACAGTCCCTTCAGCCACTTCCACCGGCATCACCTCACCCTTGAGGTCACCGCTGGCGGCAATCGCGTCGCCACCGCGTGAAATACGCGCACCCACCAGTACATATTCAAAGTTGGAGAGTTTTGCCTGGGGGGTCATCGCCTGGGCATCGCTCAGGATAACGGTGCCGGGGAGGTCACTCACCTTGATACGCACGGCGGCCAGAGGCATCCGCGGACCTTCCAGAGGACGGGCATAAACAAACATACTCTCGCCACCTTTGACCTGCTGCTGCAGCTCAGGAGCCAAGCTGATATTGAGGGTAATCTCCGCCGCTGCAGCCACCGCCCCCGCCGTTGTCGCCGGTGCCGCACTTGGTGTTGGCAGACCTGCCTTCTGTCGTGATTTTGACAGCAGCATCGCCACCCGCTGACGCGACTCGGCATCCTCTTGAACCATGGGCTCCAGACGCTCCCAGTAGGCAACCGCCTTGGCATGGTTACCAGCCTGATCTTCCACCATACCCGCCAGCCAAAGGGCGGTGGTATCAGTCGGCGCCAGCTCAACGGCCTTTCGCACCAGATCCGCTGGGCGACCCTGCATATTACCGTCCCCCGCCATCGCCAGGGCATCAGCCAGTGACAGCAGCACCGTCGGCTCATCGCCGATCAGCTTGTGCAGCTGTTCAAAGGAGGTCACTGCCTTGGGATACTCTTTGAGCATCATGTAGGTACGACCCAACAGATACCACCCTTCTGAATCATCGGGCTTCTCTTTCAAGCGTTCGACCAGGGTGGAGAGCATCTCCTCCACCGTTGGCGCAGCACCCTGCTGTTGCACCATATCGTCAGTACCGGGAGAGAGCATCTGCGGCGTACCGATCTGCAGGTACAGACCCACTGCCAGAGCGGGTATGGAGATAGCCGCTATACCCATCGCTATGCGTCCGGGTCCTTTTGCCACCTCTGTAGCCGCTGGTGCCTCCTCGTCTTTGAGATCGAGCAGCAGCGCCTGCTCCAGCTCCTCCTTGGCCTGGTTGAACGCCTGCTGATCGAGTACACCGTTGGCGAGATCTGCTTCCAGTTCGGAGAGACGCTCCTGGGCAATCACCACATTCTGTTGGTTGCGATTCTCAGCAACCGCCGCACGACTGCGTAACAGTGCCGGCGCGAGAATGGCGAGTGCGGCGGCGATCAACACTGCCGCAAAGATCCAGAAAGTCATCATATCTATTTTTTACTCTGATTAAGGAGGCGTTCGGCACGTTCACGGTCCGCCGTACTGAGCTCTTCCACCTGCTCCCGCCCGCGTCCACGGACAATCTTCACAAGAAAGAACACTCCCACTGCGAGGATAATGAACGGCCCAACCCATAGCAGGAAGGTGGATGAGCGCATCGGCGGGCGGTACATCACAAAGTCACCGTAGCGGTCCACCATAAAGGCAACCACCTTCTCGTTGGAGTCACCCCGTTGCACCATTTCGTAGGTGAGCTTGCGCATATCCTGAGCCAGTTCAGCGTTGGAGTCGGCAAGGTTCTGGTTTTGACAAACCAGGCAGCGCAACTCCGCAATCAACACCTTGAAACGCGCCTCCTTCTCAGGGTCGCTAAACTGATAGGCATCGATAGCGGCAAAGCCCAGCAATGGAAAGAGCAGCAGGGCAAGCAGAAAAGACCTTTTCATCACTCACTCTCCAGCGTCGCCAGTAACGGCTGAATAGTCTCTCGCCAGGCAGTGGGAGTCAGTGCGCCGGTGTGTTTCATGCGGATCATCCCCTTCTTGTCGATGACGAATGTCTCCGGTGCGCCATAGACGCCCCAATCCATCACCGCCTGACTCTCCGGGTCGATACCGACGGCAATAAAGGGGTCACCCTTCTCTTGCAGCATCGCCTTCGCCTCTTCTGTGTCATCACGCCAGTCGATACCGATGATAGGCACTCCCTGTGACTTGAGATAGACCAGAAAAGCGTGCTCTTTCCAACACTCCGGGCACCAGGTACCCCAGACATTGAGCAGCCATACCTTGCCCTTCATCATCGAAGAGTCCACCCTCTTCGATGGATCGTAAAGATCGGTAAGAGAGAACTCCGGTGCTTTTTTGTTGATCAGTACCGAGGGCACATCACGGGGGTTAAGGGTAAGCCCCACACCCAACAGGATCACCAGCAATATGAAGATGCCCAGGGGTATCAGAAAACGCGCCTTCATGCCGTCGCCTCCGCAGCAGTCAACCGGGCCTTGCGTGCCAGCCGGTAGTAGCGCCGGTCACTGGCGGCCAATAGCCCGCCGAAGGCCATAAACAGGCCGCCAAGCCAGATCCAGCGGATAAACGGTTTATGGTAGAGACGTACCGCCCAGGCACCCTCATCACCCAGAGGCTCACCGAGGGCGACAAAGAGATCACGGGTAAGGCCTGCATCAATACCCGCCTCAGTCATCGGCATGCGGCTGGCCAGATAGATCCGTTTTTCCGGTTCCAGGGTGGTCAGAAGCTCCCCGTCCTTGCTGATATCTACAGTGGCGCGGTCGGCATAGTAGTTGGGGCCATTGCTCCGTACCACGCCCTTAAAGAAGAAATCATACCCTGCCATGGTGTAGGTGGAGTTGGGCTCCAGCCGCACGTCCTTCTCAGTACTGTAGATCGAGGTGAGGGTGATACCGACGATAAAGACGGCAATACCGATATGACCGAAGACCATGCCCCAACCACCGCGAGAGGTGGTGCTGAGAGCTTGCCACAGAGAGCGCCCACCGGTGGCGCGCTCCAGCAGCCACTGCAGAGTGGCAAGCACCACCCACAGCGCCAGTACCAGACCCAGGGCGGCACCCCAGGAGTAGCTGGGAGCAAACAGCGCCGGCAGGGCCATGCCCACCACCACACTGATCAACATGTGTATACGTAGCCGTTTAAACAGATCGGCGAAACTGTCCTCTTTCCAGCGCGCCAGAGCGCCAAAACCCACCATCAGCGCCAACGGGATGGTGAGAGGAATAAACACTGTATTGAAATAGGGAGGGCCCACCGAGATCTTGCCCATGCCCAAAGCATCCAGAATCAACGGATAGAGGGTGCCGAGCAGTACCGCGCAGGCGGTCACGACCAACACCACATTATTCAACAACAGCCCTGCCTCACGGGAGACCATGCTGAAGCGGACACTGCTGCGAATCTGCGACGCCCGCCATGAGTAGAGCAGCAGGGAACCACCGATCACCACACAGAGGAAGATCAGGATAAAGACACCACGCCCGGGGTCGGTGGCAAAGGCGTGTACCGAAGTGAGCACACCGGAGCGCACCAGGAAGGTACCCAGAAGACTGAGGGAGAAAGCGAAGATCGCCAGCAACACAGTCCACGCCTTGAAAGCGCCGCGTTTCTCAGTCACCGCTAGGGAGTGCATCAGGGCGGTACCGACGATCCACGGCATAAATGAGGCGTTCTCCACCGGATCCCAGAACCACCAACCACCCCAGCCCAGCTCGTAATAGGCCCACCAGCTTCCGAGAACGATACCGAGAGTAAGAAATACCCAGGCAACATTGGTCCAGGGCCGCGACCAGCGAGCCCAGGCCGCATCCAGCCGACCACCGAGCATGGCGGCGATAGCAAAAGCAAAAGCAACTGAGAAGCCGACATAGCCCATATAGAGCATCGGCGGGTGAATCGCCAGACCAGGGTCCTGCAGCAGAGGATTGAGATCACGCCCCTCGGCCGGTGCATTGAGCAAGCGGTTGAAAGGGTTGGAAGTCAACAGCATAAAGAGCAGGAAACCGACACTGACCAGCCCCATCACCCCCACCACCCGGGCAGTCATCTCCTCGGGCACACTGCGGCTGAAAATGGTAACCGCGCCGGTCCAAACTGCCAGCGTCACCGCCCAGAAGAGCAGTGAACCTTCGTGGGCACCCCAGACGCCGGAGATAAGATAGAGGGTAGGCAGTTTGGTATTGGAGTTCTTCGCCACATATTCGACGGAGAAATCGTTGGTAAGAAAGGCGTAGGTGAGGCAACCATAAGCGATCAGTATAAACAGCAGATGCCCCTGGGCCGCAGGCTTTGCCACCGCCACCCAGGAGGAAATGCCCTTATGAGCTCCAACAAGAGGAAGGATCCCCTGGGCCAAAGCCATGCAGAGGGCAAGAATCAAGGCAAAGTGGCCAATTTCCGGGATCATTGTTTCACCGCCCCGGAAACACCTTCGTCATGCGCCTTCTCCAATGCGTCCGCCACCTCAGGCGGCATATAGTTCTCATCATGCTTGGCCAGTACTTCATCGGCGACGAAAACACCTGCGGCATTCATCCGCCCCTGAGCGATAACCCCCTGCCCCTCCGCAAACAGATCGGGAAGGATGCCGGTGTACTCGACGTTAACGTTGTGAGCCTCATCGGTCACTACAAAGCGGATCGTCAGCTCCTGACCACGCTGCAGACTGCCCGGCTTAACCAGGCCTCCGAGACGAAAGACGTGATCCTTCGGCTGCTTGTTCTGCGCCACCTCACTGGGTGAAAAGAAGTAGGAGAGGTTGCTGTCGAGGGCATTGATCACCAACCAGCTTGCCAGTCCTAGTGCGACCAGTCCGATGGCGATAAATCCAAATCGTTTATGTCTTGCTTTCACTTGGTGTCCTCAGCATTCATACGGATAATCCGCGCTACTCTGCGCAGGGCGTTGCGACGGCGACCGCGCAGCAACAGGGGTTCTGCAATCATCAGCAGGGCACAGACCCCAAAAGAGCCCCAAACGTAGAGGGCGTAGCCCCCCATGTGGAAAAATTCAGCAATACTCATCGATTCACCTCCGGCAGTTCACTGACCCAGGTGGTGTCACGCTCGCGCTCCAGAATGATGCTGCGCACCCGCGACATAGCGGTGGCAATGGCGTAGGCCCAGAAACCGAAGGTCATAATCAGCATGGTCCAGAGCATGACCGGATCCATGCTGGCACCGCCGGACATCTTGATCGTCGCCCCCTGATGCAGGGTGTTCCACCACTTCACGGAGAAGTAGATAATCGGAATATTGACGATCCCCACCATCACCAACAGGGCACCGGCACGGTCGGAGCGGCGGTTATCATCAATCGCTCCTTGGAGAGCAATAAAGCCTAGATAGAGGAAGAAGAGGATCAAGGCGGAAGTGAGACGTGCATCCCACACCCACCAGGTACCCCACATCGGCTTACCCCAGAAGGCACCGGTCCAGAGAGAGAGAAAGGCAAAGATAGCACCGGTAGGTGCCAGTGCACTGGTCATCATGGCGGATATCCGGGTGTTGTAGATCAATCCCAATATCGACCAGCCGGCCATTACGACGTAGATAAACATCGACATCCAGGCGGCAGGCACATGGATGTAGATGATGCGGTAGCCCTCTCCCTGTTTGTAATCAGTGGGTGCAACAAAGAAGCTCATATAGAGCCCGACTACGATCAGCACCACAGCGAGAACAGTGAAAATCGTCACCATCCTCCCCGCCAGGGGATAGAAGGTGGATGGAGATGAAAATTTAAACCAGTTGATCAGTCGGGAGCTCATTTCAGCTTCTGTAAATCCTAATTGTTCTGATGTTCGACGGTAACCCTCCCGGTTGGTTCCCGGCGGGGCCATCATATCAATAAAAAAACGTAAAACCCTGTCTCAATCCAGAATGTTACTTGCTTAAGCCCTGTTTTACCGTAAGAGCGACTTTAGTCGCGACCGATGCGGCACTAAAACTTGATACTGCGCCAAACTCCATCGCGACTAAAGTCGCTCCTACAACAGAAAACGTGTAAGTAAGCAGTATTCGTCTCGGTCCAAACTGTTGGCAAGCCGGCGCTCACTGCCTGCACCACTCTACCCCGCCATGTAGCGTTGTTCCCCCGGTCATTCTGCGGATATTCGCAGCGCCGCTGCTGATGCCACGGGTGCCAGCACCAGTGACATCACCAGAATCGCACCGAGCATAGAGATATGACCTGCTCCACCGAGGCCGGATGCCGTCGCCTCCACTGCACCGGCGCCGAAGATCAGCACTGGAATATAGAGTGGCAACACCAGCAGGGAGACCAACACACCACCGCCGCGCAGCCCAAGAGTCAAAGCGGCGCCAATGCCTCCAATCAGGCTCAGGGCAGGGGTTCCCATCAACAGGGTCACCAACATCACCTGCAGTGCATCACTGCCCAGATCGTACTGCAGGCCCAGCAGCGGTGCCATCAGCACCAGCGGCAGACCCGTGACCAGCCAATGGGCGGTAATTTTCCCCAGCACCAACAGAAACAGCGGCTGAGGTGTCAGCAACATCTGCTCCAGGGTGCCGTCATCAAAATCGGCGGCAAACAGCCGCTCCAGAGCCAACATCGAGGCGAGGAGTGCCGCCACCCAGAAAACGCCCGGGGCAATCAGCCGCAGGGTGGCCATCTCCGGACCGATACCCAGCGGGAACAGGCTCACCACAATGACAAAGAAGAACAGTGTCGAAAAAATATCCGAGCGCCGCCGCAACGCCAGCAGCAGATCACGGGAGACGATGGTATAAAAGGCTTCAAACATCCCCGTCCCTCTTCCAGCCAAGCTGCAGCTCCTGGATCTGTCCCTTGGTGATCTTCACCTCCTGGTGGGTGGTAAGAATCACCATACCGCCGGCATCCACATGAGAGCGAATAACCGACTGCAAAAACTCTACCGCCGCCTTATCAAGTGCGGTAAAAGGCTCATCGAGAACCCAGATGCGTGATCTGTTCACCAGCAGGCGGGCCAATGAGACACGTCGCGTCTGCCCCTGGGAGAGCACCCGAGCAGGCAGATCTTCGTGCCCATTCAGCCCCATCTGCTCAAGGGCGTCCCACGCCTGCTTCTCACTGATGGAAACTCCATCCAGAGCACAGCTGATGCGCAGGTTCTCAATACCCGTCAGGTCGCCCTTGATACCACTCTTATGGCCGATATAGACCAGATCACGACGATAATCCTCACCCTGTTTACGGATCGACTCACCGTCCCAGAGCACTTCCCCCGCAGTCGGCTGTACCAGGCCGCAAAGGGTGCGCATCAGGGTTGTTTTGCCACTGCCGTTATGGCCATGGAGGTGCAGCAGCGTCCCCCTGTCAAGGGAGAAACTGAGCTCGGAGAATAACCTGCGGTCACCCCGTACACACTCAAGATCCACAACTTCCAGCATAAAGCCCCAGCCACCAACAGAAAAAAACCGCCTGATTGTACACAGCCCCGGCGACCTTTCCCAATATATAGGGTGGGACCGGCCGGATGGTGAGATACCCCAATTAACCGCAGCCGGACGAACCGGGCTCCCAAACCAACCAGGAAGCAACACCATATGACATTGATAATACTACTCTTTTTCGCCTACAAAAACAGCCTCAAAAGTGATTCATCGCTTGACAGAGAGCGGTGTGCTTACTACCTTCAAACATAAAGAACCAATTGTTTCACGGAGCCTGTGAAGCTCACAGGGTCAATGGATGACATGATTGCTGATGCTTTCATTGTCTGTATATAGGAAGTATCGGCAATGAAGGAGAACCTGTACCAGTCAGATGAGGGACCTCCATCTGATTTAGTCCCAATAAAATCTATAAAAACAATCTATTATACCCCTCAAAAGGGTGGTACTGAGTGTGAGTAGCAAATACTTCAGGCACTACTCGCTCTCTATCGGCGCTCTGACGGTCAGTATCGTTGCCACACTGATCTGGTCCGGCTTCACCCTGAGCAAACGGATAGCCGACATCGATAGGCTTTGGGTGGAGTACAGTCAGCGCGCCATTGTGGCCTCCGGTGCACTCAATCGCATCAACACCAGCCTTGGTTACGGCGGTTTCATCCATAACTTCAAGAACTACATTCTTAGGCAAGAGCCTCAACTGATTCCTCAGATTGAGGAGGATCTGCACACCGCACGTAGCGCCATCGCCTCTTACCGTGCGCTGGAGATCAGCACTCAGGAAGCGGAGGCACTACAGTCGGTAGAGAACATGGTGAACGACTACGAGGAGAAGTTTCGACTCACTCGACAACTGGTGACACGGGGAGATACCCCCAGCCAAATCGATGCACGGGTACGGATTGACGACCTGCCGGCACTTGAATCTATCCTGCAACTCGCGAACCAGGCGCTGGAGAGGAGTAGCAACAAGGAGCTGGAAACCAACGAAGCACTAAAACAGACGACCCATCTAATCAAATGGGCGGGACTACTGATCCCCTTTGTACTGCTGGTCGGCATCACCACCATCCTCTTTATCAGGTATGTAATGCAATCCAATGACAAACTGGAAACAGAACAGCGCTACCTGGATAACCTGTTGGACGTTGCCCCTGACCCGATGCTGACCACTGATAACCAGGGGCGTATCATCCGCGCCAACAGTGAGGCGGCAAAGTTGTTCGGCTATAGCCGGGATGAGCTGTGCAGAATGCTGGTTGAGGATTTGATTCCGACCGAGCTCCGCCATAAACACACCGCCTACCGCAGAGACTATTTCCATAATCCGGGGTTAAAGCATTTTAGTGAAAAGCGTCCACTGACCGCCCTAACCCGTGACGGTAGAAAAATACCCGTGGACATCAGCTTGAGTTTTCTTGAACGGGGGGGGGAGCTCCAGGCGATAGCCACTGTCCGTGACACCTCCAAGTGGATCATGGCTGAGGAGGCTCTCCGCAGTGCCAGGGATGAACTGGAGCAGCGGGTGGCACAGCGTACCACCGATCTGGCTGAAGCTCAGCGTATCGCCCATATCGGCAACTGGCGCTGGTGTCTCGAAACAGGCGAGTTACAAAGTTCGGTAGAGGTAGAGCGAATTTTTGGTGAACCCCCAGCCACCACCTGCAGCTCACTTGAGGAGTGTTTCGGCCTCATCCACCCGGATGACCAGATGGCTATCCGCAGTAGTATCAGGCCGGTGCAAACAGATCCCGGACAATCCTGTGATGTTGAGTTTCGTATCACCCGGCTCGATGGAGGTAAACGTTATCTACATCTAAGGGGAGAGAGTGCTGTCAATGAAGAGGGTGAAGTAACTCACCTGATTGGAACACTGCAGGACATCACCGAAAGAAAAGAGGCTGAGCAGGAACTGCGTCTGGCAGATAATGTCTTCAGCGGCACCACCGAGGGGATAGTAGTTACCAATGCAGAGGGTACCATTCTGCGGGTCAACGACGCCTTTACCGGAATCACCGGCTATAGCGCCAAAGAGGCGATAGGCCGCACCCCAAGTATTCTCCGCTCCCACCGACATGACCAGGCCTTCTACCAGGAGCTTTGGTCCCGCTTGATCACTACCAGGCATTGGGAGGGAGAGATCTGGAACCGTCGAAAAAGCGGCAGCCTGATTCCTGTCAGGCAGAGCATAACCGCCATCACCGATGCCAAGGGCGAAATCAGTCAGTACATAGGTATTTTCTCTGACATCACCGAGAGGAAAATGTCGGAGGAGCGTATCCGCCATCTCGCCCATTACGATGCGCTCACCGACCTGCCCAACCGCCTGCTGTTCAACGCGCGCTGTGAGCATGCGCTGACCCGTGCCCGACGGGATGGGCACCAAGTTGCTGTGCTTTTCATGGACCTTGACCGATTCAAACACATCAACGACAGTCTGGGGCATCCAGTAGGTGACGCCCTGCTAAAAGCGGTAGCTGAAAGATTGACTACCGTATTGAGGGAACAAGACACTGTAGGACGCCTCGGCGGTGATGAGTTCGCCGTGGTGGTGGATGAGATAGGTCATCCGGATGATGCCGCCCTGATCGCCGGTAAGCTGCTATCGGTATTAAACGAGCCAATAAAGATCGGTACCTATGAACTGCACATCTCCACCAGTGTCGGCATCAGTATCTTCCCGGATGATGCTGAAGATGTGCCCAGTCTGCTGAAAAACGCCGATGCCGCCATGTATCGAGCAAAAGACTTGGGGCGCTCCAACTACCAGTACTACACTGCTGAACTAACCGAAGCGGCCTTTGATAGAATCCAACTGGAAGGTCAGCTTAAACTTGCACTGGAACGAGAGCAGCTCTACCTTCATTACCAACCCCAGTACTCCCTCACCAGCGGGGAGCTGACCGGCTGTGAAGCGCTGGTACGCTGGCAGCACCCTGAGCTGGGTAACATCCCCCCGGACAAATTCATCCCTCTCGCCGAAGAGACCGGCATCATTCAAGCACTCGGTCAGTGGGTGCTGGTCACCGCCTGCCGACAGATGAAGACGTGGCGGGATGACGGCCTGGAAGCCGGTCGGATAGCGGTCAATCTGTCGGGAGCCCAGGTACAACGCGATAAGATCGTCGAGGTGGTCAAATTGGCGCTGGAGGAGACGGGCCTCGATGCACAACACCTGGAGCTGGAGGTGACTGAGAGTTTTGTTATGGGCTACGCAGAACAGGCGGTCAGTGTATTGGAGGGACTGGAGAACTTGGGCATCAACCTCGCCATCGACGATTTCGGCACCGGTTACTCCTCTCTCAGTTACCTTAAGCGCCTGCCGTTCCACAAACTTAAGATCGACCGGTCATTTGTCCGTGACGTACCCCAGGACACAAACGATGAGGCGATTGTGCGCGCCGTCATCGCTCTCGGCAACAGCATGCAACTTAAGGTGATCGCTGAGGGTGCGGAGACCAAGGGGCAGATCGACTTTCTCAAAAAAGAGGGGTGCCATGAAGTACAGGGCTACTTCCTCAGCCGACCACTGCCGGCCAACGAAGTCGAAAATGTGATCCGGCTTCACCAGGCAAACAAATAGAGATACACCACCCAAATGGATTCAGCAGATAGTGAAGGCGAAATCCATTCACCCGCCCGGTGAGTACCTCGCACAACAGCCGGTCGCAGGCTGTAATCTTCTCCATATCCAACTCACGTAGCGCCTGATACAACTCACTTTTCGGTTCCCTGTTGCACTTCCATCTATAGGAAAAAATCAAGGAAATACTCTGCTAAAGGCTCCCTAAATTGCATTAAGTAGCCCTCACCGCCGATAATACGCCGTCGAGCGGCCAAACAGGCACAGCGCCGCCCCCACAAAGCTTGAGTAAGTACAGCCGTATGAAAATGAAAGTGAGTGAGCTGATCGTCAGGTATATGGAGCGATTGGGTATCGATCATATCTTTGGTATTCCCGGCGCCCATATCCTGCCTGTCTACGACAGCCTCTACGACTCCAGCATTGAGGCAGTGCTGACCAAGCATGAACAGGGTGCCTCCTTTATGGCTGGTGGCTACATCAGGGCTTCCGGCAAAATCTCCGCCTGTATCGCCACCGCCGGCCCCGGCGCCACCAACCTGGTCACCGGCGTCGCCAACGCCTATGCCGAGAAGCAGCCGTTGCTGATCATCACCGGCGAAACACCCACCCATATCTTCGGCAAAGGAGGGCTACAGGAGAGTTCAGGCGAGGGTGGAAGTATTGATCAGACGGCTCTGTTCAAAGGGATTACCCAATACAACCGGGTGATTGAGCGGACCGACTACCTGCCCCAGGTGCTGAAGCAGACCTCGAAGATACTTCTCTCGCCCAACTCCGGCCCGGTGCTGTTGAGCTTTCCCTTCAATATCCAGAATGAACTGGTTGATGCCGACATCCTGGACAGCATCCGTACCGTAAAGCGAGAGCAATCATTCAACGAGGCATCACCCGCCATCGCCGACCTCTCCCAGCTGATTATGGGTGCAGAAAAACCGGTGATTATCGCCGGTTACGGCTGCATGCAGTCGGGGGCGGGAGAGGTAATTTCCCATCTAAGTGAGCTAATGGGTATCCCCGTCACCACCAGCCTCAAGGCCAAGGGGGTGATCAGTGAGCAGTCACCGCTCTCACTAGGCAGCCTCGGCGTCACCTCAGACGGTTGCGCCTACAGGTACATCACCGACGAAGCGGACCTACTGATTTTTCTTGGTGCCAGCTTCAATGAACGCACCAGTTACCTGTGGGACAAGACACTTCTCAGCGGCAAAAAAATCGCGCAGATCGACCATGACTTTGCCCAGCTGGAGAAGGTGTTCGACGCTGATCTGGCACTTAACGGCGATATACGGGAAGCACTGGAAGGAGTGGCTAGAAATATTGAGGCTACAGGAAACTCAAGAGCATTACCCGAACAGACCCAGCACTATCTCTCCGGCCTGAGGAGCACTAGTAACCGCGACTATGCCCAGTTCCACAGCGGTTTCTCCCTGATCGAGCATTTTTTTCTTAAGCTGGAGGCCCACTTTCCCAAGAATGCCGTGGTCTTTGATGACAACATCATCTTTGCTCAGAATTTTTTCAACGTCGCAAGCGGCAATCGCTACTATCCCAACTCCGGCGTCTCCTCACTGGGCCATGCCATTCCCGCCGCCATCGGCGCCCAGTTCCATGAGACCAAGTCAATGTTCGCCATCCTTGGGGATGGTGGCTTTCAGATGTGCTGCATGGAAATCATGACAGCGGTCAACTACAACAAACCATTGAATATCGTCGTTTTCAACAACTCCACCATGGGCCTGATCCGCAAGAATCAGCACCAGCACTACCAGCAACGTTATATCAATTGCGACTTCATCAACCCCGATTTCGAGCAGCTTGCCAGGGCTTTCGGCATCAATTACAAACAGGTGGCCGTCGAGGCGGATCTGGAGTCACTCTTTGCCGACTACGACCTGAGTGGCACCATCAATCTTATTGAGGTGCTGATCGACAAGGACGCCTTCCCTAACTACTCTTCAAAACGCTAATGCTCCCCCCAAAAACAGACAAGCAGGACGCGGAGAGCACAGAGAAAAACTTTGATTGTATCTATTCAGCACACTCGTTGCGTTTGGCACTGAGCAGTTAAAATGACTGGTGATCTGGAAGTGAAGAGAGAGGTCCAGGGGGATGATGAGTATTACAATTTTGTAGTAGTCATCCCCGTCGCTGACAGGCCGCGACACCTGGAGAGCTGCCTCGACAGTCTGCTGGAGCTCTGCCGCCGCTTCAACTACGGCGGTTTCGATGATGGCGGCTACCGTAAAATCAGCGTCGTCATAGCCGATGATTCCAAAGAGCCCGCCAACATCGAAAGCCACCAGACCATTGCCGATAAGTTCAATCGTCGGGGGCTGCGCAGCCACTACTTCGGTCAGTCTGAGCAGTTGGAGCAGACGAGCCGCCTCAAAAAGAGTCTGCAGAGCGCTGCCGACAGAATCATCGGCAATACCGATCCCGCCGCCTATTACCACAAGGGCGCGTCAATGATGAGAAACATCACCTACCTCAAACTCAGGGAGTGGGACGGTGGGAGTGATGACACGCTCTTCTACTTCATTGACAGTGATCAGGAGTTCAAAGTGAAGGTGGAGACGGCTGAGGGTGACAGAGACCTCTATGCCGTCAACTACTTCCACTCACTTAACCGCATCTTCCGTGACACCGGTGCAGGTATACTCACCGGTAAAGTAGTGGGTGACCCGCCGGTATCACCGTCAGTTATGACGGCTAACTTTCTCGAAGATGTCACTGCTTTCCTTGAGCAGATGTCAGTGATTGATATCTCGGCCCCCTGCAGTTTCCATCAAAAAAACCTACCGGCAGCCGATGATGCCGCCTACCACGACATGGCCGATCTGTTCGGTTTCAAGCAGGTGGCCACATCCTTCCGCTATCGCTGCACCTTGAGCGGTAAGCACGACCACCTGGACTGTTTCAACCACTTTGCATCCAAGCTCAATCGATTTTTTGACGGCGAGCACCCCACCCGCAAAAGCTACTACAGTGACGGCGACCTCCTCGCCAGCATCCAGTCTGCCAGGACTATCTACACCGGCAACTACATATTCAAACCTGAATACCTTGACTATTTTATCCCTTTTGCCGCTCTCAAGCTGAGGATGGCGGGGCCGGTTCTCGGTCGTATCATCAAGGCGGAAGTCGGAGATCGATTCGTCTCGGCTAACCTGCCGATGCTGCACAAACGCACCGTCAGGGAGCAGGGAGTCTCGGAATTCCGTCCAGGCATCTACCGCTCCCTTGAACGGGTAGACCTCTCGGGAGAGTTTGAACGACAGTTTTTTGGTGATGTGATGCTCTTCAGCATGGAGCAGCTGACCGCTGCAGGTTTCCCGAAAAAAATGCCCACCTGCGATGAAATCAAGAAAATTGTCACTACTGTAGAGGGTGATATATATCAAAAATATTTAATCAAGCAGGAGCAGATTGGTTTGAAGCTGCAACAGCTGAAAACGCGCCTCGACGATAACAGCGGGTGGTGGAACCACCACCCGGAACTGAGCGAGTCCAAAGAGGCGTTCAGCCACTTTATCGACAACATCGAGAACAATTTCAGTACCACGTCAAAGGGCTACCGACTAATCGCCCCGGGTGCCCACAAGGAGGAGCGTCTTACGACCATCTGCCGGTCAATTCTTCTCTACAACGACGATAGAGAAGCGTGGCGCCGGGCACTGAAGAGAGAGGACCGTGAGCCTGAGCAGAAGCAATGAACCTGGATTCCGCAGTTGACCGCTCCATTCTGAGGCTAAGTGATTGATATGAATACCATTGACTTCAACCTTCCCTTTCACCTGCTGGGTGAGCCACGCTACAGCGTGAATTGCACGCTTCACGCCATCCAACTACGGATTCTAGGTTGAATATTTTTATCCTCAATACCGGCCGTTGCGGCTCCACCACCTTTATCGAGGCCTGCCGGCATATCACCAACTACAGTGCCGCCCACGAATCCCGCATACAACTCATCGGCGACAGGCGGCTTGCCTACCCGCAAAACCATATCGAGGCGGACAACCGACTCTCATGGCTGCTTGGGCGGCTGGAACACACCTATGGCAACCGCGCACACTATCTCCACCTCCGGCGCGATCCCACACTCACCTCCGCCAGCTTTGCCAAGCGTGAGGAGATGGGCATCATGAAGGCCTATCGCGAAGGGATTCTCCTGGGAGGTGAACCCGGCCAACCGGCACGGGATGTTGCCGCCGATTACATCGACACTGTAGAGAGCAATATCGAGCTGTTTCTCAGGGACAAGAGCCACCAGATGGTGTTCCACCTGGAAAATGCCAAAGAGGATTTTGGCCACTTCTGGGAGTGGATAGGAGCCGAAGGGAACCGGGAGCAGGCACTAATGGAGTGGGACACCCACCATAACGCTTCGGCCTGACGGGCCTGCTTTAGCCCTGAAAATTAAAAAAGCGGGACGCTGAGTACTCTACGCCCCGCTTTTGAATTTACCTGATCAAGCCAATGCCTTCTGGATCAGCGGAACCAAAGGTTCAGGGAGCTTTAAGCTGCCGGAGAGCGCGAACTGCTGCCCACTCTTCGACATCTTCTTCCAGGTTTTGAGGATGATATCGATCCACTTCTCCTCACTGTACTCCGGATGTTTGTCGGCAAACGCCTGCATGTAGTGCTCGATAAAGACCAGTGCGGCGACATCCTCCAGCAGTTGGGTATCACGGTTGATCTTCACCGCCTTTTTCCCCACGGCTTTTCGTACCCGTTCGATGGATGCTTCGTCGTAACCGGCCTCAGCCATCAGTCCGGCAACGGTATCAGCATGAAATTTATAGAGCTGGGTTCGCCATCGGAAGTAGCCCTCGCGGTTCATCGGGAAGGCGTCACGGGGAGATTTCCAGCGCTCAATGTGTTGTGCCCGCACCGCAATCCTTCCCACCTCGTCGGCATCCGGCATAAAACGTCCAATCATCTCCGACATCCGCTCTCCATAGAGCAACTCTTTGGGGACAGACTCACCACCGCTGCTCTCCATATTTGGATCTTCGCGGTTGGCGGCATCAATCAGTTCGACGGTCTTTTCAAATGGGGTTTGTTGAGGCATAGCACTACTCCAGTTTCGATTGGCATCATTCTAGGCTGAAACAGGCAGCAGGAAAACATAGCTCGTAAAGGGGTAAATTGGAGTGACTGGGTTTCTTCTGGTTGAAATACATCGACCGAGTCGATCTGCAGTTCATTTAATGAGTAGGAGCGAACTTGTTCGCGAAGAACACCCCTCGGAGCTGATCGCGAACAAGTTCGCTCCTACATATTTGTACAGTGCCGGCTTTGATAATGGCGACTTCAGCCAGGTAGTTCGCGCTCCCCATTGTTAAGAGTCAACACCGAACACCCCCTCTCGGTCTTGATATATTCATGACGCAACTGTGGATACTCCGCCAACCACATCTCTACCAGCTCCCTCTCTTCAGGTCGGGCGGCATCGTCGAGAAAAATCACGCAGTTGTCAGACAGCTTGTCAAACAGTAGCGGCAGTGCAGGATAGCGTGAATGCTTCTGAATAAAACCCGGAGGGCCATCAACCACCAGCATATCGATCGAACCCTGGGGCAAATCATCCAGAGCGTACCACTGATACTCACTGCCTTTGACGGCTCCCTTCTGCAATGGCGCGTGGATAACTGAAACGTACTCCGACAGCCCATAGCGCTCGATATGCTCTCGTGTTTTTTCGGCATACGACTCACCGTTCTCCAGGCTGTAGACCCGACCCTTGCCATTAAGTTGACAGCAGCGGCCCAGCATCAGTGTGGTCAGCCCACTGCTGCACTCCATCACCATCAACGGCTTTGTCGCCAGCGCATGTTCGACGATAAGCTTGAGAAAATCGGGGGCCGCCGACCAGTCCCGGGTATAGGGGAGCCCCTGCCGCAGATTCAACCTATCACGCAGAAAAAGATAGGACTCCATCTGGTTGAATAGTTCACCGCCCTCATCATGCTCCTGTCGCCACTCTTCCAGCAGATTTATGCCGCGATTCACCCGGCGCAGCAGATAGAGCAGCAGGGGAAATAGCAGCACCAGCAGTAAAAGAGTCAGTGTCTCAATAGTCATGGTGGGGCTATTGTATCGTCCTAGTGGGTCATGCGGATAGTTCGGCCACCCTCAGCTATCCCAAAGGGAGCCTCAGTAAGTACACTTGGGGGTTAGGTATCTGTTTTCCCAAGAAAAACGGGAGATGACTCCGCCCTAAGGCGCCGCACCTATAAGGACAGCTTATTTGCGCTGAATTAGATTACCGATATTGAACCCTTTACAATCCAGACCATGACCATAGCACCATTAAGTCGCCGCCTCTCAATCGCCCCGATGCTGGACTGGACCGATCGCTACTGCCGCTATTTTCTGCGCCTGATCACACAGAACACCCTGCTCTATACCGAGATGGTGACTACCGGGGCCATTATTCATGGTGATCGCCCGCGGCATCTCGATTTCTTTGACGAGGAGCATCCCGTCGCCCTGCAACTGGGGGGAAGTGACCCTGCCGATCTTGCCCTGTGTGCACGGCTGGGTGAGACCTGGGGCTATGATGAGATCAACCTCAACGTCGGCTGCCCTTCTGACAGAGTGCAGTCCGGGCGTTTTGGCGCCTGCCTGATGATGACACCGCAGGTGGTGTCCGACGGTGTCAAGGCGATGCGTGATGCCGTCTCTATCGACGTCACAGTCAAGCACCGTATCGGTGTGGATGAGCACGACAGCTATGAAGCGTTGTGCGATTTTGTCGGCACAGTCGCTGATGCAGGCTGCAGCACCTTTATCGTCCACGCCCGCAAAGCCTGGCTGCAGGGATTGAGCCCCAAGGAGAACCGTGAGATCCCACCACTAAGTTATGAGACGGTTTACCGGCTAAAAGACGACTTCCCATCCCTTGAGATCATTATCAACGGCGGCATCCTGACCCTGGATGGGGCCGAAAGGCACCTGGAGCGTGTTGATGGGGTGATGATCGGCCGGGAGGCCTACCATAATCCCTGGATTCTGCTGGAGGCGGACCGGCAGCTCTATGGGAACAACCACCCTCTGCCCAGCCGCCACCAGTTGATTGAGCAGCTGATGCCGTTTGTGGAGCGAGAGTTTGCCGCAGGCGTCCAGATAAGCAAGATCACCCGCCATATCCTCGGACTTTTCAACGGTCAACCGGGAGCCCGCGCCTGGCGGCGTCATATCAGTGAGAACGCACACCGCAGAGGAGCGGGGCCTGAGGTGATTCTGGAAGCGGCAAAACGGGTACCTACAGAATGAAAACTCAGATTAAGGACAGACCGGCCTATCTCACTAAAGACGGCTCGGAGATCCGTGAACTTCTGCATCCGGACCACCATAGCGTGACCAACCAGAGCCTTGCCGAGGCCAGAATTCCAGCCGGAGTAACCACTCACCTGCATCGCCACCACCGGAGTGAGGAGATCTACCACATCACCTCTGGTACAGGGGTAATGCGGTTGGAGGATAAAGTGTTTTCGGTAACCACTGGGGACAGTGTGCTTATCTCACCGGGTACCGCACACTCAATTACCAATAATGGGAAAAAGACACTGGTCGTGCTCTGCTGTTGCGCACCCGCTTATAGCCATGAGGATACAGAGTTACTATCTCAAGCTTCGGAGTTCATTAGCCCCCCTCTCCCTCAGGAGGGTTGGGGTGAGGGGAGTTGAAAAGCTAACGCTTTGATTCTTCTAATTTCCCTCATCCTGGCCTTCTCCCTGAGGGAGAAGGGAATCGAAGGCTATCCAAATAAAATCAATGCGTTTTACGTAGATTTGAACGGCCGAAACTTGAGTTACTATGACTGGCTAGGTTAGCCCTTTATCCCGTTTTCATGAGAATGCGTTACCCGCTGTTCAGGCAGGCCTTGAGGTAGGTGGGATTGAGAGGAGCCTCCCCCAGTGTCAGCGCATGGGTTTGCTCCTCAACGGTAAGCGGCTCCTCAGTGGCGATCTGCTGCGCCAACACCTGAAGGTTGGCCTCTGAAGGATCAGCGCCCTCCTGCAGTCGTCTCTCTATACGCACCCGCAACTCCCTCTCCGGTACGTCAAAATCGAGAATAATGAAGGGCACAGCCGTCCTCTCCGCCAGCTGCTGAAACGGCCACCGCTGCCCCTGTTTGAGAAAGGTGGCGTCGACAATGGCGATAAAACCGGCTTCCACTACCCCAGCCGCCAACTCAAGCAGCCGCTCATAGGTTTGGCGTGAGAACTCGGCGGTATAGATACCACCATCCAACGCCGAGTCACTCATTTCTGCAGAGGCCGGCCCAGCCAGTCGCTTGCGCTCCACATCCGAGCGCAGGCGCACGGCAGGTAGCGCTTCGATGCAACGGGCGGCCTGGGTGCTCTTGCCTGAACCGGAGAGGCCGTGAGTGATCACCAGGGCCGGGGCCTGCACCCGGGTATAGTGCTCGGCCAGATCAATATAGGTGTTGAAATCCACCATCATCTGCCGCCGCTCCGTCTCGTCCACACTCTCCTGTCTTAGACGTATCACAGACACCTTGGCCCGCACCATGGCGCGATAGACCTGGTAGAAACGAAATACACCCACTCCCCCGTAATCGCCTGTCAGCTCCAGGTAGCGGTTGAGCAGCCTGCCGCTGAGATCACTCCGCCCCCGCTCCTCCAGATCCATGGTAAGGAAGGCGAGTTCACTCATGGTATCTATCCAGCGCAGCTCAGGGCTGAATTCGATACCGTCGAAGATCAGCGCCTCGCCCTCAACCAGGGTGATATTACCCAGGTGAAGGTCACCGTGGCACTCACGGATAGCGCCTTCTGCCTTGCGCTTGAGCAACTGACCATGGAGCTGCTGATAACGCTCTTCGGTCCAGTGCGCCAGCCGGGTCACCCGCTCGACAGCGACGGCATCATCAACCAAGCGGTCAACCTGATCAAAGTTGTGCCGCATAGGTTCAATCAATATTTCAGGATCGCCATAACCAACATCAGCACCGGCCACATCGACCTCACCATGGAAGCAGGCCAGACGATCTGCAATGGTATCCAGCATTTCGGTGGTCAGCAGGTCCGCATGCTGAGATAGCAACCCCTCGGCCGGGAAGCGTCTCATCCTAACGGCATACTCAATGGCCTCACCCTCCCCGCCCAACTGCGGAGCCGCTACGGTGCCGGTAATCGCCACCACATCGAGATAGGTATCAGGTGCCAGACGGCCGTTGAGTCGCACCTCCTCTTCACAGAAGTGGTGACGGCGCTGCAGAGTGGAGAAGTCGAGAAAGCCGAGATCCAAGGGCTTTTTGATCTTATAGGCGTAGTCACCCACCAGCAGAACCGTAGAGATATGGGTCTCTATCACCTCCGTCCCCTCCCGAGGTGCGGAGTTCCGTAAGGCAGTGATCAGACGGCGATTATCATCAGGAGACACGGGTACACCATAGATTGACTTTATATTAGTTCATGCTAATATCGCGTGCTTTCTGCCGTCCCAGGCTAAGATCCGCCATTATTAGGTACTGAATATGACCGTTGACCGTATGATTCTCGCTTTTGCTGGCTTCTTTATCTTGCTGAGCCTCGCCCTTGGCTGGCAACAGAGCCCAATCTTCCACAACACCAACTGGCACTGGTTCACCGCTTTCGTCGGCGTTAACCTGTTTCAGTCCGCCTTCACCGGTTTCTGCCCACTGGCCATCATCCTGAAGGCTGTGGGTGTAAAGAGCGCCTAAAAAGCCTTTTCTTACTCCACCGGCTCAGCGAACAGGTCATGCTCGTCTGAGCCGGTGATCTTTACCTGTATAAAGTCACCGGGATCGAGTTCCCAGTCGCCCTCTATAATAACATTGCCGTCGATCTCCGGTGCATCAGCCTCACTGCGGGCAATCACACCCTCTTCACCCACCTCGTCCACCAGTACAACCATCTCCCGGCCCACCTTGGCGGCAAGTTTGGCTGAACTGATCTCTGCCTGAACCTCCATAAAGCGGGCCAGGCGCGCCTGCTGCACCTCTTCGGGGATCTGATCTGGGAGTTGGTTGGCAGGGGCACCCACCACCGGGGAGTAGGCAAATGCCCCCACCCGATCCAACTGTGCCTCGCGCAGAAAATCGAGCAGAGTCTCAAACCGGCTCTCTGTTTCGCCTGGAAAACCGACGATAAAGGTACTGCGCAGAGTGAGATCCGGACAGATCTTGCGCCAGCCGGCAATGCGATCCAGTACTTTCTCGGTCGCCGCCGGGCGTTTCATCGCCCGCAGTACGGCCTCATCACCATGTTGCAGCGGCATATCCAGATAGGGGAGGATATGTCCCTCCGCCATCAGGGGGATCAGCTCATCGACACTGGGGTAGGGGTAGACATACATCAGTCGTACCCACGCCTGAAACTCGCCCAGCTCTTGACTCAACTCTTTCAGTCGGGTTTTTACCAGATCGCCACCGAGCAGATCAGGGCGGTATTTCAGATCAATGCCATAGGCGCTGGTGTCCTGTGAAACCACCAGCAGTTCGCGTACTCCGGCATCTACCAGGTTTTCCGCCTCCTGCACCACTTCGCCGATGGGACGACTCACAAGATCACCCCGTAATTGCGGAATAATGCAAAAACTGCAGTGGTGATTGCACCCCTCGGAGATTTTCAGGTAGGCGTAGTGACGTGGCGTCAGTTTGACCCCTTGGGGCGGCACCAAGCTGGTGTAGGGGTCATGGGGAGGGGCGGCGTGGTTGTGAATTGCCGTCATCACCTCCTCGTAGGCGTGGGGACCGGTTACCGCCAGCACATCGGGGTGCGCCTTGCGTACATCGGCCTCGTTGACACCGAGACAACCGGTGACAATCACCTGACCGTTGCGGCTAAGCGCCTCACCGATGGCTTCCAGGGACTCCTCCACCGCTGCATCAATAAAACCGCAAGTGTTGACCACCACCAGATCAGCACCCTCATAGGAGGGCGCAATACCATAACCTTCGGCACGTAGCTGTGTAAGGATACGTTCTGAGTCGACCAGATTTTTCGGGCAGCCAAGGCTGACAAAGCCGATCTGGGGAAGGTTCTCATCCATCTATCCGACTCAAGTTCAGGGGTTAAGCAGGCTATCCAGCGCCACCGCCTGGGACTCATCGGAGATCTGAATCACCATACTCTCTTCCAGGGCGAGCTCACCACTCTCTACATGAGGTAAAAGCTGCTCGGCAAACTGCTGCACGATCATCATGCCCGCACGGGTGTGATCGGTCTCGTCACCAATAGCGGCAACACTCTCATGCAGCATCTGCAGGTAGCCACGGAAGGCCTCTCCCTGGGCTCCGAGATCCAGATTCTGGAACTCTTGAGTGAACGTAATCAGCAGCACCCGCCCCTCTCCACTCGCGGGATCTGCGATGGAAATATTCATAGGCCCTTCGATCAGCATGGTCAATCTCCTCAATGCTTAAAATGGCTCTGTACAACAAACCGGAAATCGGGTGTAGAGGCAAACCTGCTCGCGAAGAACAGGCTTCGGAGCTGGTCGCAAACAAGTTCGCCCCTACGGGGAGTATGTTTCCCCATCACAATGGTTTGATGGATTATTGTGCATAGCCACAACGCTTAATATCGTGAGGGCGAAGTTTAAGGCCATTGAAGAGAAATAACTACCGCGTCACCCGTAGGGAAGGACGTGGTAACGCTCAACCCGGAAAATTTACCCGCTCGCTACCAACGGCTGCCTGCGCATCGTAGACGGCCCGCTCCTTCTCGGCCGCCAGAACCAGCAGTGCCTCCTCCATGGTCAGCTCTTTAACCTGGTAAAGAGGAATAGGATGAACCTCTATATTTTCATTTAATAACATATAGTTACCGTTGATTTCTAATAACACTTATAGCTATACTTTAATACCTTATGAAAATATTGCAAATTTTGTTTTTCGTGCGCGACTCCGTGACTGTTACAATCACACCTTATTCAACACCTTAAACCTAGAATCCTCAGTTGGACAGAGTGGAGAGTGCGCTTGGGTTGGTGCAGTACAAGGCACAACGACGAGGAATAGTCACTCTATTCCAAGGAGTTGTAACGCCGTAATGCGCCAACCCAGGCGTGCTATCCGCCCTGTAGCGTCATTCACCCGGAGAGTGAAGGATGCAATCGCAGCCAATGTAGTTAAAATCAGTGCCTTGCACGTAGATTGGAGCGGCCAACTGAGGATTCTAGGTTCAACCATAGAAGAGCAGCGTCATGGGCTACCGACTGTCGAAGATCTATACCCGCACCGGCGACGGCGGTACCACCGGGCTCGGCGACGGCAGCCGAGTGGAAAAAGAGAACCCCCGCATAGAGACCATCGGCTGCATAGATGAGCTCAACAGCCTGATCGGCCTGCTTATCGCCCACCGCCCCTCAAGCGAAATAGAGGTGATGCTCACTGAGATTCAACACCGGCTATTTGATCTCGGTGGAGAACTGGCCATACCGGGACAAAAGGTGATAACGGATGAATCAGTGGATAGGCTGGAACAGCAGCTGGACACACTCAACACCGACCTGCCGCCACTCAAGGAGTTCATCCTCCCGGGAGGCAACCTCCAGGCGGCGAGTTGCCACCTTGCCAGAGCCGTCTGCCGACGCAGCGAACGGCGTCTGACCGCCCTCTCCCGACTGGAGGGTGAAGAGGTAAGCCCTATCGCAGTAAAATACCTCAATCGGCTCTCCGACCTGCTGTTTGTCATGGCACGCACCCTGGCGCGTCAAAATGGAGGGGGAGAGGTGTTCTGGAGTAAACCGGAACCCATTGCACCATAAGTGGCTACCGGTCAATAATGCCCCGTCACAACAATTGAAACAGGATTATAACTTTGTCACAGCAAACGCCCACCATAGCCCCCGGCAGCACCGTCACTCTCCACTTCTCCCTCGCCCTAAGCGATGGTACTGAAGCGGTCTCCACTTTTGACGAAGAACCCTCCACTCTCACCCTTGGAGACGGTGACTTGACCGAAGGTCTGGAGCAGGCACTCTACGGTCTGAAAGCGGGCGAAAAACAGACCCTGATCGTCGAAGAGAAGGACGCATTCGGTCCCTGGAATGAAGAGATGGTCCATTTGGTGGCACGTGAAGACTTTGCCCCTGAGCTGGAGCTTGAGCCGGGCCTGGTGATTGCCTTTGAGACACCCGAGGGTGAAGAGGTGGCTGGCATCATTGGTGAGATCGGTGATGAGCAGGTGGAGGTAGACTTCAATCACCCACTCTCCGGTAGTGACATCGCCTTTACCGTGGAGATACTGGAAGTTGTCAATCCATGACGATTTCCGGTTAGCTTAGACATTCAGCTTAATCTTGCGAAGAGGCAGTGGATTTGGCCGGAAATAAACGCAAATATCACTATCTGCTTCGGTCATCCCCGATGGAGCCAATAAAAATATCGCTATTAGCATCATTCTGCCAACCGGGTGTAGGAGCGAACTTGTTCGCGAAGAACACGCCCCGGAGCCTGATCGCGAATAAATTCGCTCCTACAAATGCATTCTCTCTGAAGTTGAAAACATTTGCGTTTATATGCATTCATTTCCGGCTTAACCAATCACACAACAGTTGAAACCACAGATGAAAATAGTTCTGGCCAACCCTCGCGGCTTCTGTGCCGGTGTCGATCGCGCCATCGAGATTGTCGAGCGTGCACTGGAGATCTTTGGCGCTCCGATCTATGTCCGCCACGAAGTGGTACACAACCGCTTTGTGGTGGAGAGCCTGAAGGCAAGGGGCGCCCTGTTTGTCGATGAACTGAACGAAATCCCCGACGGTAATACCGTCATCTTCAGTGCTCACGGCGTATCTCAAGAGGTGCGCAGGGAAGCGGAACAACGCGACCTGCAGATTTTTGACGCCACCTGCCCGCTGGTGACCAAGGTACACCTGGAGGTGGCCCGCTACAGCCGCGATGGTCACGAGGTGATTTTGATTGGCCACCCAGGTCACCCGGAGGTGGTCGGTACCATGGGGCAGTATGAGAAAAAAGTCGATATCGGCGGCATCTACCTGGTGGCCACCCCGAGTGACGTAAAAAAGCTTAAGATAAAAAACCCGGAAAAACTCGCCTTCGTCACCCAAACCACCCTCTCCATGGACGATACTGCCAAGGTGATCGATGCGCTCCGCACACGCTTCCCTGCGATACAGGGACCAAAGAAGAACGACATCTGCTACGCCACCCAAAACCGGCAAGATGCAGTGAAAGAGCTGGCTGAAGCCTGCGACCTGGTACTGGTAGTCGGCTCGCCCAACAGCTCCAACTCCAACCGTCTGCGTGAGATTGCGAAAAACCTCCAGACACCCGCTTACCTTATCGATGGTGCCGATGACATCAGAACGGAGTGGCTCAACAACACCCAGCATATTGGTGTCACCGCCGGAGCCTCAGCACCTGAAGTATTGGTGGAAAACGTCATCAAACGACTGCAAGAAGCGGGTGTCAGCAGCGTCTCATCACTCACCGGCCACGAAGAGAATGTCGTCTTCTCACTACCCCACTCGCTACAAGCCAGTTCACAAAAATAGCCTAACCACCACCGTCCAATCCCAATTCACTACCGTTTGTCGGGTGGATGGTTGAACATACCTATAAGTCACTATAGGTTTACCTTTACGAAACAGGAAATATGAGGTCTGCCTTCGAAAGCCTGCTATGGGTCAGCGGAATTTAGCCAAGCCTCCCCATTATTTTTTTGTGAATTACAACCAGATATTCTTCACTAGCGATGAAAAAACCTGACTCAAATCAGTTCCCCCTCACCACCGGATCAATTCCTGGACAGGCACCTAGGTGTAGTTACAGCGGTTTTACGCTAATCGAACTACTAACAACCATAGCTGTATTGGCGATTTTGCTGTCGATTGGAATACCTAGCTATAGAGAAATGATTCGCAATAACTGCATAGTTACCTACAACAACGCCATGATTTCAGGTGTTCAGCTTGCACGTAGCGAGGCGGCTAAACGTCGAGCACCGGTAAGAGTATCCGCTCTGAATTCGAGTGATGGAGGCAACGAGTGGGGCCCCGGACTACGAATATGGCAAGATGCAAATAGCGATGACACCTTTGATGCAGGTGAAAGCATCAGAGAGATAGAACTCTCATGTGGACAAACCACAATGGATGAAACCAGTGGGATAACGGAGTTCATATATGACTCAACCGGTGACGTCGATACGGTGAGTTCCGTCGAAATCTGTGATGACCGCAGCGGTGAACAAGGAAGTCAGATCACCATTTCACCAATAGGGCGGCCATCCTCCACCAGTATCACCTGTTCATAAAGCGAGGTGATGACATTGCTTCAATCAATTTCACAAACAAATAATAAGCAGCAGGGAGCCACCCTGCTGGAGGTGATCGTCTCATTCATGCTGCTTGCCATTGGCCTGCTGGGCGTTACCGCACTGCAGATCAGCGGCAGCCAGTTCAGCCATGATGCCTACCTACGCAGCCAGATTTCAATCTCGATGAATGACATGGTCGATCGCATGCGCATCAATCGGTCCAATGCAGCAACTTATGTAACGACCTCTATTGCACTAACGGGCACTGCACCCGCCTGTAATCCCGGGGGAAAACCAGACGCTACAAATGATATCAGCTGTTGGCAAAGGCACCTCATGGTAAACAAAATTCTACCACCTGGGACGACCACATCAATCACGCGGTCGGGTAATGAATACGTCATTGCCGTTAACTGGACTGACCGACAAGAGACCGTACACAACATCAGCTATCGGTTTGAACCATGAAAAGACCAATCCATTTTCACGACAGCCTCGGCTTCTCCCTCGTGGAGCTAATGGTCGCTACAGCTATTGGTTTGCTACTGCTGTTCGGGCTGGGAACAATTTACGTGAACAACAAGCAACTCTACACCATGGTCGAGCAACGTGGCCGCATGCAGGAGAATCTGCGATTCAGCATGGACATGGTGACAAGCGATTTGCGCCTGGCAAATTACAAGGGCTGTCGACATGACGCAAGCCTGCCGGATGATGCAATTTCAGGAATCGACGGCACCGACGAAACACCAGACGAAATGACGGTTAGAAGTATTGGCACTGCTGTGCTCGCAACCTATAGCAATAGCAGTGCAGGAGGAAAAAAATTTGAGGCAGTTGGATCTTACGATCTCAAAGCAGGTGATATAGCAATCATACAGAACTGCAATGCGATGGAGGCGGTACAGGTTGCCTCTATTGAAGAGGATAGCCCCAGTTCGGGAACCGACACCATAACACTAACGAGTGCACCAACCGATCCGGCGCCGCTTGTTGATGGCACACTCCATCGATACATCACAAAGAGATACCACGTTGTGGGTAATGCCTTGGCGTTGAATGGGGAAATGCTGATAGGTGATGGTCAGAATGACCGAGTGGAGAATATGCAGATTCTATATGGGCAGGACACCAACAGTGATGCAGTAGCAGAGAGTTATCTTGCTGCCGGGGCTGTCACTAATTGGGATCAGGTGATCAGCGTCAAGATCGCACTCCTACTGGCAACAAAGGAGTTTGGTTCAGACATAGATAGCAATACTTATCCAATGCTTGACCAAGTTATCAATCCAGTGGATGACCGCAGAAAACGCAATGTAACCGTCTCAACAATACAGTTGCGAAATAAGTTAAGTACTTTCTGAGGATTTAGTTATGAAATCTTTGCGACTACAGAGAGAAAATGGGGTGGTTCTCATCACCTCCCTAATCTTTCTTATGATACTGACTATGCTCGGAGTAACACTGCTCTCTACAACCAGCATGGAAGAACGCATGGCGTTCAACTCTCAAGATATCGCAAAAAGCCTGCAAATTGCTGATTCCGGCATTCAGAAGATGCATACCGATGGTCGGGTTTTTGTCTATGGCCATACCTACTGCATCCCAACAGACTGCAGTGGTTACGATAATGATTCTATCGATGGCAATGAGTATGGCAATACAGGCTTCGGCGTGAAGTACAAAAAAACCGCAGGGGTTACGTTTCCAGTGGGTCGTAGCGACAACCCAGCCCTGCAGTGGGATGCGAGCAAGTTTTCACGCTACTACTTTGATCTTGGTGTAAAAACGACAAATCTCAAATCAAAAACGAGAAAAACGGTAAATAGCGGTGCGATGGGAATCGCTAAGTCAATAAACTAATGGCCACCAGTAGTGGCTTGCCAACTACCGGGTATTGAGAGGTGCATAATGAAGATCAGAACAACCTTAGCAGCGGCTCTAATGTTGACAGCCAATGTGTTACTTGCATCCAAACCACAACCCATCTCCGTAGAAGATCGGGGGCTTGACGGTGTGCAGCGCATCTATAGCGTCCGCTGCCCAGATGGCCAGCGCGTTGGCATAGCCCACCACTATAAAGAGGGCCGCATATGTTACATCCCGGCGGGAGGACACGAAACCTGCCGGTCAGGAAATGACCTGGATTTAGCGGCAAAACTAGCTTGTCAGCAATCGAAGCCTAGATAATGTACAACGCTCTGATGAGAAGCGAACTATGAACAGACATATTAGCAAAAAAATCACACTCTCCCTGCTCTTCATCCTGCTAACATTCCTTGCAGGTACTGCGCCGGCGGATGATACCGAAATCTATTTCAGCAGCGGTAGTTCGGTGGGCAATACCGACACCCTGAAATCGAATGTGCTCTTCATTCTCGACACCTCCGGCAGCATGAGCAGCACTGTACCAGGTACCAGTGACTCCCGCATCGCGACACTAAAGACAGTTATGCGTCAAGTCATCAACGATGTTCAGGATGTCAATTTGGGCCTGATGCGTTTTACCGGTTTCGACGGGGGGCCGGTATTGTTTCCTATTGCTGACGTGGATGCACGCGCCAGTAGCGTTGTAGGTGAACCTGCAGATTCCAATCCCTCCTACTCGAATCGTATCACCGATGGTACCAATGATGCGGAAGAGTTGAGCGGTGGCAGCGTCAACACCGGCGACAGTTCGCTTGATATGGTTGTTTTCCCCGGCTCATCAGGCGGAGCCAGCATCACTATGCAGGTCGATGATGATAGCGATGATGCCCGTGAGGTAAATGATATCTCTAGTACTGATGATGGGACACTATTAATCAAAAAAGATCACTGGATAGCGGTTCGTTTTTCTGGGGTCAATATACCTCAGGGCGCCACCATCAACAGCGCTAATTTGCAGTTCGTTGTCAAGAGGAAAAAGACAAGTGAAACTTGGGCCAGCATTTGGGGGCAGTATATAGATTCTGCTGCAACGTTTTCAGGTGTTGACAGTGATATTTCAAGTCGAATCCGCACATCCACCCAGGTAGACTGGAAAATACCCGGATTTAATAAAAACTCAACTGTCACAACCACTGACATCAAGACCCTAGTGAAGACGATCGTAGACCGCCCCGGCTGGACAGCCGGAAGCAGCATGGTATTTCTACTGAAAGAGAAAGATAGCAGTGGTTCAGCCGACCGTAGATTTTTTGCCCATGATAAATCTTCAAGTAAAGCCCCAAAACTGAACATCTCCTATGATACTCCAAGCATCCCATCCTCCAGCCAAACGGTGGCGCTGCGCTTTGAAGAAATTCAGATACCACAAGGTGCCACAATAACCAAAGCCAACCTGGTATTCGTGCCAAAAACAACCGAATCAGGGACCGCCAACCTCACTTTCAAGGCCGAAGCGGCCGACAACTCTCTACCCATTTTTTCAACCGACAATAATATTTCTAACCGATCCACTACTGTAAACTCGGCACTCTGGAGCAACGTCCCTACATGGTCCAGTGACACACCTACTAATACCCCTGAAAATATCAACCTGAAAAGTGTAATTCAGGAGGTGACCGGTCGCACTAACTGGTGTGGTGGTAATGCACTCACCATAATCGTCAGTGGTGACGGGTTGCGTACAGCTAAATCCGTGGAATCATCAGCTGCAGAAGCGGCGCAACTCAACTATACCTATCAGGCAGGCAACGCCAACGGTTGTTTCAATAAAAGTGATAATCCACAGATTGGGAGTAGCAGAGATGACGCGGAGGAAGATACCAACGACGGGAGCATGACAAGATCGAGTAGCAAGCTTAATCTGGGTGATAAAAACGTGGGCCTCCGCTTCCAAAATGTCGACGTTCCACAGGGTGCCACGATAATTGAAGCTGAGCTGTCGATGACGGCTGCAACAGCCAGTAGCGGTGCTGCCTCAACCACTATCAAGGGGCAGGCAGCTGACAATACCGATCAATTCTCGTCAAACGATGATGATATTTCTGACCGTGTGTTGAACAGCAGCAGCATTATCTGGAACCATGATGATTGGGTGGTTAATGAAAGCTACGCCTCACCAGACATCGCCACCGTCATCCAGGATATTGTCAATCGTGGTGGTTGGAATTCCGGTAACTCAATGACACTGGTTCTGACACCTAATAGTGGTAGTGATCGCGCAGCTTACTCCAATGATGGAGATGCGGCACGTGGTGCCAGGCTGCGGATAAAATATGCCAGTACTGGTGGCAGTGGATACAAGACTGTGCGGGAGCGCCTTCTCGAGATTGTCGATGATCTGCCTGATAGGGGAAACACACCCATCGTTGAGGTCATGGATGAGGCTGCAAGATATTGGCGTGGGGACGATGTTAAGTATGGACTGAAACGGAAGACCACCTCTAGTGGTTCATACAACTATACTGCACGCATCAGTCATCCTGGCTCCTATTGTGATGCCGATGACAGCTGTAACGGTGCAAATACCACTTCATACTCGCCCTATGGCATAAACAGACCCAGTGGCTGCCCTAGCAGTGACTCTAATGACCCGGATTGCAGTGAGGAGAAAATCGAGGGTACTCCCAGCTATATCAGCCCTTTCTCATCGACGCTGACCTGTCAATCGAATTTTCAGGTTTTGCTTACCGATGGTCAGGCCAACTCTCTTAGTAGTGGAGTGCAAGCTCATATCGAAGCTGACTATCTGGGGGGAACATCCTGCCTGTCGACCAATGGCGCAAACAACAGCTATGCGAGTAGCGAGCGCTGTGGGGTCGATATTGCCAAATTCTTGTTCGAAGAAGATCAGAACAGCACCCTGGATAACGATCAGACGGTCCGCACCTACACCATCGCCTTCAATCTGAATGATGCGGGAGCAACCCAGTTCCTCAAGGATATGGCACGCGATGGTAATGGCGGTACTGAAGATACCGGCTTCTACTCAGCGACCTCAGCAGATGATCTGCTGAACGCATTCACCTCAATTCTACTTGAAGTAAAGCGGGATCCAACCTCAATCGCATCGCCTTCATTGGCAACCAATGCCTTCAACCGGTTACTAAGCCGGGATGAGATATTCTTTGGCCTCTTTACTCCATCACTGGAAGCGCGCTGGGATGGTAACCTTAAGAAGTATAAGGTGTGTACCGACACCTCCCAGGGCTGTACTTTTGGCACCATCATAGATTCCAGCGGTAGTGCGGCAATCGATACAGTCAGCAGCAAGTTCAGGGACAGCTCGAAAAGTTTTTGGTCAGACCTGGTTGACGGCAAAGCAACAACCGAAGGTGGGTCCGGTGCTGAAATGAGTGACTATACTGACCGGATTATCTATACCGATACTACGGCAGCGGGGACAGCGCCAACAACAGGCACATCATTGGGTGACAGTGGCTATAAATTAACGTCGACTAACTGGAACAGTACGGCGCTGGCACAGGTACGGAGCCTGGTTTGCCCAACACCATCAACCTCTGCCGGCTCCGACTGTGAAGATCGCATGCTGTTTATACTAGGTAAAAAGATCACTTCAAACCCAGAGACAGATATCAATACCACCACACGCTGGGCCTTCAATGACGTACTGCACTCCAGCCCGGTAGTTATTACCTACGGCGGGGCAGATTCGGATAGTGACGGTATCATTGACACCTACTACGACAAGATCATTGTAGGCACCAATGATGGTAGCCTGCGACTGATCAATGGCGCCACAGGTAAGGAAGAGTGGGCTTTTGTCCCTGAGGAACTGCTATCAAATCAGAGCCAGCTATTCACAAATCCCGAAGCCGACCATGTCTATGGTCTGGACTTAACACCTCAAATCCATACCAAGGATGTAGATCTAGATGGTGTCATAGAACCTGCAGACGGTGACTTGGTTTACGCATACATTGGTATGCGCCGTGGCGGATCTACTTTGTACGCACTGGATCTGACGGCATCGGTGGCCAGCAACACTACGGCCGTTGTGCCCAAGTTCTTGTGGCGCATTGAGGGTGGTACAGGCACCTTCAGCCGTATGGGGCAGAGCTGGTCAAAGCCTCAATTGGCTGAAATTAAGGTCAATGGCAGTAAAACAACAGTGCTGATTTTCGCCGGTGGCTATGATACTGCGCTGGACGGTGGTTTTGGCACAACACCAACCTCCGGCAATGACAATAAAGGTAATGCCGTCTATATCGTTAATGCGACTACTGGACAAAAAATCATCTCCATCAGCGGCACTGATTCCGGGGCGGACATTGAGGTTGCCGCCATGCATTATTCAATAGCCTCTAATGTTACAGTTTTTGACTCGGATGGAAACGGCTACGATGATCGTATTTATGTGACCGATACCGGCGGACAGGTCTTACGAGTGGATCTCGGCATCGATCTCAATGTCGACAGCCCCGGCGACACCGTTGTGGGTCAATTGGCATCGCTGTCCACTGCCGGCACTGTTGCGGACGAGCGGCGCTTCTTCGAACCCGCTGCAGTCGTGCAGGTAAAAGACTCTCAGTATTCGAACGCTACAGGCGGTCAATATGACTACGTGCTGGTTGGGTCCGGCTATCGTTCACACCCTCTGGTTTCCAATATCCAAGATCGTTTCTATGCGCTCCGCGATGAACAAACCATACCAATGCTGGATAGTAATAACGACCACCTTGCTGATAATTACCCCTTGGGCGCAAACCCCTTATACAATAGTGATCTGGTCGATCTGACAAATTCAATCTTGGACTCTAGTAGCGATACCCATAAGGCTGCCAGTGGCTGGTACATCACACTAGCAGCAGGAGAGAAAATGCTGGCCGAGCCGATTGTATTGGCCGGCGGAGCTTATTTCACCACTTATAATCCAGACGCAACAGCCGGAACGGATCTCTGCTCTGTGAATATAGGTAGAGGCAGAGCATATGCTGTCAATATACTGGATGCTTCAGAAGCTATCGACTGGAGTGATAACGGTATATACGATATAGACTTGGCAGATACGAATGCAATTGATGAACGTTCAAAGGATGTTGGCGGAGGCATCCCCTCGGCGGTGGTCCCCGTCTTTACCAAAGAGGGGGTAATTGGCATTGTGGGTACCGAGAGCGGTGCAACGACACTTGATACCGTTATCGACCTGCCACAGCACAGAACATACTGGTACGATGAGTAACACTCATAAATAAAAGGATGTTATACCCAGTGAATAGACAAGTAGAACTTTATCGGTGTCGAATGATGCGCACTTTCTCTGGCTTTACTCTTATAGAACTTATGATTGTCGTAGCAATTATAGGGATCTTAGCGACAATCGCGTATCCCTCTTATAAAGGATATGTTATTCGAGGAACACGTGCAGAGGGACGGTCAATGCTGATGGATGCAGCCGCCAGAGAGGAGCGTTTCTATTCTGATAACAATCAGTATACGAGCTCCATAGGCATAAGCAGCAGTGAAAACGGCCATTACACACTCACTGTTTCCGGCCTCGGCACAAACAACCAGGCATTCACGCTCACTGCTGCACCGGCATCTTTCACTGATAGTACCTGTGGCTCGCTCACACTAACCAATACCGGTGCCAGGGGTTCGTTAGATAATACTTTGTGCTGGGCAAAGTAACTCAATTCATGGATAACGCAGATATTTCATGACGGTTTTTTTGAGACTTGGTATATTACTGGCTGGCTTACTGTTTTTACCCACTATTACAGCAGGGCTGGATGTTTTCGCGGCCAACGGTTCCAGGCCACAGAACGACCGCCCTCGCACAATGAAAAACACCGGGGACGACTCCCCCACTGGGCTGGTTAACCCGAAAAAAGACGGCGGCCATATAGTTGACCGTTTACTACAGAAACGTATTTTATCCGGACGAGCCCAATTGGTTGATGTGCGTAAAGCGCTGGGCACTCCCAGTGTAGGGGCGTTAACTAATACGGTTCACGCGCTCTATGCCATGCGCTGGCATCGTGGGGTGCATACTATTCTGCTAGCCATGTGGCGTAGCTCAGAGAAGGATCACCTGGATTACCCGGAATTGGCATGGGATCTTATATTGCGGCCAGCCACCCGTATCGCGGTTGCAGCCACCCTGAATCGCCTCTATCCAGGCAATCCCGAATATCGAAAATATATACGCGCACACGCTAATGATGCTCATGAATTTCACAGAGCCCAGGTCGCTATCGCGCTGGGACTGAACCATGACCCCGCCGATGTAAAATATCTTGTGAGGCTGGTGAATGAAGAGAACCACTATGTCATACAGAGCGCGATTACTGCGTTAGCCTTGATGGATGAAGAAGCAGCTAGGCTTGCATTAGTGGGACTTCAAAAAAAGTATACTAGTGACCCAAGAGGTCAACTTATCAGTGAAGTGCTAAAACGAGCATACCCACCTATCATTAGATAATATTTAATACCCACCTGAGGGTACACTCATCCCACCTCATCGAATACACTGTCCACTTTTCACAAACGACCAGCAGTAAAGATAATGCCTGATCATCTCATTATCGGCGGCGGCGTCATCGGCATGCTCACCGCCCGCGAGCTGCGCCTCGCCGGCGCCGACGTCACCCTGCTGGAGCGTAACACCACCGGCCGGGAATCATCATGGGCGGGGGGCGGTATCATCTCCCCCCTCTATCCTTGGCGGTTTCCTCAACCGGTCACCGAGTTGGCCCGTTGGAGCCAGTGTAACTATCCTGAGCTGATTGAGGAACTACTCGCGACCACCGGTATCGATTCTGAATGGTCTCGCAATGGACTGCTGATCATCAGCCCTGAAGAGCAGGAGGAGGCACTGCGCTGGGGGGAGGAGAGTGGCAGTCTGATTGAAGTCATCGACAATACCCAACTCCAAGAGTGTGAACCCGCACTATCCGAGCCACCTTCCAGCGCCCTGTGGATGCCCGAGGTGGCCCAGGTGCGTAATCCCCGGCTGGTTAAAGCACTGCGTCAGGACTTGGTGCAACTCGGTGTCTCTATCCTCGAACAGCAGAAGGTAGAACAGATTAACGTCATTCGGGGGAAAGTCACGGGGGTATCAACTCACAGCCAGACAATCCAGGCCGACAGCGTAATTGTCTGTGCAGGCGCCTGGAGTGGTCAACTCTTCGCCCAACTCCCCTCTCCCCCTGCCGTCGAGCCGGTAAAGGGGCAGATGATCTTGTTCAAGGGTGAGCCTGGAATGATCTCCCGTATCACCCTGGAGCAGGATCGCTACATCATCCCCCGTGTCGATGGCAGGGTGCTGTTCGGTAGCACACTGGAGCAGAAAGGTTTTGACAAACAGACCACCCAGGCGGCGCGTGAGGAGCTGCTGACCATCGCGCGCAGCCGCTTCCCCATCCTGGAGACTCTGCCTGTGGAGCATCACTGGGCCGGTCTGCGCCCAGGTTCGCCCGGGGGAATACCCTACATAGGTCCCCACCCCGAGATTGAAGGGCTACTCCTCAATACCGGCCAATACCGCAATGGTGTTGTCCTCGGCCCGGCCTCAGCACGACTGGCGGTGGATATCCTGCTACAGCGCCTGCCCTTCTGCCCTATCGAGCCCTATGCTCTCGGTGCTACCCGCCCAGAGCACCCTAATTGAATTAGTCTCCACCCGGAAACGGTACTTTTTTGAGACAGAGGTTGCAAAGGGAAGCGGGGTACGCAGAGGTTGTCTGTTGAAAATCGAGGCTTCTCTCCGTGTTCTCTGCACCTTCTCTGTGCTCTCCACGTCCCGCTTAATTTATTTCCGAACGAAGACTAAATTAGACGCTTTCCAATAATTCCGCCTATAATCGGGTTATGAAAGTTACTACTCAAGAGAAAAGCGATAATCGGCGTGAGATCGTTCGGCAGCTGCGCAGCCACGGCATCACCCCCACCTCCCAGCGTGTCCAGATCGCCACTGTCATGCTAAGCAGGCCCCAGCACCTCTCCGCCGAGCAGGTAATGGAGCTGGCCAATGGTGAGGGCAAGCAGGTTTCCAAGGCGACGGTCTACAATACCCTCGGGCTGTTTGCCGAGAAGGGATTGATTCGGGAGCTGGTTGTCGACCCGACACGCTCTTTCTACGACTCATCGACCCACAGTCACCACCACTTTTTCAATTCCGAGACTCAGGAGTTGACCGACATCCCCGACGGAGTGCTCGATCTCCATCTGCCGCCTCAGTTACCCCCCAACACCGAGATCGAACGGGTAGAGGTAGTGGTACATCTGCGCAGTAGCAGTTAACCATCAGATTGCGGCCTTACCGCCATTTCTATATACTCGCCGCCCCGTTGTAGTGGTGGATAGCTGTGGCGGGGATCAGTTATAATCCCATCTTCGCCGGAATAGCTCAGTCGGTAGAGCAGCTCACTCGTAATGAGAAGGTCGGGGGTTCAATTCCTCTTTCCGGCACCACCTTTCTCCCGCCGTGCAACACCACTTGGCACCATGACAACACTCTTCGTCAATAAACTCACCGTTATCGACTTCTCCCTTCTGCACCCTGATCTTGGGCTGCTGGGTGAGAGCTGGCAGGTGGATATCGAGCTCGATGGCTCTCTCGACCACCAAGGCATGGTGCTCGACTTTTCTGATGTAAAGCGTCAGGTAAAAGCCGCCATAGACAGCGGCTATGATCACCGTCTCCTGGTGCCGTCACGCCATTCAGGATGCCGAGTGACGGAGCAACAGCACCGTTGTGAGCTGCTGTTCACCCTCAACTCGGGGGAGACGTTGCGCCACAGTGCACCGACCGAGGCCATCACTCTTATCGATAGTGAATTGGTCGACGAAGGGGCCGTGACCGAGGCCATTATCAGCCACCTCAGCTCTCTGCTGCCGGACAACGTAGAGGATATCCGTCTCCACCTGCACAGTGAATCGGTAGAGGGTGCCTGGTATCGCTACAGCCACGGACTGAAGCATCATGCAGGCAACTGCCAGCGGATTGCCCACGGCCACCGTTCACGCATCGAGATCTACCGAGACAATCAAAGAGATCAGAAACTGGAGCATGACTGGGCCGAGCGCTGGCGTGATATCTACATCGGCACCCGCTCGGATCTACTGGAGGAGTTTGAACGGGAGGGTAATGAATACTACCGCTTTGGTTATACTGCCAACCAGGGACTGTTTGAACTGGAGCTTTTGAAGAAGCACTGCTACATCGTTGACAGCGACTCTACGGTAGAGAATCTGGCACAACACATCGCCGATACGCTAAAGCGGGAGCACCCTACCTCCCAGTACAAAGTGCTGGCGTTTGAGGGGGTGGACAAAGGGGCGATTGGGCGAGCCTGATATAGAGTGGTTCCGAAGCCTGTTCGTCGCGAACAAGTTCGCTCCTACGCTCGATTTCCGGTTTTCCGGTGCAATTTAGAATCAAGCAAGAAATACAAGGGTAATCCATTGAGCCACAAGGCAAGAAAAAGGTTCGGTCAAAACCGCTCCCCAGTTGTGACTCCCCGCTTCACTCAATGAGTTACATACATCACTCAAAATTGTCCGACGTATGGCTTACCAATTAAGCTTTTATCCTTATTTTGTAAATGTTTATTGATTGAAGAAAATACCTCAGATTTACTATCCTTAAGTAATCCTTTTATTGGTAACATATTAGAAGCATGTGTCGCATCGACATACATCTCTTGCAGATCAATATGTTCCAATAATATCTTCATTTCTTCCAGCACTTCATAAGAATCAAGCAGCTTAAATTCACCTGTGACCATTTTTCTGTGTAAAACAGTACCTTTCATCGCTACGGTCGTTAATATTCCCAGTAAATATGGTTTCATTTTGTTGATTAACTCAGCATGAATCGCCACCAATAACCTAGACACTTTCCAGTCGTTTTTCGTTTCTAATTGGAATCTGCATTCAGATAGGCATACCGCTCAAATAAACGGTCAATAAGAGTACGCAATGAAAGATTCATGTGCCGGTTATACGGATAGAGTATCGAGATAGGATAGGAGTCTTGTGTATATCCATCAAGAATCTGTACAAGTTTCCCCTCTTTTATCGGCGCATCAACGAAAAAGTTAGGTAGGTAGGCTATTCCCATAGCTTCTATTGCCATCTGCGTAATCATCTCGCCATTATTAGTTACAAAGCTACTCTCAACAGGTACGCTCAGCTCACCCTCGCCCTCCTTGAATCTCCATCGCTGATTGAGTTTGGCGAGTGTGTCATACAGACAGTTGTGATCTCGTAATTCCTCTGGCGATTCCGGAATACCGAATTTCTCCAGATAGGCTGGAGCTGCCACAGCTTTGAGTTGCATGTTACCGAGCTTGCGGGCAATAAGGTTTGACTCCGGTAGTTCACCTACACGCACGGCGAGATCAAATCCTTCCTCAACCAGATCTACAAAACGGTCTACCAATAGCAATGAGATATTAACCTCTGGATAAGAACGCATGAATCCAGGGAGCATAGGTTCGAGAACATAGCGACCAAGGTACAGAGGCGCTGTGATACGTAATGTTCCCCGAACTTTTTCGCGGCTGCTGGTGGCTTGCTGCTCCAGATCTTTGATGCTATTGAGAATAGCATCGAATTTTTCCAGATAGATCCGACCATCATCAGTGAGACTTAGCGTGCGTGTGGTGCGGTACAGCAACTTAACATCTAACCACCGTTCCAGTTCAGATACCTGACGGCTAACGGCCGAATTCGCCAATTGCAGTGATTCTGCTGCTGCACTGAAACTCCCTCGCCGCACCACCTCGCGAAAGACCTGCATTGATCTAAGCTTATCCATAATTTTTCTAATATTTCGAATAATGTTTTCTTTATTCTCCTATTTATCACATTTAGAGTAATTTCTATAGTTCTACCCATCAACCAAATTCTCCAAAACCTGAGAGGAGATAATTATGAAGATTCTCGTTATCGGCGCCAGCGGCACCATTGGATCAGCAGTCGCAGCAGCGTTTGATAGAGGGCATGAGGTTATCAGGGCATCCAGAAACGGAGATGTTCAAGTTGACCTCAGCAACCCAGATTCAATCAAAGCAATGTTTCAGGCCGTGTCAGGTATTGATGCTGTCATCTCTGCGGCAGGAAACGCCAATTTCGGGCCACTCGATTCCCTGACAGATAAAGACTTTGCTTTCAGTTTGGGAAACAAACTGATGGGACAAATCAATCTTGTCCGTCATGGCAGAAACCACGTGAACCCAGGAGGCGTGATTACACTGACTACCGGAATACTTGCGCATAATCCAAGCCCGCATAGCGTCATGCTCACGATGATAAATCGTGGACTGGAAGGTTTTGTTGAGTCAGCTGCGCTGGACATGCCGAATCAACAACGTCTCAATGCGGTATGCCCCCCAATGGCAAAAGAGACTGCTGAAAAACTTGGCTGGGGCCCTGGCGGTACTCCAGCTGTGGATATCGCCGAGTATTATGTCCAGTCAATTGAGTCAGGGAGAAATGGTGCACTCCTCGGCCCTACTCACTAGTGTTTTAGTCTTGTTCCTCAGCGGTCATAGCCGTTTCGGTTAAGAGAATATGACCTGCTAAGAGCGTTCAATCGTCGAGTTGGCTACTATAGAATGACTAAATGCAGTCCAAAGTGCTGAGGATAAAACAATGAGTTTGTTACACAATCTTTCTTCTGTGGCGATTTTGGGCGTTTTGTTGATGCAGAGTGCCTGCCGGCAGGCTCCACCACCGGCCCAGGAACAGGTTCGAGCGCTTAAAACCATTACCGTTAACCAACTGGCCTCGGCCCAGACTCGCACTTTCTCAGGCGTCGTTCAAGCGGCTGACTCCACTAGCCTGAGCTTCGAGGTTGGAGGCAAGGTTCAAGCCATCCAAGTCAATGTAGGTGACCGGGTCAAGAAGGGCGAAATCCTCGCTCGTCTCGACAAAGAACCCTATAAACTGGATGTCACTGCAGCTAATGCGGATCTTGATAAGGCTCAAGCTGACTATGGCAACAAAAAGACGGAATTTGAGCGCTATCAGACACTTGCCAAAAAAGGCTTAGTATCGAAGTCACAACTTGATCAATCACGGACAGCACGGGACACTACGCGAAATTCAGTCACCTTTGCACGCGCAAAGCTTAGTCTCGCCCAGCGTGACCTTAAAAACACGGAATTACGTGCTCCCTTTGACGGTTTTGTAGCAAAAAAAGATATCGATGTTCATGTGGAAGTAAGCGCAGGACGGCATGTCTTCGATCTGGACGCCGAGGGTGCTCTGGAGGTACGTTTATCCGTTCCTGAAGGCGTCGTTAATCGTCTGTACTTAGGTGCAACTACGCGCACAGTGTTTCCATCAGCCCCTTCTGCTGTCACGGATGGACGCATCACGGAAATCGGCAGTGCAGCTGATACCGCCAACGCCTTTCCTGTTGCAGTCAGTCTACTGGAATCACCCGCGACCCTTCATCCAGGCATTACGGCAGAGGTGACGATCCTATTGAAACAGGATGCGGACATGCAGGGCTATCTCGTTCCCAGTGCTACCCTGTTGCCGCAGATCGACAAACCACGAACATCTATTGTTTTCGTCTATGATCCAGCGTCCTCTACGGTTCATCGCCGGGAAGTCAAGACGGCGGGTGTGCGTGAGAATCTGGTGGTGATCAAGGAAGGCGTTACGGACGGGGAGATTCTTGCCGCTGCTGGTCTCAGCTTTCTAAGTGATGGTCAGAAAGTTCGCTTGCTAGACGAGCAGTAGATCAATTATGTACAACATCACACGCTTTGCCCTGGATAACTCACGAGTCACGCTATTTGCCATACTCATGGTCGCCTTGGCCGGTCTCATGGCATTCCCAGACTATCCCAAACAGGAGGATCCCAGCGTAACAATCCGCAAGGCAATTGTTACTGCACACTATCCTGGAATGCCGACGCGCCGGGTGGAAAACCTGCTCACTCGCAAGCTGGAAGAGAAGATCCGCGAGATCCCGGAAGTTGACCACATCAAATCTATTTCCAAGCCCGGAACCTCCCTGGTGCATGTCGTGGTTCGAGATGATGTCGATGAGATGGAGCCAGTCTGGAAGAATCTTCGTAATCGCATGGCCGACCTCGCCCCTGATCTGCCAGAAGGTGCTGTTGGACCGCTGGTGAACGATGAATTCGACCTCACTGCGGTGGCAACGATCGCATTGTGGAGTGATGGCTTCACCCTGGCAGAGATGCGCCAAAAGGCGCGCAGTCTACGCGACCAACTCTATGCCTTGAACGGGATCAAGCGCGTCGAGTTGTTCGGTGTCCAGGAAGAGCGTATCTATCTTGAGGCGAACAATACACGGCTGCGGGAACTGGGAGTTACTCCCAGCATTATTCGTTCTACGTTGCAAAGCCAGAATGTTCTTCTCTCAGGCGGCCGGTTCCGGGTGGATGAACGAGAATTCCTGATCGAACCTTCTGGAAATATCAACAGCGTGGAGCAGCTCCATGACATAGAGATCCCCATACCTGGCAGTGAGCTTGCCATTCCGTTACAAGACCTGGTGAAGATACGACGTGCCTACGTGGACCCACCCGAGAAGCCCGCCTATTTCAATGGACGCCAGGCGATTGTACTGAGCGTCTCCATACTGGAAGGCACCGATGCGGTTGAGTTCGGTGAACGCCTAAAAATCCGGGTAGCGGAAGCAGAGCAATCCCTGCCCATAGGCTATGTGCTTGAGTTTGCCACCTTCCAGCCTGCCTTGATCGACAAAGCAGTGTTCGGTGCCATCAGTAATCTGATGCAGACGGTCATCATTGTGCTGGCTGTGGTCATGCTTTTCCTAGGTCTTCGTACCGGCCTTGTTGTAGGCGCATTCGTGCCCTTGGTAATGCTAATTGGTTTGGCCATTATGGCTATGCTGGGTGTTGAACTGCAACGCATCTCCATCGCATCCATGATCCTCGCCTTGGGGCTGTTGGTGGACAATGGCATTGTCGTGGCAGAGGATATCCGTAGCCGCTTGGAACGTGGAGAAGAACGGAGGGAGGCGGTCATTTCGGCAGGCCGTTCACTCGCCGTACCTTTGCTCACTTCTACCCTGACCACCGTCTTGGCCTTCATGCCGTTGATGCTATCTATAGGCGGTTCCGGTGAGTACACGGGGTCTCTCAGTGTCGTCGTGACAATTCTGTTGCTTACCTCCTGGTTCCTTTCACTGACAGCAACGACAACCGTCAGTTACCATTTTCTAAAGGTTAAGCCTAAGGCAGACAACCAAACTAAAAATGACCCGTACAACGGTTGGCTTTTTCGTGCTTACCGAAGTTTCCTACATTGGGTATTACACAATCGGGGCATTACGCTGGCCCTGGTGATAATTGCCCTGCTGACTTCTCTCTGGGGAATGCAGTTTGTAGTCAAGGAATTTTTCCCGCCCAGTGACCGCAATCAGTATCTCATCTACCTGGATCTTCCTGCCGGTTCCGATGTCCGAGAAACATCAGAGGCCATCCAATCATTGAGTGACTGGCTTGGCGATAAGACAGCCAATCCCGAGGTCACCGATACCATTGGTTATGCAGGGAGTGGTGGCCCTCGTTTTTTCCTATCTTTGGCACCCATTGACCCAGATCCTCATGTGGGTTTTCTGGTGGTCAATACGCAAACACCTAACCAAGTACCGGAGATGGTGGTACGCACCCGTCAACACATTCTTGAAAACTTCCCCAATGTGCGCGGCCGAGTTAAATCCATGTGGCTTGGCCCCAATGAAACGGGGCTGCTAGAGGTTCGCATCAGTGGCGACAATGATCTAATATTAATGGAAAAAGCAGAACAGCTTCTATCTGCTTTACGTGATATCCCGGGGACTGTCGATATCATGCAGGACTGGGATAATCCGATCGTTAAGTTGATGGTTCAGGTTGATCAAATCCGTGCTCAGCGCGTTGGCTTGACCTCAGCAGATGTTGCTAAGTCCCTACAGACTTTCCTCAGCGGCCAGGTAGTGACCGATTACAGGGAAGGGGATACCATAATACCGGTTATCGCCCGTGGCAGTGAAAAAGACAGATCTCTACTATCGAACCTGGGATCCATCGGAATCTTCTCAGAAAGCCAGAGCAGCAACGTGCCCCTTGGTCAGATCGCAAATATTGTGGGAGTGGGCGAATATAGTCGTCTAAAGCGTCGAGACCAGGCACGCACCATCACAGTTAGCGCTAAACACGCCACCCTGAAAGCCGCCGATCTATTCTCCCGACTGAAACCCTCCGTTGAAGGCTTAGAACTGCCGCCTGGTTACTTTTGGGAGTTAGGAGGAGAACTGGAAGCCTCAGCCAAAGCACAAAAATACCTGGCAGAATGGATGCCTGCCGCTGTTGGTCTGATCGTGTTGCTCCTGATATGGCAGTTCAACTCCTTCCGTCGCGCCCTCATCATCCTGTTAACCATTCCATTGATCATGATTGGAGCCGTTCCTGGACTGCTCATCATGAAGGCGGTTTTCGGCTTTATGACCATCCTGGGCTTATTGAGTCTGGCTGGCACCATTATCAACAATGCCATAGTACTAATTGACCGAATAGAGAGTGAGCGCACTGCAGGTACACCTGATTACGATGCGGTGGTAAATGCCTCAGTCGCCCGATTGAGGCCTATCTTCATGTCTGTTGGAACAACCGTTCTCGGCCTCATGCCTCTAATCTGGTCTAAAGATGCATTGTTTTATGGTATGGCCTCAGAAATAGTCTTCGGGCTCGCGATAGGTACAGTGCTGACCCTGGGGATTGTTCCTGTACTGTATGCTCTGTTTATGAGAATTCGACCGACAATGTAATTTTAGAGCCTATCCATGCAGACAGTTTGAATAGGACTCTTCCCCTAACTCGAAATAGACATTATGAAGTTGATTTTCCTCACTTCAAATTCCCCAACATAAATCCATGATTTACGCTTTTGGGGGATATAGGAGCTATCACCTTGAATTCACCGGTTCTGGCACATTAGAGCCAAATCAATACTCAACCTAAACGACAGCAATAACTTCCACAGCAGCCATACAGCAAACTCTCAAAAATAATTACCGATGCGAGTTATAATTCCCACCATCACTTTCTAACTGTGTGATTTTAGTGGGTATTCCCATATTATCATTTTATAACTTACTGATTTTGCAGACTTAAGCATGGGTAATCCCGCACAACACAAGGCAAGAAAAAGGTTCGGTCAGAACTTCCTCCACGATCAGGGCGTCATCAGCCGTATCGTCCGCTCCATTGCACCCAGAGAGGGGGAGCATCTGGTAGAGATCGGACCGGGGCAGGGAGCGATAACCAAAGAGTTATTGAGAGCCGCCGGCGCGCTGGATGCTGTGGAACTGGATCGCGATCTAATACAACCACTGACGGAGATGTGCGCCGACCTGGGACAATTGCACCTCCATAGTGCTGATGCACTAAAGTTCGATTTCTGCAGCCTGGTGGAAAACGAAAAACCACTGCGACTGGTAGGCAACTTGCCTTACAACATCTCCACACCCATCATCTTTCACCTGCTGAAACAGTCACACTGCATCAGTGACATGCACTTTATGCTGCAGAAAGAGGTGGTGGATCGCATGGCGGCAGAACCGGGCAGCAAAGTCTACGGCAGACTGACTGTGATGCTGCAGACCCTATGCAGTGTGGAATCCCTGTTTGAAATTGGTCCCGGCGCATTCAAACCGGCACCCAAGGTCAACTCCGCCCTGGTACGTCTGGTCCCCTATGAAAAACCACCCTATGCCATTAGCGACCGTGCTTTTTTTGCCCAGATGGTCACCGCCGCTTTTTCACAGCGTCGCAAGACACTGCGTAACAGCCTGCGTGATCTGGTGGACACAGAAACAATGACAGAAGCGGGTATTGAATCCTCCATTCGCGCTGAGCGCCTCACCCTGGAGGAGTTTGTCACTCTTTCTAATCTCGCTTGCAAAAAGCACTAACTGTCTCAATATCTCTCTATAATTGAAAAACAGACCGGCAACGGAACCACCGTGACGAGCACTTATGATTGACGACACTATCGACCAAGAGACTATAGATATCATCACCGGCAGCGCACTGTTGCGGCCGGGTGAGGTTCTGCCAAACCTGATTCATCTCCTCCCCATAGCCACTCGCCCTTTCTTTCCGGGTCAAGCCGTCCCTCTGTTAATGGAGTCGGAGCACTGGAGTGAGACCATCAAATCGGCGAGCAAGTCGGAGCAAAAGGTCATCGGTATCGTAATGACCGACGCCGCCACCTCAGAAGAGGCTGGGCCGGGGGATCTGCGCAGGATAGGCACTGCCTGTAAAATCCACCGGGTGCAGATGGTCGAGGGTCGTCTGCAGGTGTTGGTGGAGTGTGTACAGCGCTTTCGCATCGATAAGCTGATCGGAAAAAATGCCCCGTTCCAGGCCGAGGTGCACTACTTCAACGAGAAGCCCGGTGCCAAGAAGGAGGAGATCAAGGCCTACGCCATGGCGGTGATCAACACTATTAAGGAACTGGTTCCTCTTAACCCCCTGTATGGGGAAGAGCTGCGCATCTTTCTTGACCGCCTGGGTCCCGACGACCCCTCCCATCTGGCCGATTTCGCCGCCAGCCTGACCACCGCCAGCAATCAACAGCTGCAAGAGATACTGGAAGCGGTCAACCTGATGCCTCGCATGGAGAAGGTGCTGGTACTGCTTAGCAATGAGCTAAAACTGGCCCGAGCACAGCACGAAATTCGTAAGTCGGTTGAAGATAGGATGGACCATCAGCAACGGGAGTTCTTCCTGCGCGAACAGTTGAAATCAATTCAACAGGAGCTCGGCATCGAGAAGGATGACCGTACTGCCGAGTTGGACAAATTCCGTGATCGGCTGGAATCACTCACACTCCCGGAGCAGGCATCAAAGCGCCTTGAGGAGGAGATGGAGAAGATGGCGATTCTGGAGACCGGCTCTCCCGAATACGCCCTCACCCGCAACTATATCGATTGGATCACCCTGCTGCCCTGGGGGAACAACTCCGACGACAAACTGGATATCGAGCTCGCTCGCAAGGCATTGGACAAAGACCACTACGGCCTGGAGGATGTCAAAGAACGGATACTGGAGTTCCTCGCTGTCGGCATCATGAAGGGTGAAGTGAGTGGCTCAATCATCCTGCTGGTGGGTCCGCCGGGTGTCGGTAAAACCTCCATCGGCAAGTCCATCGCCGACGCATTGGGACGCAACTTCTACCGATTCTCTGTCGGCGGCATGCGAGACGAGGCGGAGATCAAGGGCCATCGACGTACCTATATCGGCGCCATGCCGGGTAAATTCATCCAGGCGATGAAGGAAGCAGGCAGTGCCAACCCGGTGATCATGCTCGACGAGATCGACAAGATCGGCGCCTCCTACCACGGCGATCCCGCATCCGCCCTGCTGGAGGCACTGGACCCTGAACAGAACAGTGACTTCCTCGACCACTACCTGGATCTGCGCTTTGACCTCTCCAAGGTGCTGTTTGTCTGCACTGCCAACCAGCTCGACACCATTCCGGCGCCACTACTGGATCGCATGGAGATGATCTCTCTCTCCGGCTATATTGCCCAGGAGAAGTTGCAGATCGCCCGCAAGTATCTACTGCCGCGCCAGCTGAAACGGGCGGGTCTGAAGAAAAATCAGCTAAAGCTCAACGCCGCCGCCCTGCGTGCAATCATTGAAGGTTATGCACGGGATGCAGGGGTAAGACGCCTAGAGAAGCAGATTGGCAAGATCGTGCGCAAATCGGTGGTTCGGATACTGGATGGTGAAGCGACACCAATCACCATAGAACAAGACAACCTGCAAGAGTATCTCGGCAGCCCTATCTTCCGTGATGAACGTAATCTAAGCGGCCCCGGCGTGGTTACCGGCCTCGCCTGGACCTCCATGGGTGGAGCCACCCTCAGCATCGAGGCGGTAAGGACCCATGGTTTTAACCGCGGATTCAAGCTCACCGGCCAGCTGGGAGACGTAATGAAAGAGTCAGCCGAGATCGCCTATGGTTATGTGGTCTCACATGCTGATCAGTTCGGTGCAGATCCGGCGTTTTTTGAGAAGAGCTTTATCCACCTACACGTACCCGCCGGAGCAACACCCAAAGACGGGCCCAGTGCCGGCATCACCATCGCGTCAGCGTTACTGTCACTGGCGCGTAATCAACCTGTAAGAGCAATCGCCATGACCGGCGAACTGACGCTGACCGGCCATGTATTCCCTATCGGCGGCGTGCGTGAAAAGATGATTGCGGCACGCCGTGCAGGCATCCGCGAGCTGATCCTTCCCGAGGAGAACCGGGGGGAGTTTTCTGAGGTGCCGGAGCATATACGCAAGGGGATCAAGGTTCACTTTGCCTGTACTTTTGAAGATGTCGTACCACTGCTGTTTAGCCGCAAAAAAGGGGGGTGAATAAGAACTTGACTTATTTAGTAATTACTAATATGCTTTTACACCAGAGAGCGAAAACGGTGGTATAAATCGCTTCCCTGAGTAAAAAAATCAGAACTCGTCTATAATTTGGGTTCGACATGGATATAGACCATTTATTTTGTTGGAGAATAAATATGAAAAAGATTTTCAAAGTTGCAGCCATCGCTGCCATGCTTGCTGCTTCTGCGTCTGCTTCCGCTTGGTGGGGCAACAACGGTCCTTGGGGTGGTGGCGGTAATCCTTGGAACAGCGGTTGGGGTAACAACAACAGTGGTTGGGGTGACGGCTGGGGCGACGGTTCCGGTGACTTCAGCTTCGGTATGAGCGGTCGCGGCTCTGGTTCCGGCTACGGTTCCGGCTACGGTCGTGGATACAATGACTACTACAATCGCGGCTACGGCTACGGCGCTCCTTACGGCTACGGCGCTCCTTACGGCTACGGCGCTCCTTACGGCGCCCCTTACGGCTACCCGGCTCCTCCTGCACCTGCAGCAGCACCTGCCGCTCCCGCCAAATAAGCAACTCGCTTAATGGTGGATGTCGTAAGACATCATAAAAATACGGGCCTCGGCCCGTATTTTTTTGCCCCGCCCAGATCTACCTTGATGGATATCAATGCTCCTCCCCAGAGAGTGACTAAGCTACTCCTCCATCAAGATCCCCTGAGCAGGGCATGAATATTTACCCTGCACTCAATCTTTTTCAGAGGCTCCCCCGGGAACACCTGACAAAACCCGCCATAGAACACAGTAGATAGCCATGCTAAAAATCCACTCTGAGCCATCCAAGCCCTCACTACCCCATCAGGGCCCCGCTATCCTTGCGCTCGGCTTCAGGCCCTTCTTCAGTGTCGCCGGTCTGGCAGCGGTCATTCTGCTTGGCGTCTGGCTTATCGCCTGGTCTGGGCAGCTCTCTCTTCCCACTTACTACGGTTTTATCGGCTGGCACAGCCATGAGATGCTGTTCGGCTATACTCCCGCCATCATCGCCGGCTTCCTGCTAACGGCGGTTCGCAATTGGACTGGCATCACCCCTCCCATCGGCCGACCCCTGGCAGGGCTGGTGGCACTATGGCTGGCGGGTCGCATCGCCCCCCTGTTGTACGGCATAGTCCCGGAGATGGTCATCGCGATCACCGACCTGCTGTTTCTGCCCGCTATTGCGCTCGCCATCAAACCCGCCTTGTGGCAAGGCAAGCAGAAGATTAACCGTATCTTTGTTCCCCTACTGCTGGTAATGGCAGTTGCCAACCTACTGGTACACCTACAGGCCCTAGGTCTGAGCAACAGCGCCGCCCAGGGCAGCGATATGATGCTCTACCTTATCGTCTTTCTGATAGTGATGATCGGCGGTAGGGTACTTCCCTTCTTTACCCAGGCCGTCATTCCCGGTCACAAAGCTGTGAGTCGACAGCCGGTTGAAATAACTGCCACGATCAGCCTCGCCGCTCTGGTATTGGTACAACCTCTCTATCCGGAGCCCTGGCTTATCGCCATACTTGCGGCCATCTCGGCCATCGCACAACTGGTTCGACTTGCCGGATGGCACCACCCCCAGGTATGGCGTTCACCTATACTCTGGGTGCTCTACAGCGGCTTCTGTTGGATTATCATTGGTCTGGTACTGACGGCAGTGGCACCCACCGGCGTGGCCCCTGCTAATCTTGCCAAGCACGCACTAACCGTTGGCGGTGTCGGCGTTCTTACTCTTGGCATGATCGCCCGCGTCTCTCTTGGGCATACCGGACGGCCGATTCAGCCTGGGAAACTGATGGGGATCGCCTTTATCCTCCTCAATCTGGCAGCACTCTGCCGCGTATTCGGCCCACTACTGCTGCCCTACCTCTACACCCTCTGGATAGATGTTTCCGGGGGATTATGGATACTCTGTTTTCTGGTTTTTTGCGCCATCTATCTTCCGATATTGTGGCGTCCGAGAGTGGATGGCGCTCCGGGGTAAACCCGGGATTGGCGGGGTAATAGAGTCACTCTATTTTACTGGCTGTAATGCCTGCGGCTGGTTTTACGTACAACAAGGGGGTGCGGGAACGGCTTCTGTATAAGGCAACTTATTCTATTTGTCACCCTGCTTCTTCTGGTCGCCCTCTTCATCCTCTCCAAAATCCAGGTCATCGAGTGTCAGTTGCTCATCAGCGACATCCTGCAGCATACCTTCCAAATCGGGAATCTCAATATCATCCAGCAACAGGTCATGATCATCGATATCTTCATCCATCTCTAGGGATGTAAGATCCAATCCCTCAAGAGCCATCTCCAGTGACTCATCTTCGGCTGCAGAGGGCTCACCCCCACCTACCGGAAGATCAGTTGCATTCAGCTCGATATCCAACTCAGGATCTACAACGATATCACTAAAATCAACGGTTTTCTCCATATCCATTGCGTTCGTATCAACAGAGAGAGGGGACTCCTCACCGGTGATCAGTGGATGGCGAGGAATCAGGTCACTCCCCATTTTAATTACCTTGTCCCACAGGCCCGGCGCCTCTGAAGCTATCGTTTCATGTACCTCTTCCAAGTAGTGGGAGAACATATCCCGATCCTTCTTCACTGCATAGATTTCCAGTAACTTGACCTTCAGTGAGAGTCGATCGGGATGAACATCAATCATTTGACGGATCATCGACTCCGCCTGGCTGTACTGGTGATAGCCGAGATAGACGTCGGTCATCATCAGACTTGGCACTACATCCGCATCGGCTTTCTTCACTTCCTGGTTAGACGCCTCATCCCCCACATCTTTCCAGCTCTCATCTTCATCCAACGCTGATGAAGCCGTCTGAACCACCACAGCACGCCTTCGCCTAAACAGCAAAACAACCAATACCATCAGCAGCAGGAGCACTACGACAACAACAACCAGTCTCGAATCTCCATCAGCGAGGGGCCACTGTGCAGTCGCTTTCCATGCGTTGTTTGCTGAGGGAGGGGGAGCAGGTACAACTTTTTCAATCTGGAGAGAAGGCTGGGTTGCTGCTTCAGGGACAACCTGCACCTGAGCACTCTCTATGCGCAGCCGTAGCTCATCAATTTGCCGGTCCCTCTCCTCCAGAGATCGCTGCAGCATGGCAACTTCACCCTCGAGAGCAACACGCAGTGCCGCCAGGTCCTGATTGATTTGACGCGTAGCCGTCAGACTCTGGCTCGCCTCATCAATAATCTTCTGCAACTTATCTGGGTCATCAGCAGGATTAACCTTTATCGCTTCCGGTAACTTCTGCGCTTTATCCGTCTCCACAACCCGGAGGTAACCCTCACCCGGCTCAACGGTTGCCGCCTTCTGGGCCAATTCAACCGTTTCTATGGTAGTTGGCGCCTCATCAACTGGAACCTGAGGCACTGCTACAGGGGTCGCCTCAGGTGTGGGTTTTATCTTTGCCGTTTCTGTCTGGACGCGGGGAGTCCGTCCACCGCTACGCCACTCACGTGTCTGATCGCGAAATGCCTGCTTCGCCTCCTTACGAGTCATACGTTTGATAAGATCAGATTGAGGAATCACCAGTTCCACACCACGCTTGAGCAGGTTGACGTTGTTCCTGCGGAAGGCATCCGGGTTGCGTTGTTGCAACGCCATCATCATCTGCTCGATGGAGACCGCCTCATCAGGCCGGGTATTGCGGGCGATCACCCACAAGGTTTCACCCCCTCTTATCGGGCCGTAAACCTTCTCTCTTTCTGGCTCAACTGTGGCTCCCGGCACCGCTGTTTTCTTTGCTGCTGGTGTTACCTCAGGTGCGTAGATGGGTGGATCAAGGAGAATGGTATACTCTTTCAGAAGCACTCCACCTCCGCGGCGCCTCTCAGCCTTTATAAGAAAATTAAGATAGGGCTCGCGCACACTCTCCCGTGTTGTCACATGAATATAGGGGTTGCCTGCAGCATCGGCCCTCACTTTAAATTGAAGTTTAGAGAGAAAGAAAGTGCGCTGAATTCCCCCTTTCTGAAAAGCCTTCAGATCGGCAAGTGATACTGCAATATCTGCAACATCTCCCTTCTCGGCGGCTATCGTTATTCTTGCATCCAGCGGCTGATTAAGAGCAGATAAGACCTCAATACCCTGCAATCCCAGTGCTCTGACACCGAAAGGTATCCATAACAAAACCAGCGCCCAAACTACTCGATTAAACATGCATTTTCCTTAACCGGTAACACTCTCAATATCTGCATTATGCAAGAGTGTGCAGGTCACTCCCCGTGGTGTACCCTACAGCAAGAATAGACCATGGGCAGGAAGTGTGCCTGATGTGATAGTGCATCAGGCAATTCGATGCAAAAAAAACCCGCTGCTAAGCGGGCTCCATATCATTGTTGCTCTTGGGTAATTATCAGAACGGAATATCATCATCAAAGCCATTATCAGGCGTGGGGGCCGTCGACGGCTGAGAAGGCGATGACTGGGAGGCTGGTGCCGATGAGCGGTTGGAGTCGAAGTTAGCACTGCCGCCGCCGCGGCTGTCGAGCATCTGCATCTGGTCAGCAACGATCTCGGTAGTATAGCGATCCTGGCCATCTTGGCCCTGCCACTTGCGCGTCTGTAGCCGCCCCTCGACATAGACCTTGGAGCCTTTCTTCAGGTACTCACCAACCACCTCCGCCAGGCGACGGAAAAAGACGACACGGTGCCACTCGGTCTTCTCCTGGTTTTCGCCGGTATTCTTATCCTTCCAGGTTTCAGATGTGGCGAGGGTAACATTGGCCACCGCATTGCCATTCGGCATGTAGCGCACCTCGGGGTCCTGCCCCAGATTACCGATAAGAATTACTTTGTTGACGCCCCTGCTGGCCATAGCTCCTCCTGATTTATTGGTTTCCGCCTCGTCCCTGAACACGGGCCGCTAACGAACGACCAAGTCTACCCTTCAATGCTGCAAAATGCATCCAGGCGGGAGAGCTCGATCACTTCAGCATCTATCTTAAGATAGGCAACCCCCTCCTCCGCCGCCACAGTTGCATCCTCAACACCGTCAAGGGCAAGCAACTCTGCCTGTAGTTCTGCCGCCTGGGCCTCATTCATAGCGCCTACTTTCAACAGGTGACTATTAAGGTACTTGGTCGGTGACATGCCCGATGCCACCAACAACCAAATAGCCGCCACCACCGCCCCAAACAGAAACACACCCTGGAGGCCGTAATGGCTGTGCACCCAACCACCCAGCAGGCCACCAAGAAATGCTCCTGAAAATTGAGAGGTCGAGTAGACCCCCATAGCCGTCCCCTTACTTGCCGCTGGAGCGGTCTTGGCGATCAGTGACGGAAGTGTTGCTTCCAACAGGTTGAAGGCGGTAAAGAAGAGCAGCATCGACAATCCAATACCAACAAGGGAGTCATGCATCCCCCAAAAACCGAGTTGCGCCAGAATCAGCCCTGCAATGGCGGCAAGGAACACAGGCTTCATCTTGCGCCGCTTCTCAGCAATCACCACAAAGGGAACCATCAAACCCATGGCCAGCACCACCACCGGCAGGTAGAGCATCCAGTGGCTGCCCCCGGGAAGTCCAACCTGATCACGCAGGGCCAGCGGAACGGCAATAAACAGTGCGGTAAGAATCATGTGCAACAACATGATGCCGACATCCAGCCGCAGCAAATCCGGGTCGCTCAGGACTCTGCCAAACTGTCCCGGCACCGGTTCAGTATCGCGGTGAAAATGACTCTCTTTCGGATTAGGGACAAACAGCACCACGATAGCTATTCCCACCAGAGCCAACAGCGCGGTAATCCAAAAGATACCAGGGACACCCACCAGGGTATTGAGCAGGGGACCGAGTATCAGGGAAATGGCAAAGGCGAAGCCGATACTCATACCGATCACCGCCATTACCCGCATACGCACCTGCTCCCGGGTAAGGTCGGCGGCCAACGCCATAATGGCTGCGGCGATAGCACCACTACCCTGGATGGCGCGCCCAAAAATCACTCCCCAGATAGTGTCCGCCTGGGCCGCCACAACACTGCCAAGCGCAAATATCAGCAAGCCGCCAATAATCACCGGCTTACGACCAATACGGTCGGAGAGCATACCGAACGGGATCTGGAAGAGCGCCTGGGTCAGGCCGTAGGCACCAATAGCCACCCCCACCAGTACAGGAGTCACCCCCCCAAGCTCCTCGGCATAGAGGGCGAAGACCGGCAAGATCATGAACAGACCCAGCATGCGCACTGAGAAAATCCCGGCCAAGGAGAGTGCCGCACGAGACTCGAGAGGCTGCAGCCCCTGCTGTTCACTATCTTTATTACTCACTTTATCTCCTGCTGGATCTTGCAAACAAACGATTAAGGATAACCACAGACGACAATTCTACAAACCCTGAAAAAGGGGGGCAATCAGTTATATCGACAAACCTATACGCTCTCGACAAACTAACTTTGCTTTGGCCCGTACCCACAAGACGGCGTATGATATCAGGTTCGCTCAACTGCTGGTAAATCGATGGACACTATCCACCTCCGTGGCGCACGCACCCACAATCTGAAGAATATCGATCTTGATCTACCCAGGGACAAACTGATTGTCATCACCGGTCTCTCCGGTTCAGGCAAATCCTCCCTAGCCTTCGATACCATCTACGCTGAGGGGCAGCGCCGCTACGTTGAGTCACTCTCCGCCTATGCCCGGCAATTCCTGTCGATGATGGAAAAACCGGATATCGACCATATAGAAGGTCTGTCACCGGCGATATCAATCGAACAGAAGACAACTTCACACAACCCACGCTCTACCGTCGGCACCATTACCGAGATCTACGACTACCTGCGCCTGCTGTTCGCCCGCGCCGGCACACCGCGCTGCCCACAGCACGACACGCAGCTTGAGGCTCAGACCGTCAGCCAGATGGTCGATCAAGTACTGAGCCTGCCCGAAGGAAGCAAGCTGATGCTACTGGCACCGGTGGTCTCCGAACGCAAGGGTGAACACCACAAGCTGCTGCAGGAGCTCAATGCCCAGGGTTTCATTCGTGCCCGTATCGATGGTGAGATCTATGAACTCGACGAACCTCCGGAGTTGGAACTGCACAAGAAACACACCATCGAAGCGGTAGTGGACCGGTTCAAAGTACGGGATGATCTGGCACTGCGACTGGCAGAGTCGTTTGAGACCGCACTACAGCTCTCGGGTGGCCTGACACGAGTCGCCTGGATGGATGACAATGAAGCGGCCGAACTTATCTTCTCGGCCAACTTCGCCTGCCCCCAGTGCGGCTATAGCATTGAGGAGCTTGAACCCCGGCTCTTCTCTTTCAATAATCCGGTGGGCGCTTGCCCCACTTGTGATGGCCTTGGTGTTGAGCAATTCTTCGACCCGGAAAGGGTAGTGGCACACCCCCATCTGAGTCTGGCCGCCGGTGCGGTGCGCGGTTGGGACAGACGCAATGCCTACTACTTCCAGCTCATCAGCTCCCTTGGAAAACACTACAAATTTGACGTTGAAGCCCCCTGGGAGGAGCTGCCCGAGAAGATACGGCAACATATTCTCTACGGCAGCGGCAAGGAGTCGATCAAGTTCAGCTATTTCAATGATCGTGGCGGTCGTAGCAGCAAAAACCACCCCTTTGAGGGAGTGGTACGCAACATGGAGCGGCGCTACAAGGAGACAGAATCCAACGCCGTCCGTGAAGAGCTCTCCCGCTACATCTCCACCCACGCCTGCCCCCAGTGCAAAGGTGCCAGACTCAATGAAGCCGCCCGCCATGTATTTGTAGCGGAGCATAACCTCCCCGCCATCGCCACCCTGCCCATCGGCAAGGCCTATGACTTTTTCCAGCAGATGAAGCTTCCGGGAAAACGTGGCGAGATCGCATCCAAGGTGGTAAAGGAGATTAGTCAGCGCCTGCAGTTTCTGGTCAACGTCGGCCTCGACTACCTGACTCTGGAGCGCAGCGCCGAAACCCTCTCCGGTGGCGAAGCACAACGCATCCGTCTGGCCAGCCAGATCGGCGCCGGCCTGGTGGGAGTGATGTATGTTCTCGACGAGCCCTCTATCGGCCTGCACCAGCGTGACAACGACCGGCTGCTCAAGACCCTCACCTATCTGCGCGACCTGGGCAATACGGTGATTGTGGTGGAGCATGATGAAGAGGCGATTCGTAGCGCCGACCACGTGGTGGATGTCGGCCCGGGTGCCGGCGTTCACGGGGGACGCATCATTGCACAAGGGACGGCTGCAGATGTCGCCGCCAACGAAGAGTCACTTACCGGACAGTACCTCAGTGGCAAACAGCAGATAGAGATACCACTGCAACGTACAGCTGTCGATACCGACCGCACACTGGCGGTTCACGGTGCCACCGGTAACAATCTGAAGCAGGTCGAGCTAAAACTGCCCATTGGCCTACTCACCTGTATCACCGGCGTCTCAGGCTCAGGTAAATCAACACTGATCAACGACACCCTCTACCCTGTGGCGGCAGTGCAACTGAACGGCGCTAACATGGAGGCTGCACCCCACCGGGAGATTGAGGGCATGGATCTCTTCGACAAGGTGGTGGATATCGACCAGAGTCCCATTGGGCGCACACCTCGTTCCAATCCGGCCACCTACACAGGAATCTTCACCCCGATCCGTGAGCTCTTCGCTGGAACTCATGAAGCACGCTCCCGCGGCTACACACCGGGGCGCTTCAGCTTCAACGTCAAGGGTGGCCGCTGTGAGGCGTGTCGCGGCGATGGATTGATCAAGGTGGAGATGCACTTCCTCCCAGACGTCTACGTCCAGTGTGACGTCTGCAAGGGCAAACGCTATAACCGTGAAACCCTGGAGATCAGGTACAAGGGAAAGAGTATTGACCAGGTACTGGAGCTCACCATCGAGGACGCCCTCGACTTCTTTGAAGCGATTCCTGCGCTAAAGCGAAAACTGCAGACACTGATGGATGTGGGTCTCTCCTATATCAAGCTGGGACAGAACGCCACCACCCTCTCCGGAGGTGAGGCCCAGCGAGTAAAACTGTCGCGGGAGCTTTCAAAACGGGATACCGGCAATACCCTCTATATTCTCGATGAGCCCACCACCGGCCTTCATTTCCACGACGTAAAACACCTGTTGGCGGTACTGCATCGACTGCGCGACCACGGCAATACGGTGGTGGTGATCGAGCACAACCTGGACGTCATCAAGACCGCTGACTGGATCGTCGACCTCGGGCCGGAGGGAGGCGACAAGGGCGGCGAGATTATCGCCCAGGGTACCCCCGAGGCCGTTGCAGAGACGGCCGGATCCTATACCGGCATCTACCTGAAGAGAGTGCTCAGCCGGTAAAGGTAAAGAGGGCTATCCCGGGGCGAAAAAAGCGTGACAGATAAAATCCCGGCAAACGTATTGTGCGCAAACCACAACTGCGCCTCGCCCTGCGCTACCGCAAAAGCTGCTGGTAGAGCTCAACATAGTGGCCAGCACTGGCGCCCCAGCTGCAATCACGCGCCATGCCATTGTGCTGAATCTGCGACCACTTGTCAGGGCTGCCATAGAACTGCCCTGCCCGACGGATAGCATGGAGTAGTGAGCCTGCATCGGCCCGATCAAAGATAAAACCGGTGGCCTCCTGCACACTCTCTCCCTTTGCTCCGGTATCGACTACCGAATCGGCCAGGCCACCGGTACGCCTTACTATCGGTGGCGTGCCATAGGCCATGCTATACATCTGATTGAGTCCGCAGGGCTCATAACGGGAGGGCATAACAAAGGCGTCGGCACCCGCTTCTATACGATGAGCCAACCCCTCGTTATAGCCGATATGCACCGCAAGACGACCTGGATAGACCGCCGCATACTCAAGGAAGCGACTCTCAAGAGCTGCATCACCGGAGCCCAGCAGGCAGACTTGAAAACCCTCTTCCATCAGTTGTGGAACAGTGTCGGCAAAGAGATCCAGCCCTTTCTGCTCCGCCAGACGGCTGATCACCCCCAGCAACATGCTCTTCGGCGCCTCAGTCAAACCCAACTCCCGTTGCAGGGCGCGCTTGTTCTTCCCCTTTCCACTCATGCTGTCAATGCTGTAGTTGTGCTTCAGATGGGGGTCGATAGCAGGATCCCAGTCCACGTTATCAATGCCGTTAAGCACCCCATGCAGATCCTCCGAGCGGTGCTGCAACAGCCCCTCAAGACCGCAGCCGAAGGCGCGGGTCTGTATCTCCAGGGCATAGGTGGGGCTAACGGTATTGATCTGGTCGGCAAACTGCAGGCCCGCCTTGAGAAAGCAGAGCTGATCATGAAACTCAACATCATGCATACTCTTTGCTTCCGGCGGCAGCCACAACTGATCAACCAGATCGAGATCAAACACCCCTTGATAGGCGAGATTATGCACTGTCATAAGGGTACGAGCATGGGCGATTGAGGAGTAGTTGAGATAGGCGGGGGCGAGGCCGCTCTGCCAATCGTTACAGTGGAGTATATCGGGTCGCCAGCCCAGAGGGGTGACCCGTTTTGCCAATTTTGCCGCGACAAAGGAGAGAGTGGCAAAGCGCAGTGCGTTATCCCTCCACTCTCTGCCTTCGTTATCCAGGTAAGGACCACCATCCCGTTGGTAGAGCCGCTCGCTGTCGATCACATAGACCAACCCGCCGCTTCCCGGCATTCTTCCCTGAAGCAGCCGCACCGCACCGCCGGGAGTGTAGAGCAGGCCACCCTTCAGTGCATCGTCCAGCTCAAGTTCAGCCAGTACCTGTGGGTAGCCCGGTATCAGCAGTCGTACATCATGGCCCTGCTCATTGAGCGCCGCAGGCAGAGCGCCGCTGACATCCGCCAACCCCCCGGTCTTGATCAGCGGGTGGGCTTCGGAAGTGACAAAAAGGATGTCGATCTTGTCGCTCACTGGGTCACCCCTCTTGTGGCTGCATAATAAGCACCGACAGGGGCGGCAGAGTCAGTGACAGGGAGTGTGACTGCCCCATCCACTCAACAGGTTCCGCCATCACCCCACCGCCATTACCCATATTACTGCCACCATAAAGCCCGGCATCACTGTTGAGCAGCTCCCGATAGGTCCCTCCCTGAGACACACCGACACGGTAGTCCTGGCGCGGCACTGGGGTGAAGTTGACCACCACCAGCAGGGTTTGGTCCTCACTCTTGCGCAGAAAGCTGATTACCGACTGTGAGGCATCACTGCAGTCGACCCAGTCAAAACCTTCGGCGAAAAAGTCCAGCCGATGAAGGGCCGGCTGTTCACGGTAGAGACGGTTGAGATCACTCATCAGGCGCTTTACCCCGTGATACTTGGGCTGCTCCAACAGCTCCCATTGCAGCGACTCCTCACAATTCCACTCTCTCTCCTGAGCAAACTCTGAGCCCATAAACAGCAGCTTCTTTCCCGGATAAGCCCACATATAACTGTAGAGCAGACGCAGGTTGGCAAAGCGCTGCCACTCATCCCCCGGCATCTTTCCGATCATCGAGCCCTTACCGTGAACCACCTCATCATGGGAGAAGGGCAAAACGAAGTTCTCCGTATAGTTGTAGAGCATGCCGAAAGTGAGGCTGTTGTGATGGTGGCTGCGGTGGACCGGCTCTTCACTGATGTAGTTGAGGGTGTCGTGCATCCAACCCATATTCCACTTCATACTGAATCCGAGCCCCCCAATCTCCAAAGGTCGGGTGACACTGGGCCAGGCGGTGGACTCCTCAGCGATCATCAAGGTACCGGGGTGCTCCCCGTGGGTCACCCTGTTGAGCTGCTGCAGAAAGGCGACCGCTTCCAAATTCTCGTTGCCGCCGTGGATATTAGGTATCCAATCGTGGGGCTCCCGTGAGTAGTCGAGATAGAGCATGGAGGCGACGGCATCCACCCGCAGGCCATCGATATGAAACTCTTCCAGCCAGTAGACGGCACTGGCGAGGAGAAAGTTTTTTACCTCATTGCGACCGTAGTCGAAAATCAACGTTCCCCAGTCAGGATGAGCACCACGACGTGGATCTGCATGCTCATAGAGATGAGCCCCATCAAACTCAGCCAACGCAAACGCATCACGGGGAAAATGACCAGGCGCCCAGTCAAGGAGTACGCCGATATCGTGACGGTGACAGTAGTCGACAAAGTAGCGAAAATCGTCAGCTGAGCCAAAACGGCTACTGGGTGAGAAGTAGCCGGTGGTCTGATAGCCCCAGGAGATATCCAACGGATGCTCCATCACCGGCAGTAGCTCAATGTGGGTAAAACCCAGTTCGGAGACATACTCAACCAACTGGTGAGCCAGCTCGCGATAGCCGATAAAACCGCCTTCGCGATCCTCGTCTCGATGCCATGAGCCGAGGTGCACCTCATAGACGGAGAGTGGTTTTTTCAGCCACTCTCCCTGCTCCCGCCGCTGTAGCCAGGCCTTATCATCCCAACTGTAGTCACTTTGGCGTCTCACCCGCGAGGCGGTTTTGGGGCGCATTTCACTCTGCTGGGCGTAGGGATCACTTTTCTGCAGCAGGGCACCTGTAATACGGTTACGTATCTCGTACTTATATAACTCGTCACCACTCAAGCCCGGAATAAACAGCTCCCACACCCCCGTGGCGCCTCGACTTCTCATCGGGTGGCGCCGGCCATCCCACTGATTGAAGTTACCGGTGACGCTGACCCGCTCAGCATTGGGCGCCCATACGGCGAAAAGTACTCCGCCTACATCGTTGACCGTACAAGGGTGAGCACCAAGAAAGCGGTAGGCGTGGTAGTGGCTGCCCTCACCGAAGAGGTGGAGATCAAAATCTTCCAATACCTGCGGAAAACAGTAGGGATCGTAGGCGATGTGCTCCACACCATCGGTATAGGTTGCCCTTACACGATAGCGATCAGGCTGTTCGCCTGCCGCACCTTCCCAGACAAAGAGGTCAGTAGCATCGAGCCGCTCCAGCTCCGCCCCGGTCTCTTCAATCACCGCTTTGATCACCCCCGGCAGAAACAGCGTCACCCGCTCCTTTTTACCGAAGGCGTGACGCCCCAGTACCACAAAAGGATCGTGGTGCCGGGCATCAATGATTCGTCTTAGATCTTCGCTGAGTGCTATCGCCATTTTTTTCCCAAACTATCGGCCTGTTTTACCAGGAGAGTGTGTTGAATATCATTTCAATCCACTGCCGGATTTACTGTAACCCGGCTGGACCACAGCAACAGTGCGACATGTCAGCAGAAACCAGGGTGACAGTCAATTGAACCCGGCAAAAAGCGTTAGGTGCCAGGAAAACAGTAAAAAACGCCCTGTTTTAGTCCCGGGTGAACCTCAGAGCAAGCCATTCGCCTGACATGGAACAGTGATATGCTCACACCATCACTGTGGGATATATTGCTCTTTTATAATATAGTGTAATATGAATACAGTAACCGATATTTGCCAGAGATCCCAGCATGAGACTGACAGAGACCCGCTCATGGGTAAAGCTGCAACAGCAGAACAGAGAGATCAGTAACACCCACATGAGGGACCTGTTCGACCAGGATCCCGCCCGCTTTGAACGATTTTCACTCACCCTTGAAGACCTTCTGCTCGACTACTCAAAAAACCGCATCGACGCCGCGACGATGACTCAGCTGTTTGAACTGGCGAGGGAACAGGATCTCCCCGGCTGGATTGAGAAGATGTTCACCGGCCAACATATCAATACTACTGAGGATCGGGCGGTCCTCCATATTGCCCTGCGCAACCGTTCAAATCAGCCGATAGAGGTCGATGGTGAGGATGTCATGCCCGCCGTCAATCAGGTTTTAGAGCAGATGCAGCGTTTCTGTGACCAGATCCACAGTGGAAGCTGGCTCGGCTACAGCGGAAAGACCATTACCGATGTAGTAAATATCGGCATTGGTGGCTCGGACCTGGGACCGGTGATGGTCACCGAGGCGCTGAGACCCTATGCCGACATGGGGATAGAGACGCACTTTGTCTCCAATGTGGACGGCACACAGATATCCGAAACCCTGAAACGACTGGATCCGGAGACAACTCTATTTATCATCGCTTCCAAGACCTTTACCACCCAGGAGACGCTAACCAATGCCCACACGGCACGTGAGTGGTTTCTCCAATCAGCCCCTAATGAGCAGGCGATAGCCAGCCACTTTGTAGCGGTCTCAACCAACCGCCAGGCGGTAAGCGAATTTGGCATTGATACCCGCAATATGTTCGAATTTTGGGACTGGGTAGGGGGGCGTTTCTCTCTATGGAGCGCCATCGGCCTGCCGATTGCCCTAACCATCGGTATGGAGCGTTTTGAAGAGCTGCTCGATGGCGCCCACCTGATGGACCAACACTTTCGTACAGCACCGCTGGAGCAGAATATGCCGGTAATCATCGGCATGATCGGCATCTGGTATATCAACTTTATCGGTGCCAGAAGCCACGCCATCCTTCCTTATGACCAGTATCTGCACAGATTTCCAGCCTACCTGCAGCAACTGGAGATGGAGAGCAACGGCAAAAGCATAACCCGTGACGGTGAACGTGTGGACTACGAGACCCGTAGCGCGGTGTGGGGTGAACCCGGTACCAACGGCCAGCACGCTTTCTTTCAACTGCTCCACCAGGGAACCCCTCTGGTCACTGCCGATTACCTGGCACCGGCGGAATCTCACAATCCTGTCGGAAACCACCACGCCATACTCCTCTCCAACTTCTTTGCCCAGACTGAAGCTCTTATGCGGGGGAAGAATGAAACAGAGGTGCGGTCCGAACTGGAGGCAGCAGGACTCGACCGGGAAGCGATGGAGAAGTTGATGACACACAAGCTGTTTGACGGCAACCACCCCACCACTACCTTCCTGTTCCGCAAGTTGACGCCAAAAACCCTAGGCATGCTGATCGCCTTCTATGAACACAAGGTGTTTGTCCAGGGCATCATCTGGAATATCAACTCTTTTGACCAGTGGGGAGTGGAGCTGGGAAAACAGCTGGCCAGAAAGATACTTCCGGAGCTTGCACCAGATACGGCAAGCGGTCTGCATGACGCCTCAACCCGCGGCCTGATTGCCTATACAAAAAAGCTTAATGGCAGCGATTGAAGGCAATCGACAAGCCATATGTCTCGTCGTCTCTACGGAGATAGGCAGTAAATATTGCGGGCTGAATATTCACCCGCCAGCAAAAAGAGTAGCCACCTATGGAAGATAATCCACGCAATATTAGTCTGTTAACCCGCAGTACCCTGGCACTGATTCTAGCGGGAGGGCAGGGATCTCGACTAAAACAACTCACGACATGGCGCACCAAGCCTGCCGTCCCTTTCGGCGGTAAATTTCGTATTATCGATTTCCCCCTCTCCAACTGCCTTAACTCAGGCATTAGGCGGATTGCCGTACTCACCCAGTACAAGGCGCACTCGCTGTTGCTTCACCTCAATAACGGCTGGTCATTCCTTCGCGGCCAGTTTGGAGAGTATGTGGAGGTTCTTCCCGCCTCTCAGCGCCTGGGCAAGTCTTGGTACTCGGGGACTGCGGACGCTGTCTTCCAGAACCTGGATATCCTGCGCAGCCACGGTCCCAAGTACATCCTTATTCTCGCCGGTGACCACATCTACAAGATGGATTACGGCACCATGCTGGCACATCATGTCGACAACAATGCCGATATGACAGTAGGCTGTATCGAAGTTCCCCTGGAAGAGGCGAAATCTTTAGGCGTTATGAGCGTGGACAAAACCTCTCAGGTAACCGCTTTCGTTGAGAAACCAGCCAACCCTGAACCGATGGTTGGCCAGCCTGAAAAGGCACTGGCATCGATGGGTATCTACATATTTAACACCGATTTTCTCTACGACCAGTTGATCAGGGATGCCGGAGACCCGGATTCCAGCCACGACTTTGGTCACGACATCATCCCCCATATCATTGACCGCTACCGGGTGGTGGGTTTCCCCTTCAAACACCAGATTACCGGCGAACGTATCTACTGGCGGGATGTGGGTACCGTCGATGCCTACTGGAAAGCCAACCTCGAACTGATTGGCGTCACGCCAGAGCTAAATCTATACGATAAGGATTGGCCGATCTGGACCTATCAGGCGCAGCAACCCCCGGCCAAATTCGTCTTTGATGACGACGATCGTCGCGGCATGGCTGTCGACTCAATGGTCTCAGGCGGCTGCATTATCTCGGGCGCCTATGTGAGTCACTCAGTCCTCTTCTCCAACGTTCATATCGGTACTCGCTCAAACGTCCAGGACTCTGTAATCCTGCCGGATGTAGAGATTGGAGAAAACTGCCGTATTACCAAGGCTGTAATCGACAAGGGCTGCGTCATCAGCAACCACACTGTGATCGGTGAAAACCCCGAGGAGGATGCACGCAACTATCACGTCACGGAGGAGGGTGTTGTTCTGGTCAGCCCGGGTATGCTCGGACAGGATCTGAACTATGCACTCTGAGGGTAAGCTCAATGTGGTTCTGTGCTGGCATATGCACCAGCCTCCCTATCAGGACGAACAGGATGGGCAGTATAAGTTACCCTGGACCTACCTCCATGCGATCAAGGATTATGTCGACATGGCAGCACACCTGGAGGCCTGTCCCGATGCCAAATGTGTAGTTAATTTCTCTCCGACACTACTTGAGCAGATCGACGACTACAGCCGTCAGAGCAAACGCTACCTTGAAGACCGCACACCGGTCACAGATCCGATACTCTCAGCCCTGGTCACCGGCGAATTCCCTACTGATCCAGGCAAACGCACCACTCTAATCAAGGCCTGCCTCAAAGCCAACGAAGAGCGGGCAATCGCCAGGTACGAGGCGTTCCAGCAACTGGTTTCACTGATTGGCAACGTAGAAAATTTGGAGAGACGCAGCATCTACCTCTCAAACCAGTTTCTCAGCGACCTGCTGGTCTGGTATCACCTGGTATGGATTGGTGAAACCGTCAGGCACAAAGACCCCCGTATCAAATACCTGATAAAGAAGTCCAGCCTCTACAGCTTTGATGACCGCAACCTGCTGTTTACCGTTATCAGTGAGCTGCTCAGCGGCCTCATCGGGCGTTACCGCAAACTGGCTGAACGCGGCCAGGCAGAGCTCTCTTTCACGCCCTATTCACATCCGATCATGCCGCTGCTATTGGACTTCAACTCCGCCCGTCAGGCATGGCCGGATATCACTCTTCCCCAGGCCGATCACTACCCGGGCGGGCTGGAGCGTTCACATTGGCAGGTTGAAAAAGGCATCGACTGTTTTGAACGACACTTCGGCTTTAAGCCAAGCGGCTGCTGGCCTGCTGAGGGGGCGGTCTCAACTCCAACACTCGAGCTTCTGGCTGAGCATGGGATAAAGTGGGCCGCCAGTGGTGAAAATGTACTCAACAACAGCCTCAGACCAGAAGATAAAGCACTTGATGAGAAGGATTGGCTCTACCTCCCCTATCGCATCAGTGACACAGAACTACACAGTTTTTTTCGAGACGACGGACTTTCGGATCTAATCGGTTTCGAGTATGCACGCTGGCACGGCGATGATGCAGTAGCAAACCTGATATCACACCTTGATACCATTGCCACGAGATCAAAAGATAATCCCGACAGGATTGTCTCTATCATCCTCGATGGGGAGAATGCCTGGGAGACCTACCCCTATAACGGTTACTACTTCCTCAGCGCCCTCTATAAGCACCTGGCAATCCATCCCAGCATCAATCTCACCACCTATGGTGAATATCTGAAAACCAAACGGCAGAGCCCAGTACTCAAGGAAGTCACCGCCGGCAGTTGGGTCCACGGTACTTTTTCAACATGGATAGGGGACCCGGGAAAGAATCGCGCATGGGACCTGCTATGTGAGGCAAAACTGGCATTTGATGAAGAGAAGATTTCAGGGCGACTCACAGGTGAGGCACTAAATCAGGCGGAGCATGAACTTGCTATCTGCGAGGCATCCGACTGGGCTTGGTGGTTTGGAGATTACAATCCGGAGGGTGCAGTCAGCGACTTCGATAGCATGTACCGCCGTCATCTTACCAACCTCTACCGACGATTAGACAGGCCGATACCGGAGAGCGTAACAAAGGTTATAAGTCACGGTTCCGGAGATCCTGCTACAGGGGGTGTGATGCGTACCGGCCAGGACTTTAGTCGATGACGGATCACCAAGAGTATGAAGTTCTACCCCGTCGACTGGCGGGCGTACTGCTACACCCTACCTCTCTTCCCGATGGAGACCTTGGCCGGGATGCGTACAGATTCGTCGATTTTCTCGCAAACTGCGGTATCGGTTGTTGGCAAACCCTACCCCTCGGGCAGCCTTCCCACGGTCTATCCCCCTATCAGTGCCTTTCAGTCCACGCCGGGAACACAGCGTTAATCAGTCTCGACACATTGGTGTCGGAAGGATGGCTTGAGCCTTTCCCTACCGATAAGGAACCAGAGCGGGAAGAGTCCATCAGACGCGCCTGGAGTTGTTTTAAAGAGAGTGCAGGAGATGAGCAGTGGTCAAAATATGACCTCTTTTGCCACAAGCATGAACATTGGCTGGATGACTACATCCTATTTCTTGCGCTTCGTTCCCACCACGACAACCTTCCTTGGTGGGAGTGGCCTGCACCTCTACGCAACCGGGATACTTCAGCACTTCAACAAGCGCGCTTGCGATTAAAAGATGAGACCGAAGTTCACCGCTTCGCCCAGTACGTCATCTTCAATCAGTGGCACTCTCTGCGTGATTACGCCAACAGCAGAGGGATTCTGATGTTCGGCGATACACCTATTTTTGTTGCAGAAAATAGTGCTGACGTCTGGTCTCAAAGAGACTATTTTCAGCTCAGCGCCGACGGCAGGGCGGAAGTTGTGGCCGGTGTACCCCCTGACTATTTTTCAGATACAGGGCAACGCTGGGGTAACCCACTCTATGATTGGAATAAGATCAGCTCCGATGGTTTCACCTGGTGGATTGAGCGGACAAGAAGCCAACTGGAGTGGTTTGACCTTTTGAGAATCGATCATTTTCGTGGCTTCGAGTCCTACTGGAGCATTCCTTCCGAAAGCGAGACCGCAATCGACGGCCACTGGGAAAAAGCACCTGGCCATGAGTTGTTTGATACGCTGCTAAAGACATTTAAAAAACTACCTATCGTTGTAGAGGATCTTGGAATAATCACTCCCGAAGTAACTGCGCTCAGGGATCATTTTAATCTACCGGGCACCAAGGTGCTGCAGTTTGCCTTTGATGGCATGCCCGACAACCCTTACCTCCCTGAAAACCTTGTTGCTAACTCTGTGGTCTATACCGGCACCCACGATAACGACACAACACTTGGCTGGTACAGTGGCCTCACTCCTGATGAGAAGGCACGGGTGAATTGTGCTGGTGGAGAGGGGGGAATGAATCAGCCATGGCATATGATTACCTGCGCGCTTAACACTTCAAGCCGGTTAGCTGTGATCCCGATGCAGGATCTCTTGGGACTGGATAGTGATGCAAGGATGAACACGCCTGGTGTCGTAAATGAAGAGAACTGGCGTTGGAGCTTCGACTGGAGTGAGGTATCAGCCGGATTAGTGCCGTTAATGCACTCACTGATTGAGAAAAGCGGTCGCTGAAGTAAGGTAAACTACTACCTATCATTGGTAAGCGATCAATAAACAGCATCTACTTTACTCAGCGCCCCCGTTCTATTCTGCTTCCCTCGAATTCAACGGGAGTAACAGATGGCCAGAGCAGCAAAGGCGGCTTACTGGGAACAACACCATTCAGACTGGCGGCAAAGTGGCCTCACACAAAAGGCATATTGCACCCAACATGATTTGAAGTTGGTCTCCTTCAGCTATTGGCGCAAGCGCTTGGCTTCCCCAGCAGCAGGCAATAAGTTGATCCCGCTTGCTGTTCACCGCCCCCCTGAAGCGGTGGTCGTAATATCCACCGGGGATATGCGCATGGAAATACCACTTGGCTCCCTCGAACAGGTCTTGCCGATTATTCGGCGCAGCTTGCGGGAGTCTGCGTGATGCTACGCCCGGGTGAGTCGGTTCAGGTCTACCTGTATGCTGATCCTGTGGATATGCGTAAATCCATTGATGGCCTGTCCGCGCTGGTCGAGTCGGAGATGGCACTATCACCGAATATCGAAGCCCTGTTTGTTTTCTGTAATCGTGCTCGCGACAAAATCAAAATGCTCTGCTGGGAGCGCAATGGTTTTATCGTCTGGTACAAGCGCCTGGAGAAGCAACGTTTCAAGTGGCCCGCTCTTACAACGGATGAACCGCTGTCGCTCAGTTGTCAGGAGCTGAATTGGCTACTCGATGGCTTTGATATCTGGAACAATAAACCTCATCAAAAGGTCTATTTTGACTCGGTGTTATAGGCATTATGCGGTAAAATAACAGCCATGAATGCTGCTGTTAAAAACCTGCCAAATGATGCTTCTTCACTGAAGGAAATCATTGCTGAGCAGCAGCTAAAACTCAGTAGCCAAGAGCAGCGCATAGCCCTCCTCGAAGAGTTCATACGCCTGCAGCGCCATCGTCAGTTTGGCACCAGTAGTGAGAAGGCATCCGGGCAAGCCGAGCTGTTTGATGAGGCTGAACTGCTGGGTGAAGAAGACGAGCCTCCTGCTGCCGAAGAGATTTCCGGCAGAGGCGCCCCAGCCGACACCAACAAAAAAATACGTGGCCGCAAGCCGTTGCCGCCGGGACTGCCCCGCATCCGCATTGAGTATGATCTGCCTGAGGCAGAGAAGACCTGCTCCTGTGGTTGCCAACGCACCCTCATCGGCGAAGAGGCCAGTGAGCAACTGGACATCATTCCAGCCAAGGTGCGGGTACTGGTACATGTGCGCAAAAAATACGCCTGCAAGGCGTGTGAAGAGGGTGTGCAAATTGCACCACTGCCGCCACAGCCTATTCCCAAGAGCAATGCCAGTGCAGGTCTGCTAGCACATGTAGCGGTAGCCAAGTATCAGGATGCGCTGCCACTCTACCGTCAGGAGCAGATCCTGAAGCGTACCGGTGTTGAACTGGGTCGTAATACGTTGGCCGGCTGGATGCTCAAGTGCGGGACATTGGTACAGCCGCTGCTCAATCTTCTTAATGATCAACTACTGTCAGGGCCCGTTATCCACTGTGATGAGACCCCGATACAGGTACTCAAGGAGGTCGACAAGACACCACAGAGTAAATCTTACATGTGGGTGCGTGTCAGTGGCCTTCCAGACAAGAAAATCGTTCTCTATGGCTATGCCTCAAGCCGAAGCGGAAAAGTTGCCGAAGAACTCCTGGAGGGCTTTGAAGGCTATCTGCAAACCGATGACTATGCTGGTTATCACGCACTGGGAAAAACAGAGGCCGTTACGCACCTGGGTTGCTGGGCGCATGCGCGACGAAAATTTGTCGACGCTCAAAAGGTGGCCGCCCCGAAGGGCAAAAAACCCAAAGCGGGAAAGGCGGATATGGCCTTAAGCTATATCGGCAAGCTCTATGGTATCGAACGCCGAATCAAAGGCGAACCCGCTGATGTGCGTAAACAGGTACGCCATGAAGAGAGCCGGGTGGTGCTCGGTCAGCTCCGGGTATGGCTGGACAAGACCTTACACCAGGTGCTTCCAAAAGGCGCACTGGGCAAAGCCTTGGGCTATATGGACAAGAACTGGAACAAGCTGACGGTCTACCCTGAAGAGGGCTACTTATCGATCGATAACAACATGGCTGAGAATGCAATCCGGCCCTTTGTCATCGGCAGAAAAAACTGGTTGTTCAGTGACACCGATAGGGGTGCCAAGGCCAGTGCGGCACTCTACAGTCTGATCGAAACCGCCAAGGCCAATGGCCTGGAGCCCTATGCTTATCTGCAACGTATTTTTAAAGAGCTGCCTGCGGCACAGAGCCTGGAAGAGATCGAAGCACTGTTGCCGTGGAACTTTGATGGTGAAAGCTTAAAGGTGGTGTGATTCTGCTACAAGGTGGGGTTTATTGATCGCTTACTATCATTGAGCGTAGAGAGCCGGCCAGATCACCGTAGTAGCCTCTCGGATTTGCTTCGAATGGCCATCGCAGTTGGTAAAACACACTTTATACAACACCAGCCCGCACTGAACGAAATCTGCGATCATGCATCCTAAAAGAAAAAAGGCCGGACGATTTTCACCGTCCGGCCTTTTTTTATCGTTTCCTGCAGCAGAGTCTACTCTACCTCGACAGCCTCTTCTTCATCTATCTCAGGGCGATCGATCAGCTCAACGTAGGCCATCGGAGCCTTGTCGCCTGGACGGTAGCCACACTTGAGTATACGGAGATAACCGCCTGAGCGCTCCTTGTAGCGAGGGCCCAGCTCATTAAACAGCTTACCGACTACCTCATCGTCACGGAGACGATTGAAGGCAAGACGACGGCCTGCAACGCTGTCGCTCTTGGCATTTGTGATAATCGGCTCGGCCACGCGGCGCAGTTCTTTAGCTTTGGGCAACGTAGTCTTGATCAGCTCGTGACGCAGCAAAGAGCATGTCATGTTACGGAACATGGCCTTACGGTGTGAACTGTTACGGTTCAGTTGCCGTCCTGATTTGCGATGACGCATGGATCGACTTCCTTAATAATAAGTAAACAAAAAATTAGTGTGGTAGAGAGGTACGCGATGCGACCTACTCCATACCCTCGGGCGGCCAGTCTTCAAGCCGCATGCCGAGTGAAAGACCACGTGTAGCAAGAACATCCTTGATTTCTGTGAGCGATTTCTTACCCAGGTTCGGCGTCTTCAGAAGCTCCACCTCAGTACGTTGAATCAGATCACCAATCATGAAGATATTCTCGGCCTTGAGACAGTTTGCTGAGCGAACGGTCAACTCAAGATCATCTACAGGACGCAGCAGAATCGGATCAATTGCAGGTTTGCTGCTCTCTTCTTCCACTTCAGCCGTGGTTGTCTGGTCGAGACTGACAAAGGCTGAGAGTTGATCCTGAAGAATGGTTGCTGAGCGACGAATCGCCTCTTCCGGATCGATTGTCCCATCGGTCTCCAGATCAATAACCAATCGATCAAGGTCAGTACGCTGTTCAACACGTGCTGCCTCAACAGAGAAAGCTACACGACATACTGGTGAGAACGAGGCATCCAATTGCAAACGACCAATTGGACGATCTTCGCCGGCATCCGATATACGGGTTGCAGCAGGCTGGTAACCCAGACCCTTTGCCACCTTCAAAGTCATGCTCAGCTCACCCTCTTTGTTAAGGTTGGCAATCACATGATCTGGATTCGCGATCTCAATATCGTGATCAAGAGTGATATCACTACCCAACACGGGACCGGGACCTGATTTCTTCAGTACCAGGGTAGCCTCACTGCGAGTATGCATAATGAGAGCGAGATCTTTAAGATTCAGCATGATCTCCAGCACATCTTCCTGCACACCCTCAATACTTGTGTACTCATGAAGAACGCCGTCAATCTCTGCTTCTACCACGGCGCATCCAGGCATCGAGGAGAGCAGAATCCTGCGTAGTGCATTACCCAGTGTGTGACCAAATCCACGTTCCATCGGCTCCAGGGAGATTTTGGCGTGACGTTCGGTTACCTGCTGGACACTGACTAGGCGCGGCTTCAAAAAATCGGTTACAAACTCAGGCATTTCAACCCCTCAATTAACCTTATTTGGAGTACAGCTCAACAACCAGCTGTTCGTTGATCTCTGCAGGCAGTTCCGTACGATCTGGGTCTCGCTTGAACGTACCGCTCATTGCCTTTGAGTCAACAGTGATCCACTCGACAAATCCGTACTCTGCAGCTATCGCAAGTGAATTCTGGATCCTTGCCTGTTTTTTCGCTTTCTCACGAATGGTGATAACGTCTTCGGGCTGTACCTTATAAGAAGGAACATTAAGCACCTTACCGTTAACCTCAATCGCTTTGTGGCTTACCAGCTGACGTGACTCAGAACGAGTGGCTCCGAACCCCATACGGTAAACGACATTATCAAGACGCTGCTCGAGAAGACGAAAAAGGTTTTCACCTGTAGCGCCTTTACCTTGGGCGGCAGCCTTATAATAGTTACGGAACTGCTTCTCCATCACTCCATACATACGGCGCATTTTCTGCTTCTCACGAAGCTGTAGCCCGTAATCGGAGAGACGACGCCGGCGGTCATCACCCTGACCTGGCTGCTTTTCCATATTGCATTTGGATTCAATTGAGCGCGAACGGCTCTTGAGGAACAGATCTGTTCCCTCGCGGCGGCTCAGCTTACATTTTGGTCCGATATATCTTGCCATGACTCTCTATAACTCCTGATCAGACGCGACGCTTTTTTGGCGGGCGGCAACCATTGTGCGGGATCGGTGTAACATCACAGATGCTGGTAATTTTGAAACCTGCATTGTTGAGTGCACGAACCGCAGACTCACGACCTGGACCTGGGCCCTTGACGTTCACATCCAGATTCTTGACACCGTAATCTTTCGCACCCTCACCGGCGCGATCGGCAGCAACCTGTGCTGCAAAGGGGGTGCTTTTACGCGAGCCGCGGAAGCCGGAGCCACCTGCGGTTGCCCATGACAGCACGTTACCCTGGCGATCAGAGATGGTGATGATGGTGTTATTGAAAGAGGCGTGTATATGAGCGACACCGTCGGTGACGACTTTTTTTACCTTCTTTCGCGAACGGCTTGCTGGTTTTGCCATTTGCTGTTTCCTGTGGTCTCTTAACTAATAGTCGGCGAATTTATCGCGCCGGACTTATCGTTTGATTGGACGCCGTGGACCCTTACGGGTACGTGCGTTTGTTCTCGTGCGCTGGCCCCGAACAGGAAGGCCACGACGATGACGGATACCGCGATTACTACCAAGATCCATGAGACGTTTGATGTTCATGGAAACTTCACGTCGCAAGTCACCTTCTACGGTAAACCTGGCGACCTCAGAGCGCAGAGCATCTACCTGCTCTTCACTCAGATCCTGAATTTTTTTGTCCTGCGCAATGCCTGCTGCTTCACAGATACCGGCAGCGCGGGTACGACCGACTCCATAGATCGAGGTCAACGCGATAATAGCGTGCTTACGATCTGGAATGTTGACGCCTGCAATACGGGCCATCGGTTTAACTCCTGAAAAACAAGTTACATCCACATTACGCGTGGAAAACGCGCAATTCTATCTGGATACTAGTAATAAATCAAGCTTGAAAAATCAACCCTGACGCTGTTTGTGGCGTGGCTCTTTACAGATCACACGCACAACGCCTTTACGGCGTACAATCTTGCAATTGCGGCAGATCTTCTTCACTGATGCCCTAACTTTCATGGCTCATTCTCCAAAACTATCTATATCTTTATCCGGTGTTAGCGCAGTAGACCTGCACCACCACCCTTCAAATTCGCTTTCTTCATCAATCCATCATACTGGTGTGACATCAAGTGCGTCTGCACCTGGGCCATAAAGTCCATCACCACCACCACGATAATCAGCAAGGATGTACCACCAAAATAGAAGGGGACATTCCAGCCAACGATCAAAAATTCAGGCAACAGGCAGACAGCAGTAATATAGATCGCTCCTGCCAACGTGAGCCGCGACATCACGCTGTCGATGTAACGCGCCGTCTGCTCTCCAGGCCGATAGCCAGGTATAAATGCACCTGATCGTTTCAGATTATCGGCGGTCTCCCTCGAATTAAACACCAACGCAGTGTAGAAAAAGCAGAAGAAGATAATCGCCAGAGCATAGAGCAGCACATAGACCGGCTCACCCGGCTGTAGCTTACCGACGATATCCTGCAACCATCGCATGTTCTCCTGTCCCGACACCCACTGCCCCAGTGTCGATGGAAAAAGGATGATACTGGACGCGAAGATAGGAGGAATTACACCCGCCATGTTCAGCTTCAGAGGCAGATGACTACTCTGCGCTGCAAACATCTTTCTACCTTGCTGACGCTTGGCATAGTTGACCGTGATACGTCTCTGCCCGCGCTCTACAAAGACTACAAACGCCGTAACTGCAGCGGCCAGCATAAACAATATAAGAACGGTTATCGCATTCATCTCACCGGTGCGTACCAGTTCCAGCGTCCCGCCGATTGCAGATGGCAGACCGGCGACAATACCGGCAAAGATGATCAGTGAAATTCCGTTACCCAAGCCGCGCTCAGTGATCTGCTCGCCCAACCACATCAGGAACATCGTTCCGGTAACCAGTGATACGACCGCTGTTAATATAAAGCCGGGGCCGGTATGAGTTACAACAGACATACCGCCCGCCTGCTGACTCTGTAGCGCCATCGATATACCAACGGCCTGGAAAGTGGCAAGCAATACCGTTCCGTAGCGGGTGTATTGGGTAATCTTACGTCGTCCCTGCTCTCCCTCTTTCTTCAACTGCTCGAGCTTGGGTATCACTGCAGACATTAACTGCATGATAATCGATGCTGAGATGTAGGGCATGATACCAAGAGCAAACAGACTTGCACGCATCAGGGCGCCACCCGAGAACATGTTAAACATGTCCAGGATATTGCTGCCTTCCTGCTCCGCAAAAAGCGCAGCAAGTGCCGCCGGATTTACGCCGGGTACAGGTATAAAAGTACCGATACGAAACACCAACAGGGCACCAAGGACGAAAAGCAGTCGCTGGCGCAGCTCAGTGAACTTACCCATACCGGCCATGCCGGCCATGTTGCCCTGTGCGGTCATTTATTCCTCGATCTTTCCACCGGCCGCTTCGATAGCAGCACGTGCACCCTTGGTTACACCGAGACCGCGAATGGTAACAGCCTTCTCGATTTTCCCGGAAAGGATAACCTTCGCACGCTTCATAGAGCGAGGCAGTATATCCGCACTATGCAACGCGCTGAGATCAATCACATCAACCTCAACCTTTGCCAGCTCATCGAGACGAACCTCAGCGGTGCTGCGACCGATACGAGAGGTGAAGCCAACCTTTGGCAGACGACGCTGCAAGGGCATCTGACCACCCTCGAAGCCTACCTTGACGGAACCACCAGTGCGTGACTTCTGCCCCTTGTGACCACGACCAGCAGTCTTACCGAATCCGCTACCGATACCACGACCGATACGTTTGGCGTTCTTTTTTGAGCCCTCTGCGGGCTTAATGGTATTCAGATGCATGTTACGCCTCCTCAACCTTGACCATGTAGGACACTTTATTTGCCATGCCACGAGTGCAGGCACTGTCCTCTACAAGTACGCTGTGATGCATACGACGCAGCCCCAAGCCACGAACACACGCCTTATGACTCTCCAGACGTCCATTCATGCTGCGGGTCAGCGTTACCTTCATCATTTTCTTATCAGCCATGACTTACCCCAGAATCTCTTCGACCGTCTTGCCGCGCTTAGCGGCGACAGACTCAGGGTCCGTCATTTCAGTCAGCGCGTTGATGGTGGCACGAACAACATTGATGGGATTATTAGTACCGATGCACTTGGCCAGTACGTTATGGACACCTACCGCTTCGCAAACAGCACGCATGGCGCCGCCTGCGATAATACCGGTACCGTCAGAAGCCGGCTGCATGTAGACCTTGGCGGCGCCATGACGTCCGATCAGCGGATACTGCAGTGTTGTGCCGTTTAGGGTGGAGTTACGCATGTTACGACGCGCACTCTCCATCGCCTTCTGTATGGCGATAGGCACCTCACGCGCTTTGCCAGTGCCGAACCCGACACCACCCTCGCCATCACCGACCACGGTGAGTGCGGTAAAACTGAATATTCGACCACCTTTGACCACTTTAGCTACACGATTTACGTGTATCAGCTTTTCGATCAGGCCGCCGCCTTGTGGAGTTGCATTAAAGTTAGACATAGCCTGCCCCTTAGAACTGAAGACCGTTTTCGCGAGCTGCATCAGCCAGCGCTTTGACACGACCGTGATACTTAAAGCCGGCACGATCAAACGCTACGCGCTCAACTCCTGCAGCCTTGGCACGCTCTGCAACCAGCTTACCGACTGTCGCCGCAGCTGCGCAGTTACCACCACTCCCCTCAAGCTCAGCCTTAACACCCTTATCCAGGGTTGAGGCACTGGCAACCACTTGGGTGCTGCCGGGAGCAATAACCTGCGCGTAAGTGTGGCGCGGGGTACGGAAGATGGTCAGGCGATGCACACCCAACTCTTGTATTTTGGCGCGGGCACGGCGTGCACGACGCAAACGTGATGTTTTCTTGTCCATCGTCATATACCCTTACTTCTTCTTGGCTTCTTTACGCAGAACCTGCTCATCCGCATAACGGACACCTTTGCCTTTATAGGGCTCTGGCGGACGGTAGGAACGGATTTCAGCAGAGACCTGGCCCACCTTCTGCTTGTCGCAGCCGGAGACTACGACCTCAGTCTGAGAAGGAGTTTCTATAGTGATACCCTCAGGGACTGCGTAATCAATAGGGTGAGAAAAACCGAGGTTGAGGTTCAGCACCTTGCCTTTGGCTTGAGCGCGATAGCCCACACCGACCAGCTGCAGCTTCTTCTGGAAGCCGGAGGTAACACCAGTAACCATGCTATTGATCAGTGCCCGGAATGTACCGGCCATTGCCCATTCATCCTGTCCTTCGACCTTAGGTGCAACGCTGATAACAGCGTCATCACGATTAACAGTGACAAACTTGTGCAGCGTCAGCTGCATGGTACCCTTGGCACCCTTAACAGTCACCTGATCGTCAGCGATGGTAAGATCAACACCGGCAGGGAGGGTAATCGGACTCTTTGCTACACGTGACATATCATGCCTCCCGATTACGCCACATAGGCCAGGACTTCGCCGCCATGACCCGCAGCGCGGGCAGCACGATCAGACATCAGACCTTTGGATGTGGAAATGACGGCAATACCCAGTCCACCGCGAACCTTCGGAAGCTCTTTAGCGCCCTTATAGACTCGTAGACCCGGCCGACTGACGCGCTGTAGAAGCTCGATAACCGGTTTGCCCTGAAAGTATTTCAGCTCAACATTGAGAGTGCTTTTAGCATCATCAGTGCTTGAGAAACCTTTGATGTAACCCTCGTCCAGCAATAGCTGGGCAACGGCACTTTTCTGTTTTGACGATGGCATGGAAACAGCCACCTTCGCGACCTGCTGACCGTTACGAATACGGGTCAACATGTCTGCGATTGGATCAGACATACTCATTTTTAAAACCCTCTAGGTCAGCCGCCTGCAAAGGCACGATACCTAAATGATTGACAAAATCCGCCTTGCGGGCGAAATGATAAGCCGCATCATTCAGATGCGGGTGGCGTATTATATATTACCAGCTGGCTTTTACAAGCCCGGGAACATCACCGCGCATAGCCGCTTCACGTAGCTTGTTGCGGCAGAGTCCAAACTTACGATAGACCGAGTGTGGGCGGCCTGTAGCACGACAGCGATTCTGCCGACGCGCAGGCGACGCATCACGAGGCATCTTCTGTAGTTTGAGAACAGCATCATCCACCTCTTCGGTGGTGCTATTCGGATTGATAATGACAGCCTTTAACTCCGCACGCTTCTCAGCATACTTAGCAACTGTCTTGGCCCGCTTCACTTCGCGAGCGATCATGCTCTTTTTTGCCATGCTAGCTCTACTTAGTTTTTGAAAGGAAATTTAAAGGAGGCGAGCAGTGCACGCCCCTCTTCGTCAGTCTTTGCAGTAGTACTGAAAGTAATATCCAGACCACGAAGAGTATCGATTTTATCGTAATCGATCTCTGGAAACATAATCTGCTCTTTCACACCCATACTGTAATTACCACGGCCATCGAATGACTTGGCATTCATGCCGCGAAAATCACGGATACGAGGAATTGCGATATTGATCAGGCGATCAAGGAACTCATACATACGCTCACCGCGCAGTGTCACCTTGCAGCCGATAGGCCAGGCTTCACGCACCTTGAAAGCGGCAACGGATTTACGCGCTTTGGTAACAATGGGCTTCTGACCTGAGATCTTCACCATATCGCTGACGGCATGCTCCATCACTTTTTTATCACCAATCGCATCACCAACACCCATGTTAAGTGTGATCTTAGTGATCTTTGGGACTTCCATGACGCTCTTAAAGCTGAACTGCTCTTTCAGCTTGCCTACGATCTCGTCGTTGTAAAGTTGCTGTAATCTTGCCATCTTAACTATCCGCCTCAGATATCCACGACTTCGCCGTTGGATTTGAAGTAGCGCACCTTGCGTCCATCATCCAGACTCTTGACACCTACACGATCAGCCTTTCCGCTGGTCGAATTGTAAATGGCAACATTGGATGCATCCATCGGCATTTCCTTATCCAGGATGCCGCCTTGATCACCCTTCACCGGATTTGGTTTGGTGTGCTTCTTCACTATATTGATGTTTTCAACGACGACTTTATCGTCGATCACTTGCAGGACGGTACCCTGCTTACCTTTGTCCTTGCCGGCAATGACAACGACCAGGTCACCTTTCTTAATTTTACGCAATGCCATGATTCACCCCTTAGAGCACTTCTGGCGCGAGCGAGATGATTTTCATAAAACGCTCGCCACGCAGTTCACGGGTAACCGGTCCGAATATACGGGTTCCGATAGGCTGCAGTTGGGTGTTCAGCAAAACAGCAGCGTTACCGTCAAAACGGATCATAGAACCGTCAGAACGACGAACGCCTTTCTTTGTGCGAACAACAACAGCGTTATAGACGTCACCCTTTTTTACCTTACCCCGGGGCATGGCATCCTTGATGCTCACTTTAATAATATCCCCGATACCGGCATAACGGCGGTGCGAGCCGCCCAGTACTTTTATGCACTGGACTCGCTTTGCACCGCTATTGTCGGCAACGTTCAGCATTGTCTGCATCTGGATCATTGGACTATCCCAAACTATAAATTCAGTGTTACGAAAACCGTATTAATTCCGAGGTCTATCTTCAGGATGCTTTTTCAACAACCGTGACCAGACGCCAGGTCTTGCTCTTTGATAGCGGACGGCACTGTTCAATGATAACCACGTCACCCAACCCACACTCATTGCTTTCGTCATGAGCGTGAATCTTAGTGGAACGGCGAATGTATTTTCCGTAGAGCGGATGCTTCACCTGACGCTCAACCATAACAGTGACGGTTTTATCCATCTTGTCGCTGACCACGCGCCCCTGGAGCGTGCGATTGCTAACTTCCTGCTCGCTCATGATGCTTCACCTGCTCTCATTTCATTCAAAACGGTTTTAATACGGGCAATGGTTTTTCGCACCCGGTTCATCTCTGATGGACGACTCAGTTGTCCGGATCCACGCTGCATGCGCAGATTGAACTGCTCTTTGCGCAATTCCAGCAGAGACTCTTCCAGTTCGGCCGGGCTCTTGGCCCTTAGTTCTGTAGCTTTCATCACAGTACCGTCCGTTTTGCGAAGGCGGTTTTAAACGGGAGCTTAGCTGCTGCAAGGGTAAATGCCTCGCGCGCCGTCTCCTCATCAATGCCCTCAATTTCATACAGCATGCGACCCGGCTGGATCTGGGCAACCCAGTACTCTACGTTACCCTTGCCTTTACCCTGTCGCACTTCGAGAGGCTTACTGGTGATCGGCTTGTCTGGGAATACACGAATCCACAACTTACCACCACGCTTTACCTGACGGGTGATGGTACGACGCGCAGCCTCAATCTGACGTGAAGTCAGTCTACCGCGACCAATGGCCTGCAGGCCAAACTCACCGAAGCTAACCTTACCACCTCGTTCTGCAAGACCGCGATTGCGGCCCTTCATCTGTTTACGGAATTTTGTCCGTTTCGGCATTAACATGATTAATCCCTCTTCCGCGGCTTACGCTTTGGCGCCTTCTCTTCTTCCTGGGGAACACCATCGAAGACCTCACCCTTGAAGACCCAGACCTTCACGCCAATAATGCCGTAGGTTGTATTGGCTTCTGCAAAGCCATAGTCGATATCCGCACGCAAGGTATGCAGGGGAACGCGCCCCTCTCTATACCACTCGCTACGCGCAATCTCTGCACCATTGAGGCGTCCCGATATATGTATCTTGATACCACCTGCACCCAGACGCATGGTAGTCTGAACTGAACGCTTCATGGCACGACGGAACATGACACGACGCTCCAACTGCTGGGTGATACCCTCTGCAACCAACTGTGCGTCCAGTTCCGGCTTGCGGATCTCTTCAACACTGACGTGAACAGGAACACCCATCCTGCGTGATACTTCAGTACGCAGTTTATCGATATCCTCACCCTTTTTCCCGATCACGATACCGGGGCGAGCCGTATGGATGGTAATGTGGGCATTTTTAGCTGGACGGTCGATCTGGATACGACTGACCGATGCCTGAGAGAGGCGTTTCTTAAGATAATCACGCACCTCAAGATCTGCATTCAGGAGGTTGGCATAGTCTTTCGATTCAGCAAACCACTTGGAGGTATGCTGTTTGACGATGCCAAGCCGTATACCTGTAGGATGTACTTTCTGACCCATAATGGCCTCTCTTGCCTTACTTGTCCGAGACAGTCACGGTAATGTGACTGCTGCGTTTCAAAATCCGAGCTGCACGCCCTTTTGCACGTGCACGAATACGTTTCATTGTCGGCCCTTCGTCAACCATGACAGCTGAAACCTTCAATTCATCAATATCCGCTCCCTCATTGTTCTCTGCATTTGCAATTGCAGAGTCGAGCACCTTTTTCATCAGGTCTGCTCCCTTCTTCTTACTGAAGGTGAGAGTCTCTAGAGCCTTCTCCACGGGGAGACCTCGGATCTGGTCTGCGACCAGACGGCCCTTCTGTGCCGAGATGCGCGCATAGCGCAATTTAGCCAGTGCCTGCATGGTTCAAATCCCGTTTAGTGTTTAGATTTCTTGTCAGCCACGTGACCGCGATAGGTGCGTGTCACAGCAAACTCACCGAGTTTGTGACCAACCATATTCTCAGAAACCAGAACTGGTACATGTTGGCGCCCGTTGTAGATCGCGATAGTCAATCCCACCATATCCGGTGAAACCATGGAACGACGCGACCAAGTCTTAATTGGACGTTTGACTTTGCTGGCGACCGCTTCATCCACCTTCTTAACAAGATGGTGATCGATGAACGGGCCTTTTTTAATTGAACGTGGCACCTTAGCTTACCTCAGTTCCGGTTATTTACGATTGCGACGACGCACAATCATCTTATCCGTGCGCTTGTTAGTACGAGTCTTGAAGCCCTTGGTCGGCGTTCCCCATGGGCTTACTGGGTGACGACCACCCGAAGTACGGCCCTCACCACCACCATGTGGATGGTCTACCGGGTTCATCACCACACCGCGTACGGTTGGTCGAACACCGCGCCAGCGTGTGGCACCTGCTTTACCCAATTTCCGCAGGCTATGCTCAGAGTTACTGACCTCACCGATAACCGCTCGGCACTCAGAGCGAACCTTACGCATCTCACCTGAGCGGAGGCGAAGGGTAGCATACTCACCCTCTCGCGCAACCAGCTGAGCTGATGTGCCGGCGGAGCGCGCCATCTGTGCACCCTTTCCACTCTTGATCTCGATACAGTGAAGGATCGAACCAAGTGGGATATTTCGTATAGGCAAACAGTTGCCGGAACGAATCTCAACCGCTTCGCCTGATTCTATAACGTCACCTGCACTGACACCCTTGGGAGCGATAATGTAACGACGCTCGCCATCGGCATATTTTATGAGTGCAATATTTGCAGTCCGATTCGGATCGTATTCAATACGTTCTATAGTTCCGGCAATGCCGTCCTTATCACGCTTGAAATCAATCACACGATAACGCTGCTTATGACCACCGCCACGATGACGAGTAGTAATACGCCCGTTATTGTTACGACCGCCGCTCTTGCTCTTCTTTTCCAAAAGCGGGCCGTGAGGCTCACCCTTGTGCAAGTCAGGATTTACAACCTTGACTACAAACCGGCGTCCGGCTGATGTTGGTTTGGTTTTAACGATTGCCATTGTCTTGCTTCCGCTCTAACTGATTCTGTTAGCAATGCCTATTAGGCACCTGCACCAAAATCGATATCACTGCCTTCAGCCAACTTAACGTAAGCCTTGCGAACGTTGTTACGACGACCCATCATCGCGCCGAAACGTTTCGCCTTGCCCTTTATGTTGACTACGCGAACATTCTCTACTTTTACGTCGAACATCAGCTCTACAGCCTTTTTGATCTCAGGCTTAGTTGCATCAGGAACTACCTTGAATACAAACTGCCTGGCTGCATCTGCAGCGATCGTGCTCTTTTCTGACACTACCGGCCCTTCAAGGACCTGCATCAAACGCTCTTTATTCATGACAGACGCTCCTCCAGCTTCTTAACCGCGCCAGAGGTGATCAACACTTTCTCGTATCCTACCAAGCTGACAGGATCGACTTCATTGACATCACATACGCCGACGCCGTAGAGGTTACGCGCAGCCAGGTAGAGATTCTCATCCGGCTGCTCCGCAACGATCAGGACATCATTGAGATCCAGACCGGCAAGCTTTGAAACCAGCTCTTTGGTTTTTGCTGCTTCGACAGTGAAATCACCGACGGCAACCAAACGCTCATTGCGCACCAGCTCAGAGAGAATCGAACGCAATGCACCGGTGTACATTTTACGGTTGACCTTCTGCTCATAGCTACGTGGGCGTGCAGCGAAAGTCACACCACCGCTGCGCCAGATCGGGCTGCGAATCGTACCGGCGCGAGCCCGGCCAGTGCCTTTCTGCCGCCAAGGCTTGGCGCCACCACCACTGACTTCAGAACGGCTCTTGTGCGCTTTACTACCGGAGCGTGCCCCGGCCATGTAAGCAGTAACAACCTGATGAATCAGCGCTTCATTAAATTTTGCTGCAAAGACGTCGTCAGAAACCTGTAGGGTTCCTGCGTCGCCGCTGCCTGCCTGTACATTGAGGTCCATCTGTAATTACCCCTTGTTCAGCATCTTGATGGCAGGGGTGACAATCACATCACCACCACGAGAGCCTGGTACAGGCCCCTTTACCAACAAGAGATTACGTTCTACGTCCACACGAACAACTTCAACGTTCTGTGCAGCACACTGGACGTTACCCATCTGCCCAGCCATCTTTTTACCCTTGAACACACGTCCCGGAGTCTGGCACTGGCCAATTGAGCCCGCCGCACGATGTGAAATCGAGTTACCGTGTGTAGCATCCTGCATTGTGAAATTGTGGCGCTTCACGCCACCCTGAAAACCCTTACCCTTGCTCGTGCCGCGCACGTCAATGATCTGGCCGTTTTCAAAAATACCGACGTTGATTTCACCACCAATCTCGATACCTTCACTTTCACCTTCAGCAAGACGAAACTCCCAGATACCGCGGCCCGCTTCAACACCGGCCTTGGCATAGTGACCCGCCATCGCTTTGTTGACACGGGAACTTTTACGGCTTCCGGTGGTTACCTGGACAGCAGTGTAGCCGTCATTCTCTTCTGTACGCAGTTGCGTAACCCGGTTTGGTGCTACCTCTATCACTGTAACAGGTACAGAAGCACCCTCTTCAGTGAAGACTCGGGTCATGCCTACTTTGCGTCCGACAATTCCAATCGCCATCTTCTTAACCTCAGTTCAGCTTGATTTGAACATCAACGCCGGTTGCAAGGTCCAGCTTCATCAATGCGTCTACCGTTTTATCGGTTGGATCGACAATATCCATCAAACGCTTATGGGTGCGAATCTCGTACTGATCGCGAGCGTCCTTGTTTACGTGCGGTGAAATCAACACGGTGTAGCGCTCTTTCTTGGTCGGCAGCGGAATCGGTCCGTGAACCTGTGCACCGGTACGCTTCGCGGTATCTACGATTTCACGTGCAGACTGATCGATCAGACGGTGATCGAAAGCCTTCAGTCGAATGCGTATTCTCTGGTTGGCCATATCAATTACTCAAAAATTACTCGATGATCTTAGCAACAACGCCGGCGCCGACAGTACGGCCGCCTTCGCGGATTGCAAAACGTAGACCTTCTTCCATCGCGATCGGTGCAATCAACTTGACCTGCATCTTCACGTTGTCTCCCGGCATTACCATCTCCACGCCCTCGGGCAGGTCACAGGCACCGGTCACATCCGTTGTACGGAAGTAGAACTGCGGACGGTAGTTATTGAAGAATGGTGTGTGACGACCACCCTCATCCTTGCTCAGTACATACACCTCGGCTTCGAAGTGAGTGTGAGGGGTGATGCTACCCGGCTTCGCCAGTACCTGGCCACGCTCAACCTCTTCACGCTTGGTACCACGAAGCAGTACGCCCACGTTGTCACCCGCTTCACCCTGATCCAGCAGCTTGCGGAACATCTCAACACCGGTACAGGTGGTCTTGGTGGTGTCTTTGATACCAACAATCTCGATCTCGTCACTGACGTGAACAATGCCACGCTCAACACGACCGGTAACAACCGTACCGCGACCAGAGATCGAGAAGACATCTTCGATCGGCATCAAAAACGGCTTTTCGGTATCACGCTCAGGTGTCGGGATGTAAGCATCCATCTCCTCAACCAGCTTAATGATAGAGGGAACACCTATATCAGAGGTGTCGCCTTCCAGCGCTTTCAGTGCTGAACCAACAACGATCGGTGTGTCGTCACCCGGGAACTCGTAGGCGTCGAGCAGCTCGCGAATCTCCATCTCAACCAGCTCAATCAGCTCTTCGTCGTCAACCATGTCTGCCTTGTTCATATAAACAAGGATGTATGGGACGCCAACCTGGCGAGACAGCAGGATGTGCTCACGGGTCTGAGGCATGGGGCCGTCAGCAGCGGAGCAGACGAGAATAGCGCCGTCCATCTGGGCCGCACCGGTGATCATGTTCTTGACATAGTCAGCATGTCCCGGGCAGTCAACGTGAGCGTAATGACGAGCTTCAGACTCGTACTCAACGTGTGCGGTAGCAATAGTGATACCGCGCTCACGCTCTTCTGGGGCGTTGTCGATGTCGGCGTAGTCTTTGAACTCGCCGCCACGAGCTTCAGCCATCACTTTGGTGATTGCTGCGGTCAACGTGGTCTTACCGTGATCAACGTGGCCAATGGTGCCTACGTTTACATGCGGTTTTGTACGTTCGAATTTTTCCTTGGACACGATATCTACCCCTTAAGGATTTACTGTTTCTTGGCGAAAGCCTCGGCAATGCTTGCCGGGACTTCGTTATACTTGGAAAACTCCATGCTGTAGGTCGCACGACCCTGAGTTGCAGAACGCAAGTCTGTTGCGTAACCGAACATCTCAGAGAGCGGCACTTCAGCTTTAAGCTGCTTGCCTGCAGGGGAGTCTTCCATACCCTGCAGCACTCCACGGCGACTGCTCAAGTCGCCCATCACATCACCCATATAGTCTTCGGGCGTTACAACTTCGACACTCATAACCGGCTCAAGCAGAGCGGGCTTGGCATTGGCCACACCATCTCTGAAACACATGGAGCCGGCAATCTTGAACGCCATCTCGTTAGAGTCGACATCGTGGTATGAACCATCAAACAGGGTCACCTTGACATCAACCATTGGGTACCCGGCAATAACGCCGTTCTGCATCTGCTCCTGGACACCCTTATCGACCGCTGGTATGTACTCCTTAGGAACCACACCACCAACAATCTCGTTTACGAACTCATAGCCGCTACCCGGCTCTTTCGGCTCAATCCGCAGGTAGACGTGCCCATACTGGCCACGGCCGCCGGACTGACGTACAAACTTGCCTTCCTGCTCGACACGCTGGCGTATCGTTTCGCGGTAAGCCACTTGTGGTGCACCCACATTAGCCTCAACGCTAAACTCGCGCTTCATGCGATCAACGATAATCTCCAGGTGCAACTCACCCATTCCGGCGATAATCGTCTGTCCAGACTCATCATCAGTACTGACACGGAACGAAGGATCCTCGTGCGCAAGCTTGGAGAGAGCGACACCCATCTTCTCCTGATCCGCAACGGTCCTCGGCTCAACGGCTACCGCGATCACCGGCTCTGGAAACTCCATTCGCTCCAAAGTGATTACATCACTCAGCGCACAGAGGGTCTCTCCAGTTGTAACATCCTTGAGGCCAACTGCCGCAGCGATGTCACCAGCGCGTACCTCTTTAATCTCCTCACGAGAGTTGGCATGCATCTGCAGGATGCGGCCGATACGGTCTTTTTTGCCCTTAACAGGGTTGTAGACCGTATCTCCCGAATTGAGGACGCCGGAGTATACACGAAAAAAAGTTAAATTGCCTACAAAAGGATCAGTGGCGATTTTAAACGCCAGCGCGGCAAAAGGTGCATCGTCATCAGAAGGCCTCTCGGCCTCAGTCTCATCCTTGTCATCCAGGATGCCCTTAATGGCAGGAACATCTACCGGAGAGGGCATATATTCGACTACAGCATCCAGCACAGCCTGCACGCCTTTGTTCTTAAAGGCACTGCCACACAGCATTGGTGTAATCTCATTAGCCAGCGTACGGGCACGCAGACCAGACCTGATTTCATCAGCCGAGAGATCACCCTCTTCGAGGTAACGCTCCATCAGCTCATCACTCGCCTCAGCCGCAGCTTCGAGCATATTCTCCCGCCACTCCTCGGCGAGCTCCTGCAGACCAGCAGGAATTTCCTGCTCTTCAAACTTCATACCCCGGGACGCCTCATCCCAGACAATTCCCTTCATCTTGATCAGGTCAACAACACCCTCAAAATCTTCTTCCGCGCCAATTGCAATCTGCAGCGGCACTGGATTGGCGCCTAGGCGGCTACGCACCTGCTCAACGACACGCAAGAAGTCAGCACCCATGCGATCCATCTTATTGACGAACGCAATTCTCGGGACACCATATTTATTGGCCTGCCGCCATACTGTCTCAGACTGCGGCTCCACACCCCCAACAGCACAAAACACCGCACAAGCACCATCAAGCACCCTTAGCGAGCGCTCGACCTCAATAGTGAAGTCGACATGCCCTGGGGTATCGATAATGTTGATACGGTGTTCAGGAAACTGCTTACCCATGCCACTCCAGAAACAGGTAGTGGCGGCAGAGGTGATAGTGATACCACGCTCCTGCTCTTGCTCCATCCAATCCATTGTTGCGGCGCCGTCGTGCACCTCGCCAATTTTATGCGAGACGCCGGTATAATAGAGCACGCGCTCGGTAGTCGTAGTCTTCCCTGCATCAATGTGAGCCATGATGCCAAGATTACGATAGCGATTGATAGGTGTGCTACGCGCCACTTACTATATCCGTTCGACAATGTTAAAGAGCAAAAAAGGGTTACTGCAACCTCACCACAAGGCGAGGGGTCTAACTTACCAGCGGTAGTGAGAGAAGGCCTTGTTGGCTTCCGCCATACGATGGGTTTCTTCACGCTTCTTCACAGCCGAACCACGCGACTCGGCAGCATCAGAAAGCTCACCTGCCAGACGAAAAGCCATAGATTTCTCGCTACGCTTGCGTGCCGCATCAATCAACCAGCGCATCGCCAGAGTATTGCGGCGAACCTGACGTACCTCGATTGGTACTTGATAGGTGGCACCACCAACACGGCGAGATTTAACCTCAACCATGGGACGGACATTTTCCAGCGCCTTCTCAAGCATCTCTACAGGGTCATTTCCGCCCTTTTCGCTCATGCGCTCGAGAGCACCATAGATAATGCGCTCAGCAACAGATTTCTTGCCGTCAACCATCACCATATTAATAAACTTGGCAAGCAGCTGACTTCCAAACTTAGGGTCAGGCAGGATCTCACGCTTCGCTACAACTCGTCTTCTAGACATCTCTATCAGTCCTGTTTAATCTTTCAATCAGCTCTTAGGCCGCTTGGCACCGTATTTGGAACGGCCCTGGCGACGAGTCTCAACACCCGAGGTATCCAAGCTGCCGCGAACCACGTGGTAACGCACACCAGGAAGATCCTTAACACGACCACCGCGAATCAGCACTACTGAGTGCTCCTGCAGGTTGTGCCCTTCTCCACCGATGTAGCTTGACACCTCATAACCATTGGTTAGACGCACACGAGCAACCTTACGCAGCGCAGAGTTAGGTTTTTTCGGTGTAGTCGTATAAACACGAGTACATACACCACGTTTCTGCGGGCTGGCCTCAAGGGCCGGCACATTGCTTTTCTCTATCTTGCGCTTACGAGGCTTGCGCACCAATTGATTGATTGTTGCCATCTTTAATTCCGTCTCCAGGGGTCGGCTTTTTGCGCCCCTATCGCACCAGAAAAGCGAGCACATGGGCTCTCGTAGGTCATACACCAACAAGAAAGTCCAAATGCAGGCTTAAAAACCTGACCCAAGTATATTTAACTACCTGAGATATAAAGAAATCTGATGCCCACACGTTAATGCAGGTCCACTCAGAAGAGCGCGTATTCTACGGAGCGTAAGGCTTAGTGTCAACATAAATTAAGCAATAAACGCCGAGAGTACGGGAAGCGGTATCCCAAAGTATTTTTTGTTATACCGCTTCCACTTTTATCACACAGATATCAGCTATCGGCAGTGTTAAGTGCCTGTTTGATCGCCTCCGCGACCTCGTCAGCACCCATCTCCACCGGTGCCTCCACTGCTTCCATCTCCATTTCGCCCTGACGACGATGCTGCCGATCATTGTGGTAGGAAGAACCGGTACCCGCCGGAATGAGTCGCCCTACGATCACGTTCTCTTTCAAGCCCATCAACGAATCATTAGAGCCACGTACAGCCGCCTCGGTAAGGACACGCGTAGTCTCCTGGAACGATGCTGCTGAAATAAACGACTCAGTGGCCAGCGATGCCTTGGTAATTCCAAGCAGAATAGGCTCCCACAGCGCAGGATGCTTACCCTCAGACTCCATCTTGGCGTTAACCTCCATCAGATGTGCGCGCTCAACCTGCTCGCCACGCAGCAGCGATGTGTCTCCTGGCGCAGTGATTTCGACCTTGCGCAGCATCTGGCGGATAACTACCTCGATGTGCTTATCGTTGATCTTCACACCCTGCAGACGGTAGACATCCTGTATTTCGTTCACCAGATAGTTGGCCAGAGAGATCACTCCCTTCAAGCGCAGAATATCGTGGAGGTTGAACTCGCCGTCGGAGATCACCTCACCACGGGCCACATGCTCACCTTCGAAGACATTGACATGGCGCCACTTGGGAATGAGATCCTCATGGGACACACCATCAGAATCGGTAATCACCAGGCGCTGCTTGCCCTTGGTATCCTTACCAAAGCCAACGGTACCCGTCGCCTCTGCCAGAATAGCCTGCTCTTTCGGTTTGCGCGCCTCAAACAGGTCGGCAACACGAGGAAGACCACCTGTGATATCACGAGTTTTTGAAGATTCCTGGGGGATACGCGCCAGGGTGTCACCCACCAACGCCATAGCGCCATCGCCGACAATAACCACCGCCCCTGAGGGAAGGAAGTAATGAGCCGGGATATCGGTCCCCGCGATATTTAGGTCCTTGCCCTCCTCATCGAGCAATTTAACCATCGGCCGCATATCCTTACCGGCTGCCGGACGCTGCTTTGGATCAATGATCTCAAGAGAGGCGAGGCCTGTTACCTCGTCCACCTTACTCTGCACACTAACGCCGTCAATGAACTCAACGAACTCAATTTTACCCGCCACCTCGGTAATTACCGGATGAGTGTGGGGGTCCCAGTTGGCAACCATCTGTCCACCACCGACGGCATCCCCATCAGTAACCGCAATGCTGGCACCGTAAGGCACCTTATAGCGCTCACGCTCACGGCCATCTTTATCCATCAATGTCAGCTCACCGGAGCGAGAGACCGCCACCAGGTTTCCACTCTTATGCTGAATCGTTTTGATATTGTGGAGCTTTACCGTACCCGGAGTCTTGACCTCAATACTGCTAACAGCGGCCGCACGTGAGGCGGCACCACCGATATGGAAGGTACGCATGGTCAACTGGGTACCAGGCTCACCAATCGACTGAGCAGCGATAACACCTACCGCTTCACCCATGTTTACTTTGTGACCACGAGCAAGGTCTCGCCCGTAACAATTGGCACAGGCACCAACGCGCGCTTGACAAAGAATCGGCGATCGCACCTTTACATGATCAACGCCCAGCACCTCCAAGCGTTCGACCCAAGCCTCATCAATAAGGGTACCTGCCTCACATATCAACTCATCCGTCCCCGCCTTGTAGAGATCTGCCGAGGTAACACGGCCGAGGATACGCTCACCCAACGGCTCGACCACATCACCACCCTCAATGATGGAGTGCATGTCAAGACCCTCTTCGGTGCCACAATCCTCTTCCAGCACCACCATATCCTGGGCAACATCAACCAGACGGCGAGTCAGGTAACCGGAGTTTGCCGTTTTCAATGCAGTATCAGCAAGACCCTTACGAGCACCGTGAGTTGAGATGAAGTATTGAAGTACATCAAGACCCTCACGGAAGTTGGCGGTAATCGGCGTCTCAATGATGGAGCCGTCAGGTTTTGCCATCAAACCACGCATACCTGCCAACTGGCGTATCTGGGCAGCAGAACCACGCGCACCGGAGTCGGCCATCATATAGATAGAGTTAAAGGAGTCCTGCTCGACCTGGTTGCCTTCTCTGTCGATTACCGACTCTTTACCAAGGTGATTCATCATCGCCTTGGCCACCTGATCATTGGTATGGGACCAGATATCAACCACCTTGTTGTAGCGCTCACCGTTGGTCACGAGACCCGAGGCGTACTGGTGTTGAATCTCTTTCACTTCCCGTTCGGCAGTCGCCAAAATCGGCCCCTTCTCTTCCGGAATGGTCATGTCGTTCATACCGATAGAGACACCGGCTCGCGTTGCCAGACGGAAACCCATGTACATCACCTGGTCGGCAAAAACGACACTCGCTTTCAAGCCGACACGACGATAACAGACATCGATCAAATTAGAGATGGCACGTTTACCCATAGCCTGATTGATCAGGTCAAAGGTAAGACCCTTAGGAAGAATCTCGGAAAACAGCGCCCTGCCGACAGTGGTATCCCAGATCTGAGTACGCTCTGTAAACTCGCCATCATCTCCTATTACCGAGTCAGTCAACCGCACCTTGACACGGGCCTGCAGTTCGACCGCACGTGACTCGTAGGCCCGATGCACCTCTTTGACATTAGCGAAGACCATGCCCTCGCCCTTGCCGTTGACCCGCTCACGGGTCATAAAGTAGAGACCCAGCACCACGTCCTGGGACGGTACGATGATAGGCTCACCATTAGCAGGCGAAAGAATATTGTTGGTCGACATCATCAGGCTGCGCGCTTCCAGCTGCGCCTCGATGGAGAGCGGTACGTGCACCGCCATCTGATCGCCGTCAAAATCGGCGTTGAACGCAGTACAGACCAGCGGATGCAGCTGAATCGCCTTACCCTCGATCAGTACCGGCTCAAATGCCTGGATACCGAGACGGTGAAGGGTCGGCGCACGGTTAAGCATCACAGGATGCTCGCGGATAACCTCTTCAAGGATATCCCACACCTCACCGGTGCCACGCTCAACCAGCTTCTTTGCCGCCTTGATAGTGGTAGCAAGGCCGCGCAGCTGTAGTTTGGAGAAGATAAACGGCTTGAACAGCTCAAGAGCCATCTTCTTCGGCAGGCCGCACTGATGGAGTTTCAGGGTTGGGCCAACCACAATTACAGAACGACCGGAGTAGTCAACACGCTTACCCAGCAGGTTCTGACGGAAACGACCCTGCTTACCCTTGATCATGTCGGCAAGGGATTTCAGTGGGCGCTTGTTGGTGCCGGTGATGGCACGACCACGACGGCCATTATCAAGCAGCGCGTCAACAGACTCCTGCAGCATGCGCTTCTCGTTGCGCACGATAATATCGGGAGCGTTCAGATCAAGCAGACGTTTCAGACGATTGTTACGGTTGATAACACGCCGATAGAGGTCATTGAGGTCGGAGGTAGCGAAACGGCCACCATCAAGTGGCACCAGCGGGCGCAACTCAGGAGGCAGTACCGGCAGGACGGTCATCACCATCCACTCCGGACGGTTACCAGACTCGTGAAGAGACTCCACCAGCTTGACCCGTTTGCTCAACTTCTTGAGCTTGGTCTCAGAGTTGGTATTGAGAATCTCCTCTCTCAGGATTTCGACTTCACGCGGTAAGTCGATAGTGCGCAGCAGATCAAACACCGCCTCTGCACCCATCTTGGCTTCAAACTCATCGCCATTCTCCTCGATCGCTTCGAGGTACTGCTCATCAGTCAACAGCTGACCACGCTCCAGCGGGGTCATGCCGGGATCAACCACAACAAATGACTCAAAGTAGAGCACGCGCTCGATATCACGCAGGGTCATATCCAGCAAAAGGCCAATACGTGAAGGCAGTGATTTGAGGAACCATATATGTGCTACCGGGCTGGCCAGTTCAATATGGCCCATGCGCTCACGACGCACCTTGGACAGGGTTACCTCAACGCCACACTTCTCACATACCACACCACGATGCTTGAGTCGCTTGTACTTGCCACAGAGGCACTCGTAATCACTGATCGGGCCAAAAATTTTGGCGCAGAAGAGACCGTCACGCTCCGGCTTGAAGGTGCGGTAGTTGATGGTCTCCGGCTTTTTCACTTCGCCGTAGGACCAGGAACGGATCATATCGGGTGAAGCCAGACCAATCCGAATCGAATCGAAATCTTCGGTCTGCTCCTGCTGCTTCAGCATATTTAGTAGATCTTTCAAGATCGTATCTCCTAACTAATGGGTCTTGCTGCTATATCAACTCTGTCTATTACTTTAAATAAAGTGATAGCAGACCCTATTCCCGTTCCAGTTCAATATTAATGGCCAGTGAACGTATCTCTTTCACCAGCACGTTGAAGGACTCCGGCATGCCGGCCTCCATTTGATGATTTCCATCAACGATGTTTTTGTACATGCGGGTACGGCCGGTGACATCGTCTGACTTGACTGTCAGCATCTCCTGAAGTGTATAGGCGGCACCATAAGCCTCCAGTGCCCACACCTCCATCTCACCGAAGCGCTGACCACCAAACTGCGCCTTACCACCCAGCGGCTGCTGTGTGACCAGGCTATAGGGTCCAGTGGAGCGAGCATGCATCTTGTCATCGACAAGATGGTTCAACTTCAACATATACATGTAGCCAACAGTAACCTGACGGTCGAACGCTTCACCGGTACGTCCATCATAAAGCGTTGTCTGACCAGTGGTCGAGAGATCCGCCAGATCCAGCAGTGCTCTAATCTCATCTTCTGTTGCACCGTCAAACACAGGCGTTGCCATCGGTACACCACGCCTGAGGTTGCCGGCCAGCTCAATGATCTCATCATCACTGAAAGAGTCGAGATCCTCCTGCTTGCCACTGGTGTTATATACCTTACCCAGATAGCCACGCAGTTCGGCCATTTTTGCCTGAGTCTCAAGCATCGTATTGATCTTGCGACCGAGACCCTTTGCCGCCCAGCCCAAATGGGTCTCAAGCACCTGTCCCACATTCATACGCGATGGAACACCGAGAGGATTGAGCACTACATCAACCGGCTCACCATTCTCATCGAAAGGCATATCCTCGGCAGGAACAATCATCGAGATCACACCCTTGTTACCATGACGTCCAGCCATCTTGTCACCAGGCTGGATGCGGCGCTTGACCGCCACATAGACCTTGACCATCTTGAGGACACCGGGTGCCAGATCATCACCAGAGGTCAGTTTGCGTTTCTTCTCTTCAAAGCGCAGGCGATACTCTTCGCGCTGCTGCCTGATCTGCTCAGCAATCGACTCCAGCTGGGTCGCCTTCTCTTCAACACGCAGGCGGATTTCCAACCATTTGTCACGTTCGAGATCGTCAAGATAAGCCTGTGTGACCTTAGCGCCGGCCTTGAGACCTGCCGGACCACCATCAGCAATCTTGCCCACCAACATCTTTTCAACACGCTGGAAGGTGTCCTCTTCGAGGATACGCAACTGCTCATCCAGATCCTTGCGCACCATGTTCATTTCGGCATTCTCAATCTCCATCGCACGGGCATCTTTATCGACACCGTCGCGAGTGAACACCTGAACATCGATAACGGTACCAACACGACCTGAGGAGACACGCAGGGAGGTATCTTTGACATCCGCAGCCTTCTCACCAAAGATGGCTCGCAGCAGTTTCTCCTCCGGGGTCAATTGAGTCTCGCCCTTGGGAGTCACCTTACCCACCAGGATATCGCCCTCTTTCACCTCGGCGCCGACATAGACGATACCGGACTCATCCAGCTTAGCCAGTGCAGCTTCACCAACATTGGGGATATCACCTGTGATCTCTTCGGAACCCAGCTTGGTATCCCGCGCCATGCAGGTCAGCTCTTCGATATGGATGGTGGTGAAACGATCTTCCTGAACGACACGCTCAGAGATCAGAATCGAATCCTCGAAGTTGTAGCCGTTCCAGGCCATGAAAGCGATCCGCATGTTCTGGCCCAGAGCTAACTCTCCCATATCGGTAGAGGGGCCGTCAGCCATGACATCACCACGAGTTACCGTGTCGCCCGGCCGCACCAGTGGACGTTGGTTGATACAGGTATTCTGATTGGAGCGGGTGTACTTGGTTAGATTGTAGATATCGACACCCGCCTCACCGGCGACCGCTTCATCATCATTGACACGCACCACGATACGGGCGGCATCCACTGATTCAATCGCACCGCCACGTTTGGCCACAACCGTCACACCGGAATCGACAGCAACAGCTCGCTCCATACCGGTACCCACCAATGGTTTCTCAGCACGCAGAGTCGGCACTGCCTGACGCTGCATGTTGGACCCCATCAATGCACGGTTGGCATCATCGTGCTCAAGGAATGGAATCATCGACGCAGCCACCGAAACGATCTGTTTAGGTGAAACGTCCATATACTGAATCTTATCCGGTGACGAGAGCGTAAACTCGTTCTGGTGCCGACATGAGACCAACTCCTCAGTCAGACTCCCCTTCTCATCGAGGGCTGCACTTGCCTGGGCGATAACAAAACGCCCCTCTTCGATGGCGGAGAGGTAATCGATCTGATCAGTCACCTTACTGTTTTCGACCTTACGATATGGAGTCTCCAGGAACCCATAGTCATTGGTCCTGGCATAAACCGACAGTGAGTTGATAAGACCGATATTCGGTCCCTCAGGTGTCTCAATTGGGCAGACTCGGCCATAGTGAGTCGGATGCACATCACGCACCTCAAAACCGGCACGTTCGCGAGCAAGACCACCTGGGCCAAGAGCCGAAACGCGGCGCTTGTGAGTGACCTCGGAGAGCGGATTGTTTTGATCCATAAATTGAGAGAGTTGGCTGGAGCCGAAGAACTCCTTGATCGCAGCAGAGACCGGCTTGGCATTGATCATCTCCTGGGGCATCAAACCCTCGGACTCAGCCAAGGTCAGACGCTCCTTAACGGCACGCTCTACGCGAACCAGGCCGACACGGAACTGATTTTCCGCCATTTCGCCGACACAACGGATACGACGGTTGCCGAGATGGTCGATATCATCGACAACACCCTTACCATTACGGATGTTAATCAACTCCTGCAGCACCATGACGATATCTTCATTGGAGAGAATACCCTCACCGGTGACCTCGTCACGGCCCAGACGTTTATTGAATTTCATGCGACCGACTGCCGAGAGGTCGTAGCGGTCTGGACTGAAGAAGAGACTCTTGAACAGATTCTGCGCTGCTTCTTTGGTTGGCGGCTCACCCGGACGCATCATACGGTAGATCTCTACCTGCGCCTCAAGCTGGCTGGCGGTAGAATCAATTTTCAGCGTGGTCGAGAGGTAGGGACCATGGTCAAGATCGTTGGTAAAGAGTGTTTCAATGCTCTTGACGCCCTTATCTATCAGGACCTCAAGCAGCTCTTCAGTGATCTCATCATTGGCATTGGCAATAACTTCGCCAGTCTCTTTGTCGATCAGGTTGGTGGAGATAACCTTGCCATAGAGATAATCGTAGGTCACATCGAGAGACTTGGTACCGGCTTTCTCCAGCAATTTGATGTGGCGGGCGGTTATGCGACGCCCAGCCTCAACGATCACACTACCCTTCACCTTGATATCGAAGTTTGCGGTTTCACCACGCAGACGCTCAGGCACCAAAGCCAGCTTCGCACCCTTCTTGTTCAGAGTGAAAGCATCTGTCTCGAAGAACATGTCCAGCATCTCTTCGGTCTCGAAGCCGAGGGCTCGCAGCAGCACGGTGGCAGGCAGTTTGCGACGACGATCAATGCGAACAAAGACGTTATCCTTTGGATCAAACTCAAAATCGAGCCATGAACCACGATAAGGAATCACTCGTGCCGAGAACAGCAGTTTGCCGGAGCTGTGAGTCTTGCCTTTATCGTGATCGAAAAAGACACCAGGTGAACGGTGCAACTGGGAGACGATAACACGCTCGGTACCATTGATAACGAAAGTACCGTTATCAGTCATCAGCGGCAACTCACCCATGTAAACTTCCTGTTCACGGATGTCTTTCACCACCTTGGAGTTTGCCGGCGCCTCCTTATCGTAGATCACCAGTCGCACGAGCACCCGCAAAGGGGCGGCATAGGTGGCGCCACGCAGTTGACACTCACGCACATCAAATACAGGTATGCCTAATCGGTAGCTGACATACTCCAGAACTGCATTGCCCGAATAGCTCGCAATAGGGAATACTGATTTAAATGCAGCATGCAGGCCTTGGTCGGCACGCTGATCAGCGGATGCCCCCGCCTGTAGAAAACTGCGGTAGGAGTCGATCTGCGTCGCCAAAAGAAAAGGCACGTCAAGGATAGTTGGGCGTTTGCCAAAATCCTTACGGATGCGTTTTTTCTCGGTGAAAGAATAGGCCATGTTGCCGTCCCTCGATTTCATAAGACCCCGGAGGTCTTCGGAATGATACGTAGTGGTTCCAGCTCAAATTCCCTGCCGGAATACCTCCCTGTAGCTGTAATCCCGCCCGACAACCTCGTCAGGCATATGCTCAATCTGCTTCGTAACCGTCGCACTTTGCGACTGGATTAACGCTTTCAAAACCGGCTCTGCGAGCCACCTTTCAAAGCATATCCTAGAAGCGGGAAAAGGCCGGTGGCGAAAACGCCACCAGCCCAATCCGACTAAGGCTTGTCAGATATCGAGATCAAAAATTATTTGATCTCAGCTTCTGCGCCAGCCTCTTCCAGCTGTTTCTTGACATCCTCAGCTTCCTCTTTGGAGACACCTTCCTTCACGGAAGTAGGTGCACTCTCAACAGCAGCTTTGGCTTCTTTCAGGCCCAGGCCGGTGAGGCCGCGAACGGCTTTGATCACGGCAACCTTATTGGCTCCGAAAGAGGTCATAACGACATCAAACTCGGTCTGTTCTTCTGCAGCAGCGGCTTCGCCACCACCAGCGGCCGGAGCAGCAGCAACAGCTGCAGCAGCGGTAACGCCAAACTTCTCTTCCATCGCCTCGATCAGCTCCACGACCTCCATAACGGTCATGTTGGCGATGCCCTCAAGGATATCCTCTTTAGATACGGACATTGTAAAACTCCTGATAACTGGTTAACACGGTTAGTGAATTAGGTAAAAGCTCTTAAGCTGCCTCTTTCGCGTCTTTGATCGCAGCAACGGTGCGAACAAGCTTGCCAGGTACCTCATTAATGGTACGTGTAAGCTTTTCGACCGGTGCTTTCATGACCGCCATAAGCATGCTGATAGCCTGATCGTAAGTCGGCATCTTCGCCAAGGTATCGAGGTCGGAAGCTGCCAGCAGCTTACCTCCCACAGATGCCATTCTTACGACTAGCTTGTCATGCTCTTTGGCAAAATCTTTGATCACACGGGCGGCAGAGCCTGGATCTTCCTGAGAGAAAGCGAGGACGAGGGGACCCGTCATATCTTCCTGCATACAGGCAAAATCTGTATCTTCGATTGCACGTCGAGCGAGTGAATTCTTGACTACGCGGATAACAACGCCGGCTTCACGCGCTTTCGCACGTAACTCCGTCATCTCACCCACCGTCATACCACGATACTCGGCGGCAACCGCGGAATAGGCACTACCGGCCACTTCAGCGATTTCGGCGACGACAGCTTGTTTCTGCTCAAAATTGAGTGGCACTCGTCACCTCCTGATTACGGAAACGGCTATTGCCGCTTCTGTTAACAAAACCGGAATCTTTAAATAAAACTCCGATACTTTTAACGTGCACCGTCATCAGGTCACTACCCGAGTCCGGAGCTCCGTCTGCGTAGGCAATCAATTAAGCAGACTCTGCAACAGAGAATGCACCTACGGTCTTTGACAGCACCCGGCACGAATGCCGGAGCCCCAAAGTTCTTTTTAATAAGAACACCGCCACCGGCGACATCCTCATAATCTCTGTCTCAACACACCTAAAATAGGTGAACTAAGATTTAAACTTCAAGCGATGCCTGATCTACCACCAGCCCAGGACCCATGGTAGAAGAGACGCTAACCTTCTTCAGGTAGACGCCCTTTGCGGCGCTCGGCTTCATCTTCTTCAGATCAACCAGCAAGGACTCAAGGTTCTGCTTCAGCGCGGCAGGCTCAAAATCCACTTTACCTATTGGGCAGTGGAGGATACCGGCCTTGTCTGTACGATAGCGCACCTGACCTGCTTTTGCGTTCTGTACCGCTTGAGCGACGTTGGGTGTAACTGTGCCGACCTTGGGATTGGGCATCAGGCCACGTGGGCCAAGAATCTGGCCCAACTGACCGACAACACGCATTGCGTCAGGTGTGGCGATAACAACGTCGAAATCCATCTTGCCCGCTTTTACTTCAGCAGCGAGATCATCAAACCCAACAATATCAGCACCGGCTTCCTTAGCGGCCTCAACATTAGCGCCCTGGGTAAATACTGCAACACGAACAGTCTTACCGGTGCCGTTAGGCAGCACGGTAGAACCGCGTACTACCTGATCTGATTTGCGCGGATCAACGCCGAGATTGACAGCAACATCAACCGACTCACTGAACTTGACCGACGAGACCTCTTTCAGAAGCGACACAGCCTCCTCAATAGGGTACTGCTTAGTAGCATCGACCTTCTCACTAATTGCGCGTGCGCGCTTGCTCAACTTAGCCATGACTTACACTCCCTCCACGTCAAGACCCATGGAACGGGCAGTACCGGCAATGGAGCGAACAGCTGCATCCATATCCGCGGCGGTCAGGTCCGGCATCTTCACGGTAGCAATCTCTTCCAACTGCTCACGATTGACCTTACCCACCTTAGTGGTATTAGGCGTACCTGAACCTTTGGGTACACCAGCCGCTTTCTTTAGCAGAACTGCCGCCGGAGGGGTTTTGGTGATAAATGTAAAACTACGGTCACCGTAAACGGTGATGACGACAGGAATAGGAAGACCCTGCTCGACACCCTGTGTCTTGGCGTTGAACGCCTTGCAGAATTCCATAATATTCACACCGTGCTGACCCAATGCAGGGCCTACCGGAGGGCTGGGATTGGCCTGACCGGCCGCAACCTGAAGCTTGATGTAAGCCTCGATTTTCTTTGCCATGATTACCTCGCTTTGGGTACAAACGCCAAGGACTGGTTACCTTGACTCCCCTTATAAATAAAAACCGGGTCAGAATATTTTCTAACTCAGAACAATCAAACTTCCCTGTGGGTTCATTCCGGCCCGGCCTTCCCTGGCCGGTCGTTCGCCGCGCTGCGTTTGTCCACTGGACAAACGGTCGCGGCTCACCCTTTCTCCACTTGACCGAACTCTAGATCGACAGGGGTGGAACGCCCAAAAATCAATACCGACACTTTAATACGGCTCTTCTCATAATCGACATCTTCAACCACACCGTTGAAATCATTAAACGGCCCATCGATTACCCGTACAACCTCGCCTGGCTCGAACATCACCTTCGGTTGCGGCCTCTCTACACCCTCCTGCACACGCTGCAGGATGGTATCTGCTTCCTTGTCAGTGATCGGAGCGGGGCGGTCGCCGGTACCGCCGATAAAACCCATCACCTTTGGTACATCTTTTACCAGATGCCATGTCTCATCGGTCATCTCCATATGCACCAACACATAGCCGGGGAAGAACTTACGCTCACTACGGCGCTGCTGGCCGGCGCGCATTTCAACAACCTCTTCAGTCGGAACGAGAATCTGACCAAACAGATCACCCATGCCGTAACGCTCAATACGCTCAAGCATTGAGCGCTGAACCTGAGCCTCAAACCCGGAATAGGCGTGAACCACATACCATCGCATCGCCATCGTTATCTCCTATCCGGTGACCGAACGAACAATGGACATCAGCATCATATCGAACAGCCAGAGTACGATACCCATTACCAGCACCATGGCAAAAACGATCAGGGTCGTCTGGATTGTCTCCTGGCGACTAGGCCACACTACTTTCCGCACTTCTGTGCGCGAAGCCGATGCGAAGGCCCATACCTGCCGTCCGGGAACGGACTGCAGCGCAACCGCCACAGCAATACCGACAACCACTAGAAGACCCAACACTCGAAATAGCAGCGATGACTCTTCAAAATAGTAAAAAACACCTATTCCGGCGACCAACAGAAGCACCGCCAGCAACAGCTTGGCGGTGTCCATTCCAGTACTAACAACTTCTGTTTTTGCGTTCATTCCTGCCACAGGACCTGATAATGAGGTGCCTAAAATTGGCAGGCCAGGAGGGACTCGAACCCCCAACCTGCGGTTTTGGAGACCGCTGCTCTACCAATTGAGCCACTGGCCTAAAACGGGAGCAAAAGACAGAGATGTATATCGGATCGACTCCAAATTCGACCCACCCCTCTGCCTTGTGCAGTTTTTTATACTACTCGATGATCTTAGCAACAACGCCGGCGCCGACAGTACGGCCGCCTTCGCGGATTGCAAAACGTAGACCTTCTTCCATCGCGATCGGTGCAATCAACTTGACCTGCATCTTCACGTTGTCTCCCGGCATTACCATCTCCACACCCTCGGGCAGGTCACAGGCACCGGTCACATCCGTTGTACGGAAGTAGAACTGCGGACGGTAGTTATTGAAGAATGGTGTGTGACGACCACCCTCATCCTTGCTCAGTACATACACCTCGGCTTCGAAGTGAGTGTGGGGTGTGATGCTACCCGGCTTCGCCAGTACCTGGCCACGCTCAACCTCTTCACGCTTGGTACCACGAAGCAGTACGCCCACGTTGTCACCCGCTTCACCCTGATCCAGCAGCTTGCGGAACATCTCAACACCGGTACAGGTGGTCTTGGTGGTGTCTTTGATACCAACAATCTCGATCTCGTCGCTGACGTGAACAATGCCACGCTCAATACGACCGGTAACAACCGTACCGCGACCAGAGATCGAGAAGACATCTTCGATCGGCATCAAAAACGGCTTTTCGGTATCACGCTCAGGTGTCGGGATGTAAGCATCCATCTCCTCAACCAGCTTAATGATAGAGGGAACACCTATATCAGAGGTGTCGCCTTCCAGCGCTTTCAGTGCTGAACCAACAATGATCGGTGTGTCGTCACCCGGGAACTCGTAGGCGTCGAGCAGCTCACGAATCTCCATCTCAACCAGCTCAACCAGCTCTTCGTCGTCAACCATGTCTGCCTTGTTCATATAAACGAGGATGTATGGGACGCCAACCTGGCGAGACAGCAGGATGTGCTCACGAGTCTGAGGCATGGGACCGTCAGCAGCGGAGCAGACGAGAATAGCGCCGTCCATCTGGGCCGCACCGGTGATCATGTTCTTGACGTAGTCAGCATGTCCCGGGCAGTCAACGTGAGCGTAATGACGAGTATCAGACTCGTACTCAACGTGTGCGGTAGCAATAGTGATACCGCGCTCACGCTCTTCTGGGGCGTTGTCGATGTCGGCGTAGTCTTTGAACTCGCCGCCACGAGCTTCAGCCATCACTTTGGTGATTGCTGCGGTCAACGTGGTCTTACCGTGATCAACGTGGCCAATGGTGCCTACGTTTACGTGCGGTTTTGTACGTTCGAATTTTTCCTTGGACATCGACTCAATCTCCGAAAGATTTCTATACTACCTTAGATAGATTAAAGACAAATTTACGTGCAAAAAGCACGCGACCCTAACAAACAAACTGGAGCCCATGAGCAGATTCGAACTGCTGACCTCACCCTTACCAAGGGTGTGCTCTACCAACTGAGCTACATGGGCCTTAAACTTCAGGCTCTGGGCGCTAGACTCATGGAACGGGAAAAACCCAGCACCCGGACTTACTACCTCTCGACCCTATATAAACTGGAGCGGGTGATGGGAATCGAACCCACGTATTCAGCTTGGAAGGCTGAAGTTCTACCATTGAACTACACCCGCAATGCCAAGCGATACTCGCTCAACCGCAACATAATAGAGCCGACAAGATCTCTCTCTATCGGCTCAAGCTCCTCAACTTTGAGGAGAAAATTACTACGAGATGAACTCAAACATTCACCTCTAAAATCTGGTGGAGGGGGGAGGATTACTCCGAGCCTACCGGCTCTCCGCCCCTCTGGGTCGCCGCGAACTGCACGGCGTTCAAAATTGCTGTCGCAATTTTGTCGAACCTCTTATCGGTTCGAAACCTCCCCTCATCCGAGGGAGTAAAACTACCGAGATGAACCTAATATTCACCTCTAAAATCTGGTGGAGGGGGGAGGATTCGAACCTCCGAAGGCTGAGCCGTCAGATTTACAGTCTGATCCCTTTGGCCACTCGGGAACCCCTCCAGAAAGCCCGCTATTTTGGAGCAGCCCTGCCGGACTGTCAATAGCTTATATAAATTATCTGAAGCAATCTCACCACCAAACGGTGGAGCCGCGGGATACTACCACCCATTTACTGTACACAACAACCGAAAAACCGCATAAATCCCAAAAAATCCTGGCAAGTCAATTATCACAGCACGACTCAGCCATATAAATTCATATAATATTCAATGGGTTACATATCACCACGTGAAACATTCTGGAATTAATCAATACCACACTGCCCATAGCCCCAGCTTCAGTGACGACTTGGTTTGCAAGCATCGGCGGACAAACAAAAAGGCGGAGCAACTGAATCCGCCTTTTTGTCTCACCTTATAACCCTGAACAACCGCTATTTATTGGCAAACACATACTTTGGTTTAAGCCAATAGACCAGCATTGGCAATAGCATCAAGGCGGTAAATACATCAATGATAAGCGCTTCACCAATAAAGATACCCAAGCCCCAAGTATTGGCCAAATCAGTACCCAACAGAGGAATAAAGCTGCCCAGCAATACCACCACGGAGACAAGCACCGCTGAACCGGTAGTATTCAGGGTATTACGCAGCGCCTGATGCCAGTTGTCGCCGGTCGACGCCATCTCTTCCCGCAGCCTTGAGATCATATAGATCCCATAATCCACACCCAGCCCCATGGCGATGCTCAACGTCACCAGCAGGTGGAAGGCGAGATTGCCCGACCAGTTGCCCACCGAGGTGAAGTAGCCACCAAGTCCATACTGGGCAAAAAGAGTGATGAAAAGTGTCGATACCAAAATACCGGCTACCATGAGGGAGCGGAACATCAGCGCCGTAATAACGAGAATGGCGAGCGCCGTCTGCAGGGGACTCAGCAGCCAGTTCTCCATTGCCACCTCGCGAGTCGCCTCGGTCGCACCAAGAAAGCCACCCAGAGCAGGACGCACATAGCCGGCACCCTCCACAGAGAGCTCATTGGTATCACCGGCAAGATCATCAACCGGCCCGGAACGCAAACCGAAGTTCACCTTGCTGAAACCGGGATCATTTTTATGATCCTCGATATATTGCTGAATATCCATGGTCACCTGGTGGGTCTCCTTCGGGTGCATGGTATTAACAAAACCGAGGATAACGCCCTCATTCCAGTCAGGTGACACGAAGGAGTCCATCTCCCCCGCCGAAGTCATCGTCTCCAGCAGACCGTTGTACATCTGTACTATCTCATCAGGCACACGGTCATCATCAGGATCAATGTCGGTAAGGTATTTTGTGGTTGGGATACGCAGATCCTTGATCGCAGGCTTCTCACCCGGCTCTGCCGTCAGCAACATATTCACCAGACGAACATACTGAGCATAGGAGCCGGTATAGCCCACATACTCATGGGAACGCATCCAGTTCTCCATAGACTCGATATCGGCCAGCACCTCGGCATCATTCATAATGCCCTGAGCCCCACACGCCTCCGAATCCCAACACCCCATCTCTTCTTTGAGTATCGAGCACTGCTGCATACGCTCAGCACGTGATTCAATTTCGTAGACAGCGTCGGGATAATAGTTATCCACACACTCGGGCGTCAGGGCCTCCTTGCCGCGAATCGGTACACTGACAGAGATAACACCCGGCATAATGTCGTTGAGCTTCTCCAGATCCTTCCAGGTATCGGAGCTGCCTTTGAATGCGGCACGGGCATAGTTGATACCCTTCTCAACACCCGGCATCAGATCATCTGAGTCGCCGTCGGTGATCCCGGTGTAGTGTACCGACAGCGCCATAATGACCGCAATAAAGCCAATAGGGAGCCACTTTCCCGGACCCACAACCAGTTTTGAGATAAAACCACCGGCGGCACTCTCCCATGAATGACCCTCTTTGGTGTCACACAACTCCTTGGGTGGAGGGAAGATAGTCAACAGCAAAGGAATCAGTGTGGTGGTAGTTATCAGCAGGGTCAACATACCGAACATACCAAAATAGGCATACGCTTTGTAGAAAGAGATATCCACCGTGGCGAGGGTGGCAAAACCCACCATATCCGTAACTATAGAGAGCGTGGCCGGCACCATAGTGTGTGCTATGGCGATCCGCGCAGATTTCATACAGTCGCCATGCCCGGCATGTTCGAGCAAAAATCGCCGCGTCACCTGCACAGAGTGACCGATGCCGATAGCCAGCAGCAGCATAGGGGTCAACACCATCATGGTGGTCAGCTTGAACTGACTGAAGCCCATCAGACCAAGCGTCAAGGCGATGGTCATACAGACACCCAGCAGCGGGAACACCGCCCCGCGCCAATCGCGGAACTCTCCCCACAATACAATCAACACAATCACAATGGAGATAACGAAGAGCCACCACTTGTTGACCAGGTCCTGCAGCATCCAGGCGAGGAAGTAGGGCTCGCCCGCCACCAGCAGCTCAATCCGCTCATCCTCACCATACTCATCCATCATGGCGCGCACTTGACGCACCCAGGGTAGATAGACCTCTTTCACCCCATCATCATAGTCGGCGATGATAAAGGCGGCCTTGGCCACACAGCTCTCTTTATCGTAATCCTCGTAGGCACAGCGCTTACCACTCTCATCCCACATGGCCACCAGCATGGGTGCCATCACTGGATTGTTCTTTACTCCCTCACGCAGAAAGGCGAGCTGCTTCTTCGCCTTTTCCGGGTCATCGCTGATCCCCTCGGTTGGGATAAGGCGCTTGAATACAAGACCATTATCATCAGCGCCCATATATTTGATCTTCTGGGCAGCGATATCGATAAAGTTTGCCGCACGGGAATTGGGCAATGCCTCTAGTTTACGGTGAATCTCCTGCACCTTGTTTATAAACCAGGGCTGCCAGATATCATCCCCCTCATTGATTTTGAGGGCGAACACCATAAGATTACCCATGCCGAAGTTGTGCTCAGCATAGAGATTGGTCGCTACATAGCGATTACTCGGCGGCAGCAGGGTATCGGGGTCGTTGCGAACATCCAGCTTGTGAATCTGCAGCGCACCCAACAGGGTGGATACAATCAGGGCAATGAATATCACAAAGCGGTAACGGATTACAAAATCCGCATAGCGTTCCGCCAGTTTTGTCTTTTTTTCGACTGTGCTCATTTAACTCAACGCCTATGAATAAGTGGTTTATCTCTATCTCAGGAGCTTGGGTACACAAAGCGGCAGAGAAACAGGGTGACAACTTGACACAGGCTGCAGGCGAGACTTTATCCAGTCACACAACCTGTTGAATAAAAAAAGAGAAGCGGCCGTAAACATTCAGCTTACAACCGCCTCTCTTATGTCACACGATTCGCTGATCGTTAATCAAAGAGATACTTGATGCCAAGCTGAATATTGGAGGACTCTTCGAACTGACCGAAAGTGGTGTTCTCATCACCCCAGTAGGTATTCAGCTCCGCCGTACCCACCAACTGGTCACTGAAGGAGTACTCCACATCGAAACGGTTCCACCAGCCACCGCCCTCTTCATAGATAGTGATATTGTTCCAACGACCCAGCTGAGATTCACCGAAGGGCTTGGAGAAGAATAGGGACAAGAAATTATCGATCTCCTCACCCTTCTGCAGGCCGTTGGTCAGATGGAGTGTCGCTGCATCACCAGTATAACTACCACAGTTCACCTCAGTGCAACCGCTTCGGTCATCGACGAAATCAAGGTTGATAGCCTGAATGAACTGGCCGCTTATCATGAGGTTTGTTCCCACCATAATGTCCGCTCCAAGGACATACTTGAACATGTCGGCCTTTTCGACGGTCAGGCCTCCGACGAGATCGCCATGCCCCAGATTGGTACGATTGACGACCGGGACTCGAGCATCATTTTGGTAGAGGAACTCGCCACGCAGGACGACTGGTCCCAGCGCCTTAGTTTCGACAGCCGTGTCGAATGAGGTACCGAGATAGTGGCTACGATAGTGCTTTTCCTCAAATACCAGGATTGGCGCAAGGCCTGCGACGCCACCGTAGGTGTTGGAAGAGCTGTCCTGCAAATCGACGGTGGTAATACCACTCGTAACGCTCTTAACTACACTAAGCTTTTCTCCAGAGCTGTTTTCCCAGTGAATGCCGACAGATGGGTTAGAATCGTAGGCATAGAGGTAGTTAAGGGAGTAGTTGAGCCCCGAATCAGTGCTGTTTCGAAAGCGAAGTCCGAGATTCACTGGGTCATCAGGTCGGTCAACTCTGTAGGTGGAGGTGGCTCCAACAAAGGTGTCGAAGGTGGAGAATGATGCATTGCTCATGTACTCAAAGGCTGAGTTTGGATCGCTCTGATCCCAACTGGTACCATCCATTAGGTTTGTGACTGCACCTGTTGCGCTTACAACGCCGAATAAATTAGCTGCCGACCCACCCCCTGCACCGTCAACATAGTTTTGTACCGTCATATTTACTACGCTGTTAAGGACGGGGCCACTGCCATAGGCGGCAAAAAAAGCACCGGAAACGGTAGCTAGCTCTGGTGCAACATTCAGAAAACCATTGACTTGACCGGTAATGGAGTCCACACCCTTCATAATGAACGCATGGCCACTGTCGCCGTTAGCATTCAAGCCTGCAATCTTGTTCTCTTCTGCTTGGGATATGACGAACTGAACGTTGCCGTTCTCTCCTACATCACTTTCACCCTTAACCATAAAGACCGGGATTCGAGCATCTTCCATGGTGTTCTGATTGAGTTCACGGAAATCAGTAGGGTTGATGATATCCAGCAACTTGATACCGTCTGCTGTACCCCATACTTCCTGCTGCTTACCGATACGGAAATCCCAGTCACCAGCAGTCGTGTCCACATAGAGCTCTCGAATCCAATCATTCTGGGTGTAATTCCTATGGCCCTTATAATCTGAATTCACGCCTTTGCTATCGTAAATCATGTTGATGTCGGCATGAAAGGACGACTCTTCGCCCACATCGCCATTCACGAATAGACGAACTGAGTTTTCGAACTTCATCAAGTCGCCGGCATCGTTCGCTGTAGTCGTATCAGTTCTCGTTGTGCCTTGACCAGTCATTTGACCACTACTGGTAAATGCTGAAGTTTCATTTTTTACGTAGCCGGAGACTTCGATCTCAGCCATTGCAGCGACAGGCAAAACCAGTAAAGCCGCCACAGCGAGGGAAAGGTGGGTTCTTTTAAACATTATCAAAAATCCTCTAAACATATCGGGGTGCGCCGCAACCCCCAGGTAGGGGCGGGCTGCACAGACCTGCACTTAGCGCTTGATCTTTCTCAGGGTCTTCTCGGTCCACAACTTCTCTTTGAAATCGCCGTTGGAAACGACAACTTTATCGGGGATCACTGCCCAGGTCTCATGGCCGGTGGCTGTAGTCTTGCCATACCAGTAGCCCCACGCCTGTGCCCGCGGATCACTCATATTCAGGCTCTTCCAGTCACGATCCAGAACCTTGACCTGCTCTCCACCTTTGAAATACTCGGTGCGGTAATCGGCAAAAGTCTTGGTATCGATGTAGCTGATACGACTGTCATACCACCAGTTTTCGAATTTGGTTGTGCTCTTGACCTTGTAGACCTCTTTGCCCTTCGGTGTACAGGCCGCTTCAGGGAGACTCTTGGTATAGCGTGAACGTTGATTTGCAGGGATATCCATGGCACCCAGGCAACCTTCGAAGGTTGCCTTACCCAGCAACTCATGGGTCTCGTTGTGCGGCTTACGCAAAACCACATCGCCGAAGGTGAAGTCGGTGCCACCCCAGGCATCGTCGTGAGCCGGTTGTGCAAAGCGACGAATCTTGCGCAGTGCGGGCAGCCAGATCATATAGGACTGACTCTTCGCATCATCATCATAGTCGGTGATCAACATACCGGTACCCTTCAGTTTACCGGAGCGGAAGATAGCCAGATCCTTGGCGCGTACCTTCGCATCGTCCTTATAGTTATTATTGAGATAACGTTCGAGCGTGTTGGTTGAGGGCTTTTTGCCTTGGGCCTTACTCACCAGCACGGTGATATCACGCCCCTTTTTGGTGATCGCAAAGTTTTTCAATGCGTAGAAGTGGTTTACAAAGTAGACCTGATCGATAATCTGGTCGGCAGTCACATCACCGGTGGGGTACGGGAGATCCGGAGAGACTCCGGCGGTGGAAACAGCAGGTGCGGTAAACAGCGCACAAACCAACACCTTTACGCCAAGCTTCTTATTAAACATCATCCATCCTCATTTGATACATCGTACGCAGATCGAAGCTTTATGCTTCGTGCGAAATCTTATATTTTAGTAGAAACAAACAGGCCAGAGGATAGATGCGTTTTTGGCCATTACCGACTCACGACGCATCGTCCTTGTGGGTCTGTAGCTCCATGAAATTGTTGTCTCAGAAGAGACCTGAAGCATGGCGATGACAGCTTTTCCGTCATAAAAAGCCAGCTCCTATTTTTCTTGTGCCGTATTTCTAACACTTTTAGAACGATAATAGAAGCCCGAACCGAGTACTTCTATTATTCAGCAATTTCTAATAATTCAATATGATAGGCATATCTTGCAGGGTATATTATGGTTATCCTTAACACTTAACTGTCGTCAGAGCGGGTACCACCATCTCAGATGGCTAGTGTAGCGTCCTATCTTAGTGAGCCATATAAGCAAAACTCCCATAGAGCGGGGCTGTATGGGAGTTTTATCATTCACCGAGAACTAATTACTGCTATCGCCCCGAGTGCAACCGGTGCATCACCCGCTGAAATTCACCATTAAGGAGATCAGCAACAGCGGACTCCGCTTCATCGATTGCACCGGCAATCGCATCCGCATCGTCGCGGCTCGGCCGCCCAAGGACATAGTTCACGACCTGCTTGGCGTTTCCCGGGTGGTCGATACCAATACGCAGACGCCAGAAGTCCCTTCCGCCCATGGCACTCATGATGTCACGCAGACCATTATGACCCGCATGCCCTCCACCCTGTTTCAGACGAATGACACCGGGCGCCATATCCAGCTCATCATGAGCCACCAGGATCTCCTCCAGCGGGATTTTGAAATAGTTGGCGAGGCTGGAGACTGACTGTCCACTGCGATTCATAAAGGTGGTCGGCTTCAGCAGCCAACACTCATGTCTGCCGGCACGAATACGACAGCAGTGCCCATGAAACTTGGATTCCGCCTTGAAGGTACCACCATGCCGCCGTGCCAGCTGGTCAATAAACCAGAAGCCTGCATTGTGGCGTGTATCGATATACTCTGCACCCGGATTGCCCAGGCCAACGATAAGACGAATTGGAGATGACATTTTTGTGTGTGCAGCAGGCGGGGGAGAAAGCCCCCCCGCCCACTGCCGGATTGAGAAATTAGGACGCCGGCGCTTCGTCCACTTCACCCGCCTCACCCACTACATCCGCTTCACCCACGGCCTCGTCCTCCTCATCAGGACCAGTATGCATTACGTGGACGGAGACGACAGGTACGTCGTGATCACCTTCCTGTGCCAGAGCAACAAGCTCGACACCTGAGGGCAGTGACAGACCGGACAACAGGATATTATCTCCTATCTCCAGAGCAGACACATCAACCTCGATGAACTCAGGGAGATCAGCCGGCAGGCAACTAACATCAACATCAGTGACGTGGCGAGAGATAGCACCTCCAGCCTTCAAGCCAGGCGACAGATCGTCACCTATGAAGTGCAGGGGCACACGGGTCTTGAGCTTCTCTGTAGCACTGACACGCAGGAAATCAGCGTGTACGACATAAGGCCTGGCAGGGTGGCGCTGCAGATCCTTAAGAATGACCTGCTCACTCTTACCGTCAATCTTCAAGTCGAGGATGCGGGAGTAAAACGCCTCATTATCCAGACGCCGAAGCAGATCAGTGTGAACCACACTGATCATCTCAGGATCCTGATGAGCACCATAAACAATACCTGGGACCAGACCGGCCTGACGCAGGCGGCGGCTCGCACCCTTCCCTGTGTCAGTGCGCGGCTGCGCTTCTACTTCAAATGCATTTTCCATGATTTTCTCCAAATCATCTGTTAATAAATACACCGCCATTCCGCGACCAGAAATGGCGGTGCTGGTTTTATCCCACCCACTGCCACTATGTGCAGTCAAGGGGAAAGAAATTGTTGCTTCACTCCATAAACAGCGAGCTGACTGACTCGTCGTTAGCGATACGCCGCATGGTCTCGGCCAACAGTTCAGCAATGCTGATCTGGCGAATCTTATCGCACATCTGCGCCTCAGAATGGAGCGCAATGGTATTGGAAACCACCAGCTCATCCAACACGGAACTATTGATGTTTTCGACCGCAGGGCCGGAAAGCACCGGATGGGTACAGTAGGCCACCACGCATTCAGCACCGTGTTCTTTCAGTGCCTGAGCCGCCTTACAGAGGGTGCCCGCCGTGTCGACCATATCGTCAATCAGCACACAGGTGCGCCCCTCAACATCACCAATGATGTTCATCACCTGGGAGACATTCTCCTTTGGTCGGCGCTTGTCGATAATCGCTAGATCTGCGTCATCCAGCTGTTTTGCCAGCGCTCTGGCGCGGACCACGCCACCTACATCGGGCGAAACCACCATCAGGTTTGAATATTTCTGCCGCCAGACGTCTCCAAGCAGGATCGGTAGGGCGTAGACATTATCTACCGGAGTATCGAAAAAACCCTGGATCTGATCTGCATGGAGATCCACCGTCACCACGCGGTCCGCCCCTGCGGCCGCCAGCTGCTTTGCCACCAAACGAGCGGTGATCGGCACTCGAGCTGAGCGCGGCCGCCGGTCCTGACGCGCATAACCGAAGTAGGGTATGACCGCCGTGATACGACCTGCCGAACTCCAGCGCAGGGCGTCCATCAGTACCAGCAGCTCCATCAGGTTGTCATTGGTCGGCTGTGAGGTCGACTGGATAACGTAGACATCCCGCCCCCTGACACTCTCCTGTATTTCGGCCATCACTTCACCGTCGCTGAAACTACCAACGACCGCCCGCCCCAGAGGCAGATTCAAGCGGCCGATAATCTCCGCCACTAGTTCTGGGTTGGCATTACCCGAAAATACCATCATTCCGCTGGCTGACACCGCGAGACCCTCAACAGACACTCAAAATATGGCTGGGCACTTTCCTCTGCCGCAGCAGATTTCTGAGCCCGTAGTCTCTTAAATATGGCTGGGGCGGCAGGATGACTCAGGGCTACGCCCTTCGCCCCTTCGGGGCCGCTGGCTTGCAGCCAACGTTCACTCCGCTACGCGGAGATGTCGAACCTCTTACGGTTCGAACCCTGCCGCCCTGAGCCTGTGAACTTTTCTCTGCCGCAGCAGATTTCCAAACTCACAATCTCTTAAATATGGCTGGGGCGGCAGGATTCGAACCTGCGTATGTCGGGATCAAAACCCGATGCCTAACCTCTTGGCGACGCCCCAATAACTCTGTTCTTGCCTAGCCGCCGGCAGCCACTCTGGACTCCAGACAACCCTTGAGCGGGGAGTGGTTGACACCCCGGGCGACAAAACCCTGATTGCCGGCCGGCAACCGCTCTAACAGAGATTGCGCACTGGCTTCTGACTCAAAGGCGGCAAAAATACAAGCCCCTGTTCCCGTCAGCCGAGCCTCGGCATACTGCCCAAGCCACTCCAGCGCAGCCGCCACCTCAGGGTAGTTTTTAACCACCACATCAAGGCAGTCGTTGCGGGCACTTCCGGCAAGAAAGTCGGCTATTTTCATCCGTGGCGAGTCTCGTGTCAATTGCGGATCTGTAAAAACATCTGCAGTAGAGACGTGGCAGGGTGGAATAATCACCAAATACCAGGGTTCAGGCAGAACAAGAGTCTGCAACCGCTCCCCCACCCCCTCACCCCAGGCGGCCTCACCGTGGATGAATACAGGGACGTCCGCCCCCAGAGAGAGCCCCAACTCTGTGAGTTGGCTAAAATCCAGACCCACTTTCCACAAATGATTCAGTGCAACCAGGGTGGTGGCGGCATCAGAACTGCCACCACCAAGCCCACCCCCCATGGGGAGTCGTTTGTCCAGCAGGATATCGACGCCATATCCGACGCCGGCATGCTCCTGGAGCAGCCGCGCCGCCCGCACCACCAGGTCATCGTTTGCCGCTACACCATGAACCTCTCTCAGGCGAACAATTTTCCCATCATCACGCAAACGAAATCCCAGCCTGTCTCCCTTATCGAGGAACTGAAATACGGTCTGCAACAGGTGGTAACCATCGTCACGTTGCCCCACGATCCGCAACATCAGGTTCAGTTTTGCCGGTGCCGGCCAATCGGTACTATCCATACCACTCATGGCAGCAGACGGCGCATTGTATCCAGAATATGGTGGCTCTCAGGCTCTTTCTCGAGTATCTGCCGCCACACCGCCTTGGCTCTCTCCTGCTCTCCCATCACCCAAAGCACTTCTCCCAGGTGGGCGGCTATCTCCTGATCCTGCAGCTGATCGAAGGCGCGCTGGAGGTACTCTAACGCCCGGCTGTGATTGCCCAGTCGAAACTGCACCCACCCCATGCTATCGAGAATGGAGGGGGCGGCGGGCTTCAGCTTAAGCGCCTGCTGAACCAGCGCCAAAGCCTCCTGATACCTATCGGTCTTGTCAGCCAGGGTGTAGCCCAAGGCGTTAAGAGCATCGGCATGCTCCGGATTGCCGGCAATGACCTTTCTAAGATCAGCCTCAAGGATATCGACTCGCCCTTGGGTGACGGCGAAAAGCGCCCGGGCATAAAGTAGGTCCTCATTGTCCGCATACGCCTCCAGCGCTCCATCATAGAGCGCCATCACCTCGGCAAATGCATTCTGCTCACGCAGAATTTCCGCCTCTACCAGATAGAGGCGAACCGCCTGCTCCGGCATGCGGATCCGCAACCGCTGAAGCCACTCACGCCCCTCTTTCATGCGGTCACTTTCGATCAGCAGGCGAACAATCCGGATCTGGGCATCATGAAAAAACTCACCCTTGTGTACCTTACGATACCAGTCGATCGCCTTATCAGGTTGTGATGCATCTTCCTCGATTCGCCCAAGAAAATAGGTAGCCACATCACTGCGTTTTCCCAAAGCGATCAGTTTCTCGAAGTAGCCCCTCGCCTCTTCGCCACGCTCCATCTCCAGGCTCAAAACACCCAGCCAGTAGTTTGCCGTCTCATTATCCGGCTCCATTTCCCACAGCTTACGGTAGTGGTAGTGTGCCGATTCCAACTCCTTCACATCTATCAAGATGCGTGCATAAGCCGCAAGCAACAGCGGCTCTTCAGGGAACCGCCCGACCGCATCGGCCAGTAGCGCCTTTGCAGCCTCCTTATCTTCCCTGGCGACATGGATACGACTTAAAACCAGGTACGCTTTGATCCAATCCGGGCGCTGATCGAGCAGTCCCTTCGCCTCGATCTCAGCGGTGTCATAATCCTTATGCATCATGGCTGTCAGCGCCAGAGCGTAGCGCCCCCAGGGGTCACCCGGAAACTCAGCGACCAATCGGCGCATCAATGCAATCGACTCACCATGCCCCAGATCCCGACTGACTACGGCTGTAGCACTTAAAAAACCGTTATCGCCCTTGGCTTGGCCGATCCTGACAATTGCCTTCAGATGCTCCAGCACATCCGCTTCACTATCTTGCTGCAGCAGCAACATCACCAACAGCTGCCGTGCGGAAATATCATTTGGCGCCAGCCGAACCCACTGCACCGCAGCCTTTTCAGCCAGTTCATTTTTTTTCATATGAAGGGCGGCCCGAGTAGCACGCTCTGCCGATTTGGCATCGCCTGCCGCCATTGCCACTTCCATCTGATGATGGTAGGCAAGAACCAGATCTCCACGCTGGGCCGCCACCTCCCCCACCAGGGTGTCAAACACAATCTGTGGCGTCAGCTCTTCAACAGGCGGGGGCGCGGGAGTGAACGGCATCACCGCCGGCTCAGCATCAGCCGTCTCACTGACCGGCGTTTTTTGCATGCTTTCGCAGCCGACAACAACTACAATAAAAAGCAACACCACTACGAATTTGAATATCAACTGCATTAGTTTCCCTGTAACCCACGACAAACCTGACGAATTGCTCATGGTAACCGAACCCATAACACCAAGGCGAGCATGCCGAGATAGTAAATAATAACCCTATAATATCAATCTGTTACAGCTGGCTTCCGAACAAAACATCCAGCATAACCGGCACTCATACGACAAAAATTCTTATGGCATTGGTCGCTATAAGCCAAGTCCCCCTTGTATTTAAGCCCTTGATAATTCAAAATTTCACCTTCCTACACCGCCAGAGGTTGCAGCAAAAAGACGATACTATTCCGGAGATATTTCTTCTGACCCCGCCACTCTGGTGAAGAGGAGAACGTATTGGCCGTTACAAACGACCACTGATTCCGGCAGATATCATATTGCGCGCTAAACACGACTCCTATGGCACTGCTCACTCTCGGACTCAACCACAAAACAGCCCCCATCGATATACGTGAGCGCCTCACTTTTGGGCCTGACATCATTGTTGCCGCCCTGCGCAATCTCGCTGAGCTACCGGGAGTGACGGAAACCACCATTCTCTCCACCTGCAACAGAACAGAGCTTTACTGCAACCTACAGGGCGCGGAGCGGGAAGATGTCAGCAGTTGGCTCAGCCGGTTCCACGGGCTGGAACTCGAGACCATCTCACCCTATCTCTATTCTCACACAGAGCAGGAGTCTGTGCGCCATCTACTACGGGTTGCCAGCGGCCTCGACTCAATGGTGCTCGGTGAACCGCAAATTCTGGGACAGGTGAAACAGGCGTTCCAAACCGCCGGCGATGCCGGTACCACGGGCAAGCTGTTAGGCCGTATGTTCCAGCACACCTTCTCTGTAGCCAAGCAGGTACGAACCGATACCGCCATTGGTCACAGCCCGGTCTCCGTTGCCTTCTCCGCCGTCAGCCTGGCGCGACAGATCTTCAGCGACCTAACCCAGCAGACCGCACTGCTGATCGGTGCCGGTGAAACTATCGAGCTGGCCGCCCGCCACCTTAGCCAACACGGGATACAGCGCATCATCGTTGCCAATCGTACCCTTGAGCGTGCTCATAATCTGGCCAACCAGTTTGGCGGCTACGCCATCGCTCTCACGGAAATTCCCGCCCACCTCGCAGAGGCGGATATTGTCATCTCATCTACCGCCAGCCCGCTGCCTGTAGTAGGCAAAGGCACCGTTGAGAGTGCACTGAAAAAACGCAAGCATCGCCCGATGTTCATGGTAGACATCGCCGTTCCGAGAGATATTGAAGCTGAAGTAGCAGAGCTGAGTGACATCTATCTTTACACGGTTGACGACCTGCAGGAGGTGATCGAAGAGAACATGCGCTCCCGCCAGGAGGCAGCCGAGCAGGCAACGGAGATCATCGATTTCCATGTCGAAGAGTTTATGGGCTGGCTACGCTCACTGGACGCTGTGGGTACTATTCAGGGCTATCGCCGCCAATCGGAAATCACCCGTGATGAAGTGCTGGAGCGTGCGCTGAAGCAACTTAAGAACGGAAAAAGCGCAGAAGAGGCGCTGCAATACCTCGCACACACCCTGACCAATAAACTACTGCACACCCCAAGCACACAGATCCGTCAGGCTGGTTTTGATGGCCATTCGGAACTGCTGGATGCGGCAAACACCCTGTTCAAAATCAACGAATGAAGCCATCTATTCACGGCAAGCTTGAACAGCTTGCCGAACGATTCGAAGAGATCACGGCACTACTCGCGGACCCACAGATCCAGGGGGAGCAGAATCGCTTTCGCAGCCTAAGCCGGGAGTACGCCCAACTGGAACCCGTGGTCAGCTGTTACCACCGTTACCAGTCACTGGAAGAGGAGATCGCAGCTGCCCGCGAGATGCTCGACGACCCGGAGATGGCAGATCTGGCAAAAGAGGAGATCGCGACCTCAGAGGAGGCACGCCAAGCACTGGAGCCGGAACTGCAGCTACTGCTCCTCCCCGCCGACCCCAACGACCAGCGCAACATCTTCCTTGAGATCCGTGCCGGTACCGGCGGTGCCGAGGCAGCCCTCTTCACCGGCGACCTCCTACGCATGTACCTTCGCTACGCCGAGCAGCAGGGTTGGCAGACAGAGACAATTAGCGAGAGCCAGGGCGATCAGGGGGGGTATAAGGAGATCATCAGCCGCATCAGCGGTCGCAATGTCTACTCACATCTCAAGTTCGAGTCGGGCACACACCGCGTTCAACGGGTTCCTGAAACTGAGTCTCAGGGGCGCATTCACACCTCCGCCTGTACCGTTGCCATCCTGCCGGAAGCTGATGCTATCGACGAAGTCGATATCAACACCAATGACCTGCGAATAGACACCTACCGCGCCTCCGGTGCCGGTGGCCAGCACGTCAATAAAACTGACTCGGCGGTCCGCATCACCCACCTCCCCACCGGTATTGTGGTGGAGTGTCAGGATGAACGCTCGCAACACAAAAATAAGGCGCGCGCACTCTCTCTACTACAGGCAAAACTGCTCTCAGGGCTACAGCAACAGCAGCACAGCGAGCAGGCGGCGGCGCGTAAACTGCAGGTTGGCAGCGGCGATCGCTCAGAGCGTATCCGTACCTACAACTACCCGCAGAATCGTATCACCGACCACCGTATCAACCTGACGATCTACAAGCTGGATGATGTGATGACGGGCGCCATGGAGCAGGTCATTACCCCGTTGACCCAGGAACATCAGGCTGAGTTGCTTGCCGACCTGGCCAACAGCGACGGCTAAGCAGGCCCGTGACAACACAGCGGCAGACCATAGCCGACACTCTCAAGCAGGCATCCATGGCACTTGGTCAGATAGCTGAAAGCGAAGCGAGACTGGAGGCGGAGCTGCTACTTGCCGAGGTACTCAAAAAAACGCGCAGTCATCTCTTTGCCTGGCCCGAGCAGGAACTGGCACCCGACCAACTGAGCCGACTCGACACACTTATCGAACAGCGCCGGAGCGGCAAACCGCTCGCCTACATCATCGGCAGGCGCGAGTTCTGGTCTCTGGAGTTAGAGGTCACACCGGAGACACTCATTCCACGCCCGGAAACAGAAACCCTGGTAGAGCGGGCACTTGAACTCATCCCGACAGACATGGACTTTGATCTAGCCGACCTGGGTACCGGCAGTGGCGCCATCGCGGCGGCGATAGCAAGTGAACGCCCACTGTCTGAAGTTATCGCATGCGATAGTTCTGCCACAGCACTGACGGTTGCCGAGAGAAACTTCAAACGACTCAATCTGACAAATACACGCTCAGCAGAAGGGAGCTGGTGCCAAGCACTGCCTGAGGGAGAACAGTTCCATCTGATATTGAGCAACCCTCCCTATGTCGCTGAGGGCGACCCGCATCTGGAGCTTAACGGTCTCCCCTGGGAGCCGCAGAGGGCACTTACCGCCGGTAGTGACGGTCTCAGCGATATACGCCAAATCATCAACCAGGCACCTGCACACCTCCTAGCCGGAGGCAGATTGCTACTGGAGCACGGCCCGGATCAGGGAGCTGCCGTGAGGCAACTGATGGCAGATGGTGGTTTCCTGGGTATTATCACCCATCGTGATCTTGGCGGGAGAGAGCGTGTCACAGAGGGGATGAAGCCTCCAACTTAGGAGTTTGTTAAACTCCATCGGCCAGAAATAACACCTGCTCTCATCGGCCGACAACTGACAACTGACAACTGACAACTGACAACTGACAACTTAAGATTTTAATGAACGACAACCAACTACTGCGCTACAGCCGCCAGATCATGCTTCCCTCCATCGGTATCGAGGGCCAAGAGCGACTGCTGCAATCCCGTGTGCTGATCATCGGCATGGGAGGGTTGGGCTCACCCATCGCAATGTACCTGGCGGCCGCAGGCGTCGGTGAGCTGGTGCTTGTTGACTTCGACAAGGTGGACCTAAGCAACCTGCAACGCCAGATCATCCACACCACCGACAGAATCGGTGAACTGAAGGTGGAGTCTGCCTGCAAAAGTCTGCAAGCGATCAATCCCGAGTGCAGAATAGAGACCATAAGCCGACTGATGGAAGAAGATGAGCTTGCCTCCGAAGTTGCCAAGGCCGACTTGGTGATCGATGGTACCGACAACTTCACTACCCGTTTTATGATCAACGACGCCTGCGTAGCCGCTGAAATACCGCTGGTATCAGGGGCCGCCATCAGGATGGAAGGGCAGGTCTCCGTCTTTAGCGGAAAGCCCGGTGACCCCTGCTACCGATGCCTCTACGGCGGAAGTGGAGAACAGGAAGAGACCTGTTCTGAAAACGGCGTCCTGGCACCCGTAGTAGGAATCATTGGCAGCATCCAGGCAACAGAGGCCATCAAACTGCTTACCGGTGCCGGTGAACCACTGACGGGGCGCTTGCTACTGCTCGATGCCCTGGATATGCAGTGGCGCAGCCTGAAGCTGAAAGCTGATCCCGCCTGCCCAACCTGTGGCGGCAGAGTATAAACAATAACTTGATTAGCACGAATGTTCAGCTAAGAGACCGTAGGAGCGGCTTTAGCCGCGATCAGTGCCAAATCGAAGCATGGATCGCGGCTAAAGCCGCTCCTACGAGTGCGATCATCGGGTGCTTATTCGATAGCTGAACATTCGTGCTAATCAGGAACAATAATGGTTCTGCACAATAATCCCGAAGTCGATTGTAGGCGCGAGCTTGTTCGCGAAGAACATGCCTCGGAGCCAGGTAACTAATTGAGAAACAACCAGGAAAAACCATGACCGCACCAAAAATAGATCAGGCAAAACGAAACTACCTGAACAAATTGCGCCAAGATCTCGTTTTCAGCGGGGAGGCTAGAGGGCATACCCTCACTTATCACACCACCTGGGGACTCTTCTCGCCAAAAAATCTCGACGAGGGGAGCCTATTGCTGCTCGACTACCTGGAGGTCAACGAGAGCGATGACACCCTGGATCTCGGCTGCGGCTATGGCCCCCTGGGCCTGACCCTGGCAAAGCTGGCACCACAGGGGCATAGTCTTCTGGTAGACAAGGACTTCGTCGCTGTTGAGTACAGCAGGAAAAACGCCGGGTTGAATCAGATCAACAACGCCGAGGTAATTCTTAGCAATGGCTTCTCCGAAGTGGGTGACCGGAGCTTTGATCTGATCGTATCCAACTTGCCGGCCAAAACCGGTAAAGAGCTCTACTATCTCTACTTCTATGATGCCTTGGAGCGAATGAATCCCGGTGGACGCTTCTACGTGGTTACTATTTCAGGTCTGAGAAAATTCATCCAGAAGGCGTTTATAGAAGTGTTCGGCAACTACAAGAAGCTGAAACAGGGAAAAACTTACACCGTGGCAATGGCACAGATCCCGGAATAATCCCATATTCCAGGCCTGGTTTAATCGTAAGATTCTCCTTATAATCGAAAGGCGATGCTCCAATATAGTTTCTGATTACCCCCGCTCAGCCACTGATAGAAGAAAATGAGTCAATTTTGGCCGCAAATAAACGCGTATGAACGCAAATATATAAAATGCTCCCCATATTACAAAGCGTCCGAACATGCCCTTGGTGATTATTTGAGTACAACATCCAGACAATTTATCCGTGAAGCGCCATATTCGCGTTTATTCGCGTTCATTTCCGGCTGAGTTTCAGGGGTAATCAGGATATAGTCTGGTGTACAGCAGAATATAATCCCGCTCCTCCCGGGAAACCGTTTGCTGCGGTAAAGGGATAAGACAAGCCAGTTTCGAGATCTAACAATAATGACAGGCTATAGAATTCTTGTCGCCGATGACGACATTCTGATACTTACCACCCTGACCAAGGGCCTACGACAGGCGGGTTATGAGGTAATAGCCGCATCCAGTGGCGAAGAGGCCGTCAGACTCGGTTGCAGTGAAGCGCCTGACCTGGCAATTCTGGATATCCGAATGCCCGGAATTCAGGGCATAGAGGCGGCCGGTATGCTGCGTGAGCAAGCCGGTATCGACTCCATCTTTCTCAGCGCCTACTCAGACAGGGAAGTGGTGGAAGCCACCACAAAAGAGGGTGCGCTCGGTTATCTGGTAAAGCCGGTGGATACCCACCAACTCATCCCCACCATCGAAGCTGCACTTGAGCGCTCAGCCGACCTCCAACGCCTGCACGAGAATGAAAACAATCTCACCAGCGCCATCAAACGCAGCCGGGAGATCAGCGTCGCCATCGGCATCTACATGGAGCGTTTCCATGTCACCGAGCAGATGGCCTTCGAGACACTGCGCGCCTACGCACGCTCTGAACGCTGTAAGTTGGCGGAGATAGCACGTCGCCTGGTACAAGCGACGGAGGAGAAAAATGATCTGGTCAATAAAATTCACCAGGGAGGGGCACCCGGCATAACCTGATACCGGCTCACATCACCCGAGACCAATAACAACTGTCCGGGGCACCACAAAACCCATCTCCCGATTGGCTCGGGCACCTAAACTTTCCCGGATAATGGACGATATTGTACTAGAATCCATAGAAGACACGTAATAGTAGGAAATCCTTTGACTACCCACGATAAACAGACAGGTTCAGAACCCGATACCAACGCAGAGATACTGCGTCTGACCCTGCCGCTGATGAGTAAATACGGTATTCCCGCAACCCCGGAGAACTATGCGGTCTGGTTCCACTATGCCAGCGGTGACAAGCCGGCATTGACCGAGCGCATCGACGAACTGCGCCAAGCGGAGGGTTCTTTCTCCACGACCATCAACGACACCCTCTTCAACAACTATATCTCTGAATATAATCTTGATCGCCTGCAGCATATGCGTCAAAAGATGCAGAAAACGCTCATTGAGACATCGAGCTCACTACGTGACACCAGTGCAGACACCGACCGTTACAGCCATGTTTTGGAGGAGTTCAACAACAGTTGCGGTAGTGCCAACTCACTGCAGGATGTGCTTGGACTGATGAGTGCGGTACTGGATGAGACCCGCCAGATGAGAAGTTCGGTGGAGACAATCCAGCGCGATTTTGACCACAAAAGTGAGGAGATGAACACCCTCCGCAAGGAGCTGAATCAGGTACGGCAACAGGCCTCTACCGATCCACTGACCGGACTGTCAAACAGGAAAGTCTTCTTCGAAACCCTGGAAGATACTATCGCCGCAGCCACAGAAGAGGAGGGTGCTAAGTTTTGTTTGGTAATGCTGGATATTGACCACTTTAAAAAAGTCAACGATACCCACGGACATCTGGTGGGTGACAAGGTGATACGTTTTGTTGCCGATACGCTGAAGAAGAGTACCAAGGGCAGAGATACCGCCGCGCGCTACGGCGGTGAAGAGTTCACCCTGCTGCTGCCGCAAACAGAAACAGCAGGTGCAGTGGCTCTATCGGAAAATATCCGCAATACCATTGCCGACACCAGTTTGGTTCACAGCAAGAGCAAAACACCGATCGGTCAGATCACCATCTCTGCCGGTGTGGCGCTATTCCGTCCCGGTGACACCCCTACCGAATTGGTCGAGCGCGCCGACAACGCCCTCTACTACGCTAAGAACCACGGTCGTAATCAGGTGGTTATCGAATCAGCCGTTGATAGCTGACAGCCTGCCGCCACTTTTACGCACCGGCACGGGCTACATTAGAAAGTACCGGAAGGACCTCTCTACAGCTTCTCCCGCAACAACTGATTGACTTGTTGTGGATCAGCCTGCCCTTTCAATATTTCCATCACGACCCAACGAAGAAGCCCATCATCTTTGGGCGCTTCTTCTCGTAAGAAACCATCCCGCAACATGATAGCCGGCGAATCATTGTCCGTTGACACGGCCGCCCATATTCGAGTTTGAAGCTAAAGGTTATCAGCTGTGGGCCGATCTAAAGTTATAAGGGGTCGCAAAAGACAATTTCAAGGGTATATCTGATCACCAGGGACCTAAGTTGGATCTGGACACAATCCATGGCGCAGGGGTGACGAAGATAAGAATCTTAAATGAGATGACCGTTTACACGGTGTCATCTCTATGGACGTCGCTGCTGTCGGCCCTGGATATGGGGCAACCACTGGAACTGGACTTGAGCCAGGTGTCCCAGATAGATTGCGCCGGCCTGCAGCTGTTGTTGCTGGTGGTAAAGGAGTCGAAAATGAGGGATCTGGCTCTAACGACTGCCCAGCCGGGGCCAGCCCTACCAGAACTCCTGGCACTTATTGACTTGTCAACTGCTCTTCGCCGATCACTGGGACTGCCTCCGGCTGGGTGAACCTGATGGATATGAGTCAACTAATCCAGTCTTTTGTCCAGGAGTGTAATGAACTGCTGGAGCAGATAGAGTCCACCCTGCTGAACCTGGAGGCAAATCCTAACGATCAGGAAGAGGTCAACGCACTGTTCCGGGCGATACATACAATCAAGGGCTCCGCTGGCGTCTTTGACTTCGACCGTCTCTCCAAATTCGCCCACCATATGGAAAGTGCCATGGAGCTGGTCAGATCTGGCGAGCGCAGGGTCGATGTCAATCTAATAGCTCTCCTGCTCTCCTGTAAAGACCATATTGCCCTTCTGTTGGCACAGAGTGTTGATGGCGCTGCCGAGAGTGATCTCGGTACAGCCGATGAAAAGAGCCTGCAACTGATAGATCAATTGACCAACCCAGGCAGCCGGACAGAAGAGGAAGAGACTGCGCATACTCCGGGGGTTCCAACTCCGGTAGCTGAAGTGGAAGCCTACCCTTCGTCAGCGCTCGTTGAAGACGCCTCCCGGCAATCGGGAGCCACCTCAACTATAGAATCCGGAATAAATGCAGATCTGGACCCGGCCGCCCAAGTCTTTGTTCAGGAATGCAGGGATCTGTTGAACGACATGGAGCAGGCACTGTTGGTGCTGGAGTCGGATCCGAAAAATCTGGAGCAGATCAATCTCCTGTTTCGCGCCATGCACACGATCAAGGGATCGGCAGGCGTATTCGGTTTTGATGACATCTCCTCTTTTGCCCACCAAGTCGAGTCCAGGCTTGAGGGGATACGCAGCGGTAAAAGGTTTATTGATTCCCACTTGTGCGGCAATCTGCTCTTCTGCAAGGACCACGTAGCTCTCCTGCTGGAACAGAGCCTGAGTGGTGGAACGCCCTCTGTCAGTGAGGAGATGCTGGAAGATGGACGCGAACTGATTGCCAGGCTCGATGGCTCAGCCACCACTGCTGGCATCCAGAGCGATCAGAAAGCTGGGGATGTGTCCACGAAAACAGAGCCGCAGCGACCTGCAGCGGCAGGAAATATCTGGTGCCTGTCTCTCACGTTCACTGAAGACGCCTACCACAACGGTATCGACCCCCTCTCCTTCCTCCACCATCTATCAACCATGGGAAAGATCATTAGTCTCCTTGTGCTGGATCAGCGTTTCCCGGTTGAATCAGCCCCTAATATGGAGAGTTGTTACCTGGACTTTCTACTCATCTTTGAGAGCAGAGTAAGTAAACAGAACATCCGGGAGATATTTGACTATGCCGGGCAGGATTGTCGTGTGGAACTGTTTGGACCAGAGGATAGCCTAGCGCGCTGCGAGGCGTTGCTCGAGGAGTTGCCTTCGGAGCAACAGCAGGAGTTCCAACCCCTGTTGCTGCAACACGGCTTCATCACTGACCCAACGCAGGGGCCGCTAGCGCAACCCAAGCCTTCCCGGGAGGAGGAGGAAAAGAGAGTGGAGTCTCCCAGGCCTGTAGCCAAGTCCGCCCAGAAGAGTGCCGCTTTCATTCGGGTCGATTCAGCTCGCCTTGGCAGCCTGATCAACCTGGTGGGGGAGTTGGTAATCGCAAATGCAGGCGTCGGGATGCTGGCCAAACAGCATGGCCTCAGGGATATCGAGGAGGCTGCAGGTGAGCTGGAGAAACTGGTGAGCGAGATCCGTGAAAGCACCCTGCAACTGCGCATGGTGCCCATCGGTGACACCTTCAGCCGCTATCGCCGGGTGGTGCGGGATCTGAACAACGAGTTGGGCAAGGAGGCCGAGCTGCAGATCAGTGGTGGTGAGACCGAACTGGACAAGACCCTGGTGGAGCAGATCAGCGACCCCCTGATGCACCTGGTGCGCAATGCCATGGACCATGGCATCGAGGATGCGGAGACCCGCCAACGCCTTGGTAAGCCAGGGAAGGGTGTAATACACCTCAATGCGTATCACGACTCAGGCAGCGTGGTGATCGAGATCTCCGATGACGGCAAGGGGCTGGATGCCGCGACAATTCTTGCCAAGGCGCAGCAGGCGGGACTGGTTGGCAGTGAACAGAACCTCTCATCCCGCGAAATCTTTCAGTTGATATTCGCACCTGGCCTGAGCACCAAGCAGCAGGTCAGCACACTCTCAGGCAGGGGAGTGGGAATGGATGTGGTGAAGCAGAACATAGAGGCCCTGCGGGGCTCCGTCGAACTCTTCAGCGAGAAGGACCAGGGGATCAAGGTTGAGATCCGCATGCCCCTCACTCTGGCAATCATCGATGGGTTCATGGTGGGTGTGGGGAATGAGCACTATGTGATACCCCTGAGTATGGTGGCCGAGTGCGTGGAGCTCTCGGACGAGTCTCCGGTGGAGTTCGTCGAGCAGAACTACATGAGCCTGCATGAAGAGGTGCTCCCCTATATCCGGCTGCGGGAGTTCCTCGGCCAGTCCTTGGCCGAGTGCGAGGCTGAGGGCGAAAGGCCAATACAGCGGGAGAGCATCTAAGCGAGTCTTCGACCTCGTGAAAGATTTTGGGACATCCCAGTCCCCAAAATCAACTCGGCCTTCGACAACCTATTAGTGCCCCGGCCGTCCTGGTCACTGACCGCTACGCGATAACATCGCAAGCTCGTTACCGCTTCGCAGTCAGTTCCCATTGACTGGACGCCGTGTTCGGATGCCTACTTTGCTTCCCCTCTGGCGCGCTGCGCGCACGACGGGTAAGCAGTGCGGCCTCACGGCTACCGGGGATTACCAGCCTTCGCTTCGCTCTCCATGGCTGGCAGCGGTGGTGGTGCGCTGCGGACGAGAGCGTGCCGGATTGGTAGTCGATGAGCTATACGGTGAATTGCAGACGGTGATCAAACCGCTGGGGAGCATATTCCAACGGCTTGAAGGTATCAGCGGGGCGACGGTCCTGGGTAGCGGGGAGGTGGCCATGATCCTGGATGTGCCATCGCTGACGCGAATCGCCAAGCGGCAGGGGCCGGGCAGGAAAGAAGCGGGACAAGGTAAATTGAACTGAAGCTAGGACTCCTTGGGGAGGTATGGAAATGAAATGGCAAAATCTTAAAATCGGCAGCAAGCTCGCCGTCGGCTTTGGTGGTGTCGTACTCCTGCTGCTGCTGATGGCCGCCTGGTCCATCAGCAGCATAGACCTGATCCTTGATGATGGCGATCAGGTGGCGGCCGCAAACACTCTTGAAAAAGAGCTGCTCATGCGGAAGGTGGACCACCTGAATTGGGCCGCTAAGCTGAGCGACTATATCCACGATGAGCATGTGACAGAGCTGGATATACAGCTCGATCACACCAAGTGCGCATTAGGAAGGTGGTACTACAGTGAGCAGCGAGAACACATGGCCACTGAACATCCTGAACTGAGGGGGGCTCTGGATAGCCTCGACGAGCCCCACCAGCAACTGCATAAATCCGCTGGACGGATAAAAGAGGTGTGGCGTGAGATAGATCCAACGCTGCCGGAGAAGCTGCTGAAACTGGAACGGGATCATGTGGTCTGGCTCTCCCAAACCCAAGGAGCGCTGCTGACCAAGGCCGACAGACTCGATATCCAGCTCGACCATAGTCTCTGTGGCCTGGGGAGGTTTCTCTCCAGCGATTACGCCATGAGCCTTCGAGAGGATACCCCCCTGATGGCCGGGCTTATGGATCAGCTACATGAGCCCCATCGGCGGCTGCACGATTCCGGCCGCAGCATCAGCCGCTCGCTCGCTGAGGAGAGACATGGGGAGGCACAGGCCGTATATGTCAGCGAGACAGAACCGGCGCTAAAGGGCGTGCAACATATCCTGGCTCAGATGCGTGAGGTGGCAGCCCGGGAGATTGCCAGCACCCTCAAGGCGGACAGGATCTACCACCAAGAGACAACGCCGGCACTGAATAGCGTGCAGCAGTTGCTGGATAAGCTGGTGGCGGGAATAGAATCGGCCACCGGGCAGATAGAGGAGGAGATGCGACTGAGTGGTGTGGAGACACAACGCCTGGTTCTCATTATCACTCTTGCCGTCCTGGCGCTGGCGGTGCTGCTTGCCTGGATCATCACCCGCAGTATCAGCACGCCCCTGCACCGAGCACTGACGGTCGCCCGCGAGGTGGCACGGGGTAATCTGCTTGCCCATATCGAAACGGATGCCAAAGATGAGACCGGTCAGCTGCTGACGGCGCTGGCGGAGATGGTCGCCAGACTCAAACAGAGTATTCAGGGCGTCCTCTCCAGTGCTGACTCCCTCTCCAGCGCCTCTCACGAGGTGGCGGCGACCTCCCAATCCATCAGCCAGAGCGCAACGGAACAGGCTGCCAGCGTGGAAGAGACCAGTGCCTCGGTGGAGGAGCTGAATGCCTCGGTGCAGCAGAATGCCGAGAACTCACGGGTTACCGACAGCATGGCGACCACCGCAGCCTCACAGGCCCAGGAGGGTGGCGAATCGGTCAGTCGTACCGTGGCCGCCATGAAGGAGATCGCGAAAAAGATCAGCCTGATCGAGGATATTGCCTACAAGACCAACCTGCTTTCACTCAATGCAGCCATTGAGGCCGCCAGTGCCGGTGAACACGGCAAGGGCTTTACCGTAGTCGCCGCCGAGGTGCGCAAACTGGCGGAGAACAGCCGCATAACCGCCGAGGAGATCGGCAATCTGGCCACCTCAAGTCTGGATGTGGCGGAACAGGCCGGGGCACTGTTACAGGAGATCGTGCCCAATATCCGCAAGACAGCAGACCTGGTGCAGGAGATCACCGCAGCCTCTGAAGAGCAGGCCATGGGCGTGGGACAAGTCAATCTCGCCATGGGGCAACTCGATCAGACCACACAGCACAGCGCCTCGGCATCTGAGGAACTGGCCGCCACGGCGGAAGAGTTGAGCGGTCAGGCTGAGCAACTGGTACAGGCTGTCTCTTTCTTCAGGATAGGGAGTGAAAACAACTCCTATTCCAGGGAGAGGCGGGGAGGACATTCGTCGGTGGTTCATGAAAACGAGCCAGTTCACCAGTGGCGCGCTCGGGAATTGTCATCCCGGCCCCTGGTGGGGCTGGATGCGGATGAAGACGATTATGAGCGCTTTTAGCGGGGTGCAATGATGAACGATTCAAGAGGGCATGATGACGGTGGTCAGAATATCCCCGAATCGGCAGAGGTCGCCCAGTATCTGACCCTTACCACTGGAGACGAGCAGTTCGCCATCGGTATCTCCGGCGTAAAAGAGATCATCGAGGTGACCACGGTCACTCGGGTTCCCATGGTTCCCGACTTTATCCGTGGGGTCATCAACCTACGTGGCAACGTAGTGCCCGTGGTGGACCTGTCGGTGCGCCTGGGGCGCCGGCGGAGTATTCTGACAAAGCGCAGCTGTATCATACTGGTCGAGATTGAGACCGCCGAACACCGGCAACTATTGGGGATGCTGGTGGACTCGGTGAATGAGATTCTCGAGATAGCCCAGTCGGATATAAAGGCGCCACCCTCTTTTGGCGCTGATATCCGCACAGACTTCATCGAGCGCATGGGGCGCGTGGGGGATCATTTCATTATTTTGCTGAGTGTTTCCAATGTGCTGTCGGTGGCTGAGTTGGCGCTGCTGGATAAACTGGTAAGAGGTGACCTGGATACCTCTGGAGAGCAGGAGTTGATAGGGAGCTAATTTGTGGAGATCCAGCCCATCACCAACAGGCAGTTCAACTGTTTCAGGCAGTTGTTTCACGAGTTGGCAGGTATCGATTTTTCGGTAACCAAAAAAATGCTGGTGGCTGGGCGCCTGATGAAGCGCCTCAAACACTACAATCTCGGCACCTACGACGAGTACTTTCATCTGGTTACCAGTGGGCAGGCTCCCGATGAACTGACGACCATGGTGGGATTGTTGACCACGAATGAAACCCACTTCTTCAGGGAGCCTGCCCACTTCAATTATCTACAGACAGAGGTACTGCCACCGTTGAGGCGACGGGGCATGGTCCGGATATGGAGTGCCGCCTCATCCTCTGGAGAGGAGCCCTACAGCATCGCCATGGCCATGGCAGCGACCTTTCTTGCAACGACCTGGGAGGTTCTGGGTTCAGATATCAACCAAGAGATGCTGGAACGTGCACGAGCGGGTATCTATCCGATCAAGCAAAGTGATGAGATTCCCGAGCACTTTCTGCGGCGCTACTGTCTCAAGGGTGTGCGCAGCATGGGAGATACGCTTTTAATAGACAGGGAGATACGGCAGCGAGTTAATTTCCGCTATATCAATCTGGTGGATGAACTGCCAAATATCGGCTCGTTCGATGTCATATTCCTGAGGAATGTGCTGATCTATTTCAATAGGGAAAACAAGCGCACCATTGTGAACAATGTGTCCCGCGTGTTGAAACCTGGTGGATATCTGATAGTGGGTCATTCCGAGACTTTGCATGGTATCTGCGATGAGGCAAAGCTGGTGAAATTGGTGAAACCGACCATATACCAGAAGAGGGGAATAACCCACAGGGAAGATAATAAATGAAACCTATAGGCGTCATGGTTGTAGATGACTCTGCCGTAGTACGGCAGGTGTTGGTAGAGCTCTTGAGCAGTGTCCCGGGGATCGAGGTAATAGCCACAGCGCAGGATCCCATATTTGCCATGCAACAGATGAAAAAACAGTGGCCGGATGTCATCATTCTGGATGTGGAGATGCCTCGCATGGATGGCATCACCTTCCTCAAAAAGATCATGTCCGAGCACCCTACACCGGTGGTAATGTGCTCTTCTGTGACGACACAGGGTGGCAAGCAGGCCATACAGGCGATGGCGGCAGGTGCTGTAGAGATCATCACCAAACCCAAACTGGGTGTGAAGGCGTTTCTTGGTGAGTCCAGGAACCTGCTGATCAATGCCGTCAAGGCAGCAGCCATGGCGCGCGTAAAGGTTGTTTCGGGAGCCACCAAACCGGTCATCACACCAAAGTTGAGCGTGGATGCGATGGTCGCACCTGCAACGGTCGGAACCGCTCTTAATGGCCGGGAACGGTTTATCGTGATCGGTGCCTCAACCGGAGGCACACAAGCACTGGAAATCGTGCTTACCGGGCTGTTGCCCACCGCCCCGGGAGTGGTGGTGGTGCAGCACATGCCGGAACGCTTTACCAAGGCCTTTGCAGAACGTTTGAACAGCATCTGCCAGGTGGAGGTGATGGAGGCGGAGCAGAACGACCAGGTGATACGAGGGCGGGTGTTGATTGCACCCGGCAGCGCCCACCTGCTGATTCGCAATATGAAAGGGGAGTACCGCGTAGAGGTCAAGGACGGCCCCCTGATCAGTCGTCATCGTCCCTCTGTTGATGTGCTGTTTCGTTCGGCAGCGCAGGCAGCCGGCCCCAATGCAGTTGGCATCATCATGACCGGCATGGGTGATGACGGTGCCACAGGCCTGAAGGAGATGCATGATGCCGGGGCACTAACCATCGCTCAGGACGAGGCCAGTTGCGTGGTCTATGGCATGCCGAAGGAGGCGAAGAGACGTGGGGCAGTAGATGCCAGCCTGCCGCTGGATGCGTTGGCCAAAGCGATCATGCAGGGTGTACCACGCAATCACAATCATTCGTAACGGCGTGCCTGGTGGGCCACTGCCAACGTTTGGCTAGCCGAACAGCGCCTTACCTGAACACTGAAATCCCTGCCTGAAAAGAGAATGTTCCGGCCCTTGGTTCCCCCGAGATCAGATGCATTGAGAAGGATCTCTTTTTTTGCCAGGTAGGCATGTATAAACCGGGCATTCTCTTCCCCAACTACAGGCGGCCGGGGGCCGGTGGCTTCCTCGGAAAACAGATTGGCACCACCAAAGGCCTTGGCAATCAGGTGTCTGGGCTGCGCCCCCAGTTCAACCATTCGATGGATCAAAATATCCATGGCGTTAGTGCCGTACCGGCCGGAGTGATCATCCTCCGTGCCGGCGGGTACTCGTGGCAGCACGAAATGGTTCATACCAAAGACCCCTGTTTTGGGGTCATAGAGGCAGACACTGACACAGGAGCCGAGCAGAGTGGAGAGGAACACCTCTTCCCGGGTTGCATAGACATCTCCGGCTTCAAGAAAGAGACGATGGGGATCACTGTCAGTTATGTGGATCATGGCTGTCAGGCGACCACGACACGATTCCTTCCCGACTCTTTGGCTTCGAAGAGGGCGCCATCCGCGTAGCCAATCATCTCCTCAAGATTTTCGCCAAGAGTGTCGCTGATCCCGATGCTCCAAGCGTGTCGCTACCTCGTGAAAGATTTTGGGACATCCAAGTCTCCAAAATCGACTCGCCTACGCGACAGCCGTTATGCCCCGACCGTCCTGCGTACGTCACGATTCCGTATTGCACATTGCAGCAAAGCTGCTTGTGCACTACTCCATCATGACTCCCGCAATGACTCTACGGCGTTTCGGATGCACTCCTTGTATGCCCTACATCGCTCCCTGCCGGTCGCAATTCCGGCCATACAACCGCGCCTACGCCTATCGGGGACTAATCGCCTCGGCTTTCAGCCTTCCATGGCGATCAGCGACGGTAAATTGCAACTCCTCCCCCTGGTGAGGGATGCGGATGTCTTCAATTTTTTTACGAATACGTTCAAAAAAATCTGTGCTTTGATTGTCCGGCATAGCGGTAACCAGAATACAGAACTCCTCACCACCATAGCGCCCAAGCAGGTCGGATGAACGAACACTGTCTTCCAGTGCAGCAGCCACGCGTTGCAGAGCCACATCGCCAATATGGTGACCATAGGTGTCATTGACCTTCTTGAAGTGATCAATATCCACCATGGCGGCCACCAGGCTGAGGTTTTGGCGTTTTGCATTCTCGTACAGCTTGTAGCCTGACTCGAACAGGTGGCGGCGATTATAGACCTGGGTCAGGTAGTCTCTTACCGCTGACTCCTTGATGGTGCGGATGTGCTGGATGGTTTCCACGTTCTGGGTGACCCGGCAGTAGAACTCCTCGAGCATAAAGGGCTTGGTGACAAAGTCATTGGCACCGGTCTTGAGCAATTTGGCAGAGAGCAAGGGTGAGGCCCGGTCCGAGACGCCGATAATGGCCAGTTCGTTGCGGCCCTGGGTCCGCCGGATCTCACGGATAAGCTCCAGGCCATCCATATTCGGCATATGGTAGTCCGTGAGCACCAGGCTCACGTCCGGGTGTTCCTTCAGTACCTCGAGCGCTTCCAGACCGTCATTGGCCATCAGAACCTGGAACTGATGAGCGAGCAACAATTCGGCCACGTACTTGCGGAAGGACCTGGAGTCATCCACCACCAAGATCTCTACCGAGCGGTTTTCCCGGATACGCATGATGATCTCGGCTACATGCTGAATCTCATTGGCGTTGCTCTTGACCACGTAGTCCACCACACGCTTTTCGAGCATCTGATCCCTTATCTCGTCACTCAGATTGCCGGACAAGACAATGACGGGGATGCCCATGGCCAGTACCTCATCCACCACCTTACCATCCGGTGCATCGGGAAGATTCAGGTCCAATACGGCAATGAAGAAGCGTGCAGGATCAGAGCTCAGCAACTCCCGAGTTTCCGCCAGGCTGGATGCGACCTCGGAACTGATGCCGACATGTTCACTGATATACGCAGTGAGAAACTGCGTGATCGAGTGACTATCGTCTACGATGAGGACTTTGCTCAATGGCTCCATAGCTCTCTTCAACTGTTGCTACTAACTAAGTGTAGCGGCACATTGACTTACAAGCTAAGACTTTACCGTCTAACAGAGCTTCTGAATGAATATGGACGAAGCAGGCGGGGGGGGATGGATCTGTTGGTTTGTTTGGTGCGTCCATGCGCCAAACATTCTGAATCACAACCACTTCATCGCCAATCAGTTTACCGCATTCAATGGAAACCTTGGGCTGATATATCAGTGCACAGGGAGCTGTTACAGCTTCTCCCGCAACAACTGATTAACCTGCTGTGGGTTGGCCTTCCCTTTCGACGCTTTCATCACCTGACCAACGAAGAAGCCCATCATCTTTGGGCGCTTCTTCTCGTCGGCACTGCGGTAGTTCTCCACCTGCTGTGCATTAGCGGCCAACACCTCATCGACAATGGATTCGATGGCACCACTGTCGGTAATCTGCTTCAGCCCCTTGGCTTCGATGATCTCATCGGCACTACCCTCGCCCCGCCACATCGCCTCGAACACCTCTTTGGCAATCTTGCCGGAGATGGTGTTGTCACTGATCCTGCGCAGCATACCGCCAAGCAACTCCGCGCTTACCGGGCTCGCCTCGACATCCAGATTCTCCCTGTTGAGTGCACCGGCAAGCTCACCCATCACCCAGTTGGCCGCCAACTTGGCATCGGCGTCAGCAGCGGCCATTTCGAAGTAATCCGCCAGGGATTTACTCGCGGTCAGTGCCTCGGCATCGTAGGGCTTGAGTCCATAATCGCTGCAGAAGCGTGCCCGCTTGGCATCCGGCAACTCCGGCAGTGCCTTGGTGATGGCACCGATAAGGGTGTCATCCAGTTCCACCGGCAGCAGATCCGGATCGGGGAAATAGCGGTAGTCGTTGGCCTCCTCCTTGGAGCGCATGGAACGGGTCTCATCCTTGTTGGCATCGTAGAGACGAGTCTCCTGGACCACCTTGCCACCCGATTCGATAACATCGATCTGACGTTCCACCTCAATATTGATGGCGCGTTCAAGAAAGCGGAACGAGTTGAGATTCTTCAGCTCGGCACGGGTACCCAGCTCATCACCAGGCAGGCGGACAGAGACATTGGCATCACAGCGGAAAGAACCCTCAGCCATGTTGCCGTCACAGATACCGAGATACTGGACGATCTGATGAACCTTGCGGGCATAGGCCACCGCCTCTTTGGCAGAGCTCATATCAGGCTCTGAGACGATCTCCAGCAAGGGTGTGCCGGCGCGATTGAGATCGACACCGCTCTTGCCGTGGAAATCCTCGTGCAGTGATTTACCGGCATCCTCTTCCAGATGGGCGCGGGTGACACCAACCGTCTTGGCATCGCCGCTCTCCAGTAGGATCTCCACCGCACCTTTGCCGACGATAGGCAGCTCAAACTGGCTGATCTGGTAGCCCTTGGGCAGATCGGGATAGAAGTAGTTTTTACGTGCAAACACCGAGCGACGCCCAAGCTCTGCACCGATGGCACAGCCAAAAGTGACCGCCATCTTCACCACCTCTTTGTTGAGCACTGGCAATACACCGGGCATCCCCAAATCTACATTACAGGCCTGGGTATTGGGCGCAGAGCCGAATGCGGTCGACGCACCTGAGAAGATCTTCGATTTGGTCGCCAGTTGGGCGTGTATCTCAAGCCCGATTACAGTTTCCCATTGCATGTTGATGTCTATCCGAGTTTTTGGTGTCCCATGGTGGCTGGGACTGATAATTAGGGAGATCGTTCACGCCCGAGTAGGCTCTGCCTTATGGTACTCAGTCACCCGCTGGAAGCGATGCGCCACATTGAGTAGCTGCGCCTCTTGGAAATAGTTGCCGATAATCTGCAGTCCCACCGGCTTGCCCCCAACCGGCGCCGCCGGAATGGAGATACCGGGAAGTCCGGCCAGATTGGCCGCAATTGTGTAGATGTCCGACAGGTACATGGTCACTGGATCATCGGACTTCTCGCCGATAGCGAATGCGGTGGAGGGGGTGGCCGGTCCCATGATCACGTCGACCCGCTTGAAGGCTTCACAGAAATCGTCCGAAATCAGCTGCCTGGTCTGCTGAGCTTTCAAATAGTAAGCATCGTAGTAACCGGCCGAGAGGGCATAGGCACCAATCATAATGCGGCGCTTCACCTCGGCTCCGAAACCTTCACCCCGAGAGCGCTTATAGAGATCTTCGAGATCCTTTGGCTCTTCACAACGATGGCCAAAGCGCACACCGTCGAAGCGTGACAGATTTGATGAGCACTCCGCCGGCGCCACCACGTAGTAGGTGGGTACCGCCAACTGACTGTTGGGCAGACTGATCTCCACCACTTCTGCACCCAGTCGTTTGTACTCATCGATAGCTGCTTCGATCGAAGCCGCCACCCGGGGATCGAGCCCCTCACCGAAATACTCTTTCGGCAGGCCGATTTTCAGGCCGGCAATATCACTGTTGAGGTCGGCCGAATAGTCCGGCACCGGCTGATCGGCACTAGTGGAGTCGCGCGAGTCAAAGCCCGCCATCACCTGCAGCATGGCGGCTGCATCCTCGGCACTGCGAGTCATCGGCCCGCCCTGATCGAGAGACGAGGCGAAGGCGATCATGCCGTAACGGGAGACCCGACCGTAGGTGGGTTTCAAACCGGTAATACCGCAGAGTGCGGCGGGCTGCCGAATGGAACCGCCGGTATCGGTGCCGGTCGCTGCGGCGCAAAGTCTTGCCGCCACCGCCGCCGCTGAACCACCGGAGGAGCCGCCTGGCACGGCGTCGGTATCCCAGGGGTTACGCACCGGGCCGTAGTAACTGGTCTCGTTGGAAGAGCCCATGGCGAACTCGTCCATATTGGCCTTGCCCAACAGGATAGTGCCCGCCGCCTTCAGCTTTGACACCACCGTGGCGTCATAGGGGGCAATAAAATTATCCAGCATGCGTGAACCGCAACTGGTTCTGATACCTGAGGTACAGAAGATATCCTTGTGAACGATGGGGATGCCGGTCAACGGTCCCGCTCCCCCACCACGAATCGCCACATCCGCCGCCGCCGCCTCTTCCAGGGCGCTCTCCGCCGACAGGGTGATCAGACAGTTGAGCTGTTCATTCTGCTGGGCGATACGATCAAGGTAGGCCTGGGTCAGCTCTACGCTGGAGAAATCACCGGCACGCAGTCCGGCGGCAAGCTCGACAATACTTTTGCTATGCATTCAAATCGATCCGTTATCTAATTTCGGAAGTTTAGGCTGTGAATCAACCGACTCACTCAATCACCCTGGGCACCAGATAGAGCCCCTCTTCGGTCTCTGGGGCGATAGACTGAAACAGTTCACGCTGGTCGCCCTCGGTCACTATATCCTCGCGCAGTCGTTGCGCCATATGAAGCGGGTGTGCCATGGGCTCAACCCCGGTGGTATCCACCGCACTCATCTGCTCTACCAAATCAAGAATATTTGAGAGGTCACTGGCGACCGAATCCAGCTCGTCTTCACTTACCGCCAAACGGGCAAGGTGAGCGATCTTCTCTACATCAGACCTTTCCAACGACATATCTCCCTCGACACTAGCTCGAAAAGCACCCAAGCCCACGCCAGAGGCGAATAGGCTGATTGGGTGAAAACGGGAAAATTACCACATTTAGGCCCGTGCGTCTGTCGGATTATGGGAAGCGCCTGCCGCTATCAGCCGATAATTGGCACTTATATCCCTATTTTCCGGTACTCTTCCTTGCCCCACCCCCCCTGCGGTTGGTAAATTACCCTCTTCTCAGTGAGATCACCGTAAATGCACCGACTGCGGCACCTCGAGCCGGTGTGATTGTCCGACCACGGAATCACGCTTTAAAAATTTAACAAGACACCTCAAGGGAATCCTATTTCGCCATGTTGTTCAGACGCATACGCGGTCTTTTTTCAAACGACCTCTCCATCGACCTAGGCACCGCAAACACCTTAATCTACGCACGCGGCCAGGGCATCGTCCTTGATGAACCCTCAGTTGTCGCCATTCGCCAGGATCGCGGGCCGGGCGGCGGTAAGTCGGTCGCCGCCGTCGGTGAAGAGGCGAAACTGATGCTGGGGCGCACACCGAGCAACATCACCGCCATCCGGCCGATGAAAGATGGCGTCATTGCCGATTTCACCGTCACCGAGAAGATGCTGCAGCACTTTATACACAAGGTGCACGAAAGCAAAATCATCCGCCCCAGCCCCAGAGTGCTGGTGTGCGTGCCCTGCGGCTCAACCCAGGTGGAGCGCCGCGCCATTCGCGAATCAGCCGCCGGCGCGGGCGCCCGCGAGGTTTACCTTATCGAGGAGCCGATGTCGGCCGCCATCGGTGCCGGCCTGCCGGTGGACGAGGCCCGCGGCTCAATGGTCTTGGATATTGGTGGCGGCACCTCCGAGGTGGCGATCATCTCCCTCAACGGCATCGTCTACTCCAACTCGGTGCGCGTCGGCGGCGACCGTTTTGATGAGGCGATTATCAACTACGTCCGTCGTAACTACGGCACCCTGATCGGTGAAGCCACTGCAGAGCGTATCAAGAAAGAGATCGGCTCCGCCTTCCCCGGCAACGAGGTTAAGGAGATGGAGATCAAGGGTCGAAATCTGGCTGAGGGTATCCCCCGCAGCTTTACCCTCAACAGTAACGAGATTCTGGAAGCACTGCAGGAGCCCCTCTCCGGCATCGTCGGCGCCGTCAAGGCGGCACTGGAGCAGACGCCACCGGAACTGGGGGCAGATGTTGCTGAGTGCGGCATTGTTCTCACCGGCGGCGGCGCCCTGCTGCGTGATATCGACCGTCTGCTGCAAGAGGAGACCGGGCTGCCTGTACTCATTTCCGAGGATCCCCTCACCTGTGTCGCACGAGGCGGTGGACGTGCTTTGGAGATGCTGGATGAACGGGGCGGCGACATGCTGTTTGCTCTCGACTGATATTGGCACCCTGCTCCTGGAGCCTCTGAACGGAACGTGAAATCACAGCTCCATTCAGAGGCTCTCTTTGTATAGGATTTCCAAACTAAAGAGGCTGGTCAACCGATTAAACCGATCTTCACACAGGGGCCCTCCGTCACTTTCCGTGTAATTTTCGCGGTAGTGTTCTCGCTTGCCCTGATGATCATGGATCACCGGCAAAACCATCTTGAGGCTGTACGCTCGACGCTCGCCACTCTGCTGTCACCGTTACTCTATGTCGTAAATCTGCCACGTACTGTAGGTGAGTGGGCCGACGAAACCCTTACCACCCGGGAAAGTCTGCAGAGATCAAACGAGACTCTGCGCAGAGAGAATCTGCTGCTCAAAGCTGAGCAACAGAAGATGGCCGCACTGGAATCGGAAAATACTCGCCTGCGCAATCTGCTGGACTCATCCTTCAGGATAGGTGAACGAGTACTGATCGCTGAGTTGATGGCAATTGAGCTGGACCCCTATCGCCAGCAGGTGATGATCAACAAGGGGACCAACTCCGGGGTGTTCCAGGGCCAGCCGGTGCTGGATGCCGGTGGCGTAATGGGACAGGTGGTTCATGTTCACCGATCATCCTCATCTGTGCTGATGATCACCGATATCAGCCACGCACTGCCGGTACAGATCAACCGTAATGGGCTGCGCACTATCGCCATGGGAACCGGCCGTATCAACTCCCTTGATCTGCCCAATCTACCGAACAACGCGGATATCCGCGAGGGTGATCTGTTGGTCACTTCAGGGCTCGGCGGCCGTTTTCCGGCAGGTTATCCAGTGGCCAGAATCACCACTGTAATACACAAACCTGGAGAGCCGTTCGCCGATGTCGAGGCACAACCGGTAGCTCACCTTGATCGTACCCGTGAGGCACTGCTGGTGTGGACACTGGAGCCTTACGATGAGCTTCCTGCGGCGGCTGACATGAAAGAGAAGAGTGACGGAGAGACGACAAAATGAGCCTCTCCCCCCGTAGCGGCGGCACCATCATTGCCCTCACTTTTGTCCTGGCCCTGATGCTGACTATTCTCCCCCTTCCTGATTGGGCACAGATGCTCCGCCCCCAGTGGTACACCCTGGTGCTCATCTACTGGATACTGGCCCTGCCTCAACGTGTGGGTGTCGGCGTCGGTTGGCTAACCGGGATTCTGGTGGATGTGATAACCGGCACTCTACTGGGCCAACACGCGCTTGCCCTCGCCCTGATCGCCTATATTGCCCATGAGTCGCATCAACGGGTAAGGTTGTTCCCGTTGTGGCAGCAGTCACTCTCCGTGCTGATGTTGCTGATGATCGAGAAGGTGCTCTCTTTCTGGGTCATGGGCGCAGTCTCCCTGCCAACACCGACAGTGGGCTACTGGATTCCTCCCCTGGTGGGAATGCTGCTCTGGCCCTGGATCTATATCGTATTACGAGACCTGCGACGGAAATTCGATGTCAGGTAAAACTGCCACCATCACAACCATTTCTGACAGCTAGCCGAAAATATGGCCCAAAGCACACTGAAAAACTACCTGCTTGAGAGTCGCCTTTTCAAGAGCCGAGCGCTGGTGGCTGCACTTCTTATCACTTTGATGCTTCTCTTCCTGGTGCTACGTCTGGTCAAACTGCAGATCCTGGAAAACGAACACTTCGAAACACTCTCTCACGACAACCGTGTCAAAGTGACTCCGCTACCTCCAACCCGGGGCCTGATCCTTGACCGCAACGGCACCATTCTGGCCCAAAACCTACCGGCCCACAGCCTGGAAATAGTCCCGGAGCAGGTAAAAAATCTGGATCAGACCCTCATCGACCTCGGCAAAGTGATCACCATTGGCGAGAGTGATTTCAAGCGGTTTGAGCGGCTGCGCAAGCAGCGCAGGCGCTTTGACAGTATCCCGATCAGAGTACGTCTCACCGAGGAGGAGGTGGCCCGGTTCGCCGTTGACCAGCACCGTTTCCCCGGCGTTGAGATCCAAGCCAAGCTACTGCGGGACTACCCACTAAAAGCAATCACCTCCCACGTCCTCGGCTATGTCGGACGGATTAATAAACGGGAGCTTCAGGAGATCGATACCTCCAGCTACTCCGGGACCACCTATATCGGGAAAAGCGGGGTAGAGAAGACATATGAAAATGTTCTCCACGGCAAAGTCGGACTACAGCGGATCGAGACCAACGTTGTTGGCCGTATCATTCGCGTACTGGAAAATCAGCCACCAACCCCGGGCAGAGACCTGACACTCTCTCTCGATGCCGGACTGCAACAGGTGGCTATGGAAGCCTTTGGCGAGAATAACGGCTCCGCCGTCGCCATCGATCCACGGAGTGGCGGCATTTTGGCTCTGGTAAGCAAGCCGGGATTCGATCCCAACCTGTTTGTTGAGGGGATCAGCCCGGCAAGCTATAAAGCACTGCAGCAGTCAGACGACAAACCCCTATTCAATCGTGCCCTGCGCGGTCGTTATCCACCGGGATCCACGGTCAAACCCTTTATCGGCCTTGGCGGACTGGAGGACGGCACCATCAGCTATACCCAGCAGAAATTTTGTCCCGGCTACTACCAGCTACCCAACCACTCCCATAAATACAGGGACTGGAAAAAGACCGGCCATGGGGCGGTAAACCTGAAACAGGCAATTACCCAGTCCTGCGATGTCTACTATTACGATCTGGCACGACAGATGGGTATTAAACGGCTGCACAGTTTTCTCAGCCTCTTCGGCTTTGGTAGCCGGACAGGCGTTGATCTCACCGGCGAAGACAGTGGCTTACTGCCCTCAAAAGAGTGGAAAAGGCGCACCCGTCGCAAGCCTTGGTACCCGGGGGAGACGCTGATCATGGGTATTGGTCAGGGTTACTTCCTGACAACACCACTGCAGCTTGCCAGCGCCACCGCCACCCTCGCCGGCAGGGGGGTCAGAGTTCGCCCAAATATTGTCACCCATATCACCGGGGGAGAAGAAGAGGCCGACAACAAGATATTATTATCGGAGACCGTCAGCCTGCCACACATCTCGGAAAAGAACTGGGATGATATTATCCATGCCATGACCCAGGTGATCGAAGGCCTGCGCGGCACCGCCAAAAGAATCAGGAGCGACCATTACCGCATTGCCGGAAAAACGGGAACCGCACAGGTATTCACCGTCAAACAAGAGGAGGAGTACGATGAAGAGACGGTCGCAAAAAAGATGCGCGATCACGCTCTATTCATCGCCTTTGCACCCATTGAAGCACCACAAATTGCCATTGCCGTGGTGGTGGAAAATGGCGGCCACGGCGGCTCGGTAGCCGCTCCTATCGCTAAAAAGATGCTGGATCACTATCTGCTCCCGGAGAGACCATGAGCCGCGCCTACCAACCCAGCGGCCTGCCCGAGTCCAATCCCACCCGCGTCGATGGGCTGCTGGCCGACCTGCACCTTGACCTGCCGCTATTGACCGCACTGATCCTGCTCTGCGGCTTCGGCCTGCTGATTCTATACAGTGCCAGTGGCCAGGATATGGGGCAGATTCAGCGTCAGATGGTGCGTCTCGGTCTCGCCTTCTTTGCCATGGTCGCCCTCGCCCAGATCCATCCCACCCAGCTGAGACGTTGGTCTCCAGGGCTTTATGGCATCAGCCTCATATTGTTGATCGCGGTACTGGTGGCGGGAGATAAAGGCAAGGGGGCCCAGCGTTGGCTCGATATCGGTTTTCGCTTCCAGCCTTCAGAGCTGGTCAAAGTGGCGGTACCCATGATGATCGCCTGGTTCCTTGCCGAAAAGTCCCTGCCGCCACGCTGGAGTCGACTGCTGGTGGCCGCAATCCTGATCCTGGTACCAGTGCTGCTAATCGCACGCCAACCCGACCTCGGCACCTCCCTGCTGGTCGCCGGCGCCGGCATCTTTGTACTTTTTCTGGCCGGTCTCAGCTGGCGATTTATCAGCGCCCTGGTGGTGATCTCAATCCCGCTTGCCGCCGCGCTCTGGAAGTGGGGCATGCATGAGTACCAGCGCGATCGGGTGCTCACCTTCCTTAATCCCGAGAGCGACCCCCTCAATACCGGTTACCACATCATCCAGTCGAAGATCGCTATCGGCTCCGGCGGTCTCTATGGCAAGGGCTGGCTCAACGGCACCCAGTCCCACCTGGAGTTTCTGCCCGAGAGAACAACTGATTTCATCTTTGCAGTCGCCGCCGAAGAGCTCGGTTTCAGCGGCATTCTGGTGCTGCTTCTGATCTACCTGTTCATTATTTTTCGCGGCCTCTACATCGCCGCCCAGGCCCAGGATACCTACAGTCGACTGCTGGGTGGCTCCCTCACCCTGCTGTTTTTCCTCTATCTTTTTGTCAACACCGGCATGGTCAGCGGCATCCTTCCGGTGGTGGGTGTACCCCTGCCGCTGGTTAGTTACGGCGGCACATCCCTGGTGACCATCATGGCCGGATTCGGTATCCTGATGTCCATCCATACCCACAGAAAGCTACTATCGACATAGCATGGAGTATTCAAGGAGAATGGAACCGATGAACATCTTACGACTTTTCTGCCGGTTAGCAGTACTGCTGACGGCAATACTCTCCCTGCCCGCCCAGGGGGCACAGACCCCACAGCAGGGGATGGAACAATTTGTCGACCAGATGGTCGCCCGCCACGGCATGGATAAGAGTGAGCTAGACACCCTACTTGCCAAGGGCAAGTTTCGCCAGGAGATCATCGACAGCTTCGAGAGATCGGCTGAGAGAACCTGGGCCTGGAAAAAATACCGGAAAAACTTTCTCAATGAGTCACGCATCGTCAAAGGAGTAAAGTTCTGGAATAAGCACAAAAGCCTGTTTGAAGCCGCCTCAAAGCGGTTCCATATCCCCCAGCATATTCTGGTGGCGATTGTCGGCGTCGAAACCCACTATGGCCGGCGCTCAGGAAAGACCCCGGTACTCGACTCCCTGGTCACCCAAGCATTCCACTACCCCGATCGGGCTAAATTCGGGCGTAAAGAGCTGGAGGCATTTCTACTTCTGGGACGCGATGAGGGAATCGACCTGGAGGCGGTAAAAGGCTCATATGCAGGCGCCGTCGGTAAACCCCAGTTTATCCCTACCAGCTATCGCAACTACTCCGTAGACTTTGATGGCGACGGCAGACGTGACCTGTGGAACAGTGATGCCGATATCATTGGCAGCATCGCCAACTACTTCAAGGATCATGGCTGGCGCGAGGGGGAAGAGGTCACCACACTCTCATCCGGCAGGAGAGCTGACTATGCCGGTTTTGAAATGACCGGCCGTAAACCCAAGAAGCCCTCAATCCCCTTCAGCCGACTGAGTGCCGCAGGAATCAAGGCAGAGGCACAACCCAGCGATGACACCCCTACCACCCTGATCCAACTGGAGGGTGCCGAAGGTGACGAGTACTGGCTCGGGCTGCACAACTTCTACGTTATTACCCGCTACAATCATAGTAATCTCTACGCCATGGCGGTCTATCAGCTGGGTGAAGAGCTTCTTGAAAGGTCTCGGGCAGGCGGGAAGCAGTGAACATAAAAAGCATTTTAATACTATTTGTTATTACCATACTGGTAGCAGCCTGCTCCATACGCCCGTCATCTATTCCCGGTTTCCCCGATGATGGTGACAGCGCGCCATCACGCAGACTCGATCCCAACAATATCCCCGATGCCGTTCCCCAGGCAGAGCGTCGCAGCCGCGGCGGCAATCCCAGCTCCTATGTGGTGCTGGGCAAACGCTATCATGTTATGTCCAGCAGCGACGGCTTTAGCCAGCGCGGCATCGCCTCCTGGTACGGCACCAAATTTCACGGCCGCACCACCAGCAGTGGTGAAACCTACGACATGTACGCCATGACCGCAGCCCACAAAAGCCTGCCGCTACCCACCTATGTGGAAGTCACCAATCTCGGCAACGGTCGCCGCACCATCGTCAAGGTGAATGACCGCGGTCCCTTCCACCAAAACCGCATCATCGACCTATCCTATGCTGCAGCCACCAAGCTCGGCATCCTTGGCAAGGGTACCGGTCTGGTGGAGATCAGAGCGATCCACCCGGGGCAACCGATCAACCGCCGTGCTGCCGTAAAAGTGAATAAAAAACCCATAAGTCGAGGACTGTTTATCCAGGTGGGCGCCTTCAACAGTCGCCACAATGCTCACCAGCTAAGACAACGGCTGGAGATGTCACTTAATCAGTCGATTCGCATTCAACAGTCACAGCAACAGGGAAGCCCGGTATACCGGGTTCAAGTGGGTCCTCTGGCCTCGGTCACCCTGGCCGATACACTCAGTCAACAGCTCTCCCGTCTTGGGATTAATGAGACCAGAGTCGTCCTCGACTAGGCGCTGCTTCAGCAGCATGGCGGTTCAGGTTAGAATAAAGCTGAACTTCGCTCGCTGAGCAGGGTCTCTAACACTTACAGCCACCGACAGGAAAGCCGCCCCATGCATCGCCTCTCATTTTTACTCCTTCTGCTGTTCACTCTGGCCTTTGCCCAGGCGCAGGCGGCAAGCCCGGTTCCTGCACCACCAAAAGTAGCGGCGAATGGCCACCTGCTGATCGACTTCGACAGCGGCAAGATGATCAGCGAAGAGAATGCGGATGAGCGCATGGAACCCGCCAGCCTGACCAAGATCATGACCGCCTATGTGGTGTTACGTGAACTCAAGGAGGGCAATATCAAACTGGCCGAGGAGGTGCTGGTAAGCAAAAAAGCGTGGCGCACTCCCGGCTCGCGGATGTTCATCGAGGTCAATAAAAAGGTCTCTCTGGAGAACCTGCTAAAGGGGATGATCATCCAATCCGGTAATGATGCCAGTGTCGCCCTGGCAGAACATATCGCCGGTAGTGAGGATAGCTTTGCAGGACTGATGAATGAGCACGCACGACGCCTCGGCATGAGCAACACCCACTTCATCAACAGCAACGGTCTGCCGGCGGAGGATCACTACACCACCGCCCGAGATATGGCGAAGGCGGCAACTGCCACTATCCGTGAGTTCCCGGAGTACTACAAATGGTACGCCGTCAAAGATTTCACCTTTAACAAGATCAAACAGCACAACCGCAACAAGCTGCTGTGGCGTGATGAAACCGTCGACGGCCTAAAAACAGGCCATACGGATGCCGCGGGCTACTGTCTTGTCGCTTCAGCCAAGCGCGACAACATGCGACTCATCTCGGTGGTTATGGGAACCAAGAGTGAAAATTCCAGAGCCAAGGAGAGCCAGGCACTGCTCAACTACGGCTTCCGCTTCTTTGAGACCCACCGCCTCTACAACGCCGGAGACAAACTCTCCCAGGTACGCACCTGGAAAGGTGACAAAGAGCAGTTAGGGCTGGGGCTGAACAGAGACCTTTTTATCACTATCCCGCGCAAACAGTACAAAAATCTCAAAGCATCCATGTCGATCAACCCGCAGATCACAGCACCCGTTGGCAAAGGGGAGGTAATGGGTAAGGTCAACGTCGCCCTCAATGGTGAGAACGTTGCCGAGGCACCTCTGATTGCACTGGAGTCTGTGGCAAAAGGTGGTATCTGGCAGCTTGCCAGAGACAGCGTCCTGCTCTGGCTTGAATAGCAGCAGAAGTGAGTTCCCTGGTCTATCTAAATGGGGAGTACCTGCCGCTTCAGGAGGCAAAAGTCTCGGTGACAGACCGCGGCTTTCTCTTTGGCGACGGTGTCTACGAGGTAATTCCCTGCTATAACGGTCGACCGTTTCGACTCGAGCATCATCTCATGCGACTGGCAGAGAGCCTCCGCGCCCTAGGTATAAAGAAGCCTCTGTCGAATGAAGCGTGGAGGGAAATTATTGAGCGACTGACCTTGCAGCGCCCGGGAGAGGAGCAGTCGATCTACCTTCAGATCACCCGTGGCAACAGTGGCAAACGCGATCCCGGCATACCCCGGAACCTCACACCCACAGTTTTCGCCATGTCCCAGCCGGTGGTCTACCCAGACCCTGCAACCTTCAACAACGGAGTGACCGCCACCACCCACGACGACAGCCGTTGGCACCACTGCAACATCAAGGCGATCACCCTGCTGGCCAACATACTGCTGCGCAAAGAGGCGGTGGACCAGGGGTCGGCGGATGCCATTCTGGTACGTGACGGCCACGCTACCGAGGGCGCAACAAGCAATCTGTTCATCGTCGATAAGGGTATAATCATCACGCCGCCGGAGAGTGACCAGTTATTGCCGGGAGTCACCCGTAATCTGGTGCTAGAGTTGGCACAGGCCCATGAATTGCCTTTCCGGGAGGAGGATATCCCCATCGCCCTGTTGCGCCATGCCGACGAAGTCTGGCTCACCAGTTCGACACGAGAAGTGATGGCAGTGGTCACTCTTGACGGGAAACAGGTTGGAAACGGCGCTCCCGGCCCCATCTATCAGCGCATCAGAAACTATTACACCGATTTCAAAGCGATATTGCAGGCCGACACCACCACGTAGGAGCGGTGCCACTGCCGAACGAACACTTGGACAACCACCCCTATGAGCGATGAAAAAGAGACACTGCTGGAGTTTCCCTGCCAATTTTCAGTGAAGGCGATGGGGTATGCAGCACCTGACTTTGACGCCGTGGTACTCGGCATTGTCCGGGAGCACGTACCCAATGTCAGTGAAGGTGCGGTAAAGAGCCGCTCAAGCAAGGGAGGTAAGTACCTTGCCGTCACCGTGACCTTTGAGGCCACCAGCAAGCCCCAGCTGGATGCCATATACCATGCGCTGACCGACAGTGAGCGCGTCCTCATGAGCCTCTAGGAACCTGTCCCGGTGAAGCAGGACACACTACATTGCCGTTACCTTGGTAGGCGCGAGTACACCGAAGTCTGGCGGGAGATGCAGGCTTTCACTGACGGGCGCACCCCGGAGAGCGCAGATGAGATCTGGCTGTTGGAGCACCCGCCGGTATTTACCCAAGGTCAAGCGGGGAAAGCGGAGCACCTTCTCGATCCCGATGGCATTCCGGTGGTTCAGAGCGACCGCGGCGGTCAAGTCACCTACCACGGCCCCGGGCAACTGGTCGCCTACCTGTTGATTGACCTGCGACGGGCCAAGCTTGGAGTGCGCCAACTGGTGTCCCTTATCGAGAAGAGTATCATCGCCCTGCTGGAAGAGTACGATATCGAAGCCAATGCCGAACCCAAGGCACCGGGGGTTTATGTTGATGGGCGTAAGATTGCTGCGCTGGGCCTGCGTGTGCGCCACGGCTGCAGCTTTCATGGTCTCAGTCTCAATGTCGACATGGACCTGGAACCCTTCTCCCACATCAACCCCTGCGGTTATGCCGGACTTGCCGTCACTCAGCTGGTGGATGAAGGGGGACCATCAGACCTGGACAGTGTAGGACGGCGGTTGGTACAACATATTGAGCTGCAGCTTATCGGAAGACGGATGAATCAGTAGGTTGGCAGTTGGCAGTTGGCAGTTGGCAGAATGATTTAACTACCACATACGAGATTACAAGGATGAAATTTGAAAACCTGGATGTTTGGAAAAAGGCGGCTCGTCTAAGTACCGATATTTATAAAAAGCTAAGAGAGCTTAAAGACTATGGATTCAAAGACCAAATCACTCGATCCAGCTTATCCATTCCTAGCAATATAGCAGAGGGAATGGAGAGAACTTCGGTGAAGGATCGTGCTCGATTTTTAGAGTATGCCAAAGGCTCTTGTGGCGAGCTTAGAACACAGATATATATTGGCTTAGATATCGGATATATAAATGACTCCACAGGGAAGCAATGGGTACAGGAAACCAGAGAGATATCAGCGATGCTGGTGGGCCTAATCAAGTCACAATACACTACCCAACCCTGACAACTGACAACTGACAACTGACAACTCAAGTATATGAGCAAAAGTAAAGACTTCACCGCCCCCTCCCGAGCCACCCCTGAGAGCCATCAGCGGGGGGGAGAGAAGCTGTCACGGATACCGGTTAAGGTCGAGCCCACCACCCAGATGCTGCGCAAGCCAAGCTGGATACGGGTTAAATATCACGGCGGCAGCGAGGTGACTCGGATCAAGAAGATACTCAGGGAGAGCAAGCTGAGCTCTGTCTGCGAGGAGGCTGCCTGCCCCAATCTAGGGGAGTGCTTCAACCATGGCACCGCCACCTTTATGATCATGGGTGATATCTGTACCCGTCGCTGCCCCTTCTGCGATGTCGCCCACGGTAAACCCAAGCCACTCGACCCTCAGGAGCCTGCACAGCTGGCGGAGGCGGTGAGTGCCATGCAGCTGAAATATGTGGTGATCACCTCGGTCGACCGGGATGACCTTCGGGATGGTGGTGCCGGGCACTACGCAGAGTGTATCGCCGCACTGAGAGAGCGCAATCCCGATACCCGCATAGAGATTCTGGTACCCGACTTTCGTGGTCGTGAGGCTGTGGCGCTGGAGGCTTTCAGCCAATTTCCTCCCGATGTTTTCAACCACAACCTGGAGACTATCCCCCGACTCTACCTTCAGGCCCGTCCCGGTGCGGACTACCAGGACTCACTGCAACTACTGCAGCAGTTCAAACAGAGCCACCCAGAGGTACAGACAAAATCGGGGCTGATGCTCGGCCTCGGTGAGACCCTGGAAGAGGTGGAAGAGGTAATGTTGGAGCTGCGTCGGCACGGCTGCAACATGCTCACCCTCGGCCAGTACTTGCAGCCGAGCAAGGAGCACCTGCCGGTCTCCCGCTTTGTCACACCACAGGAGTTTGACCAACTCAGAGAGCGTGGTGAAGAGATGGGATTCTCCAGCGTCGCCAGCGGACCTATGGTACGCTCCTCCTATCACGCCGACCTGCAGGCCAACCCACTTCTTGATCCGGGGGAGAGCTAATGGAACAGGAGATAGTCTGGACACTGAAGACGCTGATCCTACCACCGGGGGTTCTGATCCTGGCGGGTCTCTTTGGTCTGACGATCAGACAACGCTTCTTCAGCAAACTGATCCTGCTCCTCACTCTGACAGCTTTCTACCTACTAAGCACTCACTACACCTCAAACAGGCTGCTGATGGCGCTGGAGCATATACCGGCACTGACACCGCGGCAGATTGAGACCACCGATGCAGAAGCTATCGTGGTGCTCGGCGGCGGCAGACGTCAGAACGCCCCGGAGTATGGGGGTAGTACCGTCAGCACATCGACCCTGGAGAGGGTGCGCTACGCGGCTCATCTCGCCCGCACCACCGGCTTGGCCGTCATTCCCACCGGCGGAAGCCGCTATCCGGGAGACACACCGGAGGCGGTTCTGATGCGCAGCACTCTGGAAAAAGATTTTCAGGTCAAAGTTGCAGCCACTGAGGAGAAGAGTCGAACTACCCGCGAGAATGCTGAAATGACGGCACCACTGCTGCGCAAGATGGGTATTCGCAAAGTGCTGCTGGTCACTCACGCACTACACATGCCCCGATCACTTGAGTCCTTTGAGCGGGTAGGTATAGATGTAATTTCCGCACCCACCGGCTTCGAACACACCACCACCGATCTACCCCCTCTCAATGAATGGCTTCCCAGCGCCGGACAGCTACACAGCAGCAGCCGTGCTGTGCATGAGTACCTGGGCCGCTGGTGGTACCGTCTTAGCCACTAGGAGCCTATCCGAGGAGATGGCTGAGCCGGTGCAACCATGACTACAAACAGCTGTCGAACTTCTGTCCGTTCAATCCCAATCCCATGATATGAAAAAGATTTTCGTCTTTACCCTTCTCTTTGCCGCCTTTCTCAACATGGGAAAAATTGTCGACTACTTGACTCCCGTGCCGCAGATTACACTGAGCGACAATAGCGAAGTGGTAATGTACGGCGCCTCCTGGTGCAGCTACTGCGCTAAGGCACGCAGGCTGTTCGACAGGCTGGGGGTGCCCTATATTGAGTACGACATCGAAAAGTCGGAAATAGCCAGAAAGGAGTACGATGCCCTGGGCGGGCGTGGTGTACCCCTGATCGTTATCAACAAAACGGTGATCAGTGGCTATGATAGACAGGAGATTATCGACGCGCTGCAGTAACAGAGGACGCACTATTACTCGTCGTGGCGATGGAACTCACCCTCGATCACCCGCGGCCCATCCTGCTTCTGGTGCTCCTGCTGAGTGAAACATCGTTCTACATGCTGACTTAAGTATCTTGTGAAGGCTGCTAAACATGAATACTGGCTCTACTCGTTTCCGAACATGGTTATCTGTTTTATGGCCATTGTTGATTACATTGCTCGCTGTAACGGAGACATATATTTATACCCGTGATGGGGAAGAGAAACGTCAACAATTAGAGTTTCTACGTCATACAAATGCTCTTCACGTTGCAATCAAGCTAAAACTGGAACTACATCTGGAGTTAGTTCAGTCGGTGCATAGCCTGTTTGATGCATCTGAGGAGGTTAACCAGCAGGAATTTCATGACTTTGTTCGTATTCCTATAGAACGTCATAGTGGAATTCATGCTCTGTCATGGAATCCACGGATCTCTCATGAGGAAAGAGAAACCTTTGAGAGCCAGGTCAGGACCAATAATTTTCCTAACTTTCAGATTAAGGAACTTAGTTCGACAGGTGTGTTAGTTCCAGCCAGTCAGCGTGATGAATATGTAACGGTTCTTTATATTGAACCAATGGAGGGAAATAAAAATGCTCTGGGATTTGATGTAGCTTCAAATCCAATACGCCAAGAAGCTCTGGAACAAGCCCGTAATACAGGAAAGAGTGTTGCTACAGGTCGTATTAGGCTGGTTCAGGAAATGGGTAACCAATACGGTGTTTTGTTATTTGAGCCTGTCTATCAGAAGAATAGCCCTCTAAACACTCTTCAGGAGCATATCGATAATCTAACTGGATACACAGTTGGAGTGTTACGTATTGGTGATGTGATTGCGACGGCTCTTGCGGATCATGACACAGAAGAATTGACGTTAATCCTCAGGGATATAAATGCTCCTGTAGAGGAACAAATCCTCTTTGTGGATGATGGAGCCGATCTATACAGCAGTGCCCAGATGGAAGTGGCCCCGGAACTGCGTGGTGATAGATTACACTGGAAAGCAGAATTTCCTTTTGCAGGACGTCAGTGGCAGTTTGAAATCCTGGCCGGTGACTCCTATCTGGCCGGTCATACCCAATACGGATCTATGGTTGTTCTGATCAGTGGCGTGTTGTTCATGGGATTGTTACTGGCCTTTATTATCAGCCTGCAGGGGCGTCAGCAACGGACTGAACGGCTGGTCACTGAAAAAACTCTGGAACTCCAGATGAATCAGGAACGATTAACCCAGGCCCAGAGTATCGCCAAGCTGGGGAGCTGGAACGGCAATCTGGAGACGGATGAAATGTTCTGGTCTGCTGAGTGTGCTCGCCTTTTTACCCTCAAACCATCTGCATCACCACCTTCTATAGTCGGCATACTCAACTTTGTTCATCCTCACGACCGTGCTTCTGTGGAGCGGGCCATAGGTAATGTACGGAAAGGGGTACTTTCTCATTTTGAACTCGAACACCGGGTGATTCGGGATGATGACTCTGTAATTACCGTTGTTCATCGTGGAGAGTTGCTGGAATGGGATGATGGCAGACCCAGGGAAATGGTGGCTACGATCAGAGATATAACCCGGGAGAAACAGGCCGAAGAGAGTATGCGACTATCAGAAAGTGTATTTGCTAACACGGCTGAAGGGATCATGATCACCGATCATAAGGCGATCATTTTAAGAGTTAATCCAGCCTTTAGCGCCATTACTGACTATTCGATGGAAGAGGTCATAGGAGCCACTCCAAAAATCATAAAATCAGACCGCCATGATGAGGCCTTTTACCAGAATTTCTGGACTCAGTTGAAAGAGCGGGGAGTATGGGAGGGAGAGATCTGGAACCGTCGTAAGAGTGGTGAGGTGTTCCCTGTCTGGCAGAATATCAGTGCAGTGAAGAATCAGCAGGGCGAGATTGTTCAATACATCAGCGTCTTTAGTGATATCAGTGAACGTAAACTTTCAGAAGAGCGGATCCGTCATCTGGCCCACTACGACATCCTTACTGATCTACCAAACCGCTTACTGTTTCAGGAGCGCAGTACTCATGCTCTTCAACGGGCACACAGAGAAAAACAAAACGTTGCTGTCCTTTTTTTGGATCTGGATCGTTTTAAGCTCATTAATGACAGCATGGGTCACCCGGTTGGTGACAAACTTTTGCAAACCGTAGCAAGACGCTTGGTTGCTCAGGTTCGTGAGGGAGACACGGTGGCCAGGTTGGGGGGAGATGAATTCACAATCGTACTCGAGTCCCTCACAAACCCGGAGGACGCGGCACATGTGGCGCAAAAGATTATCAAGGCTATGGAGGTTCCGGTTGAGGTAGATGGTCAGGAATTACTTGTGAGCTTCAGTATTGGTATCAGCATCTACCCAGAAGATGGTCATGATGTGGACACCATCATCAGGAATGCCGATGCAGCAATGTATCGAGCTAAAGAATTGGGCCGCAACCGCTACCAGTTTTATACCGATGAATTGACCACACAAGCTTTGGAACGAGTGGTGTTGGAACGAGAGCTCTCCGGGGCTATCAATGAAGATCAGTTGGTCCTTCATTACCAACCACAGTTTTCCTTTCAAGATGGCCAGTTGATAGGAGCCGAAGCGTTGGTACGCTGGAATCACCCTGAAAGGGGGATGATTTCACCGGATAAGTTCATTCCACTGGCAGAGGAAAGCGGTCTGATTATCTCCCTCGGAGAGTGGGTTTTACGTACCGCTTGTAAAGCGATGCAACGCTGGCAGGTAGCTGGATATCCTCTCCAATCCATGAGTGTCAACGTGGCAGGCCAGCAGATTCAAGAGGGACATCTGTTAGAGACGGTGACGCAGGTTCTGGAAGAAACAGAGCTCGATCCCCGTTATCTGGAACTGGAAGTGACTGAAACCTTTATCATGACACAGGCAGAGCAAGGCATTCAGACTCTGAATTGCTTGAATAGATTGGGGCTTAAGCTTGCCATCGACGATTTTGGTACTGGCTACTCTTCTCTAAGTTATTTGAAACAGTTACCTGTCCATAATCTGAAAATCGACCAGTCCTTTGTTCGAGGCATTCCTGACGATAAAGATGATTTGGCGATAGCAAAAGCGGTGATCGCTTTGGGTAAAAGCATGCAGTTGTCCATTGTTGCCGAGGGTGTGGAAACTGAAGCACAACGAGATTTCCTTGCAGAACAGGGGTGCGATCTGGCTCAGGGGTATTTATTCAGCAAGCCGTTGCCAGAGGAAGCATTTCAAAGTCTGTTGAATAAAAATTTTAATGAAGGATAGGAGTTTTCCTTTGCTAAAACCGTCGCAGTAGATGCGGACAAACCCCTTCAGACCCTTGGACTTCAGCAGGGTCTTGGCCTTAGTGGCAGCTGAGGAATATACCTAATCAAGATAACGCATATCGGCGAGAAAACTGAACAGATCACGAGTGGCAAAGGGTCACTCGTCGTGACGATGGAACTCACCTTCAATCACCCGCTGCCCATCCTGTTTCTGGTGTTCCTGCTGTCGGGAAGCAGCACCGGGTGGTGGCTGCATCACGCCAGAGCGTTTGAGAAAACCGACCACCAGCATACGACGGAGCTGAGGCACAAGGCAGAGAAAGCCGAAGATATCGGTGAGAAAGCCGGGCAGAAGCAAGAGGATGCCGCACAACAGCAGTAACACCCCCTCCATCACCTCGATAGCCGGGGTCTCGCCCCGCTCCATCGTCTCACGCACCCGCATGGCGGTGGCAAAGCCCTGTAGACGCACCAGCATACCGCCGAGTACCGCAGTAAAAATAGTCAGGGCAATGGTGGGTATGGCACCGATCACCGAACCTACCTCGATAAGGAAATAGAGCTCTACCAGAGGGGCGCCGACAAAAATCAGCAGAAAAAGAAACAGTGGGTTCATGGCGGCAAGCTTACGCTGCAGCGCCTCTTAGCTCAATAGCTGCAAAGGTGGCAGAGTGATACCGCTCTGGCCTTTACCTGCAGCAGTGGTGTCCCGCCTAGTGGGCCATGCGGAAAATTCGGTAACCCACAGCCAGTTCACAGGTGATGACTATTCTGGCCAAAACAGACGTACCGTCAGGAGTGTAGGTCAGAGATGGTGACTGAACTCACCACGCTCCGCCGGTGCCATCAGTTCGTGGAACTGCTCACCGCTCATCCGCAACAGACTCTGATGATCACCCGCTTCAAAGAAGATCTCACTGAGTTTGCCAAGGCTGGATTTCGGATCCCATACCGTCTTTATCCCGTAGGCCATGCCAACCGGGGGCACTGCACCCAATTCACAGTCACTAAAGACCTCCCCCAGAGTAGCTTCACCCACCATCGCCACCTCCTGTCGCAGCAACTTGTGCAGGGAATCAAGCTCAATGTGGTAGTCAGCAGGCACAACCACCAACAGGTAGCCGTCGTCATCCTTTACCAATACCCCTTTAGCTAGGGCGTCACCGTGAACATGGGCCTTCGCGGCCGTCTCCATACTGTATTCACTGTGAGGATGAGCCACCACTTGGTACTCAACCTCCCGCTGTTGCAGATATTTTTCCAATTGTGATGCTATTGCCATGATATCCCCCTGATTCCACCTACTCTTCTACATTGAGATTAGACGGCGAGATGGCGTTGGGCAACCCATAACTATCCAACCAGCCCACCCTCAATACTCATCTCCCGCATCCGGTACTTCTGCAGCTTGCCGGTCACCGTCATGGGAAACTCATCAACAAAGTGGATGTAACGAGGGATCTTAAAATGAGCAAGACTCTCCATACAGAAATCATGTATCTCCTGCTCGGTTGCCGACTGCCCCTGGTGCAGCTGAACCCACGCCATAATCTCTTCGCCGTAGTAATCATCGGGCACACCAAATACGGCAACCTCGGCAATCTTTGGGTGGGTGAAGAGCAGCTCCTCGATTTCGCGGGGATAGATATTCTCGCCACCACGAATGATCATATCCTTGAGCCGGCCGGTGATCTGCAGATAACCCTCTTCATCCATGACACCCAGATCGCCGGAGTGGAGCCAACGGTTGCTATCGATGGCCTTCTCAGTAGCCGACCTGTCGCCGTAGTAGCCACACATGATGTGGTGGCCACGAAAGCAGATCTCCCCCGCCTCACCTATGGGCTGAGTGGCGCCACTCTCAACATCGATCACCTTCACCTCCTGGTGAGGCATATTGCGACCGACGCTCTCGGTACGGCGAACCATTGAGTCCTCCCGGGTGGTGAGGTGGGTCAGGGGGGATGCCTCTGTCTGGCCGTAGCCGATAAGAATTTCCCGGCAGTGCAGCTCCTCAATCACCTGCTTCATCAGCACCGCCGGGCAAGGCGCACCTGCCATGATGCCGGTGCGCAGACTAGTGAGGTCGAAGCCGGAGAAGCCAGGATGCTCCAGCAAGGCGATGAACATGGTGGGTACGCCGTGGAGGGCGCTGCAGCGCTCCTTGGCCACGGCCTGTAGCACAGCCTGAGGATCAAAGTGCTCACAGGGGATCACCAGACAGGCACCCACCGTCATGCACAACAGATTGGAGAGCACCATGCCAAAGCAGTGGTAAAAAGGCACCGGCACGCAGAGCCGGTCTTTCTCTGTAAAGTGCATCTCATGGGCGGCAAACCAGGCGTTATTGAGGATGTTGTGATGGGTCAGCAGCACCGCCTTGGGAAATCCGGTGGTACCGGAGGTGTACTGGATATTGATTGGCTCATCCATATCGAGAGAGTCGCTGATCTGCTGCAGCAGGTTGCCGTCAATCCCCTCCCCTGCCTGCAGCATCTCCTGCCAAGTGATAAACCCGGGGGCAGGGCGTGTCGTCAGCTCCGGTGCCTCAGGGTCATAAACCACTACCGACCTCAGCTGGGGAAAGTCGGCACTGTCGAAGGTGCGCTTAAGAGGCAGGGACAACTCCGGCAGCAATGCCTGCAGCATCGCAATATAGTCGCTGTGACGAAATGCCGGGATGACGAACAACCCCTGTACCTGGGAGCGCTGCAGGGCATAGGCCAGCTCCTTGGGACGGTAGGCCGGGTTGATATTGACCAACACCACACCGATGCGTGCCGTCGCCATCTGCAGCAGCAGCCACTCGATGTTGTTGGTGGACCAGATGCCGATGCGCTCCCCTTTGACAAAGCCCATCCCCATCAATCCATGGGCCACCTGGTCAACAGCCTCGGCCAGTTGGCGATAGGTGAGGCGTCGCTGTTGAGGCAAGGAGACCACCGCCTCCCTGTCGGGATAGCGGCTAACCACCTCGGCAAAGTGCTCGGGGATAGTGGCGCCGAGCAGGGGTGTCTCGCCACCACGGTGAAAATAGCTTTTTTTCATCTCCTCACTCTCAGAGAAGCGGGACGCAGAGCGCGCAGAGGGTACGCAGAGAGTGCAGAGAAAAGCCACAAACTGCCGGGACAAATAGAGTGCATAAGGGTCACCCTCGCTGAAATGTATGGCACTACACCCAGCCGATGCACTCCATGATCATAAGAGCTAACGAGAGAAACAACATAGCGTATTAAAAACAGAAGCTCTCCTCTGCGCCCTCCGCGTCTTCTCTGCGCACTCTGCGTCCAGCGATTAAAATTCGACATCACCCCTCCACCGCTGCCCAGTAGTCATCGACCTGCTGCTGAATCTCTGCCAATAGCTCTTCGTTACGCTGGGGTTTGAAGAGGTGGGCAAAGCGCCCCTGGGTTTCCAGGTAGCGCTCCACGGTTACCCGACGCCTAGGTACTTTGGTGTGAACCACCCTGCCGTCGACATACTCCTTGAGGGGCCAGACACCACTCTTTACCGCCAGTTTGCCGATGTTTACCGACTCTTTGGGATCGAAGTCCCAGCCGGTGGGACAGGGTGAGAGGGCGATAATCAGGCGCGGTCCTTTCATCGCCTTCGCCTTCTCGATCTTGCGCGCCAGATCCAGGGGCTCGGCACCAATCACCGTCGCCACATAGGCCGGTCTGTGGGCCGCCCAGATATCGAACAGTGGCTTCTTGTCGCCGCTGAAGCCCATTTGACTGGTGGAGGTTCTGGCACCATGGGGGGTGGCACCGGAGTACTGCTGGCCGGTGTTGCCGTAGCCCTCGTTGTCGTAACAGATGTAGAGGAAATCGAGGTTGCGCTCGATAGCCCCGGAGGTGGCAGAAAGACCGATACCGTTAGCGGCGCCGTCACCGGTGAGGGTCACCACCTGAAGATCCTCCTCCGCTGTGATTTCACCTTTTTGACGCAGGATATCGAGAGCATCCCTGACACCCTGGGCACCGGCAGGGGCCGAGCCCATAGCGGCGTAGAGCCAGGAGCCGCGAAATGGTGTAAACGGGTAGATCGCCAGCAGGGTCATACAGCCTGCGGCATTGACGAAGACGCTCTTCTCGCCAAGGATGTCATAGATACCGTGCAGCGCCTCCAGCCCACCGCAACCGGCACACATGGGGGTGCCGGTGCCGAGCAGATGGCTGGATGGGAGCTGCTTTACGCTCTTGAAACGGGTTTCGTTTTTGAGAAGATCCTCGCTCATGACTCACCTCCCTCACCACCATGCAGGGTATGGCGCTCCACCCGAGCGATATCCTGGAGTTTACGGGTCTCGCGCAGTTCAGTCTCGGTAAAGAGTAGCCGCGGTGGTGGTGTGACACCCTCCTTCACCGCCCTTTTAACCACCTGGGCGATCTCGAAGAACTCTTCTGGGGGGATATCTCGCCCACCCAACCCACCGATGAAACTTGCCACCACCTGGGGAGCATCCACTAAACCGAAGAGTGCTGCTGTCAGTTCGGTATGGAGTACTCCCCCGGCACCCACCGGCAGATTCTGGTCGATCACCGCCACACCACGCTTACCAGCCAGCTGTTGGTGAAACTGCTCAGCGGGGAACGGTCTCAGCAGCCGTGGGCGCAACAGGCCAATCTTCCAGCCCGCTTCACGCAGGCGATCCACCGCCGCTCGCGCCTTGGTGGCGAAAGAGCCCATCATCACAAACAGAAATTCGGCATCATCACAGCGGTAGCACTCCATTATCGGCTGGTAACGGCCGAACATCTCGGCGAACTGTTCGGCAACCTCTTGATAAACCGACAGGGCGTTCTGGGCCGCGAGTTGAGTCTGGTAACGGAAATAGGAGTAGGGAGCCCCACCCAACACCGCCACCGCCTGGCTCTCCGGTGCACTGGCGCGGAAACGGACACTCCCCGCCTCAAAAGGGGGAAGAAATGCAGCTACCCTCGACCCATCGGGGAGCGTTACCGGCTCACGGGTAAAGGAGAGGTAGAAACCATCCATGTTGACCAGCACCGGCAAGCGCACCCGCGAATCCTCGCCCAAACGGTACGCCATAAGGATGCTATCGAGCAGTTCCTGGCAACCACTGCAGTGAATCTGCAGGAAGCCGGAGTCTCGCGCCGCCAGGATATCATTGTGGTCCGGCTCCAGGGTGATCGGAGCAGCAAGCCCCCGGGAGACGTTGACCAGCACAAAAGGGGCACGCCAGCCGGCGACGGTATAGAGCATCTCCATGGCGTAGAGCAGCCCTTGGCTGGAGGTTGCACTGAAGACCCGCACTCCGGTGGCGGCGGCTGCCCCGGCGGCCGTCACCATTGAGTGCTCGGAATCGAGGGTGGTGAGACGCCCCGCCATCTCACCACTGTCGATCCAGGCCGCCAGGGACTCGATGATCTCGGTCTGGGGAGTGATGGGAAAGGCGGGAACATAGTCTACACCGGCGAGGCGGGCACCCCAGGCGGCGGCGGCATTTCCGGTGAGTAGCAGACGGCTCATGGCTCATCTCCTTCAGACTCGGCCTGCTGGGCCAGATATTCGGCAATGGCGGTGATGGCGTGGGGTGGACACTGGGCGACGCAGATCAGGCACCCCTTGCAGTGGTCATAGTCGATGTGGGGAAAGTTCTCCCCGTCCACGGTGATGGCGCCATCGGGGCAGAAGCTGCTGCAGACCCACCAGCAGCGGTTACAGAGGTCGTACTCCACTTGGGGCCGCATGGTACGCCACAGGCCGGTCTTCAACTGTTCGCTGTTGGCAGGGTTGTGGATGGTGGGAGCGGAGAGATCAACGCCCTCAAACGGCAGATCGATCCACGCCGGTGCAGTACAGCTCTCCGCATCAAGCGTTTCCTGCTGGGTCACCCTCCCTCGGTGCTCCTCCATCCGCCAGTATGCAGCCAGTGCCATGGCGAGGTTCTTCTCCACCACTTCACCACCGAGGTGCTCCAGCTCATCGCGAATTCCGCGCTCCAGGGCATCGCTGCCTATGCCCAGCAGGCAAGCCGCCGCCCCAGCACAGGTGACGCCGATATAGGGTAGCGCCGCCCTATCCTCCACGCCCTCCCCGGCCGGCAGTATCACTACCGGCCCGGCGAGATTGAGACGTTCCTGCCAAGTGGCTGCGGGAAGATGACTGTTGATCAGCAGAACAGTGTGACCATCCGTCCCCGCCAACACCCCGGCGGCGGGGACCGGCACCAGGGTGTCATCGGCCACCACCACCAGGTCAGCCTGGGGGATAATGCCGCGCTCATTGATGGGTTTGTGATCGGCACGGACAAAGGCAAAGATAGGCGCACCACGCCGCTCGGCACCGTAGCGCGGTGCATCCTGCACCTCGTAGCCTTCAAGAAAGAAGGCGGTACCGAGAATACGGCTGGCGGTCTTCATACCCTGACCGCCACGGCCGTGAAAACGTATGCGATACATCCAATGCTCCTTTCATTTTCGGCGCAGAGGTTACTGATGCGATGTAGGAGCCCCGCCCACGGGGCGATTGAACATGGCAGGATCTGTGCGCTACTCTTCGCGGCGAGAGCGCCACTCCTACACTCTAACCCCTTGCTCTGCGTACTCCACGTCCCGCTATTTGTTTAAAAAGTAGACCAGCGCCGTAACGCCATGGCCCGGCGCACCCGCTCTGTTGCCAGGGCCACTGCTGCATCCCGGGGTAGAATGTTATCCGCCTTTGCCGTCTCCAGTATTCGCGCAGTATTGGCCCGCACCTTCTCCTCGACCACCTGCATCGCCAGCGCCTGGCTAGCGTGCTGATACTCCATGGCGGCACAGATCACCCCACCGGCGTTGGCAATCACATCGGGAATGGAGAGAACACCGCGCTCATGGAGGATCTTCTCGGCACCGTAGGTAATGGGAATATTAGCCCCCTCCACCACCAGCCGTGTGTTAAGACGGTGGACATTGTCTTCGTGTATGACATCGGGGCGTGCCGCCGGAATCCAGATTTCACACTCAATATCGATCACCTCATCACGTTTCATCTTGTGACCATGGTTGTAATCGATAACGCTGCTGCCCTTGCGCTTTAGCTCCGTGAGGTCATCTATATCCAACCCATCGGCATGATAGATGGTACCCCGTGAGTCTGCGGCACCCACCAGCAGCGCCCCCCTGGCGGCAAGAAAACGGGCCGCATTCCGCCCCACAGCACCGAAACCCTGCACCACCACCCGGGCACCGGCCAAGTCAAAATCACAGTAGGGCAGCGCCACATCCACCGCCTGACTCACACCCCAGCCAGTGGCACCGATCTCATCGAGGGGGATACCCCCCACCTCTCTGGGCAATCCCACCGAGCGGCCGATCTCATCATTGACCCAGGCCATGCACTCCTCATTGGTGCCCATATCGGGGCCGAAGATATACTCATCAATATTCCCAAGGGCACAAGCCAGCTCTCTGACCAGCTTCTCCTTATCCTCTCTGGGCATACGCGGGTCGCCAAAAATCACCGATTTGGCTCCCCCATGGGGAATTTCCGCCAGTGCATTCTTCAGTGTCATTGCCCTTGCCAGACGAGCACACTCACGGGTGCTGACATCGGGGGCCATGCGCAGGCCGCCAATCGCCGGACCGGCAGCAACATTGTCGACCACCAGCACCGCTTTCAGGCCATGGCTCGGCTCATGGATATGGATAATCTTGGTCGGCCCCATCTCATCGACATAATCAAATATCTCTCCCATAGGGCAGCCCTCCTTCTGCAACTCTTTTTGTCTATATTGACCTACCCTAATTAAAGCAGGTATCGGAAAAATCGTTGAAAATATCCTGGGGGGCCAGAGAACGGGCCGTCAGCTCGCCCAACCTCGTCATATAACCACCAATAAAATAACTCAATCCATTGATTAAAATGGAATTTAATTGCCCATGCCATGCACATACGGGGAGTGATTTTCACCCTATACTTAGAATGAAGGAAGAGAGTAGCGGGCAGCAGGGAGAGGCTGCCAAATCGAACAGAGGTGAACCATGAATCCCAATTGGATCGTAGTAGCAGACAACAGTCGAGCAAGAATATTCTCCGCAGACACCCCCAACAGCCCACTGACAGAAATCGCAACACTGGCCCACCCGGAAGCCAGACTACATGAAGGGGATCTGGTCTCCGACCAACCCGGCCGTGAGCACAACCCGGTCTCCATGAGTCACGATCTGGGCAGTGAATCAGACGCTAAACATGAAGAGGCGGTACGCTTTGCCGGACAGGTGTGCCAGACATTGGAGCATGCCCGCAATGACGGTCGTTTCGACAAACTCTACATCATCGCCGCCCCTGCATTTCTCGGCATCATGAGAAAACATGAGCCCAGCCCCCTCAAACAGCGGGTTGCTGGTGAGGTGGCAAAAAACATGGCGGGACATAGTGTTGCCGATATCCGCAAGTGCCTGCCGGCACGCCTGTAACCAACAACAATAACGGGATACAAAGATGACCAAATCGCTGGCGCCCTCGCAGCTCTACCACCCCTGTGATCTGGAGCAACTCAACTTTGACTCCGCCGCAGATTTGGCCCACCTGTCGGAGAGCATAGGCCAGGAGCGCGCTCTGGGCGCCATCGAATTTGGCGTCGGCATGCCTCACGAGGGATTCAACCTCTACGTTATGGGCTCTACCGGCCTGGGACGCCACACACTGGTACGAGATGCCCTAAGCAAGGAGCGGGAGACAGTAAATGAGATCAACGACTGGTGCTATGTTGCCAACTTTCAGCAACCCCACACACCTCATGTACTTACCCTACCGGCAGGAGCTGCCCGTCAGTTGCACCGCGACATGCGACAACTGGTAGAAGACCTTCTGGATGCCATCCCCGCTGCCTTTGAGGGCGATGAGTACCGCCGCCGCGCCAAAGAGTCCACCGACAACTTCAAGGAGAAGGAGGACGAGGCGGCAACCCGCCTGGGTCAAAAAGCGGCACAAAAAAGTATTGCTCTGCTACGCGGCCCCACCGGCTTCACCCTCACCCCTGAGAAGGAGGGAAAAGTCCTCTCAGGTGACGACTTTGAACAGCTCCCCGAGGAGGAGCAGCGGCAACTGGGAGAGGCGATGAAGGAGATCAAGGATGACCTCAAGGAGAGCATGAGCCAACTTCCCCTCTGGCAGCAAGAGATGCACCGCAGCCTGAAGGTACTGGATCGTGAAACAATGGAACTGACGGTATCTCAATTCACCTCCAAGATGGAACTGAAGTACAGCCGGTATCCCAAAGTGGTGGAGTACCTGGGAGAAGTGAAGAGGGATATTATCGAAAACAGCGAACTTTTCCGTCGTCAGGAGAGTGCAGAGGAGAGCGCCCCCACCGCCGATGACCCGGAGTTCAACCGTTACACCGTCAATACCCTGGTAGATAACGCCGAGACCCAGGGCCCGCCAATGATCTTTGAGGATCACCCCACCTATCAGAACCTGATAGGACGGATCGAACACCTGTCACACCACGGCACCCTGCAAACCAACTTCACCCTGATCAAGGCGGGGGCCTTACACCGTGCCAACGGCGGTTACCTTATACTCGATGCCGAAAAAGTGCTTACCAATCCTTTTGCCTGGGATGGACTAAAGCGCGCACTAAAGAGCCGTGAAATTCGTATCGAATCACTGGAACGGCAGCTGAGCCTGGTCAGTACCATCTCCCTTGAGCCCCAGCCTATCCCGATCGATCTCAAGGTGATCTTGATCGGCAGCCGCTATCTCTACTACATGCTGAAGGAGTACGACCCGGAGTTTGGCCTGCTGTTCAAAGTGACCGCCGACTTCACCGAACAGCTTTCTCGTGAAGGTGGGAATGAACTGCTTTTTGCACGACTAATCGCCACCCTGCAACACAGAGAAGGGCTGAGGGATATCAGCCGTGACGGTATCGCCAGGATTATCGAACACAGCTCAAGAGCGGCGTGGGACGGGGAGAAACTGTCGCTGCACATGGCCAGCCTGATCAACCTGCTGCAAGAAGCCGACTACTGCGCAGGACAGGCGGAGAGTGACCAGATTCGACTGGAGGATGTACAGGCCGGCATAGATGCCCAAGAGTATCGCAGCAACCAGTTGCAGGAACAGATCCGTGAGCAGGTGCTGCGAGGGACCCTCCCCCTCTGTCAGGATAGTTGTCCACCCGGTAGGATGGGACTTCAATAACCAATGAGAGTGGGCATAGAGAGCAATAAATGGGTTATCCAAAAGAGCGGAAAGAATCGGTACTGAAAAAGATGCTGCCGCCGAACAATAAAACGATACCAGAGATATCCAAGGAGGAAGGGATCTGCGAAGGCACGCTGTACAACTGGAGAAAAGCAGCCCGTGCTGAAGGGCGATTGATGCCTGATGGAGACAGCACTCCCACCGGATGGAGTGCCACAGATAAGTTCACAGCGGTTGTTGAGACTGCACCAATGAATGAGGCTGAGCTATCCGCTTACTGTCGTGAGCGTGGACTGTATGCCGAACAGATCGGTGAGTGGCGAGAAGCCTGTGAACAAGCGAATGACTGGGATCGAAATCAGAACAAGCGGTTAAAGGATATCCGTAAAGTGGATGAGAAGCGGATCAAAGAGTTGGAGCGAGATCTTAACCGCAAAGAGAAAGCGCTAGCTGAAACCGCAGCCCTACTGGTTCTTGAGAAAAAAGCCCAGGCGATCTGGGGGGACGGAGAGGAAGAATGATCAATGTCCCAGATCGCCGTAGAGCTGTTGAATTGATCGAAGAAGCGGTAGGTGCCGGTGCATCAGCGCAAAAAGCCTGCGAGGTACTGAGATCAGTCTGCGCACCTATAAGCGCTGGACTGATGGTGATGCGGTCAATGCCGATGGCCGACCGGATGTTAAACGCCCAGAGCCCGCGAACAAACTGAAACCGGAGGAGCGACAGCAGATCCTGGAGACGTGTAATGAGGAAGCATACCAAAGCCTACCGCCATCACAGATCGTACCGGCACTGGCCGACAAAGACACCTATATCGCTTCCGAGTCCAGCTTTTACAGGGTACTGAAGGAGGAAGATCAGTTGCATCGCCGTGGGAGAGTGCAAGCACCGAGGCGAGTGAGCAAGCCAGCGGCTTACAAGGCTACAGCCCCGAATCAGGTATGGAGTTGGGATATCACATTCTTGGCAACGACCATCACCGGAATGTTCTACAGGCTTTACCTAGTGATGGACATCTACAGCCGCAAGATTGTCGGGTGGGAAATCCACGAAAATGAGACAGCTGATAATGCCTCGCTGTTGATCCGTAAAGCCTGCCTGACGGAGGGTATCCATGAACGTGGGCTGGTGCTTCACTCTGATAATGGATCACCGATGAAAGGTGCAACCATGCTGGCGACACTGCAAAGTTGGGTGTAGTGCCGTCATTCAGTCGCCCTTCGGTGAGCAACGACAACCCCTATTCTGAGTTTGTTTGGGACAATGAAATACACACCGGCATTTCCGTCGAAACCGTTTGAGAGCTTAGATGCTGCGCGTGACTGGGTTTACAATTTCATTCGCTGGTATAACGAAGAGCACCGTCACAGCGGGATTCAGTTCGTGACACCCGCCCAACGTCATAGTGGTGTGGAGCTGTCGATTCTTGCGAATCGGGAGACGGTCTACGAAGCTGCAAAGCAACGAAACCCAGAGCGTTGGAGTAGAGAAACACGGAACTGGACGCCAGTCGGTGAAGTATGGCTGAACCCGGAGAATCAGGACTCGAGAGGAGCTGGAATTAGAGACGAAGCAGCGTAGAGAATTGGACAACTATCTTGATAATCGTCGCCTCTCCATCGATACCAACGGCTCACAATTGGCACAAGTCAACAGCCTCTCGGTATTGCAACTGGGGGATCACAGCTTTGGCGCCCCCACTCGTATCAGTGCCACCGCACGCATCGGTGGTGGTGAGATGATCGACATCTCCCGCGAAACCGAGCAGGGCGGCCCCATCCACTCCAAGGGGGTACTGATTCTCACCTCTTACCTTGGCGAGCGTTACGCCAAACATCAGCCCCTCTCCGTCTCCGCCAGCCTGGTGTTCGAACAGACCTATGGCCAGATCGAGGGCGACAGCGCCTCCGCCGCCGAGCTTTGCGCCCTCCTCTCCGCCCTCGGTGACCTGCCAATAAAGCAGTCGATGGCAATCACCGGCTCAATCAACCAGCATGGTCAGGTACAGGCCATCGGTGGGGTGTGTGAAAAGATCGAAGGCTTTTTTGAGATCTGCAGAGCACGGGGGCTCAGCGGCAAACAGGGCGTCATCATCCCCGAGACAAACGTCAAGGATCTGATGCTGAAACGGGAGGTGATTGAGGCAGCAGAACAGGGCCTATTCAACATCTACGCAATAAAGCATGTGGAGGAGGCGATGGAACTCCTCACCGGCCTGCAGGCTGGCGTTCCCGATGCCCAGGGAATCTATCCCGAGGGGAGTATCAATTACCGCATCCAACTGCGTCTCGCGGAGTGGATCGCTCTACGTCAGCACTATGCCGGACAGATGCAGATGGAGGTTGAGGAGAGTCATGGGGAGGGGAAGTAAAGGAGAGGGCGGCTTGCTTGTAATAATTCGGCTGGATCTTGATTGCTGCAGCTGTGCAGTTGCTTGTGTGTGAGCTTATAAAACAGTGGAGTACATAACACCCACCGCCTGCTCACTTCATTGCACTTAGAAGTAGGGCCGCCACTTCGTGGTGACCTCTCGCCATTGCCCATTGGATTGCAGTCTTACCCTTGAGATCGGCCACTTGGGGTGAGGCGCCCAGCTCCAACAGCACCTGGACAGTCTCAAGGTGGCCTTGTCGGGCAGCCCAGACCAAGGCGGTAAATCCTTCCGTCCTCTCCACTGCATCCAGGTCTGCACCCTGTTCGGCCAACAACCTGACGATACCCGCATGATTGTTTGAGGCGGCCAGCATCATTGCAGTGTAGTGCCCCTTATCGAACAGGTCCAGACGGGCCTTTTCCTGCAGCAGCCGCTCCACTACCGGCTCATGGCCGTTGAGTGCCGCCTTCATCAGCGGTGTCCAACGGCAGAAATCGCGACTGTTAACTTCAGCCTGCTGGGAGAGTAGTTGGTCGATCCGTGGCAAGTCGCCCCGTTCGGCCGCCGCCACGATAGCGGGAACAGGCTCTACCATTTCAGGCGCAGGCTCGCGCAGTGCCAGCCAAGCCGTAACCGGGGGAATTAACAGGAAAAGGAAAGTGAATTTCATGCGGTTATTAGGCCCCGGTAAAGTATCTTTATGCATTGAAAATTGTCATGGGGGGGCTGAAAAATAATAGGCAACAAACACATTATTTCTATCGTAAAACGTTCAGCCTGATAAGTCAGAGATCTCCTGTCCGTTGAAAATCATTTCAATAGAACAAATGGTTGTGTACAAAACTACTGTTCCACGCAGTTTATTCATACGCAGATAGTGAGCAATGTGCCCGCCCTATCGCCCCGAGGGCGGGGCTCCTACACGCACTTATCCAGAAAGGCAGTGCCCCCGCCCTCGCCGCGATGAACACTACACATTCTCTACCACATGGCATGATGCCGGCTTTATACCATTGCCTGGAATCAACTGCAGTCAGAGCACCATAGGCGTGGAACGGTAAGATAGTACAGAGCCACTTAAAAATAATTTTTGAAACCCTTTGCAATAGGTCTGCTTATATACCAGTAAGATACAGGATTTGGGTCGCACCCGTGGAGAGACGGCACGCATACAGACTATCGACGGTAAGGAGCATCTGCGCCACTCAGGTTTTATCGGAGAGAGAGTTGATTGAATCAGGTAAAGAACACGCAATCCACAATCTAGCGCGAAAGCGTTATCTCAACATGAGTATGACTTATCCGAACGAGACATTCCTTCAAATCATGAGTGAGAAATATCCAATCGAATGATAGTGACTAAGATCTCCTTAGAAGTGTTAAGGCGCTACAATTTCTAGAGGACTTGATGTATAGATAACAAAAGGTTACCGGCCATCTATTAGCGACTCTAGATAAACCTATATGCTGTCTATCCATACAGCAAGCTCGTTTCTACATAACAGTAACCTAAAACAGGTTATCAAAACTCATAATTAAATCTTAATTCATAATGCCTACCGGGTAGTTCGACATCATAATCCCCTACATCAGATAATCTGGGGTGATAAATTTTTCCATCCAACAGATTATTGATCCTCAAATCAAGATTCATGTTTTTATTAAAATCAATCTTAGCAAACAGATCCAGCAGATAATATGCGTCTGGATTATCAGTACTACTCTGTTTCAGTTCAGGAATAATATTTTCATGGTAATTATCAGGCGTTTTTCTTGCTGAGGCATATTGAAGATTTATTCCACCCTGATAACGCTCATTGAATCGATAGGATGCCAACACTGACAGTATATGTTTACTCAATAATTTAATATCCTGTTCCCCACTTTCATAGCCGGCACTATCGCAGCTGCCACCTTTTGCAATCACGTCAGCTGGGATATCCCCATTTTCCTCTGTAGCTCTTAAAATACTAGTGGCAGACACTTTTAGCGAGAGTTTTTTAGTTGGGAAATAAGTTGAGTTAAATTCCAGACCGAACAGTTCACGGTTATCAAAATTGGTATAATACTGATCGGTATTGGCACAACTACTGCCATCCTCCGGAACCAATATGTCATTTATGAACTCATTATATAGATTATAAAAAACAGTCAGATTAACGTCGCCATCGGCAAATATTTTACCAACCTGAAGCTCAGTAGTAATAAGCTCCTCTGATTTAATAGAATAGTTCTCCATACCAACTTTGGTATATTCACGATAATTCGGAGTACGATAAGCACTCCCTAGCAAAAGCTTTCCATAATTACCACTTTCACTAAGTCCGGTTAGCCCTATGCGGTAAGAAAGCTGATCATCAAAGTCAGATAAGAAATCATAGCGGACTCCTGAAATGAGACTCAAAGTATTATTGATCTCCCAGTTTTCCTGTAAAAATAATCCTACTGTATCCCTGGATATATTGTTACTCATCGAGTATTCCCACTCACCCCATCCACTACCATCATTTACATGTTCTTTGATACGGCCTATTGATTCATCATGCAGCCATGAAACGCCAGCAGTAAGTTGATGGGATTGAGCGAAAGTCGTGGTATAGTCAAAATCCATCCCATACATAAGACTATAGATAAAAGACTCTTTAAGTTCCTCAATTACTCCTGAACCATTATCTTCGTATTCTTTTTTTGTTTCATCATAATTATAATTTTCATACCAGATCAGGCCATTCAAATTACCAGTTGAGTCTGCCAGGCCATTATAGGCCAGTGAAATATATTGGGGACGATGGATATGTTGGTAGTCTTTAAAGTGTTTTCCATAAACATCCGGTATGTTGGTTTCATTATCAGAAACAGTTAATGTCAGATTATCAATAATCAGCTTCCCCATGAAATACCGTTTTTCTTCTTTCAAGTCATGCTGATAAGGCTGTCCTTGTTCATGATCGCGCTCAGGGTTAAATGGGTTACCACTACCTAATTGAGCAAACGCATATAAGCGATTATTTTCATTTAGATCCGCATCGGCCTCAATGGAAACCATTCCAGAGTAGGTGTGCCTATCGTGGGGTTTTTCATTGATAAGTTCAGGTGCATTACTATGGTATCCATAGCCTTCCTGTGCAGCCACTTCAAAACTCATACTTTGACCAGCGGTCTTAGTCGTCACACTGATCACGCCAGCAAATGCATTTGCCCCATAGAGAACGGAACCCGGACCACTGATAATTTCCACCCGTTCAACATTATCAAGCACCATTCCTTTATCGATATTAAAATGGCCATAGTAATTTTCACGGATTGGCACACCATCAATCAGTAAAAGCAATTTACTGTTATATCGGGTCTGTACCGAATGGCACTAAGTTAAGCTAAATCTGCACGAATTATTGAGTGCTGCCTTATGCCCAGAATGAGACAATTGGGCATGAAAAACAAGACCTTATTGCTACCCGGATTTCATCTTTCCACCCTGCGCCGCAAACCGCGTTCACCAAGTCAGATACTAGCTGATGAAAGAGCGCGCATCCGCCGCCATTCGCTCAGTCAATTGGGCGATCTGTTTTCAAGAATATTGCCATCTACAGTATTGGAATCGGATGCAAGAGGCGTATTCAGTCGCCGCCGTTTGTTCAGCAAAGCGAATACCTTCTGGGCCTTTTTCTCTCAAGTTATTGATGCGGATGGCGGCTGCCAGGAAGTCGTTCGTAAGGTCCAAGCATTCGCCGCAGCCCGCTCCATGCCAACCCCATCGGCATCGACTTCTGCCTATTGTCAGGCACGTGCCAAACTTGAGCAAGACTGCCTGGAGTCGATCCTCTCCCCATACTGCGGAGGGCCTACAGCAACGTGGCCGCAGCCAATGGTGGAAACAACGACGGGTCGTTGTAGTAGACGGTACCGGTGTAAGCATGCCGGATACGCAGGCTAACCAGGCTATCTGGCCACAGCAGGCCATACAAAAGCCTGGTTGTGGCTTTCCACAGGCACGTGTATGTGCCTGCTTTTGTCTACAAACAGGTGCTTTGCTGAGTTATCGCACTGGGAACAGGAAGCAGCAGGAACTACCGCTGCTACGCCAGCAGATGGAAACTTTTGAGCCCGGTGACATCTTTCTCGGAGACAAGGGTTTTTGCAGTTACTACGATGTCTGGAAGTTCCAGCAGGGTGGGATTGACTCGATACTCACTCTGGCACGCCGCACACCGGTCGAGGCCTCATCAGCCATTAAAGTTTTAGGCGCTGATGATTTGCTTATCCAGTGGCCTAAACCCCGTTGGAACAAGGTACTAAGCTACAGCAAAGAGCAATGGCAGGCGCTGCCTGAGCAGCTTATCCTTCGGCAAATTAAGATTACTGTTGATACACCAGGTTTTCGCGTTAAGTCCTTTATCTTGTCACCACGTTGACAGATGTATCGAAGTACAGCGCTGCAGAATTAGCCGATCTGTACTACAAGCGCTGGGATGTAGAACTCTTTTTTCGAGACATAAAAACTACTATGGGGATGGATATCCTGCGCTGTGCCGTACCCCGGCTATGGTACATAAAGAAATCCTCATGCACCTGATAGCCTACAATGCCATCCGACTGTTGATGCTCGATGCTGCTGGTGCAGTCGATCAACGACCAAGACAGATCAGTTTCAAAGCCACGATCCAGGCCCTGAGGCAATGGGAACCCTTGTTCAATAGGACAGATATAAATGACAGGGAAAGACGCCGCTTGATTGTCGCATTAACTCAAGCCATTGCTGCCAATGTCATCACCTCTCGTCCAGGTAGGCGAGAGCCGAGATGTATCAAACGAAGAGCAAAGCCCTATGCACTTTTAACAGCTCCACGGCATGAAATGATCGAGATCCCACATCGCAGCCGATATACTGCAAAGCAGGCTTAACTTAGTGCCATTCGGGTCTGTATCCCTCTAACCCACATATTGGTATGGTTCTTGTAGGAGCGTACTAATTGTATGCCAGGAACTACAGTCATCAGGTCTTTGAGTGTTTTAAAGCCAAAGCGTTTAAAATCCTGCCGCGTAAACACTCTAACTACACCTGGACTCTTTTTAATAGGCATGAAAGTCTTTGTTGTGGAAAATACTTCCATTTCCAACCAATCTTCAAGATCCTCGTTCAGAAAACTACCAGCCGCATACTCTTCAGCAGAAAGATTGCAACTATAAATGGCAAATATAAATATGAGAGTGAGCAAGCCATTTGTTTCTATAGAACGCTTTTTCATTAGAAAAAACCAATTTCTTAAATGTATTGGAGGTGTAAATTAAATGACCTGTTGCACGTCAAGAAAGTTACCTAATGACTGATTGGAATTTACTATAAAGAACAAATGGTTATGTGACAACAAGTATATTTTCAATATCATGTTATGGTCACCTGAACCCGACAGGATTAATTTAATAGTCTCAAAAGAGCATAACTCTGTCGTTGATTCAGTCTGCAATGAATAACCGGAACTGGCACGATAAGGAGGTAAAATCTCAATTTCTTATACCGCTTATGACTAATATAGAGTCATCGAGTTGCCCACGTTAATGGACTGCTATCATCCTTGAGCAAACATTGAGGGGAACTGGGTCACTAGTGGGCCATGCGGTAATTACAACCATTGTTGTCTGATTATAATTATAGGGCTTAAAATTTGGCATTTGCTGTTCCCTTTTTGCTTTGCCTTAGTTTTATCAAACAAATCGCTTTTTAGGGGTTTTTCTACAGCTTCAACGTGCGGTTAACTGGTGGGGGAAGCGCGTTAAAACAACGGTTATGGGCGCCTCGGTTTCTGTTCACATAACCGGGGCCATGAAGCTCACATTTCCCGAGATGCTGCCTCATGCGGAAGTTACCGCCCTGAGTCGCTCTATCCAAAATTGCCGCGGTAAAATCGCCGGAAACAGATCTAACAGATCACCCATTAGTTCATATAAACCCCTACAGCACCTCTGGATTCCATCTTTTGCACCGGACAAAACGATCCTGTATCTTTCTGCCGATGACTGCTGAAGCTCTTTTGGTCTACTGCACCTGCCCTGATCGCGAAACAGCCACGACAATTGCCGGTCGGTTGATCGACGAGAGGCTTGCCGCCTGTGTCACAATCAGCACACCGGTTACCTCGGTCTACCACTGGCAGGGCGCTTGTGAAACTGCGGAAGAGTTGCAACTACTGATTAAGACGACACGGCCACGCTATCCGGAACTGGAGCGGAGGATTCAAACACTCCACCCCTATGAACTTCCAGAGATTGTTGCGGTCACTGTAGAACGCGGCCTTCCGGGCTATCTCAACTGGGTCAACCAATGCACAGAAGAATAAAACCAAGCAAGCTCACCTTGCTCTTTCTCTCACTGTTTCTGCTACTGAGCACCGGCATCACAGCGGCTCAGTCAGATGAGGAGTTTCTGCGTCCGGATGTCGCCTTCAAGTTCTCGGCCAAAGCGGATGGGGCTGACGCGATTGTCGCCGAGTGGGCTATTGTCGAGGATTACTATCTCTACAGGAGCAAGTTCAAATTCACATCAGAGAGCGATGGGATCACACTTGGTGAGGCGGAGATCCCCCCAGGCAAAATAAAACATGATGAAAATTTTGGTGATGTAGCGATTCTCCGTGGCAAAGTTTCGATTCGCATCCCGATCACCCGCCAGACGGGAGCAGCTGACGCCCTTGACCTAACCGCCAAATTCCAGGGCTGTGCCGATGCAGGTCTCTGTTACCCACCCCAACGTAAAAAGGCGAGTATCTCCCTACCGGCGGACCCGACACAACAGGCATCGGAGAGCGCCCTCTCGGCACTGAGCAACTTTGGCGAGAGCATCGATCCCGAGGATGAAGAGGAGGTAGTCATTCTGCCGGTGGACGAGGCGTTCCGTTTCACCGCCGAGGTGGCGGCGCCCGACCAGCTGCGGCTACTGTGGCAGATTGCCGACGGCACTTACCTCTACCAGGATCAGATCAAGCTCGCCGTCATGGGTAACGGCATCGCCCTCGGCGAATACCAACTACCGGAAGCCGAGATCAAAAAGAGTGCCCTGCGACCGGATGGCACTACCGGTGATCTGGCGGTCTATCATCACCAGATTGATCTGCTGCTGCCGCTTCAACGTAGCCCCGGTGAGGCCATGGAGATCACCCTGAAGGCAGTCTACCAAGGCTGTGCCGAGGCTGGCGTCTGCTATCCACCACAACGACAGGAGCTTAAGCTGACCTTGCCGCCGATGACGGCTGTCGCGGCAACCTCTGCCACCTCTGCGGCAGAGAGAGTAACGACACCAGGAGCACCAGCCACTGCAGCTGAAGAGACTCAGATTTCGGAGCTGGACGAGATAACCAATACTCTGGCTGGTGGTAACACTTGGCTGATTGTAATCACCTTCTTCGGTTTTGGCCTGTTACTCTCCCTCACCCCTTGTATCTTCCCGATGATTCCCATCCTCTCGGGAATCATTGCCGGTCACGGCACCAGTATCACCACCAGCAAAGCATTTTCTCTCTCTTTGGTCTACGTGCTTGCCATGTCTCTCACCTACACAGGTGCCGGCGTATTGGCGGGACTGTTCGGGCAAAACCTGCAGGCGGCATTCCAGGACCCGTGGATTCTCAGCTCCTTTGCCGTTGTCTTTGTCCTGCTGGCTCTCTCTATGTTTGGTTTCTACGAGTTGCAACTGCCAAGTAGTTGGCAGAGTCGACTGAGCGATACCAGTAACCGCCAGAAGGGTGGCAGCCTCACCGGTGTCGCCGTTATGGGTCTGCTCTCAGCTCTTATCGTCGGCCCCTGTGTTGCCCCACCTCTGGCCGGTGCATTGATCTTTATCGGCCAGACCGGTGATGCAGTGCTTGGCGGCCTCGCTCTATTTGCGCTCTCCATGGGTATGGGGGCACCGCTGATCGCCATCGGCACTTCCGCCGGTAAGCTGTTACCCCGGGCGGGAGCCTGGATGGACACGGTTAAGGCGGTATTTGGTGTCGGCATGTTGGCTGTCGCTATCATCATGCTGGAACGTATCATTCCACCCGCAGTTGCCATGGTGCTATGGGGCGTACTGCTGATTGCCAGTGCGATTTATATGGGTGCCATGCAGTCACTGGCGGTTGAAGCCTCTGGATGGGATCGCCTGTGGAAAGGATTGGGTATGGTGATGCTGGTTTACGGCAGCCTGATGCTGGTGGGTGCTGCCGCCGGCGGCAAAGATACCGTTCAACCCCTTCGCGGCATCGGTGCCTTCGCCGGAAGTGGAGGTGAAGCCACCCACCTCCAGTTCAAACGCATCAAGAGTGTCGACGATCTGCAGCGCGAAGTCACCGCTGCCGGCAAAGTCGGCAAACCGGTGATGCTCGACTTTTATGCCGACTGGTGCGTCTCCTGTAAAGAGATGGAGCGCTACACCTTCTCTGATCCGGAGGTGATCACCGCTCTCAGCAACTTTGTGCTGCTACAGGCGGATGTGACCGCCAATGATAAGGTCGACCAGGCACTGATTCATGGCCACTTCGGCCTGCCCGGACCACCAAGCATCATGTTCTACGGCAGTGATGGTGTGGAGCGAAAGAATCGCCGGGTAGTGGGCTTTATGGCTGCAGGGGACTTTGCCGATCATGTCAGGAGCACGGTAAAATGAAGTCCGTCTCCGCTCTTGCAGCCCTGCTGCTGATAACCGTCCTCAATCTCACCGGTTGCGACGGCGTCAGCGAAGCGGCGTACAACGGTCCCGGGGCAAAAAGCCTGCCCCAGTTCAGTTTTGTCGATCTTGAGGGCACCAAGCGCAACAGCCGCGAGTGGCAGAATAAACTGCTGGTCATCAACTTCTGGGCCACTTGGTGCCCACCCTGTCGCCGTGAGATGCCGCTGTTCATCGAAACCCAGGATAAGTATGCCGCCAAGGGCGTGCAATTTATCGGCATCGCCATCGACAATCCGCAGATGGTGGAAGAGTTCTCCGAAGTCTATGGCATCAACTTTCCAGTCCTGCTCGGTGACGTCGAGGCGATGGAGCTGGCCGAGCAGATGGGCAACAGCTTCAACTCCCTGCCATTTACCGCCATCTACGACCGTGATGGCAACACCCGTTATGTACAGGCGGGCATGATCTCCGAGGATACCCTCCAACAGAAATTGCTTCCTCTGCTGTAGTGAACATCCGTCCCCTAGCCGTTTTTTTCCATTTAATCCCACCTCAAATAACGGTATTTACCACAGCTTGGCAGATAAACTGTCGCGATCTTGAAGGAAAATGGTCTAAAATCTGGACAAGCTCGCCCTATTGAGCGAAAATTGCCCAGATAAGCCACTGACCCGTATCACTCACTGTAAAACCCACCGGAACAGTAATAAATGTCAACTATCCTGGTCATGAACGGCCCCAATTTGAACCTGCTGGGGAGCCGTGAGCCCGAGGTCTATGGCCACGACACCCTGGATGACATCCGTGATGGATTGGAGGCTCAGTGCCATAAAGCAGGCCACCAGCTTCTGTTTGTCCAGAGCAATGCCGAGCATGAGTTGATAGGGGAGATCCATCAGGCCCGCCAACAAGGGGTCGCTTTTATTATTTTCAATCCCGCTGCATTCACCCACACCAGCGTCGCCCTGCGCGACGCCCTACTCGGTGTTGATATCCCGTTCATCGAGGTTCACCTGTCGAATGTTCACGCCCGGGAAGAGTTCAGAGCCCACTCCTATTTTTCAGATATAGCAGAAGGTGTCATCAGCGGCCTGGGAGTTCATAGCTATCAGCTGGCCCTGGAAGCCGCAGTGGCCCACATTGACACCCAACGAAGTACCTAAACATACAAATTTTCCAGAGAAGAGACATCATGGACATCAGAAAAGTAAAAAAACTGATCGAACTGGTTGAAGAATCTGACATCGCCGAAATCGAGATTCACGAAGGCGAAGAGTCCGTACGCATCAGCCGCAACAGCGCCACAGTCCCTGTCGCATACGCTGCACCAGCACCTGCACCAGTTGCCGCTGCAGCACCCGCTCCAGCTCCAGCCGCTCCCACAGAGGAAACTGCAGAGATAATCAGTGGGCATCAGGTTAAATCCCCTATGGTCGGCACCTACTATGCCGCTGCCACTCCCGGTGCCAAACCGTTTGTCACCGAAGGCCAGAGTGTCAGCGCCGGGGACACCCTCTGCATCATCGAAGCGATGAAAATCCTCAATCAGATTGAGAGTGACAAGAGCGGTGTGGTTAAGAAGATCCTGGTGGAGAACGGTCAGCCCGTTGAGTACAACGAGCCGATGTTCATCATCGAATAAGGCAGCAGCATATGATTGAAAAAATCGTCATCGCCAATCGCGGCGAGATCGCACTGCGTATCCTGCGTGCCTGCAAAGAGCTGGGCATCAAGAGCGTGGCAGTTCACTCCGAAGCCGACCGGGACCTGAAGCACGTCCGCTTGGCGGATGAGACCGTCTGTATCGGCCCTCCACCCTCCACTGAAAGCTATCTGCAGATTCCAACCTTGATAAGCGCTGCAGAGGTGACCGACGCCAACGCCATCCACCCCGGCTACGGTTTTCTGTCTGAGAATGCCGACTTTGCTGAGCGGGTGGAGGAGAGCGGATTCATCTTTATCGGCCCCAGGCCGGAGACCATCCGCACCATGGGCGATAAGATCACCGCTATCGAGGCGATGAAGAGCGCCGGCGTACCCTGTGTTCCCGGCTCTGATGGTCCGATTACAGATGACAACAAAAACACGCTGGAGATGGCCCGTGAAATCGGCTACCCGGTCATCATCAAGGCCTCCGGTGGTGGCGGTGGCCGCGGCATGCGGGTGGTGCACTCCGAAGCGCACCTTCTCAATGCCATCTCCCTGACCAAGAGTGAAGCGGGCGCCGCCTTCGGCAACGATGTCGTCTACATGGAGAAGTTCCTGGAGAATCCGCGCCATGTCGAATTCCAGGTACTTGCCGATACCCATGGTGATGCTATCCATCTGTGTGAACGCGACTGCTCCATGCAGCGACGCCACCAGAAGGTGGTGGAAGAAGCACCCGCACCCGGCATTACCGATGAGATGCGCCAACGCATCGGTGAACGTTGTGCCGAGGCTTGCCGTCAGATCGGCTACCGCGGTGCCGGTACCTTCGAGTTCCTCTATGAGAATGGCGAATTCTACTTTATCGAAATGAACACCCGCGTCCAGGTGGAACACCCGGTAACCGAAATGATCACCGGTGTTGATATCGTCAAGGAGCAGCTGCTCATCGCCTCCGGCGAAAAGCTCTCATACAAACAGGAAGAGATCAGCATCAACGGCCATGCCATCGAGTGTCGGATCAACGCTGAAAACCCCGATAATTTCATGCCTAGCCCCGGTGACATCACCCACCTGCATATCCCCGGTGGCCCAGGTATCCGTGTGGATACCCATATCTACCATGGCTATAGAGTCCCTCCTTACTACGACTCAATGATCGGTAAGTTGATCGCTCATGGTGAGACCCGGGCGTCCGCCATAGCACGTATGCGTACAGCGCTCGATGAGATGGTCATCGAGGGAATCAAGAGCAATATTCCTCTGCAGGAACGGATCATGCGGGATGGCGCATTTGCTGCCGGCGGAGCCAATATTCACTATCTTGAGAAGATGCTGGAACTCTAAGCAATCCAAGCACTGGAGTTCGAATGACACATGAGGTTTGGGTCTTCGCTGAAACTCCGGTTCCCTCTCCCTACGGAGGGTGTCGTAAAAGCACCTGCTCCTCCTTCCTACGGAGGGTGTCGCAAAAGTCCCCTCTCCCCACCGGGGGAGAGGGTTAGGGTGAGGGGGATCAATAGGTAACTTATTGATTTAATACACCCTCATCCGACCTACATGGACGTAGTAGTGTCGCGAGAGGGCAGGAGCCCGTAGCGACCTAACCTTCTCCCTCGTAGGGAGAAGGGACTGGTGCTTTTACGACACCCTCCTACGAGGAAGAGGGTCTTCGCTGAAACTCCGGTTCCCTCTCCCTACGGAGGGTGTCAATGAACTCCAAAACTTGAGTAATTAAGCCGACCTGTCATGCCCTGGATTCAAGCACACCTAATAACCGGCAAAGAACAAGCACCACTGGTGGAACTGCTGTTCGAAAATCTGGGGGCGCTCTCTACAACCCTGGGTGATGCCGAGGATGAGCCGCTCCTCGAACCCAAACCCGGTGAGTTGCCGTTGTGGCGAAGCACCCGGGTCACCGGGCTGTTCACCGGCGACACCAATCCGGACCAGTTGCGCAGTGCCATCAATCAGGTACTCAATAGGGACGTCAGCCAACAGCTGGAGCTGGAGGTGCTGGAGGACCGGGAGTGGGAACGCGTCTGGATGGAAAACTTCCACCCGATGTCTTTTGGCCAACGCCTGTGGATTTGCCCGACAGGAGAGACACCACCGGATTCAGCAGCCACCGTGGTTGAACTGGACCCGGGGCTCGCCTTTGGTACCGGCACTCACCCCACCACTGCACTCTGCCTACAGTGGCTGGATGGTCAGGCACTGGATGGCAAGCAGATTATCGACTTCGGTTGCGGCTCCGGCATACTCGCCATTGCCGCTCTACGGCTTGGAGCCACCACCGTCACCGCCATCGATCACGATCCTCAGGCGCTGGAGGCGACCACCGCCAATGCCGAGAAAAACGGGGTCAGTGACCACCTGACGCTTCTTGGCAGTGATGACCCACTACCTCAGCCCGCCGACATCATGTTGGCCAACATCCTCGCCGGCACACTGATCGCTTTAAGGCAGCAGCTTGCCGACCTAACACTGCCAGGAGGCAAAATCGTTCTCTCCGGCATACTGGCAGAGCAGGCCGAAGAGGTGAGTGACGCTTTTGCCCCGGCATTTGAAATGCAGCCTCCAAAACAGCTGGATGACTGGATCCTGCTTGAAGGCCGCCGCAAGTCACCGGAGGAGGCGTAGCCATGCATACCCGCTGCCCTCACTGCCTCACACTATTCCGAATTAGCGACGTGCAGCTGAAAGCCGCCGACGGCAAAGTTCACTGCTGCCGCTGTCATCAGGTATTTAATGCCCTCGATAACCTTGAAGAGGGCATTGAACTACCGGAGCCGGATCCTGTTTCGATACTAGAGGAGCTAGTAGCAGAGGCAGAGGCAGAGGCAGAGGCAGAGGCAGAGGCAGAGGCCAGTAACTTACCCATCGGAGGCGGCGTGGAAAATGCCGCGATGGAGGAGATGACCGACGTTCACTCCACACCTCCACAGGAAGCCAATGACACCGTCACTCCAGCCACAGATAGTGTCGGTGAAAACAGTGAGTTAAAACGCGTTGATCTGCAACAGTTCCTCTCCAATACCGGGGGTACTATTCCGGAGATAGAGCCGAGCAAATCAGCCCTGGAGAATGAGAACAATCTCCCCTTCAGAATACCCAGTGACCTGCCCGAGATCGATGCTATCGAGGAGAAAACAATCTCCAGCGATGAGATATACACCGGACAACAGACATCAAACCGGGGCACCCTGGCATGGTCACTGTTAATCACTCTTTTTCTACTGCTTACCTTGGGACAACTCAGCTGGTTTGGTAGAAAGCATCTGATACAGTACCCGGAGGGACGCCAACTGCTCGAACTGGCTTGCCGCCATGTCGGATGCCAACTACCACTACGGAAGGCGATAGATGAGATCGCCATCACCGACCGTTCCATCGGCATCCACCCCGATAACGACAACGCACTGCTGGTGGTAATCAGTTTTATCAACAAGGCCGGCCACCCACAGCCCTATCCCGCTCTGCAACTCTCCTTCTACGGCAGTAACGAACAGCTTGCCGCCCAGCGGGTGTTTCAACCCGCCGAATACCTGCAACGCCCGGCGGACCGAAAGGGTCTGTTTTTGCCTGGAGCACAGGTTCAGGTTCAGCTTGAATTGGAAGATCCGGGGGAAGAGAACACCGGCTTCAAGTTTGATTTTCTTTAAAGCACTGAGCATAAAACCAGAAAATCAAAGAGTTACCTAGCACACCTCATTTTAATCCGAAACATGCAGCTAAATACGGGGTTTGCCCGCCATCCATTTCGGCGTAACATGTCACCCCCTCTCGGAAAAACTCCGGGACCGTACTGCTTCACAGAAGATGAATACACCCTTCTGCCTAAATAATAAGAGAATTATCTGAGACCTTGAGCGACATGCGTATCGGCCCCTATCAACTCGACAACAACCTGATAGTTGCACCCATGGCCGGCGTCACTGATCGTCCGTTCCGTATGCTCTGTCGCAAACTCGGTGCAGGCATGGCGGTGTCGGAGATGGTCGCTTCAAACTCCGCCCTCTGGGGAACACCCAAGACGATGCGGCGTCTCAACTTCACCGGTGAATCTGGTCCCGTATCGGTACAGATACTCGGCGCCGACCCGGAGATGATGGCACAGGCAGCACAACTCAATGTTGAGCGTGGCGCTCAGATCATCGATATAAATATGGGCTGCCCTGCGAAGAAGGTGTGCAAGGTGGCCGCCGGCGCCGCCCTGATGAAGGCACCACAACAGGTAGAGAGGATACTGCAGGCTGTGGTACAGGCAGTCGATGTACCAGTGACACTGAAGATTCGCACCGGCTGGAGCCGCGATGAGAGGAATGCTCTGGAAATCGCCCACATTGCTGAGGCATCCGGCATTCAGGCACTTGCAATCCACGGCCGCACCCGCAGCTGTGGCTTTTCAGGTGAAGCGGAGTACGACACCATCAGAGAGATAAAACAGAACATCACTATTCCAGTTATCGCCAATGGCGATATCACCACCCCGAAAAAAGCCAAACAGGTGCTGCAACTAACGGGGGCTGATGGTTTGATGATTGGCCGTGCCGCTCAAGGCAGACCATGGATTTTTCGCGAGATATCCCACTACCTGAAAACCGGAGAGCTCCTCGATACCCCCTCCCCGGCATGGATAAGCGAGGTTCTGGCCGAGCACCTGGAGAATCTTTACAGTTTCTATGGTGAGCGGAGTGGTGTAAAAGTGGCTCGTAAGCACATCGCCTGGTACAGCAAAACTCAGCCCGGCGGCCCCGCTTTCAGAAAAATGATAAACCAGAGCAGCAGCGCCGCACAGCAACTGTCCCTAATCAAGGATTTTTTTAGCCGCCTGACTACCACCGGAGAGTTAGCGGCATGACATGGAGTGATTCAACTGTGGAAATTCCAGCTGATGACGTTTAGCAGCCGAAAGAAAAAGGAAAACGAGCCACTGCGTGAGTGTGTTCGCCAAGCACTCACAAGCTATTTTGAGCAGCTCGACGGCCACAGTGCCGTCAATGTCTACCACATGGTGCTGGCCGAAACGGAACAACCTATGCTGGAGACGGTAATGATACATACCGAGGGCAATCAGACTCGCGCATCGGAGATCCTCGGCATCAGCCGCAGTACCCTGCGTAAAAAACTGGCCCACTACAAACTCGACTGAAACAGACAGAATACGTCTCGGCCTGGAACACCAGGCCGCCCCCTTATCTAAACATGACTCACAAAGGCAGAAACATGGCAGCCATAACCCGAGCTCTCATCAGCGTATCCGACAAAACAGGCATCGTTGATTTTGCCCGCGAACTCCAGCAGCGCGGTGTCGACATCCTATCCACCGGCGGCACAGCCCGTCTCCTCACCGAGAACCAGGTGCCGGTCACCGAGGTATCCGAACATACCGGCTTTCCAGAGATGATGGACGGCCGTGTAAAAACACTCCACCCAATAATTCACGGCGGCATTCTCGGTCGCCGCGGCACCGATGATCAGGTAATGGCTGACAACGGCATCGCTCCTATCGATATCATTGTGGTCAACCTCTACCCCTTTGAGCAGACCGTAGCCAACCCGGATTGTGACCTGCCCACCGCTATTGAGAACATCGATATCGGTGGCCCTACCATGCTGCGTGCGGCAGCAAAGAACCATGCAGATGTCGCTGTGGTTGTGGACGCAGCAGACTACCCCCGCGTACTGCAGGAGATGGATGAGAACAGTGGCGCCGTCACCGATGCCACCCGCTTCGACTTAGCGGTAAAGACCTTTGAGCACACCTCCAACTACGATGGTGCCATCGCCAACTACCTGGGAACACGCCTCGGTGATGAAGTCAGCGACTTCCCCCGCACCATCAATATGCAGTACCAGCAGGTACAGACCATGCGTTACGGCGAGAACCCGCACCAGAAAGCGGCCTTCTTTGTTGAGCGCGATCAGCCGGAAGCGTGCATCTCTACCGCTACACAGCTGCAGGGCAAGGAGCTCTCCTACAACAACATTGGTGATACCGATGCCGCACTGGAGTGCGTCAAACAGTTTAACGAGGGCCCGGCCTGCGTCATCGTCAAGCATGCCAATCCCTGTGGCGTAGCCATAGGATCATCACTACTCGATGCCTATGATCGTGCATTCAGCACCGATCCCGAGTCCGCTTTTGGCGGTATCATCGCCGTCAACCAGGAGCTCGACGCAGAGACCGCACAGGCAATTATTGACCGTCAGTTTGTCGAAGTGATCATCGCCCCCAGCGTATCCGCAGAAGCCAGTGAAGCACTCAGTGCCAAGAAAAATGTACGCCTGCTCACCTGTGGCGAGTGGAGCAGCGAAGCGATACACCGCCTCGACTTCAAACGAGTCAATGGCGGCCTGCTGGTACAGGATGCCGACCTGCAACTCTCCAACGATATCCGCGTAGTGACCAAACGTGTCCCAACCGAACAGGAGATGAAGGATCTGCTCTTCACCTGGCAAGTGGCCAAGTTCGTTAAGTCCAACGCCATTATCTACGGTAAGAACAACATGACCATCGGTGTCGGTGCCGGCCAGATGAGCCGAATCAACTCCGCCCGTATCGCCGGTTTCAAGGCGGAACACGCTGGACTCGAAGTACCGGGTTCGGTAATGGCCTCCGACGCCTTTTTCCCCTTCCGCGACGGCCTCGACAGTGCCGCTGAGGCGGGTATCCGCGCCGTTATCCAGCCGGGTGGCTCAATGCGTGACGAAGAGGTGATCGCCGCTGCTGACGAGCACGATATCGCCATGGTGTTCACCGGCATGCGCCACTTCCGTCACTAATCAGACAAGCCTGGACGCAGAGATCGCGGAGGAGACGCGGAGAGCGCAGAGAAAAGCTCTCTCTTCTCCGTGATGCTCTGCCACCCGGTAGATAACGCATGAGCAGAATTCATCCTACAGCCATTATTGAAGCTGGGGCCGAGATCCATGAGTCAGTGGAGATCGGTCCCTATTCCATCATTGAGAGCGGTGTCTCTATCGGTGAGGGCTGTCGCATCGACAGCAGTGTACGCATCTTCAGCGGCACTCGTCTGGGGCGCAATAACCGTGTCTACCACGGTACCGTTCTCGGCTGCGAACCTCACGACCTTGGCTTTACCCCGGAGCTGAGCAAGCCCCTTACCATTGGTGATGACAATCACTTCAAGGAGGGGGTCAACATCAGCCGTGGCGTCAAAACCGATGAGGGAACCGTTATCGGTGACGGCAACTACTTCATGTGCGGCTTCCATGCCGGGCACGATTGCCGATTCGGCAACCAAAGTGTCTATGGACCCAACAGTGTCGTGGCCGGTCACGTGGAGATTGGCCACTACGCATTCCTCTCCGGCGTGGTGGCCATCCACCAGTTCTGTTTTATCGGTGACTACGCCATGATCGCCGGCTGTGCCAAGGTGGTGAAGGACATCCCCCCTTACTCCACAGGTGATGGCAACCCGGCAAGAGTTATCGGCCTCAACAGTGTCGGTATGCGGCGTGCGGGGATGGATGCAGCAACACGTTCGGCGATCAAACAGGCCTATAAAACCATCTACCGCTCAGGCCTCAACACCCGCCAGGCGATGGAGCAGTTACGACAGGAGAAGCAGACAGAAGAGGTTGAGAATATCATCCGCTTCTTCGACAGCAGCACTCGGGGTGTGACCGACCACCGTTAGTATTTATATCTCAAGCTACAGTGTAGGAGCGGCGCCCTCGCCGCGATGGACGTCGCACAATCCCTGCCACATTCATCACTCCGAGGTGGGGGCTCCCACAGTGAAATCAGCTCCCTATGCTGATTAGCTGGAATTATTATTAGTCTTAGGCAAAAAGGCATAACCAATATGAACATCCTTATCATCGGAGGCGGCGGGCGTGAACACGCTCTCGGCTGGAAAGCAGCCCAATCCCCACTGGCAAGCAAGATCTACGTTGCACCGGGTAATGCAGGTACCGCGCGTGAACCCTTGCTGGAAAACGTCGATATCGGTGTTGAGGATATCGAGCAGTTGGTCGCTTTTGCCACCGAGAACGACGTAGGCCTGACCATCGTTGGCCCGGAAGTTCCCCTGGTGATCGGTGTTGTAGACGCCTTCACAGCGGCGGGGCTCAAGTGTTTCGGCCCCACCCAGGGGGCGGCACAGCTGGAGGGTTCCAAGGCCTTCACCAAAGACTTCCTCGCCCGCCACAACATCCCCACTGCCGCTTACGGCAATTTCACTGACCGTGACGAGGCACTCGCCTATCTGCACCAGGTCGGTGTACCCATTGTTATCAAGGCCGATGGACTGGCCGCAGGCAAGGGAGTCATCCTCGCCGACGACATGGCCATCGCCGAGGAGACCGTCAAGGATATGCTCGCCGGCAACAGCTTTGGTGAGGCCGGCCACCGGGTGGTGATAGAGGAGTTTCTTTTAGGGGAAGAGGCGAGCTTTATTGTCATGGCAGACGGTAAGAATATTCTGCCAATGGCCAGCTCACAGGACCACAAGGCGCGGGATAATGGCGACCAAGGCCCCAACACCGGCGGTATGGGCGCCTACTCACCCGCGCCCGTGGTGACGCCTGAGATGCATCAACGGATTATGGATGAGGTAATCCGGCCCACCGTCGACGGTATGGCGGCAGAAGGACTCTCCTACACCGGTTTCCTCTATGCCGGTGTCATGATCAATGCAGACGGTGTTCCCAAAGTACTGGAGTACAACTGCCGCTTCGGCGATCCCGAAACCCAGCCAATTATGTTGCGTATGCGCTCCGATCTGGTTGCCCACTGTCTGGCGGCCATCGCCGGCCGTTTGGATGAAGAGCAGACCGAGTGGGATGAGCGCGCCTCACTTGGCGTGGTGCTGGCTGCCGGTGGCTACCCAGCCGACTACGACAAAGGTGATGTAATCAGTGGCCTGCCGGAGAACGGCAACGGCGATGCCAAAGTATTTCATGCTGGCACCGCCGAGAAAAATGGTGAAGTGGTCACCGCCGGCGGACGCGTGCTCTGTGCCACCGCTCTGGGGAAGAGTGTCGCCGAAGCTCAGGCCAACGCCTACGCCCTGGCCCGCCAAGTCACATGGGACGGTGTCTATTATCGTACCGATATCGGCTACCGAGCAGTCGCCAGAGAGCAGGGGTAAGAATACTGTCTGTAGGAGCGACTTCAGTCGCGAAGGAATATGGCACACTGTATGAGTTCAGCACCAAATTCTCTCGCGACTGAAGTCGCTCCTACAATGGACTGGAACCTTTAGCCAGTGCCGGCAGCACCCGTTCCTCTATCAAGCCGCCAAGAAACGACAATTCAGGATAATCCGCCGCTACCTCAACGATGTAGCCAAGGGTACGGGGAATGTCTGCCAGATAACCGGGCTTACCATCACGAATATTGAGCCGTGCAAAAATACCGGCAGCTTTGAGGTGTCGCTGCACGCCCATCAGATCGAACCAGCGCAGAAACAGCGCTTCATGTTCACCACGCAAAATCCCAGACTGAAGCGCCAACTCAAAATAACCCATGGCCCAACCTCTTACCCGCTCCAGCGGCCAACTGATGTAGCAGTCACGCAACAGAGAGACGAGATCATAGGTCACAGGCCCCACCACTGCATCCTGAAAATCGATAATGCCGGGATTGGGAGAGTGGGTCAGCAGCAGGTTGCGGGAGTGGTAGTCGCGATGAACACAGACCTGTGGCTGAGCCAGTGCATTGTCAGCCAGTAATTGAAAGGTATCTCCCAACTGCTCCAGCTCACTTTCATTCAGCAAGATCTCCAACTGCTGCTGAAGCAGCCACTCTGGAAATAGCGCCATCTCCCGCTGCAGCATCGCCGCGTCATAAGAGGGCAGCTCTTGCTGTGGACCACACGCCTGGATCACCGCCAAGGCGCTCAGCGCATCGGCATAGAGCCGGTCGGCACTGTCACCGTCAAGCCTGTCCAGATAGTGGGTGGAACCCAAGTCCTCCAGCAGCAGAAAGCCCTGCTCAAGATCCGCGGCATCTATTTTCGGTACATGCAGCCCCAAGCTCGAGAAGGTGTCGGCGATGGCGACAAACGGATGACAATCCTCCTTCTCCGGGGGGGCATCCATGGCGATAAAAGTGCGTGTATCAGCCAGGGTGAGACGAAAATAGCGCCGAAAGCTGGCATCACCTGATGCCGCTTCGATGGTAAAATCACCCAGGCTGAGCGTTTCACCGATCCAGGTCTTGAGTGCTGCCAGACGTTCAGGCATAGAGTTGTTCCTGTTTTGAGCAATTAATATGAGATGCCGGGAATCCCTGTTGGCCTCATAGTCATTGAAGAAAAGGCGATTCTATGCGATTTTATGCCGCGCTTGCTATAAAAAAGCAGCAACGGTAGATAGAGGCTGAGTTAATCACTCTCAAGGGGACGGTAGCGATCCAGGGCTGCTTTCACGGAACAATAACTATAGGATCGATCCAAGCGGAGCAGATCCTTCAAAAAAGCCAGAGAAACCCAGTGCCAGGAAAACAACGGATACTACCTCTTGTCATCAGCACACTATTGATGACACCCGCCATCGAGGCGGAAGCCACTTGGGATTGCCGGGCAACAGCCGAAGGCGGCTGGAGCTGTTCTAAAGATGGCGTGCCGGTACCCGACCTGATCGCCACTCCCCCGGCGGCCACAACCAGTAGCGTGGATAAAACCACACCAAAGGTTGAGCCTAAGCCTCAACCCGAGCCCGAGCCAGAGTTACGCCCAGAGCCAAAGCCCCAACCAAAGCCTGAGCCGAAGCCCGAGCCTCAACCAAAACCAGAACAGAGGCCTGAGCCGAAGCCTGAAGCAAAAGCCGCAACTGTACCAGAGAGCACGAGCAACACGTCCACAGTCAAGCACCAACCTGTGGCGGCGCTAGCTTCAAGCTCCCGCATCGACCGGGGCATCGACTGGTCCCGATGCTACCTGCCACAATCGGCAACCACCAGCGCAGCTGCTGACCTGCCTGATGGGGTAATTCATATCGAGGCCGATGGCGCCGAGCTGCTTCACAGTGAGCAGATTGCCCTCTTCAACGGTAACGTTCAGGTTAAACAGGAGGGTGAACTGCTGGAGGCACAAACTGTTCGCTACAACAGGGAGAGCGATGATATCGACGCCCAGGGCGGAGGCTACCTGGAGCAGAAGGGCATCCGCGTTGCCGGACCAACCATCCACTACAACCTCGATTCCCGCACAGGCCATGCTGCGCCGGCCGACTTCCGTCTACTTGACCGCACCGCCAGGGGTAGCGCCGAAGAGGCGGTGATCGATGGTCCCGGCCTCTCCCACTACAAGAAAGTCACCTACAGCACCTGCCGTCCCGGTGAGGATGACTGGATTATCAAGGCCGATGAGTTGGAGCTTGATCAATCAACAGGTGTCGGTGTCGCACATAACGTCACCCTCGCCTTCAAAGGGGTCCCTTTTCTCTATACCCCCTATTTCACGTTCCCGATAGATGATCGTCGCAAGTCAGGTTTTCTGGTGCCCTCCATCGGCTCCAGTGACAACACCGGCTTTGACCTGTCAGTGCCTTACTATTTCAATATCGCCCCCAATATGGACGCCACCTTCACCCCCAGGGTGATGACCAAGCGCGGCCTGCTGTTGGGTGGCGAGGTGCGCTACCTGGCCGAGAGTTTCCAGGGGCAGATACAGGCTGAGCTTCTCCCCAGCGACAGCGACAGAGGGGCTGGAGAGAACAGCACCCGCGGTGCTTATCAATTGAGGGTGGGGGGCACCCCTGCACCACGCTGGAGCTATGACGTCAAGGCTGACTACGTCTCTGACAGCGACTACCTCAACGACCTGGGCAACAGCCTGGCGGCGACCAGCGCACAACACCAGGAGCGTCGCGCTGACCTGAACTACCACGGTGATGGCTGGAACGTCTTAGGCCGCGTCCAGCACTATCAGACCGTAGACAACAGCATCGCCCTCGACAGCCGCCCCTATAGCCGCATGCCGCAGCTGACGCTGAACTTCAGCAGGCCGGATCAGCACTATGGGCTCGACTACAACCTCTACTCAGAGTATGTGCGCTTCGATCACCCGTCCAGCACCAAGGTAAAGGCTCAGCGTATCGACCTCAAACCGGGCATCAGCCTGCCCCTGGAGCGTAGCTGGGGCTATCTGAGGCCAAAACTCAGCCTACGCCACACACAGTACAATCTGACCGACCAGAGTGTCGGTGTAGACTCCAGCCAGAGCCGCACCCTGCCCACGCTGAGCATCGACAGCGGTCTCTTTTTTGATCGTGAGACAAACTGGTTTGGTGAGAAGATAGACCAGACCCTTGAGCCCAGGCTCTATTATCTCTACACCCCCTACGAGGACCAGAGTAGCCTGCCGGTTTTCGATACCTCCAGTCACGGCTTGAGCTTCGGTAACTTATTCCTGGAGAACCGTTTCTCCGGTGCCGACCGTGTGGGCGATGCCAACCAATTGACCGCAGCGCTCACCAGCCGCAGCCTCAATGGCGAAAACGGCAGAGAGATATTGCGAGCCAGTATTGGCCAGACCTTCTATTTCCGTGACCGTGACGTCCAACTGCCTGGCGTTGTCGTTGCCGATGACAGCAGCTCCGCTACCTTTGCAGAACTGGCGGTGAACATGGGTGACAACTGGCGCCTCTCCACAGACCTGCAGTGGAGCCCGCACAACGATGCCGGTATCGAAAAATCCGCCCTATCGTTGAACTATCTGGATGACCAACAGCGCATTCTCAACTTCTCATACCGTTTCACCGACAATAGTATCGAGCAGATCGATCTCTCCGGCCGCTGGCCGGTCAACCACCAGTTGAGCCTTGTGGGCCGTTGGTACCACTCACTTAGAGATGAGCAGATGATGGAGGCCTTTGCCGGTCTGGAGTATGACAGCTGCTGCTGGACCACCCGACTTGTGGCGCGCCAGTACCGCACAAGCGCCACTGCAGAGGCGACAGCATCGATATTTCTTCAGCTTGAGCTGAAGGGGCTGAGCAGTATCGGCGACAAAGTCGATCAATTTTTAGAGAAGGGTATTCTCGGCTACAGCACAAAGCAGTAAGCGACTCCCACAACCACCGGGCAACAACAGACTTCATGACAACCAAGATGATATTTAAACAGTTTTTCAGAAATGCTCTACTGGGTACTCTCATTCTCAGCAGCACAATCACCACGGCAATCGCCGCGACGGAAGAAATCGATAACATCGTCGCCATCATTGATGACGACGTGGTGGTGCGCAGCGAACTTGATAATGATATTCGCACCATTGTTACCCAGCTGAGACAGAGTGGAAAACAGCTGCCACCCCGTTCGGTTGTGGAGAAGCAGGTACTCGACCGCCTGATCATGAAAAAGCTGCAGATCAGTGCTGCTGAACGGGCCGGTATCAGTGTCAGCCAGGGGGTCGTGGCTCAGGCACTGAACAATATCGCCCGCAAAAATAACCTGACACTCTCACAATTCAGGCAGGCACTGGAAGCGGAGGGACTTAGCTATGCCTCTTTCCGTGACAGTATCCGTGACCAGATCCTGCTACAGCGCATGCGTGAGCAGCAGATACGCCGGCATATCCGTGTTACCGACCAGGAGGTAGCGGCCCTCATCTCTCGTCAGTCCGGATCATCCAGCGGGCGATCTGCCTACCATCTGCGGCACATTCTCGTCAGTACGCCGGAAGCGGCATCACCCGAAGCGCTGAGTACCGCCGAAAAGAGAGCAAAAGAGATCGTTAAGAGATTGCGCGGTGGCGCCGATTTCCACACCATCGCCCTGACCCATTCCGAAGGGGGCAAGGCGCTTGAGGGTGGTGATCTGGGCTGGCGCCCCGCCGAGCAACTCCCCTCCCTGTTTGTCGACCGGGTTGAGAAGATGGAGCGCGGCGAGATCAGCGACCCCATTCACACCCCCAGCGGCTACCACATCGTCAAGCTCGCCGACTATAAGGGTGGAGAGCGTCACATTATCACCCAGACCCATACCCGCCATATCCTGATCCATACCAATGAAGTGACATCGGACGATGATGCCAGAGGCCGCCTGGAGCGGCTGAAACAGCGTATAGAAGGCGGTGATGACTTTGCACTGCTGGCCCGCTCCCACTCCGACGACAAAGGTTCTGCCATCAAAGGCGGCGATCTCGGTTGGGTCAACCCGGGCGACCTGCTGCCCCGTTATGAAGAGGAGATGGGCAAACTCGAAAAGGATCAGCTGAGTGAGCCTTTCCGTACGGAGTTTGGCTGGCATCTGATTCAGGTACTGGGACAGCGCCAACACGACAGCACCGAGGACGTACTCAAATCAAAGGCTCGTGAAGCAGTGCGCAAAAGAAAGACCACGGAACAGACTGAGCTCTTCCTGCGACGGCTAAAGGATGAGGCCTATATCGAAATTCGCCTCAACCAGAACTGATTCCGGCAAACAGCCACCTCGAACAGGCGACAAATAGATGCTGCACGCCCCTCTCGCCCTGACACCCGGCGATCCCGCCGGTATTGGCCCCGATCTCTGCGTTACCCTGGCCCAGCAGCACCGTGACTACCCACTGGTCGCTGTTTGTGATCCCGACCTGCTCTACGCCAGAGCCGCCACACTCGGCCTGCCGCTGAAGATAGAGCTCTATGACGAGGAGCGTACGCCACCCCTGGAGGCGGGGCAGATAGGGATTCTGCCGGTGACCATGCTCGAACCGGCGGATGCCGGAGTGCTCAATGCCGCCAACGCCCCCTATGTACTGGCGACACTGCAACAGGCGGCCGGTGGCTGCCTTTCCGGAAAATTCAGCGCTCTGGTGACAGGCCCGGTCCACAAAGGCATCATCAACGAGGCAGGTATCCCCTTCTCCGGGCACACCGAGTTTCTGGCCGACATCACCGGTGGAACACCGGTAATGATGCTCGCCTGCCCCGAACTGCGAGTCGCCCTGGCCACCACTCATCTACCGCTGAAGGATATCAGCGCCGCCATCACCCAGGAGTCACTGGAACAGGTAACGCGCATCCTCCACCAGGATCTGGTCAACCGTTTCGCTATCGAAAATCCACGCATACTGGTGTGTGGGCTTAATCCCCATGCCGGAGAAGGTGGGCATATGGGGATGGAAGAGATTGAAACCATCACCCCGGTACTGAAAAAGCTGCGACAGGAAGGCATGGCACTGGAAGGTCCCCTCCCAGCCGACACCCTCTTCACCCCCCGCTACCTGGAGCATGCCGACGCCGTCTTGGCGATGTATCACGACCAGGGGCTACCGGTGCTCAAACATCTGGGATTTGGCCGCGCCGTCAACATCACCCTCGGACTCCCCATCATCCGCACCTCAGTGGATCACGGCACTGCCCTGGAGCTGGCAGGCAGCGGTAACGCAGAACTGGGCAGCCTTGAAGCGGCGATTGCTTGTGCTTGTGAGATGGTTGGGGGAACGGGACCATCGCAGTAGGAGCACCCCCCGCCGCAAAGAATATGGCACAGCCTCCGCACCAACTATTATGCTCATAATTTAAGAATGTGCGGGATAGAAGGCAAAACTCCGCTTTTCACAGACACCGCAAAGCAGAGTTAATTGCAGAAGCAGGTTTTGGCCTCTGGTAAACTGCATAAAAATCAGTTAATAATAATCAAAACAGGGAAATAATTTCACACGCAATGGAACTGCCTCAACCGTTTATAGACGGCAAACAGCCCGATTTTTCCAAGCTATTTTCCCGAATCCATGTCGAATTCTGCGGGTTTCAGGGCATGTTGCACACCGAAATTGAATATAGGCGGGTTTTAAGGCAGGTTTCCCGCTACTGACTGTTATGCGTAAAAAAATGAATAAGATAGCACTAATTATTATACTAACTTGTTCATCAGCATTCGCCGGTGACGACAAAGTAATATTTGATGTATCACGATTCCCAGATAGTGGGTTAATGCGAATGAAAACCAGCAATGGATATGTACTTGTCGTCAAAAGGTCTCATGAAGCGATCGCTAAACTGGAAAGTCAAAAGCATCCTATTTATGAAGAAGATCCTGGTGTTGTGAAGAATATCTATCGTTCAATCAGAAAGGACCTTTTTGTAACTTACTCACCTTGCCGTGATGGTAGTCAACTATCCAGTTTTGATTTGAAAAAGGGCTTTGTGTGTAGCGATTGCGCTAAATATGATTTAGCGGGTGTTCCAATGAACGAGTGTGCCGGGAAACAGCCTTCTGTACTCCCAGAGCATTATTATTCAGACGAAAAAACGTTGGTGTTACCAAAATGAGAATGCCAGCGCATAACCAGGCCTTCCATCGGACGCAGTCGCTAACGCGCCTGCTCCGCTGAAGGCAACGTTAAATGCGGTATGAATTACTCTTACTTAATATTCACTTCCTCAATACTCTTGTTGTCAGGGTGTGCTTCATATAAGCATGTGGGTGGTTATTACGTATCTGGAAAAGTAATTGACTCAGAAACATCAATGCCGGTAATCCCCCCATTTATAGTGGCGCTCAAAAGTAGCAGTTATGCGGCCTGAGCCAACTTCTGTGCTGGTGTTATTCCTCCCAGCGCCATATGGGGTCTTTCATTATTGTAACGCCATAGCCATTGGGTCGCAGTATCTTGTGCATGGACGATGGATTCGAATAGATGTTGATCCAGCCATTCGTGCCTCACGGTACGATTGAATCGCTCCACATAAGCGTTTTGCTGAGGATTGCCTGGTTGAATGTAATGGAGGACAATTTTTCTTTTGGCGGCCCATTCCACAAGCTGATGGCTGATGTATTCAGGGCCATTGTCACAACGTATTGCCCTGGGTTCCCCACGCCACTCAATGATTCGTTCCAGTGAGCGTATCACTCGAAGTGCGGGTAACGATAAGTCCACCTCAATGCCCAGCCCTTCACGGTTGTAGTCATCGATTACATTGAAAGTGCGGAAGCTGCGACCATCATTCAGCCGGTCATGCATGAAGTCCATCGACCACATGTCATTGATCTGCCGGGGTACTGACAGTTCATCCGGCCTGTCCCGCTTGAGGCGGCGTTTTGGTTTGATTCGCAGGTTCAGCTCAAGCTCCCGGTATATCCGGTATACGCGCTTGTGATTGTAGCCGTAGCCTTTCACATTGCGTAGATACAGGAAACAGAGGCCGAAACCCCATGTGCGGTTAGTCGTTGTCAGGCGCAGCAGCCAATCTGCTATGTACGCATTATCACCGGACAGCTTTGCCTGGTAACGGTAACAGGTCTCGCTGATGCTGAAGGCCTGGCAGACGAGGCGAATAGAGGCGTGGCGTTCTTCTACCGCACGTTTGGCCATCTCTTTTCGTCGAGATGGCTTCACCACTTTTTTCAAGGGCTTCCTGAACAATCTCAGCCTTCAGTCGCTCTTCGGCATACATCTTTTTTAGGCGCCGGTTCTCTTCTTCCAGCTCTTTCATCCGCTTCATCATGGAGACGTCCATGCCACCATATTTGGAGCGCCAATTGTAGAAAGTGGCATCACTCATACCATGCTTTCGGCAGAGTTCGGCAACCGGTATACCGCTTTCAGCCTCTTTCAGGATACTGATGATCTGTGACTCGCTGTAGCGTGATCTCTTCATGTAGATTCTCCTTGAACCTCTATATTGGAAAATTCTACTTATAAACGCCACTATTTCTCGGGGGGATTACCTGCCTATCGAAGGTGTTCTTGTTGAAATACGCTATGAGGCAGTGACGGCATATACAAATAATTCCAAAATTCTGGGGACAGGAATCACAGACAACAAGGGAAAGTACTCTGTATATATAAAAAAACAAAAGCTATTGGGTGGCACCGGAGGCTTGTCAGGCTATATCATGGAGTGGCCAAGCATCTCATACAATAAATACGGTTACTGCCTAACAAGCTTTATGCCATTCAAAGAAAGCATTTCTAGTTACAAAGGAGCTGTCATGGAATTGCAAAAAAATACTGATAGAGAATGCATTTAACAAGCAGCGAAACGCAGACTCCGGCGCTGAACGTTAGGCGAACAAGAAAGAGGCGAAAAGTGTTCTAATGTCAGAGGATGAGGTCGACCATAGGATCAAGATCATAATCGCCCTGCTAGGAGTGATAGGTGTTTTGTCCTTATTGATTGAAAACCTGTTGCTAATTGGATTTACAACACTTGCAGTGTATGGAATATACAACAGAAGGAAATTTGGAGTGTGGTCTGCCATCGGTGTTTTTTTATACACCGCTGTAAGTGGAGGTTTTATCCTTTTTCTTTTCTTCGATGTTGCCTCAGCAGGTGGTAATCTGATGAATTGGATGGTCAAGATTTGCTCATTACTAGCACTATTAGCGTCTGTAACAGCGCTAAGGCTGATTGTTGCAAGAGAGGTTAGGGATGCGTTCGACTAAATTGTCGCCCAACAAGAAAATGTTGAGAGACGTATTTTTCGCTGCTCGTTCCTCGCATCAAAAAATACGCCCCAAATTTAGGCGTTAGGCGTCCGAGTTACCCACAATTAGTAGACACCTTGTACAGATCGACGGGGTCAGACTCGATCAATTTTAGAAAAGATTGAACATCCAAGGGGCATGGTAACAATCGATGACAACCCTCAGTTTGTGGTAAATATGCGCTAATGCGCCTGCTCCACCAGAATCAGCGTCAGCACACCTTTCACCCCGATTTTTGCAAGCTCAGCCCAGGATACGATCTGGGTAGTTACATGTGATGTAACTAAACCTCTGCCGCAATGAACACCTTCACCACTACCGACTCACAGAGCTGAAACCTACCCCTACCCTGGCAGCATCTCTTCCAGCGCCGAACAGAGCTTTCCGCACTCATCTTCCGTACCCACGGTAATACGCAGGAACTGATCGATGCGGGGCTTTTTGAAGTAACGCACGATGATCCCCTTCTCACGCAACTTCAAAGCCAGTGTTTCGGCATCCTGCTCGGGGTGGCGGACAAATAGGAAGTTGGCTGCCGAAGGGAGTACCTGAAAACCGAGGCTGTTCAATTTTCCGGCCAGATCGTCACGGGAGTTGATGATGCGTTGGCGACACTGGTTGAAGTAGTCGCGGTCTTCCATGGCGATGGCACCGCCGGCGATGGCAAAACGGTCCAGTGGGTAGGAGTTGAAGCTGTTTTTTACCCGCTCCAGCCCCTCTATCAACGCTTCATCACCAATGGCAAATCCGACCCGTAGCCCGGCCAGAGAGCGTGATTTCGACAGCGTCTGGATTACCAGCAGATTGGGGTAGCGGGAGACCAGAGTTGCGGCACTGTCACCGCCAAAGTCGATGTAGGCTTCATCTACCACCACCACTGAGTCAGGATTTGCCTCAAGTATTGATTCAATGGCCGTAAGCGGCAGCAGGCAGCCAGTGGGGGCATTGGGATTGGGGAAGATAATGCCGCCGTTGGGCTGCCGGTAGTCCGCAGGGTCTATCTCAAAACTGTCGGTAAGAGGCACTGTCTGGTAGGCAACATCATAGAGGCCGCAGTAGACCGGATAGAAGCTGTAGGTGATATCCGGGAAGAGAATCGGCTGTGACTGCTTGAGCAGCGCCTGAAAGCAGTGGGCAAGCACCTCATCGGAGCCGTTGCCGACAAACACCTGGCGGGGTGAGATGCTGTAGAAATCTGCCACCGCCCCTTTGAGGCGATCACCGTTGGGATCGGGATAGAGGCGCAGGCTCTCCGACGCCTCCTCCTTTAGTGCCGCCAGTACCCTGGGTGAAGGAGCGTAGGGATTCTCATTGGTATTGAGTTTGGTTAGATCAGTCCCCTTGGGCTGTTCACCCGGTACATAGGGGGTCAGTTTATCTACCAACTCGCTCCAGAAACGGCTCATGGGAAACTCCAGTTGGTCAAGTTCAACATTCTATTCACACTTAAGTTTCGGTGTTCAAATGACATAACAAAGCTTGATTAGACCGTCCCTTCTCCCTACGAGGGAGAAGGCTAGGATGAGGGTGTATTAAATCAATAAGTTACCTATTGACCCCCTCACCCTAACCCTCTCCCCGGTGGGGAGAGGGTTAGGGTGAGGGGGCAGACAGGCGGCTGCAATATCAACTAGTTGGGTTCATTTACATTCATTCGCAGCCTATCTATTCCCGCTCAAACTCAAACCTCAGCCACCAACTCACAAACGCGGCTCACCTGCTCGGCGGTCATCGCAGGGAAAATTGGCAGTGAGAGGGTCTCATTGCAGAGACCATCCACCACCGGCAGATCACCTGCTTTGTAGCCCAGACCCTGATAGATCGCCTGAAGGTGCAGCCCCAGGGGGTAGCACTGGCTATTGCCCACCTTGTTCTCATTAAGATGAGCCCGCAGGGCATCCCGGCGTGGGTGACGAATAGTGTAGAGGTTAAAGGCGTGACGGCCACCTGCCGGGCGTACCGGGGTGACCAGATCAAGGCCTGCCAAGTGACGGTCATAGAGGTCTGCTATCCTGTTGCGGGCGGCAACATCATCCTTCAGCTTGCGCAGCTTGATGCGAAGCAGTGCCGCCTGCACCTCATCCAGACGACTGTTGTAACCCAGCTCATCGTGAGTGAAGGGGGCGCTGGCTCCATGGTTGCGCAGTTTCAGCAGCCGCGCCTTCACCGCGTCACTGTTGGTGGTGATCAGACCGCCGTCGCCATAGCAGCCGAGCACCTTGGTGGGGTAGAAGCTAAAGCAACCGGTGTCACCGAGACTGCCCACGGTCGCCTCGCCATGGCGGGCACCGAATGCCTGAGCACCATCTTCAATGACTCGCAGGCCATGCGCTTGGGCCAATGCATTGATAGCGCTCATATCTGCAGGATTACCGAAGATATGTACCGGCAATATCGCCTTGGTCCGTTCCGTCACTTTGGCAGCGACACTGGCCGGATCGAGATTAAAACTACCCTCCTCGATATCGGCAAACACCGGGGTCGCCCCGACTACCGAGATCGCCTCGGCGGTGGCAAAAAAGGTGAAGGGTGTAGTAATCACCTCATCGCCGGGACCAATATCCAGCGCCCGCAACGACAGCACCAGCGCATCGGTACCGTTAGCGACGGCGATAGCGTGCCGGCTGCCAACATAGGCTGCCGCCTCTTCCTCAAATGCCCGTACATTCGGGCCGAGAATAAAGGCGCCGGTGGCACCCGCCCCCTCGATGGCACTGAACCACTCATCCTTAAGTCCGCTGAACTCCTGCTGGAGTGAGAGGTAGGGAACGCCCTGTGGAGCTGCTTGGTCTGTCATTACAATTTCCGGCTAAGTTACAAAATTTAGTGTCTCTGTCGATCAGTCAGAGAAAGATTCAAGACGCCCCATGATCTGCTCCTTGACCCGTAGCGCTACTTCCAGCGCCTCCTGTCCGACCTCGCCATCGACTAGCGGTGATCGTTTGAAGCAGACGCAGTCTACAAATGCCGCCAGCTCCGCATCCAGTGGTTTGACAGGTTCGATATCGATCTGTTCGGCCACCACCTCCGGCCACTCCTCGTTCGGGCGCGGCCGTGGGAAAGCGGTCTCGATCCGCTGTTCGATAAAATCGAGAGACTCGTAACGGTTCTCCTCGAACACGCGGATACGCCGCATCTTCTTCTCCGATACCCGACTGGCGATAACGTTGGCAACGGTGCCGTTGGCAAACTCCAGGCGGGCATTGGCGATATCGACGTGCGAGGTAAGCACTGGCGTACCTACTGCAGATATAGAGGTAATCTCCGACTTCACCAGTGAGAGGATAATATCGATATCGTGGATCATCAGATCAGACACCACATCCACATCGGTCGCCCGTGCAACAAATCCACCCATACGGTGGGCTTCGATAAAGCGCGGCTTGTTGATACGATCGGCCAGAGCCATGACCCCGGCATTGAATCTCTCCAGGTGGCCGATCTGCAGAATCGCCCCGTTCTGCCTGGCCAGATCGACAATCTCCCGCCCATTCTCGACGGTGGAGGCGATCGGCTTCTCCAGCAGCATATGTATGCCCTGCTCGAGGAATGGCCGCGACTCTTCGAGATGGAGAGAAGTCGGTACCACGATGCTCACCGCATCGATATGCCCAATCATATCCTCACCCCGCTGAAACACCTTACAGCCGGCCTCTTCAGCCACCCGAGCAGCGGTCTCACTATTGCTGTCGACCACGCCGACCAACTCCACATTCTCCATGCGGGAGTAGATTAGGGCATGAAACCGCCCGAGATAACCGACGCCAACTACGCCAACACGTAATTTTTCGTTCATGAGATACCTAAAAATCTGCCAAATTGCCGCCGAAGCTGGAAGCTACCGGCCAAATAGAGAGGGATTTTAAACTATTCCCGGCCTGAGGTGATATTTTGTCCGGGAAATAATTCAATTTGAGTGGAGGATGCCACAGGTTTAGCCAGTCTACTCTCGCTTATAGAGTCAAAGAGAAGCGGGACGCTTCTCTATCTCACCTTGATCTCTTTGCAATTTTTCACGAAAAGCACCAATAGGGGAAACGGTGAGAGTGACCACTTCTTCTACTCAGCACCTCCCTCCACGGCACCCGACTCCAGCAACAGCTGCTTAATTGCCTCATATTTACCGAGTGCTGCACGCTTCAGAGCATCGAAACCGGCCGCATTTTTGAGGTTAACATCGGCACCCGCCATAATCAGGGCCGCTACCGCATCCTTGTGACCAAAAGCCGCCGCCTCCATCACTGCGCTATTGCCTACACCATCAACGGCGTTAACATCTGCACCGGCACCGATAAGCACTCGCAGAGTACGCACATTACCGTTAAACGCCGCCAGCACCAGAACGGGACGACCGGCGGCATTTTTAGTGTTGGCATCCGCTCCCTGCGAGATCAGATCCTGTACGCGCTGCACCTGACCCAAACCGGCGGCAGCCAGCAGCGATGCATTGTTATCAGCGGCCAATCCAGCAGTGGCCACAAGCAGCAAAACAGACAAGATCAGCGACTTCATCTTTCCCCCATCGAAAAAACAGGACAGCCAAGGGCTCATACACTATAAATTCCCCATCGGCCGATCATTAACAAACTTAAGGGAACTCTTACATGGACACAATTCAGATCATTCTGACTTTTCACAGGCTCCCTGGATATCCAACATAGCCGATTGATCAAGCAATAACCATTTCCATCTTGCTTTTCCCTGTCACTGCCGATAACGTGCATCCAAATTCACAGAAGTATAGTTGGAATGATGTCGAGAGAGTCCAGTCACAAGATAGAGATTGATGTGCAGAGCCAGTACATTGAGGATCAGTCACGCCCCGGCGATGACCACTACGTTTTTGCCTACACCGTCACTATCCGTAACAACGGCTCTGTGGCGGCACGGCTGATGGGGCGCCACTGGACCATTACCGATGCCGATGGCGGTGTCCAGGACGTCTACGGTGACGGCGTTATCGGCCAACAACCCTTTCTCAAGCCGGGGGAAGACTTCAGCTACACCAGCGGAACTGCATTGAAAACCCCGGTAGGCAGCATGCAGGGCAGCTATCAGATGCGCTCTGAAAAGGGAGAGCATTTCGACGCACCTATTCCACCCTTCTCTCTGGCCTCGCCAAAGATACTCCATTGATTACCAAAACCAACGGCAGGGTCTGCTGATATGGCAATATACGCCATTGGTGATATCCAGGGTTGCTACGATGAGTTGAGGCGACTGCTGGATCAGCTTGACTTCGATCCGGCAAAAGACACTCTCTGGTTTGCCGGAGATCTGGTCAACCGTGGCCCTCATTCCCTGAAAGTACTGCGCTTTGTTCGTAAGCTTGGAAGCAGTGCGGTCACTGTACTCGGCAATCATGACCTCCACCTATTGGCAATATCCGAGGGCAACTTCAAGCATAAGGCCAAAGATCACACCCTTGACCCCGTTCTCAAGGCAAAAGACCGGGACCAACTGCTGCACTGGCTACGCCACCAACCGCTGATGCATCATGATAAAAAGCGTGGCTTCAGTCTGGTTCACGCGGGGCTCCCTCCCCAGTGGAACATAGCTACAGCTCTCGCTTGTGCCGGCGAGGTAGAGGCTGCGCTCCAGGGGGCGGGTTTCCACCGCTACTGCATGCAGATGTATGGCAACCTCCCGGACCGCTGGTCGCCGAAACTCAAAGGGATGGACCGTCTACGATTCATCACCAACAGCTTCACTCGCATGCGTTACTGCGATACGGCCGGTTCATTGGCTCTGCGGGAGAAGGGGACACCGGGAAAACAGGGGAAAGGATTACTACCCTGGTTTAAGCACCCGGCACGGGCCAGTCGCCGCGACCGCATCATCTTCGGCCACTGGTCAACTCTCGGCTACCTGCAACAGAACAACGTCTGGGCTCTCGATACCGGTTGTCTGTGGGGCGGTAAACTAACCGCTCTGAAACTACGCAACAAGAAAGCGCCCACGCCGACTCACCTCGACTGCCCCGGAGCAAAGACACCCGGAGTTGACGGGTAGTTAGACAGTGAATCGGGGGACCGTTGAACTAGGTCCTATGACTATCTCTTGAGATGAATAAAGGTGTAGGGGTAGTCGTTTTTCTCGTCCGCCGGATGACTTTCCCGACCAACCTCCTGCCACTCGCGCTCATCAATGGCAGGAAACCAGGCATCACCCTCTACTTCCGTATGGACCAGAGTGAGATAGATAGTCTGAGCCAGCGGCAGCATCTGCCGGTATAAGAGCGCACCGCCAACCACCATCACTTCAGGTGCGTCAGCGACTGCACTCAACGCCTCTTCGATGGAGTGAACCAGCCGACACCCCTCAGCCTGATAGTGGCGGTCACTGGTAACCACCACATGTTCCCGCCCAGGCAGTAGGCCCGGCAACGATTCCCAGGTTTTACGCCCCATCACCATGGGCTTACCCATAGTCAACGCTTTGAAATGTTTGAGGTCTGCAGGCAATCGCCAAGGTAGGCCGTTATCTCTGCCGATGACACGATTTTCCGCCATCGCCGCTATCAGTGTGATCTTCTGTTGCCGGGTATTCATGGGGCGGAATGATAACACTCAATCCGGTATTGATTCAGGGCCCTGTTGATTGGTGAAACACCACCTTTGAACCTAGAATCCTCAGTTGGGCAGGGTGGAGAGTGTGGTAGGTAATTGCAGTCAATACAATTAGAATCAATCTCTTGCCCGTAGAATGGAGCGGTCAACTGAGGATTCTAGGTTGAACAATATCAGAGCCAAAAACTGAAACACCCGCCGAAGCGGGTGCTATGAAATCGTCCCAAAACAGTATGGGGGTCACTCGGAAGCTTCAGCTGCAGAGCTCAACGTCGGCCTCAATCATCATATCGACAATGACTTCCATCTCTCTAGGGAACATCTCGGACAACATCTGCCACTCACTACAATCAAATACCAATGCATCTTTCATGGCAACGCCCTCTAATTAGTAATACACCTACTACTAATATAGCCCATACCTCCCTTATTACAAGTGATTTTTGTTGCTCCCGCTCCACAAAGCGAAACACCCGCCGAAGCGGGTGTTTCTACGGGAATACCTGTGCAGCACCCGAATTTAGTTGCAGACCTCGAACTCGGCCTCGATCATCATATCCATGATCACTTCCATCTCAACTGGAAAAACCTCGGCAACCTCGCGCCACTCGGCACAATCTACTCTCAGTACATCGTTCATGGCAGCAGCCTTTAATTAAATAATTGATTGCTAATATATCAGATATTTATGCTTGGTCAAATAATTTTGATTAGGAATTAAACCGCTACTTCAGCCTTGATGTGGGGGTGCGCCTCATACCCTGTCAGCTCAAAATCCTCATAACAGAAATCAAAAAGGGACTTCACATCAGGATTCAGTTTCATTTCAGGTAACGGCAGAGGCTCCCGCGAGAGCTGTAGATCCACCTGCTCCAGATGATTTGAGTAGAGGTGCGCATCACCAAAGGTGTGGATAAACTCTCCAGGCTCCAGCCCCGTGACCTGAGCAACCATCATGGCAAGCAAGGCGTAGGAAGCGATATTGAAGGGTACACCCAGAAATATGTCAGCACTGCGCTGGTAGAGCTGGCAGGAGAGCCGCCCATCCAGCACGTAGAACTGAAACAGACAGTGACAGGGGGGAAGCGCCATCCGCTCCACATCAGCGGGATTCCACGCAGTAACCATCAGTCGCCTTGAGTCCGGATTATTCTTGATCTGCTCGATCAGCTGACTGATCTGGTCTATATGACCACCGTCAGGTGCAGGCCAGGAGCGCCACTGGTAACCATAGACCGGCCCCAGGTCGCCGCTCTCATCCGCCCACTCATCCCAGATACGTACACCGTTCTCTTTCAGGTAGCGAATATTGGTGTCGCCCTGAAGAAACCAAAGCAGTTCATGGATGATCGAGCGCAGATGCAGCTTCTTGGTAGTGACCAGGGGAAAGCCCTGGGAGAGATCGAAGCGCATCTGGTGACCAAACAGGCTGATGGTGCCGGTGCCGGTCCGATCCTCCTTGTGAGTACCGTTGTCGCGCACATGGCGCATAAGGTCGAGATACTGGTGCATAAGCGGCTATGAATCCGTTGTTGTCTGTTTCTGTCGGCGGTAAGCAATCACAAGCAGCAGTGGCCCACCCAGCAGCATCGGCAGGGTTAGCAGCTGTCCCTGAGTCAACCAGTTGAAGGCGAGATAACCGATATGGCTGTCCGGCATCCGAACCAGCTCAACCAGGAACCGGAACAGGCCGTAGCAGAGGAGGAACATACCGGAGACTGCCATAACAGGCCTCGGCTTGGCAGAGTAGAGCCAGAGGATAATAAATAGAACCACCCCCTCCAGCAGTGCCTCATAGAGCTGGCTGGGATGGAGCGGCGGGGTAAACCCGGTTACCGCCGGCAGCTGCAGTTTGTTGGCGCAGAGATCATAAAAGCGATCACAGGAGACCTGCATCGCCCAGGGTACCGATCCCGGCCCACCCCAGAGCTCCCCATTGATGAAATTACCCAGACGACCAGCACCAAGGCCAATAGGGATCAGGGGTGCAATAAAGTCGGTAAGATCGAAAAACCGCCGCTGAAAACGCCGACCATAGAGCCACATGGCAAACAGCACACCGAGCAGCCCGCCATGGAATGACATACCGCCCTCCCATATTCGTAACAGCGAGAGGGGATCTTGTAGCAGCAGATCGAATTTGTAGAAGAGGGTGTAACCCAGCCTACCTCCAAGCACCACCCCAAGTGCGATATAGAACAGCAGGTCATCGATCTGCTGTGGAGCCCACCCCGATCCCTGACGGGCCGCGCGCATCCTGGCCAACCACCAGCCGCCAAAAAAACCAACCAGGTACATGGCGCCGTACCAGTGAACTTTGAGTGGGCCGATCGAGAGGAGTACGGGGTCGATATCTGGGTAAGTCAGCATGGCCGTTATGGTACAGGAGATAAGTTGAAGCGCACACTACAAGAATATGCCACTCCAACCACCGATTTATTATCTAAATTCTTAATCTAAAGAGAATAAAAACCCCGAAAAGGAAAACAACTCTCGGGATTTTGCTACTATATCAATATGCAGCCAGTCTAATCGGGTTGCAATAACCGGACGAATGGTCGGACCGGGACACCTGCTCTGTGGTTCTTGTTGTTAGGTGCGTTACTACAAAGGGTTCAATCTGTCGTCATGCCAAAGCCCCGCATGATTCAGACCGGGAATTCGATGAAGAAAGCGCTTAAGAACTGAAATCAGGGGTCGCTAGTACAAATGGACTAACACATTATAGGTTACTTTTATGAAGACTCCCCTAGACCTCGGGACTCTGGGTCACCGCATGCGCTTTCGTCGCCAAGAGAAAGGATGGACTCAAGAGCAGCTTGCCGTACGGGCAGGCACCAACCAAGCCGTTATTCAAAAGATAGAGAACGGCAAGAGCCTGCGACCGCGGAAAATCGACCAGATTGCCGCCGTGCTTGATGTCAACCCGGCATGGCTGATGTTCGGTGACGAACTGGCTGCCACTCTGCCTGAAGAGGCAATGACTGTCGCCAATGAATGGAATAGGATCCCGGAACCTGACAGATCAAGAATCCGTCAGGAGATTCAGAACCTGGCCCGTTAAACTCACCCCCTAAAAAGCCGGCAATACCCGCAGATAGAACGCCTTGAGATAGGCGGTCTCGGGCATTGCCGGATGTATAGGATGGTCCGGCCCCTGCTGCCCCTGCTCCAATAGCTGCAAACTTCTATCTGTATGCCTTGCCGCTTGCTGTACCACCTGCAGTAAGCTATCTCTGCTCATATGGTGTGAACAGGAGGAGGTGACCAACATGCCGTCCCTACTCAATAGCTGCAGCCCCAGCTGATTCAGACGTCGATACGCCAGTGTCCCCTCCTTGATATCCTTTCTGCGCTTGATAAAGGCAGGGGGATCAAGCATCACTACATCAAAGCGCTGCCGCTCCGCCCGCAACTCCCGCAAAGCATCAAAGGCATCCCCCTGCAGACCGGCTACTTTCTCAGTAACACCATTCAATGCCGCATTGGCATCCACCGCATCCAGTGCTGTTGCTGAGGCATCGACACAGAGTACATCGGTGGCACCCTGAACCGCCGCCTGAACACCCCAGGCACCGACGTAGCTGCAGACGTCCAGCACCCGTTTACCACCAACATAGGGCGCCATTCGCTGCCTGTTGGCCGCCTGATCAAAGAACCAGCCGGTCTTCTGCCCTTCACGGGAAGGCACCTGGAAATGTACGCCATTCTCCTCCACCTCAAGCTGTTCCGGCCAGTCACCCAGAGCCGGTTCCACATAGCGCTCCAACCCCTCCATCTCCCGAATCTGCGTATCGTTGCGAAAGAGAACAGCGGCTGGCTTCACCACCTTCTCGAGCGCGGCCACAATCTCCTGCTTCATCTGCTCCATCCCGGCAGTGGTGATCTGAACCACCAGGTAATCACCAAAGCGGTCAACCACAAGCCCAGGCAGACCATCACTCTCACCAAAGACAAGGCGATAGTAAGCTTTAGCAAAGAGCCGCCGGCGCAGCCCCAGGGCCATCTTCAGCCGATGTACCAACAGTGATGCTGTGAGTGGGTGCTCACGATCCCGGCTTACCAAACGGGCACAGATCAATGAATGGGGATTGGCATAACCTGAGCCAAGCCACTTCCCCTGATGGCTGAGAATATCCACCGACTGGCCGGGGGCCATCTCTTTCAGTGGAGTTGCCGCGGTATCCACCTCATTGCTATAGACCCAGCAGTGGCCGGCACGCAGGCGACGATCGAGGTTTTTCTTGAGACGCAGGGGGATCGCATTCATGGGGAGAGACCTGGCAAACTTTAAAAGAGCGCAAGGGTAGCAGATTTGACACAGAACCGCCCTCGACCTATATTTACCCGATATATATTGACTCGATACATAGCGGCCATGGATATCAACAATCTCTGCCTCGGCGCACTCTCACTGGGTGAAGCCAGCGGCTACCAAATCAAGAAGATGTTCGAAAAGCAGTTCAGCCACTTTCAGGCGGCCAGCTTTGGCTCGATCTATCCCGCCCTGGCCAAACTGACGGAGCAGGGACTGGTCAGCTTCCGCGAAGAAACTCAGGAAAAGCGGCCGACCAAGAAGGTCTTTACCATCACCCCTTCGGGGCAAAAACAGTTCGTGGATACCCTCTGCAAAACTGAACCCCAAGAGCAGTATCGCAGTGACTTTATGGTGCTGATGACCTTTGCCCATCTACTGCCGCAAGAGCGGCTGACAGAGGTGCTGGAGCGTCAGACAGCACAGATCAAAGCTGAGTTGGAGACCCTGCAAGAGATCTACGCCAATGATCGGCGGCTAACCAGCGGTATGCGCTTTACCCTGGAGTATGGCATCGCCGTCAACCAGAGCCTGTTGGCACTGATGGAGCAACGTAGAGAGCCGTTGGTGCTGGAGATCGAGATGGAAAAGAGAGAGGTGTCTGCATCATGAGCCACACAAAAAGTTACCTCGCTCTGCTGCTCTGCCTGCTACTGCCGACACAACAGCTGATTGCCGAAGATGCCACCACGCACATCACCACAAGTGGTATCAGTGAAATTGCGTACCAGCCGGAGTACAGCGCACCCGCCACCACCTTGAGTCTAAACGACAGCCGCATCAGCGCCGAGACCGCCGGACGCATCGGCCGGATAACGGTACGAGTGGGAGATACCATTGAAAAGGGTGCGCTACTGATAGAGCTGATCTGCACCGACAACCGGCTGCGGCTACGCCAGGCATCAGCTGCAGTTACCAGAGCCAACGCCCAGGTGACTCTCGCTGAGCGGCAGAAAAAACGCACCAGCTCCCTGCGTAAGGATCGCAACATCTCCGAGGAGCTGTTCAATCAGCGTGAGGCTGACTTAAAGATGGCCAGGGCCGACCTCGCCTCCCGCCTGGCGGCAAAAGAGGAAGCCGAGGTCGCCGTGGGCCGCTGCCGCACCACCGCCCCCTTCGGCGGCATCATCCTCGAACGACTGGCCGGTGAAGGGGAGTGGGTCTCTCCCGGAGAACCTCTGATCCGGTTGTTGGACAACCGCCGACTGGAGATCTCCGCACAGATTCCAAGCGACCGGATCAAAAGCCTGGAAAAGGCCAAGAGCCTCACGTTTGAGTCAAACCGACAACAGTTCAGTCTGCAACTACGACGGCTTCTGCCGGTGGTGGAGTCCCGCGGGCGCTACCGTGAAGCCCGCCTGGTATTTACCGCCGACAAAGCACTGCCGGGCAGCAGCGGGCGCCTGCTATGGCAAGCCCCCACCCCTCACCTGCCTTCAGACCTGCTGCTGCAACGGGACGGCCGGATTGGTCTCTTCCTGGCAGTTGATGGGGCTGCACGTTTTCACCCCCTGCCTGATGCGCTGGAGGGACAACCTGCAGCGGTGACCCTGCCGCCCTCGAGCCGGTTGATCATAGACGGCCGCCAGGGACTGAACAACGGTGATTCGGTTCGGGAAAAGAATTGACATGCTCGCCCGCCTCTACCGCAACCATGTGCTTGCCAACCTCACCTTTGTTCTGGTGCTGTTGGTGGGCTACCTCTCCTACAACCTGCTGCCCCGGGAGCAGGATCCAAGCATCAACTTCAACTGGATCAATATCACCACAATACTGCCGGGTGCGGCAGCAGAGGATGTGGAAAAACAGGTCACCGAGGTAATAGAGAAGAAGATCCGCGGCATCTCCGACATCAAGTTCGTCTCCAGTGTCAGCCGTGAAAGCGCCTCCAGCATACTGGTGAGGTTCGAGGACATCCCTTCCCGACGCTTCGACAAGCGGGTGGCCGATCTGCGCCGCGAGGTACAGAACGCCGAAGCTGAACTGCCGGATGACGCCTCCTCACCCTTCGTCTTCGAGATCACCACCGCCAACGCATTCCCCTCCGCCACCCTCGCTGTGGTCGGGTCTGCGGATGATGAAAACCTGCGCCGCCAGGCCGAGAGCATCAAGAAGGATCTGGAGCGGATCAAGGGGGTGGACCGCATCCTCGAGACCGCCCTTCACCCGCCGGAGCTGCAGATCAATTTTATCCCCCACCGCCTGGAGGCTGCAGGTATCGCCCCGGCACAACTCGCCAACACGGTAGCCGCCAGTTTCCGCGACCTCGCCGCCGGCAGAGCCCGGGTCGGTGATCACACATGGCTGGTGCGTATCATCGGCCGTGACAGCAGCCCCGAAGCGCTGGCCGCTCTGCCGGTGGCGGGCGCAGAGGGAGAGATCCTGCTGGGTGATATTGCTGAGGTGGTGCGCGCCCGCGGCAAGGCCGACGAACTGGTGCGCTATGGCGGTCGACCGGCGGTGATGCTCGCACTGACAAAAAAAGAGGGCGCCAACACCCTGCAACTGGTGGAGCGAATCAACGACTACATCGCCGGCCGCAACCGCTTCCGTGAGCAGAACGGCGCTGACCTGATGCTGGTGGATGACCAGACCCAGATCACCCGCAACGCCCTTAACATCATGCAGACCAACGCCCTCCTCGGCCTGCTGATGGTGCTGCTGGTGACCTGGCTCTTTCTCGGCAGCCGCATCGCCCTGCTCACCACCATCGGTATCCCCTTTATTCTCGCCGGCACCTTCTGGCTGCTCAGTGTCATCGGGCAGACCCTTAACGTCAGTGTGCTGCTGGGGGTGGTGATCAGCCTCGGTATGCTGGTGGACGATGCGGTGGTGGTAGTGGAGTCGATCTACTACCGCCTGCAGCGCGGTGCGGCGGTACTGCCCGCCACCCTCGCCTCTCTGAAGGAGGTGGTCGGGCCGGTGACCACCGCCGTGCTCACCACCATGGCCGCTTTTCTGCCACTGATGCTGCTCCCCGGCATTCTCGGCAAGTACATGATGGTCATCCCCCTGGTGGTCACCATCGCGCTGGCCATCAGCCTGGTGGAGGCCTACTGGATGCTGCCGGCCCACATCACGGCAATGAACCTAGACTTCAGCCGCCCTTCACCACTGCAGCGCATAAGAACCAACACCCTTCACTGGATCCGGGTGAAATACACCAAGCTTCTGGTGCGCGCTCTGCGTTGGCCGAAGACTATACTGCTCGGTATGGTGCTGCTTTTCATCGGCGCCGTCACCGTCACCGCGGGCGGTCACATCAAGATCGACTTTTTTGCTTCCGATCCCATCCGTCTCTTCTACGTCAGTCTGGAGATGCCTGCCGGCACACCCCTGGATCGCACCCTGGAGAAGGTTTTGGAGGTGGAGAAGAAAGTACGCGCCCAGGCACGCCCCGGCGAGGTGCGCAACATCATCAGCTATGCCGGACAGCAGTTTACCGAAACCGCCCCCTTCTTTGGCGACCACTACGGCCAAGTGCTGGTGGCACTCAATCCCAAGGAGGATGAGTTGCGCGGTGTCGATGAGATGATCGAGTCGATGCGCAGCCAGGTGATGTCTACCGCCGGGCCCAATAATCTCTCATTTCTGCGTATCGCCGGCGGCCCTCCCACCTCCAAACCGATCATCATCAAGGTACGTGGAGACGACAGCACGAAAATCCGGCAAGCCGCTGCGATACTAAAAAAAATCATGGCGGAAGATCCCGCCATCCGTGACATCACCGATGACGACAGCCGCGGCCAGATGGAGCTACAGGCGCGGGTCAACCAGGATGCCGCCCGCCGCGCCGGCATCAACCCCGCCGAGGCGATGCGCACACTGCGGCTGCTGGTGGATGGCGAGATAGTGGCCAGGATGCAGGACCGCGGTGAAGAACTGGAGGTTCGGGTGCAGGCCAAACCCCGCACCCTGCAGAGCATCATGGAGCCGGGCAACTACACCCTGCCACTGGCGGCCGGCGGTCGTATCGCCCTCAAGGAGTTGTTCCATACCGAGACCACAGCGAGTCTCGGCAATATCCGCCACTACAACTTCCGCCGCACCATCACCGTGGAGGCGGATATCGACAAAACTTTGACCGATACCGTTACCGCCAACAACCTAATCCTGGCAGAGTGGGAGAAGGTGCGTGATAACTACCCCAGCATCAATCTCGACCTCACCGGCGAGCTGGACGATATCCAGGAGAGTATCGACTCGATTCTGGTGCTGTTCCTCTTCGGTGTCGGCCTGATGTATATGATCCTCGGCACCCAGTTCAAGAGCTACTTCCAGCCGCTGATGATCCTCGCCACCGTCCCCATGGCCTTCACCGGCGTGGTCACCGGCTTGTGGATCACCGACAATCCGCTGAGCCTCTTCACTCTTTACGGTGTCGTCGCCCTCTCGGGTATCGCCGTTAACGCCGCCATCGTACTCATCAGCGCCGCCAATGAGCGACTGAATCGCGGCATGAGCGTACTCCACGCCACCCTCTACGCCGCCCGCCGCCGGGTGATCCCGATCCTCATCACCTCCATGACCACCATCGCCGGGCTCTTCTCACTGGCCACCGGCCTTGGCGGTCACTCCCTGATGTGGGGGCCGGTGGCCACCGCCATCGTCTGGGGACTGCTGGTCTCAACCGTGTTGACGCTGTTTGTCACCCCCCTGCTCTATCGTATATTTATGGGCTTTGAGTGGGTGGTGCGGCGGCGGGCACCAGTTGCGGCGGCAGAAAGTAAATAATACGTGTAACACGGAGATATTCTTATTGTATCGATACTTAAGGAGCCTCTTCTGGAGATACCTGATGTATCACTTTTTAGCACCGTGGGTATAATCATCCTTTAACAAAATTAACAGTGGGATCGAAATCGTGAAACTGAGCCTGGAACAGTTCAGAGCCTGGAACAGCAAGAGCATCACCTTGCTTGGGATGTCCGGTGTCGGCAAGACAGATCTCTCTACCTTGCTGCGTCGGCACAACTGGTTCCACTACTCCGGTGACTACCGCATAGGTACGCGCTATCTGGATGAGTTTATTCTTGACCTGATAAAACAGCAGGCGATGCAGGTGCCGTTTCTGCGTGACCTGCTGCGTAAAGATTGGATCTATATCCGCAACAACATCAAAGTGGACGATCTGGGGCCGGTGCTGGGCTTTGTCGGCAAACTGGGCAACCCCGAACTGGGTGGCATACCGCTACAGGAGTTTGAACAGCGTCAGGCGCTCTACCGCCAAGCGGAGATCAATGCCATGAGAGATGTGCCGGTCTTTATCGAAAAGGCGAAGAAGATCTACGGCTACCAACATTTTGTCAATGATGTCGGCGGCAGCCTATGTGAACTGGAAGAACCGGGTATTATCGACCTGCTGTCCCGACATACGCTGATACTCTATATCCAGACCAGCTCCAGTGAGGAGGAAGAGGCGCTGATTCAGCGCGCTCAGAACAATCCTAAGCCGCTCTATTTCAGGCCCGGTTTTCTCACCGAGCAGTTGGCGGCCTATCTGGATGAAAAGAAGCTCCAATACGCCGCGGAGATAGACCCTAAAGACTTTACCCGCTGGGTTTTTCCCAAGCTGTTCCATGCCCGCATCCCCCGCTATGAAGCGATAGCCGCGCCCCAGGGCTATACCGTCACCTCAAAAGAGGTGAGTGCAATAAGAGACGAAGCGGACTTCCTTGAGTTGATGGAGATTGCCATCAAACGCAATAACGACAAATAACACGCCTATGCCACTGGTATCCCACAACAGACTTCCCACTTTTGACCGCCTGCGCCGCTCCGGACAGACGGTACTTGAGCCGTTGCGCGCTCAAAAACAGCATATCCGTGAGCTCCATATCGGCCTCCTCAACATGATGCCCGATGCCGCATTGGAGGCCACCGAGCGACAATTTTTCCAGCTGGTCGGCGAAAGCAATCCGATTGCCCAGTTCTATATCCACCCCTTCACTCTCGACGCACTGCCACGGGGAGAGAAGGCCGCCAAGCATATCAGTGCCTACTACGAACCCTTCGACAAGATCCGTGAGGATGGATTGGATGCGCTAATTATCACCGGCGCCGCCCCCACCCACCCCAACCTGGAAGACGAACCCTTCTGGGAGCCCCTCACCGAGGTGGTGGAGTGGGCCTATCAAAACGTCACATCAACCCTCTGCTCCTGTCTCGCCACCCATGCGGTACTTCAGGCACGGCACCGGCAGCGCCGCTGCCCTATCGGCTTCAAACGGTGGGGGGTGTATGCCCACAGGGTGACCGACCGCCTCCACCCGCTGGTCAACGACGTTAACACCCATTTTGACGTCCCCCACTCCCGCCATAACGAGATTTATCGTAAACAGTTTGAAGCGGCAGGGCTCCATATCCTGGCGGAAGGAGAGGTCTCCGGCGTTCATCTGGCGGTCAGTGCCGACCGTTTCCGCATGGTCTATCTCCAGGGCCACCCGGAGTACGACACCGTCAGCCTGCTGAAAGAGTACAAGCGGGAGGTGCTGGAGTACGCCAATCGCAGGCGTGACGATTATCCGCCTTTTCCCGACAACCTCTTTGCACTCAGGGAGCAGGCGATTTTCAACGAGTACCAGACGCACCTGCAAAAAACCATGGATGAAGGAAGTGAACCGCCGGAATTCCCAGAGAAGCTAATCACCCAACGGCTCAACAACACTTGGCACGACACCGCCGAAGCGATTATCGGCAACTGGATCGGCATGATGTACCAAGTCACCAACAGTGATCGCAAGCTGCCCTTTATGGAGGGCGTGGATCCCGACAACCCCCTTGGGCTGGAGCTGTAGCCCTAAAAAACTGGATTCAGAGAGCGCAGGATAAATAATACGACTGCCATCTCATTCGGTGAGATGAAGGGAGGAGTCGGAATAGGTTATACAGCTTTCCTCTGTGCTCTCAAGTGTGGCGTCGCCTCACAAAGCCAAAGGCAACCAGACCAGAGAGGAAGAGCCAAAAGGCGCCTGGAAGCGGAACCGGGCTATTAACAGTGTAGCCAAGATCGACAAAAGATTGGCGGGTGGTATTACTGAGAAAGGCCGGAGCATTGTACCAACCAGTCATCAACTCATTACGGAGATCGTTGGCCTCAGCATCGGTAATACCTGTGAGACCTGCTCCTCGGTAGATCTCATCCCAATGCCCGCCGGCTGTACCGCCTCCCCCCTCCTGCTCCACCGGTACAAAGGTGGCGCTGGAATCAAACTCCGCCTGATAGGCAGCCAAGGCATTAGCCCCAGTGTACTGCCCGGGACTTGAAACCTCGTCATAAAGACCATTTAATTCCCAGAGAGTACCAAACCCGAACACATGCGCCATTTCATGAGCAATAACATCAAACAGCGTGTTGCTGACCTCAAGCCGAGATAAGTCCGCACTGTCAAAACTCATTGCTCCATCAGTAGGCAGGTAATAGCCCGCATTGGAGTAGGGAGACGCTATTCTAGAGGGTCCCGCCGAGCCGAGTATCCCGTACTCCCCATCCATGGCCTCAGCCGAGGCATCAATGGATACCCCCGTCAATTTCACCCCTGGCTGGTAGCCGCTGATGATATCTTCCCACCAGAGTTCAGCCTGGGTGAAGATGCTCTCCTGTGAGCTCGATATACCACCAAGGAAGTTCAGGGTTATGTCAAAGCCTACAGCCGTAGCTGGTGAAGAACCCAGGGTGAGGGCGGTTGCACAGATGAAGGCGCGGAGAGTTACCAGTAGCTGCTTTTTTCGTGGAGTGCTATCGAGCCGTGTCTCTTTGCTCACTACAATTACTACCTGATAATTTTTTGGGAAATGCCCAGCGGTTGAGATAATTTCTAGACAAGATAGAGCGTTGTGTCGCAGTAACAACACACTCTACGATATCAGGCGAGAGGGCTAAAGCTTGAAAAGAGGCGGTGACGTTAAAATGCCAACCAGTTGGCATTCATAAGGGCATAATTAATGAAAAATCAGTGGAAGAACCACTGTCTACCTCTGTGGGAACACCCACCGTGAGGCACCGGTGAATGACTCCACCAGTTTAGAGGCACTATTGTCAGTGGGTGAAGTTACAGGTTAAGAACACAATCCCGAAGATAAGACGAAGGGGGATACTACACCACCGAGCCCTTTCTCTTTTTTGCCACGGCAAAAAAGGCTAAGCCACCACTAAACAGAAACAGAGAGGCGGGAACAGGTACCGCAGCGACTGTCTGTTGAGCGATCCAGTCTCTGTAGGGGTTAAGCAGAATACCGCCAAAGAGATCGCCAAACGCCCCTGCTCTCCAGCCATAGCCATCTTCACCATGGATAGTGAAGGTGTTGATACCCGCCAGTAGATACTCACCGAGATCAGCATCGTAGATGAAAGAGGGGCCGCCTGAGTCACCACCGCCAATTATGGTTTCAACATCCTCGCTCAACCAGGAGCTACATATGTCATCATAGGTGCAAAGGGTGTCGATGCTAGGGTCAGTATTTGGATTCCGGTCATTGGCATAATAATCGTCATATCCATCAAAGTCCGCGAACCACACTTCAGACTGACCGCTACCTTCATCATCCGTATAAATCTCATCGACAATATTGCCGCCGACAAGCTTTTTCGAAAAGCTGGGGCCGATGACGTCCGTCACGCCAGAATCATTGTAGTAGCCCCAGTACCCATCTCCCGGCTGACCATAGCCGACCATGGTGAATTCGGTACCATCCACGTCCGGACCATCGATGACAGGTTCTGTTTTGCTGGCAGCGCCTTGATATATGTCGTATATCTCCACCCCCACCGGAACTTCCCGGTCCAGGGTAATTACTGCCAGGTCATCATTAACACAGCCTGTGCCACCACCCGGACAAATATTGAAGCCATCATAGTCAGCATGGATGGTTACGCTTTGAGCCGAGATGACGTCAGCTATATCACCACTATGGTTGAAGCCTACATTGAGACTATTCTCGTCCAGGGAGAGGTCCATGACGGAGCCATCGCCGCCCTCATCTACACAATGGGCGGCAGTAAGAATATGGCGTGAGGAGATCACCGTCCCACTACAGATATAGGAGACATTATCGATGACCGGGTTGATACTGACAACACCGGTAAAGCTGGACGAGAGTATGTTGGGATCACGCCTGTCGGCAACAACCTCGGATGGTGACTGGGTATTGTCTCCATTCCCCCCAGATATCATTGGGGCGGGAGTCCACCCACTTTCACCGATAAAAGTCGCACCGGCACAAAAAGAGGCCAAATATGCTACAAATCCGGCAGTTATGAGACCAGGTAAACTCAGTACGTAAGACCGGTGTCGACGTTTGCTGCGCAAAGAGAATCCCTCCTGAATGCCTTCCATATCTCTACCCCTCCTAGCTCAAACTCTCACCACTCGGTATAGCTATTACTCCCTTGGATTACTGTTGTCAACAGAGCGAAATATGCCTGGAAATCTATCTCCTAAGACAAGGGTGTGATACCAATAAAAATGAGCGTACAACAAAGTGCCTACAGTCACTTACCCCAACGCGCCTCCGCCTCACCGTCCCCATGACGTGCATCGACCCAGCGTTCTCCGTCTGCTGTACTCTCTTTTTTCCAGAAGGGGGCACGGGTTTTCAGGTAATCGATCACAAACTCGCAGGCATCGAACGCCTCGCCACGGTGGGCACTGGCGGCGGCCACCAGTACGATGGGATCCAGGGGAGTGAGCTCTCCCACCCGGTGGACAACACGGATACCGAGCAGGTCCCAACGCTCGTCCGCCTCTTTGACGATCGCCTCCAGCGCCTTCTCGGTCATGCCCGGATAGTGTTCCAGGGTCATGGTGGCGACCTCATCCCCCTCGTTCATATCCCGCATCAGGCCAATAAAGGTGACGATGGCGCCAATGGCTGGATTCTCTGCCCGCAAGTCATCCTGGATGGCGGCAATATCGAAGGCTTCAGTCTGGACTTTGACCTGGTTCATATTCATCCCCCGGTAACGGGAGGAAAGAAAGCAACCTCGTCACCATCAGCCACTGTGGTGGTAGCGTCGGCCATCTCCTGATTGAGGGCCATCATCACGGTCTGACCGTCACCGAAAGCCTCCTGCCAGACGCCACCACGCCCCTGTAGTTGTTGGACGAGATCACCCAAGGCAGCTACACCCTCGGCATCCATCTCTTCAGAGGCGGTATCCAGTTGTTCCTTCAGCCGGGCAAAATAGAGAACCTTGATCATGACAACAACTCGCTGAAAGATAGAAACTGCACCAGATCGCCTTTGGCGAAGGTCTGCTGCTCAGGAAGGATAGCCAAGCCATTGGCCCACGCCAGCGAACTCAACACCCCGGAAGAACGGCTGCGATAGAGTGAAATTCTTGCCTCGCCCTGCTCATCCAGCTCCAGCTTGGCGCGAGCAAATTCACGCCGCTTGTCTGGCTTGGTCCAATCAAAGTCGGCCTTCGCCATGATCGGTGTTGGTGCCAGCTCGGCCCCTTCCACGCCCTGTGTCTTAAGGATAAAAGGACGGGCAAAGAGGCAGTAGGTGACAAACAGCGAAACAGGATTTCCCGGTGTCCCGATAAAAGGCGTCCCGTCGATATGGCCAAATGCCAAGGGCTTACCCGGTCTGATGGCCACCTTCCACATATCCAGCGAGCCGAGTTTCTCGACCGCCGGCTTGAGATGGTCCTCCTCGCCAACTGAGACACCACCGGAGGTCATCACCAGATCAGCGTTGGCAGCGGCCTCTTTAAGGGCGCTGCAGGTAGCATCGAAAGTATCCGCAACAATACCCAGAGTGACGACCTCGCACCCCAGCGCCTGCAGCAAACCCTTTAAGGTAAACTCGTTGGAGTTGTAGATCTGCCCCGGACCCAGAGGCTGCCCCGGATTGATCAACTCATCGCCGGAGGAGAAGAGCGCCACCTTCAGGCGACGGCGAACCGGCAGCTCTGCAACACCGACCGCTGCAGCCAAACCCAGATGCTGAGGACCCAGCCGGATGCCCGCCTGCAACACCTCGTCCCCCTCCTGTACATCCTCTCCAGCACGGCGGATATTGGCACCGGCCGTGGGAATCTGGCAGATACTGACACTCTCACCCTGCTGCTCACACACCTCCTGAATTACCACAGTATCGGCATTGGCGGGCACAGGAGCGCCGGTAAATATTCGGGCGGCGGTTCCGGGAACCAAAGGCTCCGGAGCGGCTCCGGCGGGAACACGCTGGGAGATCGGCAAGGTCGGTTTGTCACCGGTCAGATCAGCGCTATTGATGGCATAGCCATCCATTGCACTGTTATCCCAGGGGGGCATGGTAACCCTGCTGGTGACGGGTTCAGCCAGGACACGGCCGAGAGCCTCGGAGGTAGCCACTCGCTCCACCTCAGACACCGCCCGGGCATGAGAAAGAAGCAACTCCAACGCCTCTTCAAGAGGCTTTAGTTGAGTCTTGTCATTGATGGTGGAACAACCGCAATCACTCATAATGTTTATCTCTGCTGCTTTATGTTGGCCGGCAATCAAAAAACTGGTTCTTCACTATGTTCCTGTTCCACGCAATTATCATCATCTCTGTAGGAGCGGCGCCCCCGCCGCGATGAACGTTGCACAGCCCTGCGAGATTCCATCGCGCCGAGGGCGGCGCTCCTACAACTACGACTCAAGCCTTTACGCCCGGAACATCTGGGCAAAATTGCAGGGGCGGGTCCGGTGATCCAGCTGGGTCTTCAGAATCTTATCCCAGGCGGTACGGCAAGCGCCGGTGGAGCCGGGGGCACAGAAGATCAGCGTCTGGTTGGTAAGGCCCGCAAAGGCACGGGACTGTATCGCCGAGGCACCGATCTCATCCATTGATATGGCGCGGAACAGTTCACCAAAGCCTTCGATCGGTTTTTCGATCAGCGGCGCCACCGCTTCAGGGGTACTGTCGCGGCCGGTGATACCGGTACCTCCGGTACTGATAATGACATGGATCTCCGGATCGGCGATCCAGCGCGAGAAGGTGGCACGCATCTGGTAAATATCATCCTTGACGATCACCTTATCGACCACCTTGTGACCTGCCTCTTCAGCCCCCTCCTTAAGTACCTTACCCGACTTATCAGTCTCTTCGGTACGAGTATCGGAGATAGTCAGTACCGCAATATTCAGCGGTACGAAACCGCTCTCATCATAATGTCCGCTCATGCTTCTCTCTCAAATCTGTGTCAATTACAGGGCGTAACCAAATGCCTCTTCGAAACGAGCATCAAACGCTTCCCTGGTAAAGCTATGGTTCTGGGTGCCGGCCTGTTCGATTTTTATCGCCCCCATCAGGGCGGCGATACGACCGGTTGTCTCCCAGTCCAGATCGTTCATCAGACCATACAGCAGCCCGGCACGGTAGGCATCCCCGCAACCGGTGGGGTCTTCCAGGGATGTAGTTGGCGCCGTAGGTATTTCATACACCCTGTCACGGGTGTAGATGCTGGAACCCTCTCCACCGCGTGTAATGATGACAGCTTCAACACGCTCCACCATCTGCTGTGGAGAGAGGCCTGTCCGCTCCTCCATCAGTTTGGCTTCGTAGTCGTTAAAGGCGAGCCATGTAGCCTGATCAACAAACCGTGTCAGGCTATCGCCATCGAACATGGGCATACCTTGACCGGGATCAAAGATAAAGGGGATGCCCTTGGACTGGAACTGCTCGGCATGATCAATCATTCCCTGGCGACCGTCCGGTGAGACGATGCCGATAGTGCAGTCGCCACACTCATCCACCTTCACATCATGAGCGCTGTTCATGGCGCCAGGGTGAAAAGCGGTGATCTGATTGTCATCCTGATCGGTGGTGATATAGGCCTGGGCGGTGTAACTGTTCGGGATAGTGTGGATATGCTCGCGACTTACGCCCGCCCGATCCATCCATTCGCCATAGGGGGAGAAATCGGTGCCAACGGTCGCCATCGGTTTCCCTTCACCACCCAGCAGCTTGAGATTGTAGGCGATATTACCGGCGCAACCTCCATATTCACGGCGCATCTCCGGTACCAGAAAGGAGACGTTAAGGATATGCACCTGCTCAGGGAGAATATGATTTTTGAAATGGTCATGAAAGACCATGATGGTATCGAAGGCCATGGAGCCGCAGATCAGTGCAGACATACTCTCCCCTGTAGGTAAAAGTGAAAGGGCCGAGTTTACACTAATTTGGTGGGAAAATTGTTACCCTGCAGCGGCCTCACAACCTCTTCAAAAAAAGTGGGGCCAGAGAACCAGCACCCAGACAACGACTGCCAATACTATTACCAGGAAGACGGCGGCAGAGCCGATATCCTTGGCGCGGCCAGAGAGTTCATGCATCTCGCCACCAAAACGGTCAACCACTGCCTCGATAGCCGAGTTGAGCAGTTCCACCAGGGGAATCAATAGCAGACTGCCTACCAGCAGAGCCCGTTCGATGCCGCTTTCACCCAACCACAGTCCCAGAGGGATAAGTACTACCAGGCCATAGAGCTCCTGACGGAACGCTTCCTCATGTTTGTAGCAGGCCTTGAAACCGGCCATGGAGTAGCCGTAGGCGTTGATAATTCGCTGCAACCCCTTGGCGTTCTGCCCGGCCATCAGTTACTCTCCGGCTTCCACACGAGGTCAAGCTCACGGGCGGCACGTACATCGTCGAGCCGTTTTACCGGCAGGGTATGAGGGGCGCCGGTGACCAACTCAGGATCATTTTCCGCCTCCGCAAGTATCGCCTTCATCGCCTCGATAAAGCCATCCAGAGTCTCCCGGTCCTCGGTCTCCGTCGGCTCGATCAGCAGGCACTCCGGCACCAGCAGAGGGAAGTAGGTAGTAGGTGCATGAAAGCCGTAGTCCAACAGACGCTTGGCGAAGTCCATGGTACTGATCCCCAGCTCTTTTGCCTGTCGGCGCAGGGTAATGATAAATTCGTGGGTAGCCCTGCGCTCAGGATAGGCGGCATCAAAACCAGCCTCCTGCATCCGCTTCAACATATAGTTGGCGTTGAGAGTGGAGTATTCAGCTACCCTCGGCATCCCTTCACGCCCAAGCATTCTGGCGTAGACATAAGCTCGCAGCAGGATTCCGGCATTGCCGGCAAAAGCGGAGAGACGACCGATGCTCTCCGGACACTGCTCTTCCGTCAGCCAGCTATAGCGGTCGTCGTCCCTGGCCACCATGGGCACCGGCAGATAGGGGAGCAGACGTTCACTGACACCCACCGGTCCAGCACCGGGACCGCCGCCACCGTGAGGGGTGGAGAAGGTTTTGTGCAGGTTCATGTGAATGACATCAAAGCCCATATCTCCCGGGCGTACCTTACCGAGGATGGCATTGAGATTGGCGCCGTCATAGTAGAGCAGTCCACCCGCATCGTGTACCAGTCGGGAGATCTCGACTATCTTACGGTCGAACACTCCCACCGTGGAAGGGTTGGTCAGCATGATGCCCGCCGTTTGCGGACCCACCACCTGGCTCAACGCCTCAACATCGACATCGCCATCCGACCCGGTGGGGATCTCACGCACCTTGTAGCCACACATCACCGCAGAGGCGGGATTGGTGCCGTGAGCGGCATCAGGAACCAGTATTTCACAACGCTCGTTGTCACCCCTGGCATTGTGATAGGCGCGAATCATCGCCACCCCGGCAAACTCTCCCTGAGCACCTGCGGCAGGGCTGAGAGAGACCGCCTTCATACCGGTCACCTCTTTCAATATCTCCTGAAGGTCATACATGCAGGCCATAAAGCCCTGACTATGACCCTCCGGCGCCTCCGGGTGGCGGGCAAGAAAGCCCGGCAGCATCGCCTGCTCATTGCAGCCACGGGGGTTGTATTTCATGGTGCAGGAGCCGAGGGGATAGAACTCAGTATCGATAGAGAAGTTCTTACGTGACAGCCGGGTGTAGTGGCGTACCGCCTGCATCTCCGAGACTTCAGGCAGGGCGGCATTACTACGACGTCGGAACCTATCGGGAATACCCTTCAGTTCAGCCTTCCGACCTGGAGCCTGTGCTGTGGGCCTGCGGCCGGATTTGGACTGTTCAAATATCAACATTTTCGGTTTTCCGTCAGTTGGTGGCAAAGCTCAATCGTATGCAACTATTCAGCATAGGAAGCTGAGCTCATTGCAGGAGCGGTCTCTCGGACCGCGATCGAAGGCCCATCGCGCTTCGAGAAAGCGCTCCTACAGAAAGCGCACTGTGAGAGTGTGATCATATGAGCTGGGGATCTTTCGGCACCAGCTTGCACTTAGGCCCATCCAGCAGGCTGACCACACGCTCCAGCTTCTCAGCGTAAGCCCCTATCTCATCCGCAGTACGCTTCTCTGTGGCGCAGACCAGAATGGCATTGCCCAGTTCAGGGTAGTCACGGGAGAGATCGAGCCCGCCAAGGAGGTTGTGGGCCGACAGGGAACGCAATATACCCGCAGCAGGTGCCGGCAGCGTCACTACCTGCTCATGGAAAACAGGGCGGTCAAACAGGGGGACAACACCCGGCACCACAGACAGGCGCTCTACAAGAGTGGCTGTATTGGCGTGACCGGCTGCCGCCACCCGCGCAAGACCCTCACCACCGAGTAGCGCCATATGGATAGTGGCGGCGGTCACCATCAACCCCTGATTGGTGCAGATATTGGAGGTCGCCTTGGAGCGGCGGATGTGCTGCTCACGCGCTTGCAGGGTAAGGCTGAAGCCCTCCTTGCCCTCCAGGTCGACGGTACGGCCGATGATACGTCCGGGCATCTGGCGTACAAGGGCCTGCTTGCAGCAGAGAAAGCCAAAATAGGGGCCGCCTGAAGAGAGAGGCGCCCCCAGCGGCTGTCCCTCGCCACAACAGATATCAGCACCACTTTCACCCCATTCACCCGGGGGTGTCAGCACTGACAGCACCAAAGGGTTAACCACAGCGATAGCCAGCACCCCGTTGGCATGGGCCCAGTCGGTGAGCACATCCACCTCTTCCAGCACGCCGAAGAAGTTGGGCTGGGGTATCACCAGTGCAGTGATATCCTCCCCACTGTACTGTTCAAGCACCGCCGGATCGGTATGTCCGCCCACGCTATCAAAAGGGAGCTCAACCAGCTCAATCCCCTGGTTGTGCACAATATTGCGAACCACCCGGCGATAGCTGGGATGAACGGTTCGCGGCATCAGAATACGCTTGGATTTGGACTTGCGATTGGCCCGCACCGCCATCAGTACCGCCTCGGCCAAAGCCGATGCGCCATCGTAGAGGGAAGCGTTGGAGACATCCATGGCGGTGAGTGCCGCCATCATCGATTGGTACTCATAAAGCAGCTGCAGGGTGCCCTGGCTCGCCTCCGCCTGATAGGGGGTGTAGGCGCTGTAGAACTCGCCTCTACTCGCCAACTGCCAGACTGCCGCCGGGATATGGTGATCGTAAGCACCGGCGCCAACAAAGCAGATTGCCCCCCCATCCTGCTGCGCACGCCGACTCATCACCTGGCCGATCTCCATCTCGGAGAGGGCTTTGGGTATGGCTTCGAGGCCGCCATGAAGCAGCTCATCAGGTATCTCGTCGAATAGGTCGTCAATACTGGAGACACCAATGGCCTCCAGCATCTCACTAACCTCTTCCTCGGTGTGGGGGATAAATGGCATTACTATTAAATCCTGGGTTAACCTGGAATCTGCAGTTGGACTGGGTGAAGTGTGGAATCCAGGCTCAATGCTCTTCCGCTTCCATCACTTCGCCGTAACTGTCTGAATCAAGCAGATCAGCCAGGGCAACCTCGTCGGCCAGTTTGACTTTAAACAGCCAACCCTCACCGAAAGCGTCATCATTCACAGTCTCGGGCGCATCGGCCAGCACCTTGTTGGACTCAATGACCTCACCGCTGACCGGACTGTAGATATCGGAGGCCGCTTTCACAGACTCAACCACGGCGCACTCAATACCCGCTGTTACGGTGTCACCCGCCTCCGGCAGCTCAACAAAGACCAGGTCACCCAACTGTTCCTGGGCATGATCGGTGATACCGATGGTGACGGTGCCGTCCCCCTCATCCCGTACCCATTCGTGGCTTTTAGCATATTTCAGATCACTTGGTAGGTTACTCATTTCAAATCCCCGCTGTTCTGTGTAGATGGTCCCGCACAATAATCCGGAAATCGGGTGCAGGAGCTAACTTGTTCGCGAAAAGTGTGCTTCGGAGCCAACCGCGAACAAGTTCGCTCCTACAAATATAGCTACCCCCATCAAGACGGTTTGATGAGTGGTTGTGCCTAGTCACTCTACCGTCACTATGGCCTCACCGTTTCGGACAAATGTGGGCTTCACCACTTTTGCCGGTACCCGCTTATTGCGGATCTCCACATCACACTGTTCGCCAAGGTCGGCTCGCACCCGAGCCAGGGCAATTGATTTCTCTAGTGTAGGCGCAAACCCACCGGATGTGATCTCTCCGACCTCTTCATCACCAATAAAAATCTTCTGGTGATCACGCAGCACACCGCGTCCGGTAAGAATCAGACCGACAAACTTGCGGTTGGCCGCATCTCCCCGGCGTGGCTCTATGGCGCTGCGCCCGATAAAATCACGCTCTGGCGGCTCCCAAGCGATAGTCCAGTTGAGCCCCGCCTCCAGAGGCGAGATGCTCTCATCCATATCGGAACCATAGAGATTCATCCCCGCTTCGAGACGCAAAGTATCCCGGGCGCCCAAGCCACAAGGAGCGACTCCGGCCTCTGCAAGCGCCTGCCAGAAGCCGACAGCCTCCGCCTCGGGCATCACTACCTCAAAACCATCCTCTCCGGTATAGCCGGTACGCCCGACAAACCAGCCGTCGTCATGAGCAGCATAGAAGGGTTTGAGCTGTGATGAGGACTCCCGAATCCCATGAGGCAGCAGAGAGAGCGCTTTATTCCGGGCGTGGGGGCCTTGCACCGCGATCATAGCCAGGTCACTGCGGGGATTGACGTTCACATCAAAGACGGGCGACTGCTTCAGCAGCCAGGCCAGATCTTTTTCGCTGGTACCGGCGTTTACCACCAAGCGATACCACTGATCATCAAGAAAGTAGACGATCAGGTCGTCGATAACGCCACCTTCTGTGTTGAGCATACAGCTGTAGAGGGCCTTGCCTGGCTCTTTCAGCCGTGAGACATCGTTGGCCAGCAGGTATTGCAGAAAATCACCCACCCGGTCACCAGTGAGATCCACCACCATCATGTGGCAGACGTCGAACATACCGGCGTCACGACGGACGCTGTGGTGCTCCTCCAGCTGGGATCCATAGTGCAGCGGCATATCCCATCCACCAAAGGGTACGATACGCGCACCCATGGCCAAGTGCGTATCATAAAGGACGGTTCTGTTTCCCATACTGACTCCCGATAACCTGAATCCCTGCCCCATACCGGCACGGAGCGCAAGCGCCTGATTCAGATGCAGACAAAAAAAGGGCGGCGCAAGACACTAACGTCTCGCGCCGCCCCTCTGTCCAAAACCTGAGAGTTTGAAGCCGACATATTGTCGCCTCTGCCCCGTCGGTGGGCGCTATGGCCGCTCTCCAGAGTCAATCCGGGTACACCCCCACCCCGTGGTCCTTCTGCCTGAGCGATTCCGGACGGTTTGCGCCTTCGGCGCCGGCTGACTCAGCCGGTCTCTCCCACGAGGGATTGGATTGAAAGTCGGAATATACAGGCCACACAGGGTAGTTGCCAAGATTTTTCTCTGTTCTTATTCACAGGCGGACAGCAGGTCACACAGGTGGTTATCTATAGACCATAGGGTGAATTTTATGGGCGGGTCGTCCCAACCGGATGGTGGCGGTTAATTCAACCAAACAGCTGCCGGCAATGCAGTCAGTCGTAACAGAAAGATGCCGCTCCCACAAAAAACGATCCATCACTTAGGGAGCCTCTGAACGAATCGTGAACTCGCATCTTGGGGCCAGAATCCGCCGCTTTTTCGTTGTTAATCTTCGCAATAGCCAGCTATTACGTGCGATTAACGCCTCAAATCGACGAATTCTGATCCCCAATTTGCTTCGTCCAGATTCATTCAGAGGCTCCTTAGCGCTTTGCCAAAGAGGGAAGCTCACCTATCAACCCCATCGCGCGACGAATCACTGCATATTTCATCGGTCCCGAAGCGTTCGCCAAGTTGAGGCCGAGGTTGCGCAGCAAGGTCAGCGGTGGATTGTTGTTGCTGAACAAGCGCTTGAAGGCATCCATCGCCCCCAGCATACTCAGATTGGCGCCCTTGCGTGCACGTTCGTAACGCCTCAAAGTCGCCATAGAGCCAATCGGGCGCCCACTTTCCCGCGCATCGACCAGCACATCGGCGAGAACCGCCGCATCCAGAAAGCCCAGATTGACTCCCTGCCCCGCCAGTGGGTGGATACCGTGGGCGGCATCACCAACCAGAGCCAGTCCGGGCAGTACATAATGATCGGCATTACGCAGCCGTAGCGGGAAGGCAGCCCGGGGACCAACATGGGTCACCTGCCCCAGCATCGACTCGCTTGCCTCAGTCAACTCCAGGCAAAACAGCTCATCATCGAGGGCCATCAGGCGCTCCGCCTCTTTAGGGGTGGTAGTCCAGACAATTGAGCAGGAACCACCTTCAATAGGCAGAAAAGCGAGCGGCCCTGTAGCCATAAAACGCTGCCTGGCAACCTCATTGTGGTGCCGCTCAGGTTGAATGGTGGCAACAATGGCATTTTGGTTGTGCGCCCAGCCACTGGAGGTGATGCCAAGCATCTCCCGTACCGGAGAGTTGGCTCCTTCGGCACCCACCAGCAGTTCAAATTGAATCCTGCGCCCGCTCCCCAGCACAAGGGTAGAGACATTACTCTCCATGTCGATCTGCTTAATGGCATCCGGGCAGAGGCGAACCACACTATCGAGCGCTGCCAGACGCTCCCACAGGGCGAGCTGAGTCACCCGGTTCTCGACAATATGCCCCAGGTCGGGCTCACCCACAGAGGCAGCATCAAAATGGATCGCCCCGCTCCCCGTGGCATCCCAAACCTGCATCTCCTGGTATGGAGTAATCCTCATCGACTCCATACGCTTCCAAGCACCCAGGTTTTGCAAAATCCGCTGGGATGCCCGGGTCAGTGCCGACACCCGCAAATCAACCTCATTCTTAGGCCAATCCGGCTTTGGCTCTCGCAGCTCAATAACGGCCACACGAAAACCCTGCTGTCCCAGGGCGCAGGCAAGAGCACCGCCCACCATGCCGCCACCGGCAACCACAATATCAACTTTCAATAGGCTGTTTTCAGACAAGGGGGCGTCCTCGTGAGAGTCTCGGCAGGCGACCGTTGAGCCCCATAAACTGGCGTGTCAGCAAATGCTTGGGACCAGGCATCAAATCAAGAGCCACCATTCCAAGGTTGCGCAACAGACGCACCGGCAGCAGCGGATTGGTAAAAAGACGTACTAGGCCGTCTGTCATCAGCGCCACCGCCTGCTGATCGCGATTACGCCAACGCGCATAGCTCTCCAGTACCGTTAGGGAACCCAGGTCAGCACCACTGTTGTTTGCATCCACCAGCAAATCGGCCAGTACAGCAACATCACGAATACCGAGATTAAAACCCTGGCCGGTGATGGGATGGACAGCATGGGCGGCATTACCGATCAGCGCCACTCGGGGACGTACGTGCTCGACAGCCCGCACCAGTTTCAGAGGGTAGCAAGAGCGCCGACCGGCCCGCTGCAACTCTCCCAGGCGATTACCGAAACGGCTTTGGACACGCTGCAGAAAAGCCGTCTCATCCAGCGCCATCACCTCATCGACATCTTCATCGTCCAACGTCCATACCAGACCATAGCGCTCCTCGGTAAGGGGCAGCATGGCCATGGGACCGGCATCGGTGAAGCGTTCGTAGGCAACGCCCCTGCACTCACCGCCCGGGGTCAGGTTACTGATCACAGCGGTCTGGCCATAGCCCCACTCCTTAAGCTCAATATCCAGACTCTCACGCACAATGGAGTTAACGCCATCCGCGGCCACCAATAACTTACTCTGCAGTGTATGGCTTGCGCCATCGACAGTGATCTGTGCCTCAGCATGATCGGCCAAAACAGAAAATCCTTCCAGTTTGGCTGGGCAGAAGAGTTGCAGATTAGGCTGTTGTTCCAGCCCCTTTAGCAGCACCTGCCCCAGGGAGTGAGCCGTGGCAACATAACCCAGGGCATCGATCCCATGCGCTTTGTGGTCGAGTCGGGTAAAGCCGAAACGCCCACGATCAGAGACGTGAATATGGCGTATCGCCTCGACCTCGGGTTCCAGGGCGGGCCAGACACCTATCCCCTCCAGTATCAGGCGGGTGCCGTAAGCGAGGGCAATGGCACGGTCGTCGTAGCTGGGCTGACCCGCCGCATCGGCAGGCTTCGCTTCTACCACGGCAATACGCAGATCGGTAGCCGCCAGTGCGCGGGCGAGGCTCGCGCCCACCATGCCGCCGCCGATAATTATCAGGTCAAAATCGGTTTTCATCACTTACTCAACCACACTTTAAGTAATTAGCCGGAAATAAACGCGGATGAACGCAAATATTACTCCCAGGAACCTCTGGACACTGGGATTATGCTGACATGGTTACAATTTAGCACCACCTCAATTTTTAGCACTGAGTGCTTATCATCAGGCAGTCGTGGAATGAATATCTTTGGCATGAATGCCAAAGTAAGCTTCACGGATGAATTTATGCTATTCCTGGAGCAACTGCCTGATGATAAGCGCGGTATGTGCCAACCGAATAGTTACCTACTTGCGTTCATTTGCATCTTTTCTCGGCCAATATTTACTCTGCTTTTCCACTACCGACTGAACCCAGAAGATAACCAAGCATCACCTCGCCATCAACGCCTCGATCTCCGCCACCGTTTTCGGTGCATTCTTGCTGAGGATGTCGTACCCCTCTTTGGTAACCACAAGATCATCTTCGATACGGATGCCTATATTCCACCATTTTTTGGCTACACCCTTTGAGCCTGCCGGTATATAGAGGCCCGGCTCAATGGTCAGCGCCATGCCGGGCTCAAGCAGCCGCCACTCACCATCGATCTTGTAGTCGCCCACATCATGCACATCCATTCCCAGCCAGTGGCCGGTACGGTGCATATAGTATTTTTTGTAACCCTCGTTCTTTATCAGTGTCGGTACCCGCCCCTTCAGTATGCCCAACTCCACCAATCCCTTGGTGATCACTTTAACTGCTGCCTCATGGGGATCGTTCCAGTGGTTACCCGGCCTGACCTTTTCGATCGCTGCATACTGTGCCGCCAGTACCAGCTCATATAGCGCCCTCTGCTCAGGAGAGAAGGTGCCACTGATGGGAAAGGTGCGTGTGATGTCGGAGGCGTAGAGCTGATACTCACAACCGGCGTCGATAAGTAACAGCTCCCCCTCCTTCAAATCATCACTATTTTCAATGTAGTGCAGTACACAACCATTGGCACCGCCACCCACAATGGCCGGATAGGCCTGGTGCAGCGCACCAGCCTTTGCACATTCATAATTTATCTCTGCCTCAAGCTGCCACTCCATCAGCCCGGGACGGCAGAACTTCATCGCCCGCTTATGGGCACGTGACGAAATCTGCGCCGCCTTACGCATTGCCGAAATCTCCGAGCGACTCTTATACAGTCGCATATCATGGAGATAGTGATCGAGAGCAATGAACTCCAACGGGCCGTGACTTCCGGCGCGAGAGTGAGTGCGGATACCGTTGATCCACTCTGACATCTGCTTATCCAGCTCAGGGTTGCAACCCATAGCGTAGAAAACCCGTTCACACTGCTCCAGCATTCTCGGCAGAATGTCATTCAAGTCACCGATGGGGAATGAGTCGTCCGCTCCGTATATTATCTGCGCCCCCTCCTGGCCTGCACGGGTACCGTCCCACACCTCTTTCTCAGGATCACGTTCACGACAGAAAAGCACATACTCCGCATGCTCACGCCCGGGGATCAGAACGGCAACCGAGTAGGGCTCTGAAAAACCGGTGATGTAATAAAAATCACTGTCAGGCCGGTAACTGTAGTCCACATCCCTGTTGCGCCTGGCAACCGGTGCTGACGGCAGTATGGCAATGCTGCCCTCCCCCATCATCCGCATCAACTGACGACGACGACGTTTGAATTCAGCGTTATTCATGATCGCTCCGATGGATCCGGCACCCGCTCTCCATGAACCAGCATGGCAGCCACCCAAAGGAATTCGGTGATCTCTATGAGGGCATCCTCCTCCTCTTCACTCTCTTCCAGAGATTGCGTATCCATACGACTGATCTCGGCAAAATCGTTTAGTGCTTCACTGGTCTCATCAGAGAGTTGCTGTCCAGGCGCTACACCGGCAAGCCCAACGCCATAAAGGAAGCCCTGACACCACTCGCTGACTGCCGTGGCACGCTGCCGCAATGAAACCGTGTCATCGGGTAGAAAGGGGGTAAAGCCCAGGCCGGGACCGCCAATGGCATCCTCTGTCTCCCTGCCGAGCTGGTCCAGAGAAGCCCTGCACTCCTGCTCCAACAGATCCCCATCACTGTTGGCGGTGAATAGCTCACCATACCAACAGGCCTGGGCATCCTCATACCCGCTGCAGAGCAAGCCGCAGAGCACACCATGCACCTCTGCTGCACCCAACTCTATATCGGCGGAAGCCAGTTGACGCTCCACTCGTTCATAATTCAGGGGGATTTCCGACATCGCATACTTCATCCATTTCCAACAATGACGCAATAATACCCAAGAAGAGAGTGCAATGCGCGATTGATACCGTTGACCCATAGGGTGGGTAGCTCTATATTGGACGGTATGAACAGTGAAGACCAACAACAAACCTCAGAGTTGGAACTGAAGTCGCTCGAAGTTCGCGTGGATCAGCTGATCCATACCCTCGACCTGCTGAAACAGGAAAACCGGGGGCTTCGCAGCAGGCAGAGTGAACTGCTTGATGAGAGGGCTGAGCTGATAGAAAAAACAGAGCTTGCACGCAACCGCGTTGAGGCGATGATCACCCGACTGAAATCGATGGAAGCCAACTCGTGAGCGAAAACACTCTTCCGATTAATGTACGCATCCTCGACAAAGAGTACCGCATAGCCTGCGCCTCAGACGAAGAGAGCAGCCTTATCTCCTCTGCCCGCCTGCTGGATCAGAAGATGCGGGAGATTCGTGCCAGTGGCAAGGTAATCGGTACTGATCGCATAGCGGTAATGGCTGCCTTGAATCTGGCCCATGAACTCCTCGATCAGCAGTCTGTTAAAACCACTAGTGACGGTGGCATTAACAAGCGTCTGCAAACAATCCAGGCCAAAATAGACATTGCGCTAAGTCAAGAAAACCAACTGGACCTTTGACGCCACAAGTAATTGGCGCTAGCCTATTAGTACAGACACTCCCTGCGGTGTTCGTAAGTAGACCGGGTATTTTCTTGAGCCTAATTGATACCCCGGGTACACAAAGGACGCGCCAGTGTGCATGTCCGCCTTGAGCGGAAAGCCTTAGGCGCCCCGGCTGTTCCCACTTGAACCTACCGGTTCAAGAACGATGGTCTGCGACGGCACAGGCGGGGGGTGTCTCATCATTTTCACGGCGGCAGATGCACGACTCAAAACAACTAAGAAGTAAAATACGTCACCTGCGGCGCGCTCTTACGCCACAACAGCATCAACAGCACAGCCGTATTGTGGCGCAACACGCCGCAACCTCTCGACACTTTCAAAACGGCAAGCGAATCGCATTCTATCTCTCTGCCGATGGCGAACTCGACACCTCGCCGCTGATTGAACGAGCTATGGGCTACGGAAAGAGAGTCTATCTACCGGTCCTGCGGCCTGCACTGCACAATACGCTCTGGTTTGCAGAATTCAGAAAGGGAGATGACCTTATCTCCAATCGCTTTGGTATTCCCGAACCCAATATCAATAGAAGAAAACCGGTCCTTCCGTGGGCTCTTGATCTGATATACCTGCCACTGGTCGCCTTCGATGGAGAGGGAAATCGTCTTGGCATGGGCGGTGGTTACTATGACCGCACTCTCTCCTATCTGCACCACCATAAATATTGGCGACGACCTGCACTCATCGGCCTGGCTCACGAATGCCAACAGGTAAAAAATCTCAGGAAAGATGCGTGGGATGTGCCATTGCAAGGGGTGATAACAGAGGCAGGTCTCCAACTATTTCATAAAAGGAAAAATGGCTCTGCACAATAGTCCTGTTCCACACAGCCTGCACCCGTGATGTAGGAGCGCCGCCCTCGGCGCGATGGAATCTCGCAGGACTGTGCAACGTTCATCGCGGCGGGGCGCCGCTCCTGCAGAGATGATGATAATTGCGTGGAACAGGAACATAGTGAAGAACCAGTAAAGGAAATAACGATATCTATGCCGCACACCTAACTGTGAAGTCACAGAATAAATAGGCCGGCACCGTAAACATTAGCGGCGGCAACACTGTGAAAACTGCAGTGCAGCACTTATCAATACAAGTCATAACTACACCCACCCTCACGCAATCTAACCCGGGCCACACTATGAAAAACACTATTTTTCACGTAAAAACAGTCATCTAACAGCGAAAAAAGCCTTTATTTACTGGATTTTTTATAATACTTAATTATACTCAAACTTGACTTAGCATACTGAGTATGGAGGGGGAGCGATGGCCATTAAGAAAGCTGCAAAGAAGACGGTAGCTAAAAAGAAAGTTACCGCCAGTAAAAAAAGCACCGCAAAGAAGAAAGCACCAGCTAGGAAGAAGGTAGTTTCGAAGAAAAAAGTGGCTACTAAAAAGAAGGTAGCTACAAAGAAAAAGGCTGTCACTAAAAAGAAAGCAGCTCCGAAGAGAAAGGCAGTAGCTAAGAAGAAAGCAGCTCCGAAGAGAAAGACGGCAGCTAAGAAGAAAGCAGCGCCGAAGAGAAAGACGGCAGCTAAGAAAAAAGCAGCTCCGAAGAGAAAGGCGGCAGCTAAGAAGAAAGCGGCGCCGAAGAGAAAGACGGCAGCTAAGAAGAAAGCGGCGCCGAAGAGAAAGACGGCAGCTAAGAAGAAAGCGGCGCCGAAGAGAAAGACGGCGGCTAAGAAGAAGGCAGCGCCGAAGAAAAAGGCAGCTGTTAAAAGGAAAGCAGCACCGAAGAAAAAGGCTACTGTTAAAAGGAAGGCGGCTCCGAAGAAAAAGGCTGCCGCCAAGAAGAGAGCAGCACTGCGACCAAGAAAGGTGACACCACGCAAAAAGGCTACAAAAAAAGCCTAACCGATCATAGGTCCCCCAATAGAAAAGGCCCGCAATTGCGGGCTTTTTCTATACGGCCAAGGATAGAGAATCCAGGCAGACTACCGTTTCAACGCACAATCTCCACCACAGGCAAACAGTCGATAAGCGAGATTGTCCGTCTCCTCTTCCCAGAAAAATCCCAGCCCTTTGAGGAACCGTGTGAACTCACTTTTCTCGCCACGCATAATCTGTACGCCGACAAGCACCCTGCCATAGGCGGCACCATGATTGCGGTAATGAAACAGGCTGATATTCCAACGCTTACCCATCTGGGAGAGAAAATCGAGCAGGGCACCCGGTCTTTCAGGGAACTCAAAACGGTATAGGCTCTCATCCTCCACTCCCGGTGCATGCCCACCCACCATGTAACGAATATGGAGTTTGGCGGTTTCATTGTCAGTTAGATCTACCACCGGATACCCTTTATCGGAAAGCGTCCGCACAAACTGCTCGCGCTCCTCCCGTCCCTCATTCAACTCAACACCGACAAAAACATGGGCCTGTTCACTGTCGGCATAACGGTAGTTGAATTCGGTGATACTGCGTCGACCAAGGGCTCGACAGAAGCGCATAAAGCTACCCGGCTCCTCCGGAATCTGTACCGCCAGCAACGCCTCACGCTGTTCACCCAGTTCTGCCCGCTCCGCCACATGGCGCAATCGGTCAAAATTGATATTGGCACCGCTCTCAATCGCTACCAGACTCTCACCTGTAAGTGCCTCCCTGGCCACATACTTCTTCAGCCCCGCAACTGAGAGCGCACCCGCAGGCTCGGCAATTGTGCGCGTATCGTCAAATACATCCTTGATCGCTGCACAGATCTCATCGGTACTGACAAGAACCACCTCATCGACCAGCTTACGCGCCAGACGGAAGGTCTCTTTGCCAATCATCCTGACCGCTACACCATCGGCAAAAATACCCACCTGTTTCAGGGGAGTTCGACGCCCTTTCTCCAGGGAGTGATAGAGCGTCGGTGCATCTTCCGGTTCAACACCGATAATCTTTATCTTCGGGTATACAAACTTGGCATAGGCGGCGATGCCGCTGATCAGACCGCCGCCACCGACAGGGACAAAGATGGCGTGTGGTGAACCCGGATGCTGACGTAGAATCTCCATACCCACAGTCCCTTGACCTGCGATGACATCAGGGTCATCAAAGGGGTGGATAAAGGTCATGCCACGCTCCTCGGCCAGTTGCAGAGAGTGGTCATAGGCGTCGTCGAATGAATCGCCATGGAGCACCGTTTTTGCGCCCAGATTACGCACCGACTGCACCTTGATCTGAGGTGTCGTCTTCGGCATCACGATCAACGCCTTGATACCCAGAGTCTTTGCTGAAAGCGCCACACCCTGGGCATGATTACCCGCCGATGCAGCAATCACGCCCCTCTTACGATCATCTTCAGAAAGAGTGCGAATTCGATTATAGGCACCCCTGAGCTTGAATGAGAAAACCGGCTGCAGATCCTCCCTCTTCAGGTAGATGCTGTTATTGAGCCGCAGGGAGAGGCCGGCCGCCTTGTCCAGTGGGGTCTCATGGGCGACATCATAGATTTGCGCCCTGAGTATTCTTTCGATATAGGTTTGCGGCATCGACGCTCCTGACTATTACTGACGATTGGTGACCCTACCCCCCGTAACCAAGGAAAAATGGTATTCAGGTGCAGGGCCTAACTTTTACTGTAAAATCGCCTTAATGAAACACAACCGTTATCATAGCCTGTATGAAGACCGATTTAGGAGTAAAAAATGAACCAAGATGATCTTAAGCGAATGGCGGCGGAAGCGGCTATCGATTATGTAGACGGCGGCATTATCGGCGTCGGTACAGGCTCAACCGTCAACCACTTCATTGACGCGCTGGCAACTATAAAGCATAAGATCGACGGAGCAGTCTCCAGCTCCGAGGTCTCATCCGAGCGTATGCGCAGCCACGGCATCAATGTGCTCGATCTCAATGCCTCCGGGGGACTCGAGCTCTATGTCGACGGCGCCGATGAATCGACCAAAAACCTGCACCTTATCAAGGGTGGTGGCGGTGCACTGACCCGTGAAAAGATTGTCGCCGGTGCCAGCAGAAAATTTGTCTGTATCGCAGACGGCGGCAAACTGGTGGATGTGCTCGGCACCTTCCCGCTTCCTGTAGAGGTGATACCCATGGCACGCAGCCATGTGGCACGTCAGCTGGTAAAAATGGGTGGCACCCCGGTGTGGCGCGAGAACTTCATCACCGATAACGGCAACGTCATACTCGATGTTCACAACCTGCGCATCATGGAGCCGGTAACAATGGAGCAGGAGATCAACAATATCGCCGGTGTAGTCACCACCGGTATCTTTGCTCTACGTCCGGCGGATGTGCTGATTCTGGGCACAGAAGAGGGGATTAAGACGATTTCATAACAACGCCTTACTCTTGATTCACAAGATAGAGCCCGCCCTGTGCGGGCTTTTTACTTCCTAAAGGGCAGTGTATACAGGCTAAAAGGGATCAGGGGCTTTTTACTTTATCTGGCAGGAGGCGGCCCGTAGTCTATCAGGTTGTTTTACCCAACTATCTCTAATCCAGCACAATATGATCGGGCATATTGCCTGAAACGTGGCGCTTCCACATCTTGTCATAAAGTGCCTCCAGATCCCTGGTAAATCCATCCATATCAAACAGTGGAGAGCCTGTCCTGCAGAGTGCCAGTTTCTGCTTCAACTCCGTAAGCCGTGTTGGATTGAGAGCGAGCTCTCTGGCTATCTCCTCATACCCCCTCAAATCGTCTGCCACCAACTCAGGTAGCCCGATCGTATTGAGCAAGCTGGCGGAGACGCGGGAGGCAAAACCATTGCCACGCATAGCCACGACAGGCACTCCCGACCATAAAGCATCCATGGTTGTGGTGTGTCCATTATAGAGGCGGGTATCGAGCGCAAGATCAGCCAAAGAGAGTCTCGCCAGGTGATCTTCGGCACTCTCCACCCGCTCAGCCCTAACAATACGTCCACCATCAACCCCGCTCTTCTCTGCCTCTGATCTGAGATTATTGATGGCAAGATCTGTTTTTGCAGGCAGCCACAACACGCTGCCATCGACAGCCTTTAGGAGGTTCATCCAGCACTCGAACATTATCGGCTCGATCTTGAATGTCTGATTGAATGAGCAGAAGACCACGCCATCTTCAGGCAAGCCAAAATCACTCCGCATTACCCCTTCTGCATTCACCTGATTGTGCTCATCAAATGGCAGATAACTATTGGGGAGATAGGCAAGCTTCTCACTATAAAAAGCGGCATGCTCCATCGGACTCACCGTATGGTCGGTGATGATGTAATCCATGTAATCTGCGCCCGTAGTGCCCGGATATCCCAGATACTCCGCCTGCACGGGTGCCGGATGTCTTGCACAGATCCTCCGCCGCGCACCTCGAGTATTTCCCTGCAAGTCAACAAGGATATCGATCTCATCGTTGTATATCCTATCCGCAACAGCAGCATCATCGATGTTTACAACATCGACAAAATTGTCACAAAGATCACGAATCTGTCCGCGAATATGACTCGCATCGTCAGGACCATATGAGTAGCAATAAACCTCGACCCGCTCCTTGTGATGATTCTTCAATACACCCAACATCAAATAGGCTACCGGGTGATTACGAAAATCTGCTGAGAGATAGCCAACACGTAGGCTCTTTTTCTGTTTTCTGTCTGAAAATTCAAATTGCGTGGAGTCTGTTAAAGCAAGCCCCTTGGTATGCATTTCAGTCAAAACCCTGGCCGCCGCAAATTCTGCTTGAGGATTATCGAAAAACGCCTTGAGTTGAAATACAGGAATCGCCTGGTCACCCTTTGATTTTTCCAACTTCAAGATCAATTTATCGAGCTTCCGCTGAAACTTCTTGAGTTCACTCCAGTCAGCCACCAGCAGAAAGTGATAACAGAGATCAATTAATCGATTTGGATCATCCGGCGTGAACTCAAACAGTTTTCTTTTCAGATCGATCAAGCCGGCCAAATCACCCAAGTGCTTCATTAGCAAACTCAAATCGTGACTAACCTTTACATCCAAAGGATCAATTTCTGCAGCACTTTCCAGACATTCACGGGCCCTCACTGCATCATCCTTCTCAATATAGATCTGCGCCAGACTCCACAGCGCCTCAACGGTTTGAGGACAGGATTCTATATCCATCCCAGGTAATACAAACTCATCCAGGTGCCTCAATTCTCTTTTAACATTGAGTGCATTTTGTTTTGCTGATTCATATTTCGGATCATACTGCAGCGCCTTTTCAAATGCCGATAGTGCCTCTTCAAACTTTTCCTGCTGCTGCAACACAACACCTAGACTGTTATATGCCTCGGGATACTCTGCGTTGATGGCAATGGCCCGGTTCAGACTGGCTACAGCGCCCTCCATATCGCCCATTTTCTGTAGCGTATTACCTCGATTATTGTATGCCATGAAATTCTTGCCATCTTTTTCGATGGCCTGATTGAAAGAAGCGACCGCCTCTTCGAGTCGCCCTAACCTATCGTAGATCACCCCCAGATCATTGGGAGAATAGGCATCATTGGGATCGAATCTGATGGCATTTTTAAAGGCTTGAATCGCATCCCTCTCTTTACCCTGCCTTGAGAGCAAAATTCCATAGTTGCGATGGTACACACCGCTCTTTGGTAAAATTTTAATCGCCTTTCTTATAAGCTGCATTGCCCGGCGCGCATCCCCCATCCGATCATATACGAGCCCCTGTAGATGGAGCGCATCCGAATTTTTGGGGTAAGCTGCAAGTATCGCACTGAAACGCCGCTCTGCCGCAGCGAACTGTCCCATCTGAAAAAGTTGCATACCCTCATGCAATAACTGATTGGGATTCACTCCGGCTCTATTTTTCATGTTTCGTCCAGCTTATTTCTGCCAGCGATCCCACATAAGGGCTTTCCGGCTTTCCGAATAAAAGATCAGTGGTCTTGGGTTCGTCAGCAACACTCCTTCTACATAGGCAGAATCCAGTGTGTTGCATCCACAAGTTGAACCCGCACTCTAAAGGGCACTGCACCCTCTTAACCTCAATGTAGGAGTGCTTTCTCGAAGCGCGATTGTGGGTTCCTTCGCGCTCCGAGAAAGTGCTCCTACACACCAATAAAAAACGGCCACTGCCGTGAGGCAGTGACCGTTTTCAAGCTAACAACTAGCTAAATCGAACTTTAAAAGTCGACTTAGAAGGTGTGCTTCATACCGAAGTAGGTAGCGTCGCCATCTTTTGTTGCTGTAGGGGCTGCATCAGCACTGTGGTGACCAACATACACTTTGGTACGCTTGGAGAACATGTGCTGGAACTCGACCTGCCAGTTACCATCGGTGTTGGTGGTGCTGGTCTCGTCGTGCTCGTAACCGGCTACAACCTTGTTGTTACCGAAGGTGTAAGAACCACCCAGCATCCAGTCGGTGTAATCGTTAGCGGCAGTATTGTTGACATTGTCAGACTTCTGCATCACAGCAACAACGGAAAAAGCACCTGAGTTGTACTGAGCACCCAAAGAGGTGTTGGTCTTGCCCTGGGTGGCACCAACGGTATCAGTATCGGTGGTCTCACGAGCCAGACGTACAGTGATAGGACCGTTGGAGTAAGAGGCCATCATGTCAACAGCGTCGAAGTTCTCACCATCGGTGGCAGACTCAACTGCGTAACCGGCAATACCAACCTGGAAACCGCTAAAGTTGGGAGAGACGTAAGCCATACCATTGTCGGTACGACCGTGGTTGTTACCACCTTCCAGGTTCTGAGAATCAGACTCGAAGATAGAGGCCATAGCCATAACCTTGCCTTCGGTGAAGTCTTCCATCGCACCAACTACAACGGTACCGAAACCACCGGAGAGACCAACGATCTGGTCGTTTGACTGCACGGATGCAGATGCAGCAGTGTCAGCGTTACGATCATCCATACCCAAATCAATCTTGGCGAAAGCGGTCATGCCGTTGCCCAGATCTTCAGAAGCGTTGACGACGACACCAACGTCAGAGTCACCTTCCAGGCCCTGATCGTAACCAGCAGCAGTATCTCTAGAAGAGAACTCCTGCTCAACGAAGCCAGAGAATGTTACGTCAGCGAAAGCTACTGGAGCAGTCAAAGCTGCTGCGATAGCTACGGCTAGAATTTTTTTCATTTGATATTCCCGCTTAAGTTAGAAAATTAATAAATATGCTGTACAGGTTCGATAATAGACCCGGAGAAACTGCTTTGCAACACTTTTTTTCAAAAAAACCACAAAACTCTTTTTAGTTGCAAAAAAACAACATTGATGTCCCGAAATTTACTACCAAGAGAACCAAAAGACAAAAGGTACAGGGGGTTAGACTCTCTATTATAGAATTCAGATGATTTGCAGAGCAGGAAAAAAGAATCCTTACCTTCCAATATAAAAGGTCAATTTCAATCTCAGCCCAACAATTTCCAACAGTGGCTACATTGCCTATATAGAATGAATAACAGCGCCCTGCCCGTTACACATACTCACGGGGGCACCCGCTCACAGACCTCAATAACGCTCCAAAAAAACACCCAGACAACAAAAAGCCCGCTGATGCGGGCTTTTTATGTTGGCTGGGGATAGAGGACTCGAACCTCTACAAACGGTGTCAGAGACCGTTGTCCTACCATTAGACGAATCCCCAATTTAGATTTGAGTATCCGGCCGCTCCTTATCAGAACCGCAAGATGCCTCCCCTCTCTATATCTATAGCCGAGACGCTGCTCCAGCCTTAGATAGTTGCCATTCTGACCTACGGCAACCAGCCGGTATCTCCATCACTACAGATCCAGCACCACTCCCTGGAGCCTTGGGTTCAAAAAGAGACGGATTAACGTTTCGAGAACTGAGGACGCTTACGCGCCTTGTGCAGGCCGACCTTCTTACGCTCAACCGCACGGGCGTCACGAGTCAGGAAACCTGCCTTGCGCATCGGCGAGTGCAACTCTTCGTTGTACTCAGCCAGGGCGCGGGCGATGCCGTGACGGATAGCACCGGCCTGGCCGGTGGTACCACCACCCCTGACGGTGGCACTGATGTCAACAGACTTCAGCACATCACCCACTTCGAGCGCCTGACGGACGACCATACGAGCGGTCTCACGGCCAAAGTACTCATCCAGTGGACGGTTATTCACCGTGATGTTGCCGCTGCCGGCACTGAGGAAGACGCGCGCGGTAGAGCTCTTGCGGCGGCCGGTAGCATAATTCTTGGTTTCTGCCATCTTTCTATTCCGAGTACTCGTTCGATACCAGTGGGGTGTCGATCAGATGTCCAACACTTGGGGCTGCTGTGCCGTGTGCTGATGCTCAGAGCCTGCATAGACTTTAAGCTTCTTGAACATGGCGCGTCCCAGGGGGTTCTTGGGCAGCATGCCCTTAACTGCACTCTCGATCACACGCTCAGGCGCCTTGGCCAGCAGCTTTTCCAGGTTAATCGACTTCAAATTGCCGACATAGCCTGTGTGATGATAGTACATCTTGTCTGTAAGCTTGTTGCCGGTAACACGGATCTTCTCGGCATTGACTACGACGATATAGTCACCGGTATCCACGTGAGGCGTATATTCGGGCTTATGTTTGCCGCGCAGACGGTGCGCGATCTCGGTGGAAAGGCGGCCCAGAGTCTTTCCATCGGCGTCCACGACAAACCAATCGCGGCGCACTTCAGCTGGTTTTGTACTAACAGTCGTCATTTGACTTGCTCCAAAGGAGATCTTCAAGTTTCTTCAGGCTCAAAGTGCTTGAAAAAAGAGCGCGAATATTACCGGACTCCACGGCAACTGGCAAGCCAATATTCTACTTTTTTCCGATCCATAAAAAAAGAGCGCAACGGGGGACGTTGCGCTCACAAATATAAAACCACCAAAGGAGGATGGAGGAGTACCGATTGCACTAGTCAATCAATGTTAGTATTTTCTAATATTATTAGAAGCCTGTCAACGGTTTTTTTACTCTCTCTACGAGCTGTCAGTAAATATACACTCTGTACGGAACGGCTTTAGCCGCGATCAGTGCCAAATCGAAGCATGGATCGCGGCTAAAGCCGCTCCTACGGGTGCGATCATCAGGCGCTTAGGCGATCAGCTCCGATGCGCGCTCCTCGCCAACAAGTTCGCTCCTACAATCGGCTTCAGAATTATTGCACAGAGACCAAGTAGGCAAAAACCTAAGGTGGCGGTTACAATCTGCACCTCCTTATATATTGTTAAAAGATCACCAAGTGAACCGGGAACAGATCATAAAAGAGGCAGACCGCTGTGTTAAGTGTGCGATCTGCCTGCCGCACTGCCCCACCTACCGGCTGACACGGGATGAGGGAGACTCGCCCAGAGGACGCATTGCGCTGATCCAGGCACTGGCCGGAGCGGAGGTCGACAGCTCACGACTTCAACGACACCTCGACCGCTGCCTCTGCTGCCGTTCCTGCGAAGACGCCTGCCCCTCAGGGGTCCGCTACGGCAATCTGATCGATGCCGCCCGCAGCCTTTATGTAAATGAAGCTGGACGCCTGGAAACCCTGCAGAAAAAACTGGTCACTGAAACCCCCTATAAGCTATGGAGCAGGCGCCTCCTTCATCTCTACCTTGCCTCAGGAGTGCGGTCACTGGTGCGCGCTATCGGTGGCGCCCGGTGGCGACGACTCGATGACATGCTACCGTCGCAGATTACCGTAGCAGCACCCAGCCCCAGCTACCCCGCACAAGGACAACAGCAAGGGCATGTCGCACTTTTTACCGGCTGCGCCGGCCGTTTGATCGAGAATGAAGCTCTTAGCTCGGCGATTCGGCTGCTGACAAGTTGTGGATATGAGGTGATTATTCCGGAAGATCAGAGGTGCTGCGGCGCCATGCACCAGCACAACGGCGACCCCACATCGGCCCGCAGGATGGGTGAAAATAATCTACAGGCATTCAATCACCCGCAGGTGGATGCCATTCTCTATCTGGCCAGTGGATGCGGTAGCCAACTAGAGAGTTATCGCGAACAAAAGCAGCTATTTAACGCCCCGCTTGTTGAGATCTCGCAGTTCCTCCTGGAACGGGGGCTGAACGATTTCAAGCTGAGACCCCTGAACAAGTCACTGGCACTGCACACACCCTGCTCACTGAGAAACGTACTCCATGGAGAAGATGCACCCAGACAGCTCCTTGAAAAAATCCCTGGGCTGACTATATTACCGCTGGGTGATGCGGGCGACTGCTGCGGGGCTGCCGGCAGCTATCTGCTGAACCAGCCCAAGATGGCTGACAGACTACGGGAAAAAAGCCTGCGTGAGCTGGAACTATTGAAGCCTGAGTTTTTGGCTACCAGTAACACAGGCTGTTCAATGCATCTGGCTGCCGGCATCCGACAAGCAAGCCTGGAGATCGAGGTGCTTCATCCGGTACAACTGATTGAGCGCCAAATAACCCAACCCTGAAATCAGCATTAGATAGCAACAAAATATATACTGACCAGATGACAAAACGACGCCTCACCACCACAGACCAGCTCCTTATCGGTGCCGATGAAGCACTTCGCACACTGTTTGGAAAGCCCCGCGTCACCGAAAGACCCAATCCCGCTGACGAAGTAAGCTCCCCACCTCTGAGCAAACAGCAGCAGAAGCATACTGCTGCACTGATGCGCATCAACCATACCGGTGAAGTCTGCGCACAGGCGCTCTATCAGGGACAGGCGCTTACCGCCAAACTCCCAGGAGTACGAGAGAGCATGGAGCGGGCAGCTCAGGAGGAGAATGATCATCTCGCCTGGTGTGAAAACCGCATAAGCGAGCTGGGGGACAGAAAAAGCCTGGCCAATCCTCTCTGGTATGCAGGCTCTTTTGCTATCGGCGCTGCCGCCGGCCTGGCGGGTGACAAATGGAGCCTGGGCTTTGTAGCAGAGACCGAGTATCAGGTCTGCGCCCACCTTGATGAGCATCTGGAACAACTGCCACCGGACGACTACAAGAGCCGCGCCATACTTACGCAGATGAGAGAGGACGAACTACACCACGCCACCCTGGCACTGAAAGGAGGCGGCGCAAAACTGCCCGCGCCCATAAAACTGGCGATGAAACTGACCTCCAAGGTGATGACCCGTACTGTCTATTGGCTTTAGATATGCGCTGTAATTCTGATATACCTTGGTAGGAGCGGTACCTCACTCCTCAATCAGCTCAAAATCATGTGTGATTTCAGCCGCTTCCCCAAGCATCAGTGAAGCTGAGCAGTACTTCTCGGCACTGAGTTTCACCGCTCGTTCAACCGCTTTTCCCGTCAGGCCAGGGCCGGAGACAATAAAGTGGACATGAATTTTGGTAAATACCTTTGGTTCAGTCTCAGCACGCTCCGCCTCCAACTCCACTTCGCACAGACTCACCTGATGGCGTCCTTTGCGCAGGATATGGACCACATCAAACTGAGTACAACCTCCCAGCCCCAACAGAAGCATCTCCATGGGGCGCACCCCCATATCACGCCCTCCGGCATCCGGTGGGCCGTCCATTACCACCGCATGACCGCTGCCGGACTCACCCACCATCATCGTACCTTCAACCCACTTAACCCGTGCTTTCATCACATTCCCACAAAAATAAACGATATATATTCTACCAAAATTCGACATCCGCCAGGAGCTAACCTAGAATTCTAACGCCAGGAGTGCTTCTGCCTCTCTGACTAGAGAACCCTGAATTATGAGCATAATAAAACCACCAGTAAGAGAGCCAGCCTATCTCCAGCCCTTGCTCTCTTTCTGTCACCGGCGGCGATATCCTGCAAAGATGGACATCATCCACCCCGGTGACATGGCGGACAGCCTCTATTACCTGGTGGAAGGCTCTGTCACCGTCCTTATCGAGGATGACGAAGGCAAAGAGATCATACTTGCCTATCTTAACAAAGGGGACTTTCTCGGCGAAATGGGAATGTTTATCCCTCATTCAAACAGAAGCGTTCTGGTGCGGACGCGCACCGATTGTACATTGGCGGAGATCAGCTACTCGCGGCTGGATCAACTGTTCGAAGCCGACCTCAAACCACACATGAAGGATTTGCTCTTTGCCGTTGGCGGCCAACTCACCCAACGACTGCTTGATACCAGCCAAAAAGTGGGGCACCTGGCATTTCTCGATGTCACCGGCAGAATTGCCGGTACACTACTGGAGCTCTGCAAACAACCGGATGCAATGACCCACCCTGACGGCATGCAGATTCGTATCACCCGCCAGGAGATTGGCCGTATCGTCGGTTGCTCACGTGAAATGGCGGGAAGGGTGCTGAAGAACCTGGAAGAGCAGGGACTGGTTCATGTAAAAGGCAAGACCATCGTCGTTTTCGGTACGCGCTAAAAGCAGGGGCAAGCCGGTCCATCGCAAAAGGGTACAAGACCTTCCGGTCGAACTACTCTGGCAAACATCTGCTTCGGATATTACTTCCTATTTAGAGAAGACTCTTATTTAATATCGATATGAGCTGGTGATTCGCCATCAATATATTTCCCACACACCTCTACAAAAGACTTTTCAATATTCTCACAAAACCTAGATGCATTAAACAAAGGACCATTAGTAGTATTAAATGCTAACTTACTCTTGGTGTCGGACAAGAACCCCCTATCTTTGGCCAACCTAATCACAATCTCTTCATACTCCTCAACAGAATGAGCAATCAACTCCGATAAGGATACTGCACGCAGAAGACTAGAAGACATTCTCGAGATATAGTGCCCCCCCTGCAAAGTCACCACTGGAACATTTGCATGTAAAGATAGGCTCGTTGTAATTCCCCCGTTGTAGCTGAATGGATCCAGGGCAATATCAGCCAATGCATGCCTCTCCATATGCTCTTGTAATGGAACAGTCTTGGAAAATATCAATCTAGATGGATCAACTCCTGATCTCTTTGCTTGATCGCTAAGATTCTTAGTCAATTGTTCATTATTTTCTATCAGCCACAATACACTTCTATCTACAGTGGATAATATTCTCATCCATGACCTGAATACATGCTCGTCTATCTTTCTTGGGTTATTGAATGAGCAGAATATGATTGCATCATCAGGCAGCGCGAAATTTGCGCGAGTATAACCATAGTTGGTTAACTGAATCTCTTGGCTATTTACCTGATAACAGTCAGGTAGGCGGATAAGTTTCTCAGAAAATGAATTCTCATAGCCGGCCGGGCTTAATGTCCAGTCAGTAATCACGTAGTCGAAATGATCTGATCCACTTGAACCAGGAAATCCAAGATAATTAATCTGAATCGGAGCTGGTTTATATGCACATATCTCATAACGCCCACCTCTGGTAAAGCCAGTGAGGTCAACTAGAATATCTATCTGATCATCAAACACTTTTTTCGCTGCGCTCAAATGGTCAAGATCAGTTATATCACAATAGTAATCACTCCCAGAAATGACCGATTGTCTGTAATCACTACCATCATCCGGCCCATATGAATATGTATAGATCTGAAATCTATTGCGGTCGTGATGTTGAAAAAGGTTGTGCACAAGAAGCCCAACAGGGTGATCCCTGAAATCGTGAGAGATGTAACCAACTCTAATCTTAGATCTCCCACAGACGCCATTCTTTAGAAAAGAAAATGGGCGGGATTTATAATATTTATGAAGATTGTAGTCACACCATTCTCTTGTGCTATTCAGAAGAGTGGTCGAGTCGGCTTCTCTATATAAATTTATGAATGGTGGAGCCGGAAGCTGATCAAATGCATCGATGGTTGATTCCTGTATTTTGTCCAACCTATCTGATGTGATTTTTGCGTTCTTCCAGTCGCAAACCAACCGAAAACAGTCAAAAAGAGAGGATACTGAGGCGATGTTATTTGGGGAAATTCCAATAGCCCGCCTATATGATGCTATTGCATCTTCAAGCCTCCCTTGATCCTTCAGCGCGTTACCAAGCCCATTGTATGCCTCTTTATGCTCAGGATCGATTTCAATAGCTCGCCTATATGATGCTACTGCTTCTTCAGGTCTACCTTGATCCTTCAACGCATTACCAAGTCCGTTACATGCCTCTTTATGCTTAGGATCGATTTTAATAGCTCGCCTATATGACGTTATTGCCTCTTCTAGTCTACCTTGATCCTTCAACGCATTACCAAGCCCGTTGTGTGCTTCTTTATGTTCAGAATCGATCCCAATAGCTTTCAGAAAATTTGTAACTGCGTCATCCAATTCACCCAACTTTCTCAACACACCACCTAGATTGTTATATGCATCTGCAAGACCTGGACTAATTGTTATCGCCTGCCTATAAGAAGCTGCCGCTTTTTCGAAACGGCCCAGACCTGCTAACGCATTGCCTAAGTTACTGTAAGCATCTGCATAACCAGGGTCATTAGCGATTGCTTTATTTAACCAACTAATTGCCTTTTCATTTTCACCTCGTAACTGAAGGACATTACCCAAATTATTTAGTAAAACCGGGTGGGCTGGAAGAAGTTTCAGTGCCTTCGTGTAGGCGACGGCGGCCTCTTTAAGTCGCCCACTGTCTAGAAAAACATTCCCGAGATTATTATGCGCCTCAACAAAATCGTGGTTGGCTCTTATAGCTTTTTTATATGCTCGCTCAGCAGCTGATAACTTTCCGTTTTGATGAAACTCTCTGCCTTCTTCATAGTATTTAACTGCTTTTTTATTATACATTTGTAAACTTCCCATAGATTCGGGCGCATACTGAATTCGTGTTCATATAGAGGCGAGATCAAGGCAAAGATCATAGCTGACAGCAAGCTATTGTTAGGATTTTAAGTGCAGATATTTCGCCTCCTGAGGACAAGATAATCGCTTATAATTCGTTCAACGCTTCCTTAGTTCGATACCCTCATGCCAAAGGATCCAGTTAGACACATCAACCAGACAGCTCCACCCGCAAGACCACCCCATCAACACCCACAACCTGCACCCGACTACCGGCCGGACAGTCCGGGCCGTGGATTTTCCAGGTCGTATCATCCACACGGATTCGCCCCTGGCCGTTAATCACCGGTGTTTCCAGGGTAAACACCCGATCCAAATACTGCTCACCCCGCCGATTAAGAGCCGGTTGATCGGTCGCTGTTGGGTTGCTTTTCAGCACAAAACGCCAGGCAATCACACTGATAACGCTAAAAACGGCAAAGCTCAGTACCTGAAACTCCCAGTCCAACCCAGGGACCAGCATGAGCACCAAACCTACAACGCCGGCCGAAACCCCCATCCAGAGAAAAAAGGCACCGGGAGAGAAGACCTCAAGAATAATCAGAAAAACAGCCAGCACCCACCATTGCCAATAGGTCACGCCCTCTAACCAGGACATTAGGACCCACCCCCCACACCTTTCTCACCGAGTGATTTAACGATCTCAGAGATGCCTCCGATGGAGCCGATCAGGCTCGAAGCCTCCAGCGGCATCATAATCACTTTCTGATTCTCAGCCGAGGCGATACTCTGTAACGCCTCAGTGTACTTCTGAGCGATGAAATAATTGATGGCGTTGACATCACCCTTGGCAATCGCCTGTGAGACCATCATGGTCGCCTTGGCCTCAGCCTCGGCCAGCCGTTCACGCGCCTCCGCTTCACGGAATGCCGCCTCCTTTTCACCTTCCGCCTCGAGGATGGCCGCTTGCTTCCTACCCTCGGCCTCAAGTATCTCTGCCTGCCGCTGGCCTTCAGACTCAAGAATGGTGGCGCGCTTCTCACGCTCGGCCTTCATCTGTCTTGCCATCGAGTCCACCAGATCCCGTGGTGGAGAGATATCCTTGATCTCGATGCGGGTCACCTTCACTCCCCAGGGGGTGGTGGCATCATCGACCACGTTAAGCAGTTGAGCATTGATCTGATCTCGCTTGGAGAGCAGCTCATCCAGGTCCATGGAGCCCATCACTGTACGGATATTGGTCATGGTGAGATTGAGTGCAGCGTGAGTTAGGTTATTTACCTCATAGGCCGCCTTGGCCGCATCCAAAATCTGGAAAAAGACCACACCATCGACCTTCACCATGGCGTTGTCCTTGGTAATCACCTCCTGCGAGGGCACATCCAGCACCTGCTCCATCATATTGAGCTTGGCGCCGATGATATCGACCACCGGTACAATCAGGTTAAGACCCGGCCGCAATGTTTTAGTGTAGCGGCCGAAGCGTTCAACCGTGTACTCCGATCCCTGGGGGACTCGCTTGGCTCCGAGGACAACGATGACCACCGCCAGCGCAAGCACAAAGAGAACAAATATATCCATTTTCGCCACTCCTGATTCTGTTGTGTAATAGACAGAGTATACCTACTCCAGGCCAACTATTTGCGTAACCACCAAGCAAAATTCCCTCAGAAGCCCCCAAGAGCCTACCATCAGGTTAGAATAGCGCATTTTTTAGAGACTACAGCGTGAAATGAGCGGCCTTCAGAAACCACCAAAATCCCTGCTTCGTAAAGTGGGCAGGGCTATTGCCGACTTCGATATGATCCGTGATGGTGACCGTATTCTGCTTGGCGTCTCCGGCGGAAAAGACTCACTGACACTGCTCCATATACTGCTGCACCTGAAGAGCTACGCCCCTGTGAAGTTCGACCTGGGAGTAATCACCGTCGACCCCGAGGTCGAAGGATTCGATCCCGAGACGCTGGTCCCTTACTACCGTGAACTGGGCGTGCCCTACCACTACTGCCCTCAGCCGATCATGGAGGAGGCAAAAACCCGCATGGATGGCGACTCCTTCTGCGCCTACTGCTCACGTATGAAGCGGGGCATTATGTACTCCACCTGCCGTGAGCAGGGCTACAATGTCCTCGCCCTTGCCCAGCACCTGGACGACCTGGCGGAGAGCCTGATGATGTCAATGTTTCATGGCGGCCAGCTACGCACCATGAAGGCCCACTATCTCAATGATGCAGGGGATGTGCGCATTATCCGCCCCCTGGTCTACAGCAGAGAGACTCAGACCGCCGCCTTTGCCGCCAGTAGCGACCTGCCGGTGGTACCGGACAGCTGTCCCGCCTGTTTTGACGCCCCCACCCAGCGAATGCATATGAAGCAGCTGCTGGCTCGTGAAGAGAAAGCCAACAAACACCTCTATCCCAACCTGCTTCACGCTATGAAGCCCCTGATGGACCAAACGCCTGAGGCCGGCGATACTTAAGATTACCCACGAAACTCTGTAGGCGTGCAACTGGTTGAATCTTCAACCAAGACAACATAGTCCACCCCCTCTCCCTGTGGCGGTGTCGTAAAAACACCCGTCCCTTCTCCCTGCGAGGGAGAAGGTTAGGATGAGGGTGTATTAAATCAAAATGGTTGTGCACAAAACTACTGTTCCACGCACTTTATTCATACGCAGATAGTGAGCAATGTGCCCGCCCTATCGCCCCGAGGGCGGGGCTCCTACACGCACTTATCCAGAAAGGCAGTGCCCCCTTGTAGGAGCGGCGCCCTCGCCGCGATGAACACTACACATTCTCTACCACATGGCATGATGCCGGCTTTATACCATTGCCTGGAATCAACTGCAGTCAGAGCACCATAGGCGTGGAACAGTAAGATAGTACAGAGCCACTTAAATCAATAAGTTCCTATTGATCCCTCTTACCCTAACCCTCGGCAAGCTGCTCCTGCGTTACTCTACTACCATTATCCATGTAGGCATCTCCCCGGTGGGGAGAGGGGAGGATTGAGCAGATCTGTCCTAATATGGCTATATTGATATCATGATAAGATATCTGTATATTAGTATTTAATTATTTTCTTAATCGGATTCGGCTATGAGATTACTCTACCCCCTCATCCTGGTCTCGCTGGTTATAACCACCGCAGTTCAGGCAGAAGCTCCACTGGAGACAGCAGTGGCGGAGTACCACGAACTACCAAGAGAGTATCGCCTCGACGGTGTGGTCGAAGCCATCCACCAGTCCACCGTTTCCGCCCAGACCGGAGGGCAGATCGAGGAGATCTTTTTTGATGTCGATGACTATGTCGAGCAGGGCACAATGATCGTACGTCTCAAAGATACGGAACAGCGCTCCCACCTCACCCAGGCAGGGGCAGAGCTGAAAAGTGCCACCGCCCAGTTACAGAAGTCGAGCAAAGAGTACCAGCGGATAAAAGAGGTATTTGAGAAAAAGCTGGTCTCAAGCACCGCCATGGACAAAGCCAGTGCCTCCCTGAAATCGGCCCGGGCTCAACGTGAAGCAGCCAATGCCGCCCTGCAACGTGCACAGGAGCAGCTCGACTACACCCTGGTACGCGCCCCCTACTCCGGTATCGTCACCCGGCGCCACATAGAGGTGGGTGAAATTGCCGCCCCGGGAGAGAAACTGATGAGCGGCATCTCCCTCGATCAGCTTCGCGTCAATGTAGATGTGCCACAAAGTCTGATTCCCGCCATCCGGGAACGGGGTAAGGCGAGTGTCCAGCAACCAGGGAACGGCTATATTCCAGCCAAGAAAATCACCATCTTTCCCTTCGCCGACCACGGCAGCAACACTTTCAAAGTCCGGCTCGAACTGGCAGAGGGGATCAGCGGTCTGTTCCCCGGAATGTTCGTAAAAACCACCTTCACCATCGGCACACGCAGGGCACTGTTGATACCGATTCAAGCCGTCGTTTACCGCAGTGAGGTGACCGGTGTCTATGTGCTTGGCACTAACGGTCACCTGTCGCTACGCCACATACGTGTCGGCCACAAAGTAGGAGGGCGGCTGATCAGCGTACTCGCAGGCCTTGAAGCCGGAGAGCAGGTGGCGCTCAATCCTATCGCAGCAGGTAAACAGCTGAAAAAGCAGCTGTCGGAGCGTAAAGATGGCTAACCTCGGACTTTCGGGCAGCATAGCAAAACGCTTCCTTACCACTGAGATTACGCCTCTGCTGGCATTGGTGGGCCTGCTTCTCGGGCTGTTCGCCATTATGGTGACACCGCGCGAGGAGGAACCGCAGATCAACGTTACCTTCGCCAACGTATTTATCCCCTTCCCCGGTGCTGCACCGGCTGAGGTAGAACAGCTGGTCGCCGGCCCGGCGGAGCAGGTGATCTCCGAAATCGAAGGGATCAAGCACGTCTACTCCAGCTCCCTGCCGGGTATGGCGGTGCTGACGGTGCAATACCTGGTTGGGGAGGACCGTACCGATGCCATCGTTCGGCTCTACAACAAGATCTTCTCCAACCTTGACTGGCTGCCGCAGAATCTTGGCGTTGGCCAGCCGATTATCAAACCGAAAGGGATCGATGACGTCCCTATCGTCTCAGTTACCCTCTGGTCAGAAAATGACGCAACCGGTGCTTATGAGCTGGGCCAGGTGGCTCATGCCATTGAGGCCGAGCTGAAACGTGTCTCCGGCACCAGAAATATCTACACTATTGGTGAACCGACCCAAACGGTAAGTGTTCTACTCGACCCTCAAGCACTAGCCGGCTACGGTATCGACCATGCCGGCCTGCGTCTTGCTCTGCAGTCGGGCAACAGTGTCCGCGACAATATCACCATCACCCGGGATAACCGTGAACTGCTGATCCAGGCAGGCACCTTTCTCACCAGTGCAGAAGAGATCGGTGATCTGGTGGTAGGCAGCCACGACGGTAAGCCGGTATTTCTTCGCGACCTAGCCACCATTAAGCAGGGCTTCGACCAGCCGGAGCAGTACGTCTGGTTAGGCACCGGCCCTCAGGGCGACACCAAGGGGCTCGATTTTGTCGGCACCCGACCGGCCGTCACTATTACCGTGGCAAAAAAACCCGGTACCAACGCCGTCGATATCGCCGAAGCTGTAATCAAGCGCCTTGAGCAGCTTGAGGGCACATTTATTCCGGAAGGCGTTGAAGCCACCATCACCCGTAACTACGGTGAAACCGCCGATGCCAAGGCAAAAAAGCTGATCAGTAAGCTGGTGTTTGCCACTGCATCGGTGATTGCGCTGGTACTCATCGCCCTTGGCTGGCGCGAGGCGTTGATCGTCGGCGCCGCTGTAGTGGTTACTCTGGCCATCACCCTGTTTGCCTCCTGGGCGTGGGGCTTCACCCTCAACCGGGTGTCACTCTTCGCACTGATCTTCTCCATCGGCATTCTCGTGGATGACGCCATCGTCGTGGTGGAGAACATCCATCGCCACCTCGCGATGGGAAGCAAACATCTGCTGGAGGCGATTCCTGAGGCAGTCGACGAGGTCGGCGGCCCCACTATCCTCGCCACCTTTACCGTCATCGCCGCCCTGCTGCCGATGGCCTTTGTCAGCGGGCTGATGGGGCCCTATATGAGCCCAATCCCGATAAACGCCAGCATGGGCATGCTGATCTCCCTGGCGGTGGCCTTTATCTTCACCCCCTGGCTAACCAACCGCGCCCTTGCCAACACCGCCGCTCAACTGGTGGAACACGCCAAGGAAGAGAGCGGAGATAGCCTGCAAGCACGTTTTTTCCATCGAGTGATGAGTCCTTTTCTCGGTTCCGGCAGGGCCCGCGCCATGCGCTGGCTGCTGCTGGCCACTATTTTGGTGCTGATCTCCGCCTCGATCGCCCTGACGATAAATCGGGCGGTGGTATTGAAGATGCTGCCGTTCGACAACAAGTCGGAGTTCCAGGTGGTACTGGATATGCCGGAGGGAACCAGCCTGGAGCAGACCACACGGGTATTGAATGAGATCGGCGGCCACCTCGGCAGTGTGCCGGAGGTGACCGATTATCAGGTCTACAGCGGCACCTCCGCCCCCATCAGTTTCAATGGACTGGTGCGCCAATACTATCTGCGCAAAGGCGCCCATCTTGGCGACATCCAGGTCAACTTGGTGGACAAGAGTGAACGTGCGCGTAAAAGCCATGAGATTGCACTGGCTGTTCGCAGGCCCATACAGGAGATTGCACTGCGCCACGGCGGCAACGCCAAGATCGTTGAGGTTCCCCCCGGCCCGCCGGTACTCTCCCCACTGGTGGCCGAAATCTACGGTCTCGACTATGCAGGGCAGATTAAGGTAGCCAAGGAGGTGCGCGACACCTATGAAAACACCCCTGACATCATCGATGTGGATGACTCCGTGGAGTACCCGTCTGAGAAAATTCTGCTGAAGGTAGACCGCACCAAGGCGGCACGCCTGGGGATCCCCCAGAGCAGCGTTACCCAGGCGCTGGCCACTGTGCTGGATGGTGAAGATATGAGCTATCTCCACAGCGACAACCTGAAATACGCCGTACCCATCCGCGTGGAGTTCAGTGAGGCGGACAAGGCTGATCTGGAACAGGTACTTTCACTGCGACTGAAAAGCCAGAGCGGTAATCTGGTTCCCCTGTCGGAGATTATCGAGCGAGAGGATAGCAGGCGCAGGCACTCAATCCAGCACAAAGACCTGCTGCCGGTGGTCTACGTCACCGGAGACATGGCGGGAGTGACCGACAGCCCGCTCTACGGTCTCTTCTCCATCTCCGACAAACTGAAAGCGCAAGGGGAGATCGACCAATGGTTCATCTCACAGCCTGACAACCCTTATGAGTACAGCTTGAAATGGGACGGTGAGTGGCAGGTCACCTACGAAACCTTCCGTGATATGGGCATCGCCTACTCGGTAGGACTGATACTGATCTATCTGCTGGTGGTGGCGCAGTTCCGTTCCTATCTGGTGCCACTGGTGATCATGGCGCCTATACCGCTGACTATCATCGGCATCCTGCCCGGCCATGCACTGTTGGATAAGCAGTTCACCGCCACCTCGATGATCGGCATGATCGCCCTGGCGGGCATCATCGTGCGCAACTCGATTCTGTTGGTGGACTTTATCAATCAGCAGGTACGGGAGGGCGACGATCTAAAGGCAGCGGTGATCCGCTCTGCAGTGGTGCGTGCCAAGCCGATTGTGCTGACTGCACTGGCGGCGATGGCCGGCGCCTTCTTTATCCTCGATGACCCGATCTTCAGCGGTCTCGCAGTAGCGTTGATCTTTGGCCTGCTGGTCTCCACCGCCTTGACCCTGATCGTAATACCAGTGGTCTACTACGCCGCCATGTGTAATCGGGTGGACCAGATCCGGGCTGGAGGGTGACTTTTCGGGCTAGCTTTAGATTAGCCGGAAATGAACGCGAATAAACGCAAATATTTTTCTTGCTGATGACGGCTGATCAAAAAGCAGACGTTAGCATTCGCGTTTATTTCCGTTCATTTCCGGCTGATTACTGGACTCAACCGCCCACCAGCTTATCGAAGATACGGAAACCGGCCAGGTAGGTTCCCGCTGCCGAGCCGAGAGTACTGAGGAGAAACACCAACAAGGTGCGGGAGACACGATTACGCCACCAGCCCTTGAGACTGGTGGTATCGTGGCGCAGTTCACCAAAATCACCCACACGGGGTTTGCGCAGGTAGATCTCCACCGCCGCTGTTGCCATACCGGCACCGATGGTGGGATTAAGTGAGGTGATAGGGGCGGCGATAAAGGCAGTGATCACCGTCAGTGGGTGGGCGGCGGCAATCAGCGCGCCCAAAGCGGAGAGCGTACCGTTGATCAGAACCCACTCGGTTACCAGCTCCCAGCCCAGCTCCGGGCTGCGGGAAAAACCGATACCGAAGCCGACAAACACCAATGCCACGATCAGCCAGGGGATCAGTTTTGGCCAGCGCTTCGCCACCGGCAGGCGATCCAGTTCAGCAATCACCTCAGCCGATGAGCTCTCAGTTTGCTCGGTGGATTGGTTCAAGTAGCGCTGTATCCCACCCAGGTGCCCCGCGCCCACAACAGCCAGTACCCGCTCATGAGAGTGCGCCTCCACCTCTTCCAGAAGACGTTCCGCCATGTAGCGGTCACGCTCATCGATCAGAGGGGTAAAAAGATCCTGTCGCTCCTCGGCAAACTCAGCGAAGGTGCTCTCCAGCACATCCCCCTCCTTGAGGCTTTCAATCTCCTCTTCACTCACCTCCTCCTTGGAGATAACACTGGCCAACAGGCCGGCAAAGAGCCCGAAACGACGCCACCAGGGCACGCTTGCCAATACCCGTTTCAGTGTGGTACCAATCTCACGGTCAATCAGCAGTACCGGTCGATGGTGCTCCAGTGCGTGATCAATGGCGGCACGCTGTTCTGCTCCAGGCTCAATATCAAACTGCTCCGCCAGACGCTGCTGATAGGCACCCAAGGCGAGATTGGCGGCCACCATACTCGCCTTACCCTCCTTGAGCACCTTGAACAGATCCATGCGCGCCAAGGCATCAGGGTCCATGATCGCGTTGTAGCGACTGGGACAGAGCTCCACGGCTACAGCATCATAGTCACCGCTATTCAGCAGCTCCCGCACCTGATCGGCACTCGCTTTGGATACATGGGCCGTACCCAGCAGTGTAATACTGCTCTCACCCACCTGGATCTCGGCGAGGGGTTCCTTGTTCTGACTCTCATTCATCTACGCACTCCACAATTGATGCGCATGATACTGGCTTGCAGCCGCCGGGTCACTTAACATGAGAGACATCAGTAGAGGAAGCCGATAATGATCCACACACATAGAACCCTGGTACCACTAGTTGCCATCTTGCTGCTGCTCGTCGGCTGTAAGTCTCTGCCGGCCCTCACCCAGGGCGATGACGAACGTTCACTGCAGGATACCCTGCGTGCCTATGAGGCGACCGTGCGCTGGGGCTATCCCGGGCAGGCCTATAATTTCCTGCATGAAGATCTTGCGAAAAAAACCCAAACACCTGAGTCACTGAATAATATCCGCGTCACCGGCTACAAGGTGATACGCGCCCCCGGCAAGGCCGCCGACGGCACGGTGAACCAGATTGCCGTCATCGGCTATATCTTTATCGATAGACAAGTTGAGCACAGCCTCACTGATAAGCAGCACTGGGAGTACGATAAAGAGAACGACAGCTGGAGCCGCATCAACCCCATACCTGAATTCAAATAATGACTGCATTCGATAAAAAAGAGTCTAGTGGGCAGCTAATGCTCACCGCCGCCGCGTTTATCATTGTCGTCGCCGGTATGCGTGAAGCCCAGTCACTGCTGGTGCCCCTTCTCCTCTCCGGCTTTATCGCCATCATCGCCGCACCCGCGCTCTTTTACCTAAAGCAGCATCGCATCCCCACCGCTGTCGCCATGCTGTTGGTGATACTGGTCATTGTGGTTGTCGGCATGCTGCTGGGGGTGCTGATAGGAAGCTCTGTGGATGACTTTTCAGCCCAGTTGCCGACTTATCAGGAGAAGTTGCAAAAACTCACCTCGGCCCTATTAGGTCAACTCAGCAGCTACGGCATACCGGTACCGGAACAAGCTCTCGGCAAGCTGTTTGACCCCGGCAAGGTGATGAAGATAGCCGCCCAGGGGCTAAGCAGCCTCGGTAGCCTGCTCACCAACACCTTTCTGATTCTGCTAACGGTGATTTTCATCCTGCTTGAAGCCTCCAGCTTTCCGGCCAAGCTGCAGAAAATCCTGAAGAACCCGGAAGAGTCACTGGGTCACTTTGACCACTTTATCGAAAACATCAAGCGCTACATGGCGATCAAGACCGCCACCAGCCTGCTCACTGGTGCCGCCGTCACCCTCTGGCTGACTGGAGTCGGCGTCGACTACCCCATACTCTGGGGTGTACTCGCCTTCTTCCTCAACTATGTACCCAATATCGGCTCGATTATTGCCGCTGTACCGGCTCTGTTGCTGGCGCTGATACAGCTCGGCCCGGGGGCCGCCGCTTGGACTGGTGCCGGCTTTCTAGTGATCAACAACGTTGTCGGCAATGTGATCGAGCCCCGCTATATGGGCAAGGGACTGGGGCTCTCAAGCCTAGTGGTATTTATCTCTCTGGTGTTCTGGGGCTGGGTACTGGGCAGTGTCGGCATGTTCCTCTCGGTGCCGCTCACCATGACTATCAAGATTGCCCTGGATAGCAGTGAAAGCACACGCTGGATAGCCGTCCTGCTGGGGCCTGCAGACGAAAAGCTGGAACAGCCGGTCAAAACAGAGAATATGTTAAGCTTCAGTTCAACCAAGAATTCAGATACAGAGCAGTAATATGTCACTACGTTTCAGCCAGATACCCGGCCGCAGAGAACGCCACCTGATTCGCCGGCAAAATAACCCTCTTTTCCCCGAGGCTACGAGAGCAGTCACCTCCGACAGCCTCCATGAGGCCCAGCGACTCGACCACGAAGAGATCGAAAGCTTTATCGGTGAGTTCCACATTCTGGTACACGATGCGGTGAAGCTGCAGCCCAATGAGGGCAGCGAAGTGATACTGGCACTGAAAGAGCGGCTGGATAAGGCGTATGAGCAGGCGTGTGGCCTGGCCGACGACCAGACGGAGACCAAGGAGGCGATCAAAAAGCTGACGGTGGTGGTAATGAATGCCGTGCGCACCGGTGCCGGTAACGATGCTGTTGCCCTACAGGAGCTGGAGCAGGAAGGGCTTGCCCGGAGTACACACCAGGCACTGCTGGAGTGTGACCTGGTGGCCGATCTGCTCTGCCCCGACTCCCCTATCACCAAGAGCGAGCTGCCGGCAACACTGCTCTCCACCGATGAAGATGAGTTGACGGCTCTGCTCGAGCTGTTTGACGATGAGCAGTTGTCACTGCTCTCTGGTGAGTCCCAGAAGCTTCTCGATGGCTGTGATGACGTTCCAGAGCGAGCCAAGCTGAGATTGCAGCAGATTGTTCAGGCGTCGGAGGCACGTTAAGGCTGGATTGCTCTACTCCAGGTTGAGTGGTTTGGCCTCAAATCCTATCGTTTCTACACCCTGCCATTGTCATAGCGTTGTCGTTTCAGCACCCTCTCCCCATCGGGGAGAGGGTTGGGGTGAGGGGGATCAATAGGCAACTTGTTAATTTAATACACCCTCATCCTAACCTTCTCCCTCGTAGGGAGAAGGAACTGGAGGTATTACGGTACCCTCCTAACCGGCGATTTAATCCTGCCCCTTGCAGGGGGACTGAATGAGCACTTCTGCAGTCTCGCAGCAATAAAAACCAGGGAAAGTACTGTTCCCCCTGGGAATCACAGCAACACCCGCTCAATCCCCCCCTTCTTCACCTTATCGATAAAACCCTGCTGCCAATTGGAGCCGAGGCGATCACGCACCAGCTCTTCGACGATATAGCTTACCTCCAGACCGGTGGCATCCTTGTATCGGTTGAGCCCCTGCTGACATGCGGGACAGGAAGTGAGCATCTTGGCCTTGCGGTAACCACCCACCTCACCACTGTTGAGCTTGCGAATGCCTCGCTTCAGCTCCTCCTCTTTGCGGAAACGCAGTTGATTGGAGATATCGGGGCGGGCAACACCGAGTGTACCCGCCTCACCACAACAGCGATCTGATAGCAGCACCGGCTGCCCCATCAGCTTTGAAGTCACCTGGATCGGATTGTGCTTTTTCATCGGCGTGTGACAGGGGTCGTGATAGAGATAGTTGGTAAGGCTGTTCTCTGCCAGGGTCACTCCCCGCTCCATCAGATACTCGTGGATATCGAGCAACCTGCAGCCGGGGAAGATCTTCTCAAACTCATATTTCAACAGCTGATCCATACAGGTACCGCAGGAGACAATCACTGTCTGGATATCCATATAGTTGAGCGTATTGGCGACACGGTGGAACAGCACCCTGTTTTCAGTGGTGATCTGCCGCCCCTTCTCGTGTTGGCCAGAGGCGCTCTGGGGATAACCGCAGCAGAGATAGCCCGGTGGCAACACCACTTGATCACCCAGCTCATAGAGCATCGCCATAGTGGCCAGCCCGACATCACTAAAGAGCCGCTCGGAACCGCATCCGGGAAAGTAGAACACCGCATCAGAATCTTCATTGACCCTTGCCGGATCACGGATGATCGGCACCGTACTCCTATCCTCCAGGCCAAGCATCGCCCGGGTGGTCACCTTTGGCAGCTCGACGCGGATAGGACGGCGCACCATCTCCACAAGCTGTGTCTTCACAGTGGGTTGACCTGTGGTGCTCGCCGGTATCCGACTGCCACGACCGCGCAACAGACCCAGCCGTTTAAACACCCCATAGCCGAGGGTCAGCCCCTTGAAACCCCACTCCAGCATCCCTTTACGCAGTGCAGCTATAGCACGGGGATCGGTACTGTTAAGGAAGGCCATGGCCGCCCAGGAGCCCAGATTACGTCGCTTCTGTCCTCGCTCGCTGAGGATCTTGCGCATGCGTACTGTGACATCGCCAAAATCGATATCCACCGGGCAAGGCGTGTGACACTTGTGGCAGACGGTACAGTGATCGGCAACGTCATTCATCTCCTCGAAGTGGCGCAACGAGAGGCCTCGCCGGGTCTGCTCTTCGTAGAGAAAAGCCTCAATGATCAATCCGGTGGCGAGAATCTTGTTACGTGGCGAATAGAGAAGATTGGCGCGGGGCACATGAGTCTGGCAAACCGGCTTGCACTTACCACAACGCAGGCAGTGGCGAACGTCATCATTGAGTTCTCCCAGCTCACTGTCCTTGAGGATGATAGCCTCCTGCTGAACGAGGCGCAGTGAGGGGGTGTAAGCCCTTTCGAGACCCGATCCCGGCAACAGCTTTCCTGGGTTGAAAGATGCCTTGGGATCAACCCTGTCTTTATACTCGACAAAGGCCTGCAGCTTCTCCTCTTCGAGGTACCGTACCTTGGTCAGGCCGATACCGTGCTCACCTGAGATCACACCATCGAGAGCACGCGCCAGGACCATCACCTGATCCACTACCCGCTCTGCTTCATGCAGCATCTCATAATCTGATGAGTGAACCGGAATATTGGTATGCACGTTGCCGTCACCGGCGTGCATATGCAAGGCGACAAAGAGACGGGAGTCGCGAATCTCACGATGTATCTCATCCAACGCCTGACGCACCGGCTCCAACTCCTGGCCGTTGAAAATCTCCTGAAGACGTTCAGCTACCTCCTTGCGATAAGAGTGGACCAGCTCACGTCGCAACAACATATCGAGCAGCGTATCGTCGGAGTTGGGTACTTCTCTCTCCTGCAACAGCTCATCGTGTTTCTGTGCCGGGGCATCCAGGTTGTCGAGAATCTGCTGCCAGCGCTTCCTCGCCTCTGTCACCACCTCACGGGCACTCTCCCGTTTGGCATCAATAATTGCACTATTCTCAGCTGAAGCTTCAACCTCTTCATCAAAGTGCAGCTGCGGCATCTCACCGTTAAGGTAACCGAGGACCGCATCCATAATCTTCAGCTTATTGCCGATAGACTGTTCAATGTTGATACGCTCAATTCCGCGGTTGTACTCGGCCAACTGCTCAAGGGGGATCACCACATCTTCGTTGATCTTGAAGGCGTTGGTATGAGCGGAGATGGCTGCAGTACGGGTACGATCAAGCCAGAAGTTGCGACGTGCTTCGGGACTGACGGCGATAAACCCCTCCGCCTCGCGGGCGTTGGCCAGCCTTACCATCTGTGAGGCGGCGGCCGCCACCAGCGACTCATCATCGGCCACCAGATCAGCAATCAGTACCATCTTAGGTCGATCCCGGCGCGGTGCCTTGGTGGAGTATTTCACCGCACGGATGTAGCGTTCATCCAGATGTTCGAGACCGGACATCTCAACCCCATCTGTCTCCTTGATAAAGTCCCTGATCTCGACAATGGCGGGAACCCCTCGGGAGAGGTCGGCGCCAAAAAATTCAAGGCAGACCGTGCGCACATGCTGCGGCATGCGATGGAGAATAAAGCGGGCGGAGGTGATCAGGCCATCACACCCCTCTTTCTGCACTCCCGGCAGACCGGCGAGGAACTTGTCGGTGACATCCTTGCCCAGCCCCGCCTTGCGGAACAGGCTACCAGGCATTTCAAGCAACTCCGGTTCACCGAGTGGGCTTTTGCCGTCGGCTTTATAGCGGCTGATCCGGAAACTCACCTGTTCCTGCTCGTGGATCTTGCCCAGATTGTGGTTGAGGCGCTCCACCTCCAACCAGTTACCCTCTGCCGTCACCATTCGCCAGGAGGCGAGATTGTCCAGCGTGGTACCCCAGAGCACCGCCTTCTTGCCCCCGGCGTTCATAGCAATATTGCCGCCGATGGTGGAGGCGTTCTGAGAGGTGGGGTCAACGGCAAATACCAATCCGTGTTCCGATGCCAGGTCCGATACCCGTTTAGTCACCACACCGGCACCGGTGGTCACCGTCGCCACCTTGCCCTCCACACCTGGAAGGTCGATATATTCCACACTACCCAACTGCTCAAGCTTCTCAGTATTGACCACTGCGCAGTAGGGATCTAGAGGGACTGCCGAGCCGGTGTAGCCGGTACCGCCGCCGCGGGGAATCAGGTTCAGCCCACAATCGATACAAGCTGAGACAATGGCGGCCACCTCCGCCTCCCGGTCAGGGCTGATCACAACAAAGGGGACCTCCACGCGCCAGTCAGTGGCATCGGTGGCGTGAGATACCCTGGCAAAGCCGCCAAAATCGATATTGTCACGGCCGGTGATCCGTTCCAGTGTACGGCTCACCTGTTTTCTCAGCGCATTGTTGTGCTCGAAACAAGAGGAGAAGCGGGCCACCGCCTCGCGAGCGGCCTCAAGCAGTAGCAGCGCTTTCTTATTATCGTTGGCGCGCATCTCAAACTGATCCAGACGATGCTTGAGGGCGTTGACCAGAGCGTTGCGCCGCTCCACATCAGCCTGTAGATCGTCCTGCAGATAGGGGTTGCGGGCTACTACCCACATATCGCCCAGCACCTCGTAGAGCATACGGGCGGAACGGCCTGTCCGGCGGCTGCCACGCAACCCATCAATCACCTGCCACATCTCCTCACCAAGAAAACGGATGACGATCTCACGGTCGGAGAAAGAGGTGTAGTTGTAGGGTATCTCGCGGATACGTTGGCGTTCTGCTGAGCTCATCGCTTTGGTGAATATCCTCAAGGAATCTCTGAACAAACCCGGATCAACAGATTCATTACAGAAGCCCCTTAAGGAACCTCTGAGCAAGCCATGATTGCTTTACGCTGGCTAAAATAGCCCCAATTCGCTTCGAAGATCGCAGCAATAGAGTGGCTATTACCGCTCACTTCGAAACAAATTGGAACAATTTTATCTCAGCCTAAATCTAACCAGACTTAATCAGAGGCTCCTTAGTGAAAAAAAACGCCCGGGCGACAGTGCCGACTGTACGACACCTCTCCCCAGGCTGGCTTGATGGGGCTATTTTATCCCAGGAGCCTGTCCGAGAATAGGAGCCGTAGCGAGGGGGAGCCATTTTGAGTCCATTTTTTTGATCATTTGAGGCGAATAGTCGCTCTTATTCAACGAAAATGAGCGGAAAAATGGGCCAAAAGGGCTTTTCCGCAGTAGGTTCTCTATTCTCGGACAGGCTCCTAGCCACCGGAAAACCGTAAGTCCCTAATAAATATAGATCTGCAATCGCAGGCACGGAGGATATTTCACAGCCACCGGGATTAAGCGAGCCTTCGATTTCGTGATGCAAAACGGGACATCCAGGTCCCCCTTTTGCACTCAATCTTCGACAGCCTATTATTGCCCCGGCCGTCCCGGTCTCCAGCACTACGCAATAACATCGCAAGCTCGTTACTGCTTCGTCGCTGGCTCCCGAGATGACTTAACGTCGCGTTCGTATGCGATCTTTGGATTCCCTCTGGCGCTATGCGCACGCCGGGCATCCAGTATCGCCTCGCGACTACCGGGGACTAACCGCCTCGGCTTTCAGCCTTCCTTGGCGGTCAGCGACGGAAGTAGAATGGTTATTAGCAACCTGGAGTCTACTGAATGAAAAGAGCCAAAGCGGTCTTTCTCGACCACAAAACCGTTGACCTTGGAGACCTCGATCTCACCACACTCAAGGAGACGCCCTATGACTGGCACTTTTATCCCAAGGGGGATGCACAGCAAACCCTTGAACGGATCCAGGGAGCCGAGGTCGTCATCACCAACAAGGTGTTACTGGATCGTCAACTGCTCTCCCAGGCACACGACCTAAAGCTTATCTGCATCATTGCCACCGGCACCAACAATGTCGACCTGGAAGCAGCCGCCAAGCTGGGAATCGCCGTCACCAATGTCACCGCTTACGGCACTTCATCTGTAGTCCAGCATGTCTTCAGTCTGATACTCGCCCTCACCACCCGACTGAATGAATATCAGGCTGCTGTTAAGCGGGGAGATTGGCAGCGGAGCGATATGTTCTGCCTACTCGATTTTCCAATACGTGAGATCAGCGAAAAAACCCTGGGCATTGTTGGCTATGGTGAGCTCGGCAAGGCCACCGGCCGCATCGCAGAGGCCTTCGGCATGAAGCTCCTGATCGCCCAGCGCCCAGGAGGGAAAACCCAAGCGGGACGCATACCGCTGAAAGAGATGCTGCCTCAAGTGGATATACTCAGCCTCCACTGTCCACTGACCAACGCCACCAGAGACCTGATCGGCAGGGAGGAGCTGGCACTGATGCGATCCGATGCACTACTGATCAACACTGCACGCGGCGGTATCGTCGATGAACAAGCGTTGGTGGAAGCGCTACGCCAGGGGCGGCTGGGCGGTGCTGGATTTGACGTACTCACTCAGGAGCCACCGGCAAACGACAATCCGCTGCTACAACAAGAGATCCCGCGGCTGATTCTCACCCCTCACAACGCCTGGGGCAGCCGGGAGTCACGCCAGCGCCTAGTGGACAGGGTGGTGGAAAATATCACCGCCTATAGACGCGGAGAGAAGCGTAACCGGGTCGTCTGAGAGACCGTGCCAATCAGGGGAACTCCTCTCCCAGCTTCTCCATATCCAGCATATCGATTGTATTGCAGGCGAGGGCAAAAGCCCCCTCATCACCCTCCAGCGGGTCACAGCGAATCACCTGGACAACGGCATAGAGCGGGGGAGTAATCTCCTTTTCCGGCAGTATCGCGACGTGAAGCTGCACACCTGCCTCTACCGGCGAATCACTCAGCAGCAACATACCGCTACCACTAAGATCCCTGACTTGAGCCGTGGTCACCTTTTCATCACCGACGACACGAAAACGTGCACTACAGTTTACCGTCATGCGATGGAAATCACGTTTATCCGAACTCTCCAGCATTATGCCGCCCCTTTAAGAATCCCTGTCAGAGTAGATCATCGACCGTAGCGGAGAAATCTGAAGCGGTCAATTGCTCGGCTTCTTTGCGAGTGAGGTAACGCCACGGCAGAGGAATAAGTCCCGGCACCCGCTGCCGGTAGATTCGGTAGCGATCACCGTGATACGCCATCAGTTTACGCTCTTCGAGGCGATAACCGATGACAAAATAGAGCGTCATAAGAAGAGCGGAGATCAACAGCACCGCATCCATGTCACGGGTCCAGATCAGCACCAGCCCAAGGGCATACCATGGGTGGCGGACATGGCGATGGAGAGGAGAGATATGAAGATGCTCCTGATCCTCCACGCGCTTCTCCTGCTCCCGCCACTGACGCAGACCGAGAAACTCGGCTCCGTCGTAGTACTTGAGCGACCAGAAGAACCCCGCCATGGCCAACAGCGCCAGCCCGTTGGCAAGCCATGCGAACGGACCACTCCATTGCCACAGCCATGGGCCCTGCCATAGATAGATGAGTATCAGCGGAGGAAGCAGCAACAGCAGTGCTACCAGATTGAACAACATACGATAAGCCGGGATCAGGCGGGGAAGATGCCGCACCACCCACTCCTTGACCACCAGAGAGGCGGTCAAAGAGTGGATGAAGAAATAGATTAACCAGACAACGCAGAGTATGACCGTCTGATCAACCTTAAGCATTATGACAAAAGGCGGCGAGGAGGGTCAGTCTGTGAACTTACCACCACGCATCCGCTGTGCTTCCATCATCTCCAGTTCACGGGAACCTGAGACCACCACGTCTGGATTTGGCACAAAGTCGATTTCGCTGGTGGTGCTGCGGTCATAGGGTACCGAATTAAGAATCACCCGCATGGCGTTGAGACGCGCCTGATGCTTGTCGTTGGAACGAATGATTGTCCATGGCGCATGGGTGGTATGGGTCTTCTTCAGCATCTGATACTTGACGTTAGTAAAATCATCCCAACGTTCCTGAGCCTGTACGTCCACCTCGCTCAGTTTCCACTGCCGCAGAGTATCGGTCTTGCGACGCTCAAAACGGCGATCCTGCTCCTCCTTGCTCACACTGAAATAGAGCTTGATCAGGATCGTTCCCTGACGCACAAGATCTTTCTCGAAACCGCCCACGCCGCGCATGAAATTCTGGTACTCAGCATCCGAGCAGAAACCAAATACCGGCTCTACCATAGCGCGGTTGTACCAGCTGCGGTCAAACAGCACCACCTCACCGCCCCGCGGGAACTGGCGCACATACTTCTGGAAGAACCACTGGGTACGCTCATGCTCCGTCGGCTTACCCAGAGCCACCACCCGGTAATGCTTTTCGTTCATGTAACGGGTGACACGGCGGATAGTACCGCCCTTACCGGAAGCATCCCGCCCCTCGAACAGAATGATCATTCGCGTATCACTCTTCTCAAGATATTGTTGCAAACGGATAAGTTCAGCCTGGTAGGGCTTCAACTCCTCCTCACGACGGTAGCGGCGAACCGCTTTGCGCTGATTTTTCTTTAGTGCAGCAAGCTCGGTTTTAAGAGTGGACAGCTCATCTCCACTCTTTTCCACAACCGGGGGCTGTTCTATGTTTTCATTGTTATCGTCTGTCATATCCGGTGATCCTTTGTCACTGCGTAAAGCGGCCAAAACAGCCCTCATTACTGCTTTTAGTGCTCACATTAAGCACCTTAATAAGGTGAAGAATCTTACGTCATATATAATCGAATCGCACCCATTACCAATTGATCAGTTGCGCCATATCAAAAACCAGAGTGAGTCTAAGACTCAAAAAGGATAAATATTCAATATAATGGCTGTGCACAATAATCTGGGAACCGGGTGTAGGAGCAAACTTGTTCGCGAAGAACATGCCCGGTCGCCTGATCGCGAATAGATTCGCTCCTACAGATGCACTTTTTTCTATGAAGATAGTGCTTCAGGGCTATTGTGCATATCCACTTTCAATATTTATATGCCGACTCCACATGCTCACGGGTAAGTACACCGTAAATCCTGTGAATCCCCGGAGCTGTCATGCGTTCTACATAGAGTGCTCCCACGCCCTGCTGATCAAGCCGCTCGATCGCCTCCTGCAGATTGGCTTGCAGATGCACCGACACCACATCAAATCGTTTACCGGGCATGGCTATCAGATCCACCTCATCTAATGTTTCATCCTCCTGCAGCTGTCGGGCCAGATCGACTGCGGAGAGAAGCGTGACGGGCGCCTCCTCACCATCTACCAGTATCCACTCGGGACCAGCAACCAACACCTCTTCCGCCTGCTGCCGGCCGGTATTACGGGGTAGGCGAGCAAATGACTTCTGCATTACACCGGCAACGCCGAAGCGGCGCAGGGCCTGCAGCACCGGATTGGCGTCATAGTCCATACCGGCTGACTTAAGCATGGAGACAAAGAGTGACTCCTTGCGAAACAGCTCACTGGCAGTCAGGCTCGCTACCACAATCACCAACATTCCGGGCATGATAATCTGGGGCGAGTAGGTCAGCTCCATCATCGCCGTCAGCGCCGCCAGGGGAGCCTGCAGGCTGGCCCCCATCATCGCTCCCATCCCCAGCAACGCATAGAGCCCCACATCCACCAGCCCACCACCCGAGACTTGATTCAGCAACAAGCCTACGGCACTCCCCAAGCAGGCACCAATGAACAGCACCGGCCCAATATTGCCACCAGGGATACCCAGACCGATACTGGCGACAGTTGCCAGCACCTTGGCTGCAAGCACAAGCAGCAGCAGGCTGATGCCGATCTCTCCCAATAGCGCCGCGTTAACCGTGTCATAGCCGACTCCCATCACCTGTGGGGTCGCCAGCGCCAACAGACCCACAATCAGTCCCGCCAGGCCACACCTGATCCAAAACGGAATCTCCTTTGAGTATTCTGCCGTCTTCTCCAGCAGGTGAATAAAGAGAGATGAGAGCGCCCCCACGGCAAGGCCCAGGAGAATCAGCAGTGGTATCTCACTAAGTGAGCCAAGCTGCAATACGGGAATAGTGAAGGCGGGGGCACTACCGAATATAGCGACAGATACCACCGTCGCGCTGACGGCGGCAAGAATCACCGGGATAAAGCTGGCCACAGTGTACTCCTGCATCACCACCTCGAGGGCGAAGATCACACCCGCCAGCGGCGTATTGAACGAGGCGGCAATACCGGCGGCGGTACCGCAACCAACCATCGTACGGATACTGTTGTTGGGCAGGGTCAGATACTGCCCGAGCAGACTGCCCGATGCCGCGCCGAGGAAGATATGCGGCCCCTCACGCCCCACCGAATGGCCACTGATAAGGGCTACGGCGGCACCAAAAAACTGCTGCACAAAAGCGCGCAGGGTCAGGTATCCCTGGTGATAGGCCATCCGCTCCATCACCCCTGCAACACCCAGCACAGAGAAACCCTTGCTGCGCCAAGTGAAGGCCAGGCCAATGACAAGCCCACCAAGCAGCGGCAACAACAGCCGCGCCCAAGGCGGCAACGTCTCAAAGCTCTCCGCATGAGAGCCAGGCAACAACCCCAGTTGGGCAGCCTCGACGATCACCCGAAAAAGGACGATGACCCCACCTGCCAACAGACCGGTAATCAGCCCGAGTAGTGCCAGCTGAATCAAGGCATCCGGGCGTGAGAGGTGGAGGCGCAGTTGCTCAAGGAGCTCACCAGCCCACTCAGCCGCGCCCTTTTTTCTATTACCTGCACTCATTGCGTGGACATATTACACGATTAAACCTTCCCTGTTTCACCAAGGAGTAACTAGTGTAGTGTCCTATACTAAACGGTAATTAAGCGAGGCGAGAAGGTATTAGCTGCAAGGCGCGTCGCGCAGGGAATGGCGTGCCCTTTACAAGAGGCGCAACACAGCAGATGATGCCTTCTCGCCTCGCCCGGAGGGAGACCCACAAAAGATCCAATCCTGCGTTACAGCCTTTGTTAAGGGGGCAACCATTAACTACAGGCTGCGCCTTGATTTGAATCTTTTGTGGGTCTCTTAATATCCGTTTAATATAGGACACTACACTAGATTAACCCGTATGAAATGTGATGACGTCAAAGCTTACCTTACCGCCACCGAGTTGGAGGTCATCGATAGACTCCTGCCCCTCGAGAATGCAGATGTACTGGAACTCGGCTGCGGCCGAGCCTGGATGACCCGGCTGATCTCCGAGGAACGCCACCCCAGGCGACTGATCGCCACCGAGGTGGACCGGATCCAGCACGAAAAGAATCGTCAGATTGACGATCTTCCGGGCGTCACCTTTGTTTACGGCGGCGCCGAGGCGATCAATCTACCGGATCACTCCATCGACATCGCACTGATGCTAAAATCACTCCACCATGTGCCGATGGAGTTGATGGAGCAGGGGCTGCACGAAGTGGCCCGGGTACTCAGACCCGGCGGCCTGCTCTATATCTCCGAGCCGGTTTATGACGGCGATTTCAATGAGATACTGAAACTGTTCCATGATGAAAAAGAGGTACGGGAGGCAGCCTTCGGCGCCATCTGCGGAGTGGTGGTGAGTGGCCTGTTTGAGCTGGAGGAGCAGATCTTCTTCAACTCTCCCGGACACTATCGGGACTTTACCCATTTTGAAGAACGTATGCTCAATGTTACCCACACAGAGCACCAAATCGATGATGCCCTCTATCAGCAGATCAAAGCCACCTTTATGGAGCATATGACCGAAGATGGCGCCCACTTCCTGAAGCCATCGCGGGTTGATCTGCTGCGCAAGCCTGGCTAGTTGTTCTGCAAATTACCGGGCACACAGCTGCTGACAGAGATCACCGAAAGTCTCATCGCCAACAAAATGACCCCATTGTTCCGCAACCTGAAGAGAAACAGCCTGCCCTCGTAGCTTGTGTCTCTTATGATTACCACATCAATCAATTAACCTCACTCCATGAAATAGTGCTTTTATTGCGCAATGATCTCTCGCAACTCCCTTACCAATTCAGGATGTGAATCACGGTATTGAATTAGCTCATCTCTCGCCGCACTAATCTCACGATCAATCACCTCACCACTCAGATCAACCCCAAAGTCTTGCGGAACGCCACCTATTTTCCAGAGTCGCTGGATCACGAGTTTCCCCAGAACAGGTTTATAGTGACTTGACTCCCAATACCAGTCGAGTGAACTTTTTTTATCTCCCAGGGGAGGAAAAGGCTCGCTGGTAAAAGAGGTGACTCGTGAGAAGTCGATGAGAGATATTGCACATGCAGCTTTTCGCCGTTGCTCAACAATCTCTGTCAGATCACGTTTCCACGTAAGAAAATTCTCATGGAGACCCATGGAGTCAAACAGCAATAGCTGGCGAACATGAAGCGGTGAAATAAAGAGCTTAACCTCTACCCCTTTACTGCAGACTTCACTGAACATTTCTCCGAACAGAGTCAAACGTTTTGAATAGAGCGCCTTGCCACCACTCCGCAGCCACCCATTAAAGATATTTTTTTCTACATCTTGTGTACTCGCACGAGCCCCCACCTCCCTATTGTTTTCCTCTATACCCGTAATATTTACGACTCCATTTAGAGAAGCATCAGCTGGTCTGGCCACCATGCCTCTGGTGCTTTTCAACGCACTCGTTGACCATAAAACCAAGCTTATTTGACTCAACACACTATCAGAAGCATCTACAAGAGAGTTCGCGGGCCCCAGAAAGGAAGGTATTACAGCATTATGAGTCAAGTAAAACTGACCAAAATCCAATCCTACTAGTAATCTTTCAGGTACATTGTTTCGCATCGCAAAACGGACATAGGCATCCACTTCATCACTTGTGGCACCAGGAATGAATGCATTGTAGGCCGTCCCCAAAAAGCGCTTTAATTCTACATCCCCTACGTCAATGCCATATCCCACCCTGGAATTACCCACAAGCAGTGTTTCTACCTGAACAGCAGGAAGCGCTAAAGCCTTTACAATTCGCGCAGCCCCCCACACCCGATCTCCTAACAATTCAGACGTAGACCAACCACGAATCCGAAAATAGCCGAATGGATCAAACCAGTAGTTCACTGCCGCTGAAGTCAGCAGTATGACAATGAGAGAAAACACTAAAGTACGAAGATAAAGGATCACGGCTCAGAACTGAAAATAGATAAACCGACTAGTGCGATCCATAAATGCTATCGCCACGAAAAACATCAGCGCAAAAACAACCGCCCAACTCCGGGTAGGCTGAAATCTCAACCTTGATGCACCTAACAGCAGATCTTTAGGCGTGTACTGCGGAACGTGTGAGCGCTGATCAATAGCTGTCCAATAGGATTTGAAAAAACGCTGTGTACTTGGCAATCCCCACACCACTACCGCCATGAGTAGTATCTGTGCAGCGTCATATCTTGTCATCAATTTCATATCAAAGACAAAGGAGTAGAATGCACCACTAGTAAGCAATAAAATACCGTCATACATGCGCTCAAATACGGCGAATGCTACTTCTAGATCTCTGGAACGAAAAAACACACCCAACATACCTGTCACACAAAAAGTCGAAAAGATCGAAAGCCACGGATTAAATAACGCAAACCTTCCTTTCCAGCCAATACGTCCAAGCAATTCACCTCGATAGTGGAGCATAACCATTAGCAACCCTTGAATGCCACCCCAGACTATAAAGGTAGGCCCAACACCATGCCAAACACCCGAGACAAACGTTGTCACCAGGAGAGCACCGGTACTTCCAAGCCTCAGCCGCCTAGAGCGAGCCAACGGAAAGAAGAGGTACTGACGCATGAACGCGCCAAAAGAGATGTGCCAACGTCGCCAAAAGTCAAAACGGTTCACAGCACGATAAGGAGAGTCGAAGTTGATGGGGAGATTTATATTGAACATCCGCGCCAATCCAACTGCCATATCTGCATAACCAGAGAAGTCGAAGTAAATTTGCAACTGAAAACCCACCGCAACCCCAAAGGCATCTAACGGAGATATCCCCTGCCCAACAAATAACGTCGCGTAAACGCTGTCCACATAGGGGGAGATACCATCGGCCAGAACAACCTTCTTGAATAGGCCTACTATAAAAATGGAGAGCCCTAGAGCAACGCTATTCCAGCGCCAGACACACAGATTTTTAGAGCGAAACTGTGGTATTAGCTCACGATAGTGAACAATAGGCCCCATCACCAACTGAGGAAAAAAGACGATGAAGAGACAATATTCCAACACACCAGTCTGGCTCAACCTGCCACGATAGGTGTCCACAATAAAGGCAATCTGCTGAAAAGTGATAAAAGAGATAGCGAGGGGGATAAGTACATCTTCACTGGTGCTAAATGAAGATGTCACACCCCTCTCTGAATCGATCAAGCCGGCTATAACCACCTTGTAATAGAGTAGTAGTAGAACATTTCCCACCACGGCGCTTACCATGACGGCTTGGTTACCCCATTTTGCATACCCAATCCACCGGGCTGCTGCAAAGTTAAAAAACAGTGAAGCCAACAAGAGCCATAAATAAGCGGGCTCCCAACTCGCATAAAAAACAACTGATGCCATCAACAGCCAGGCCATGGATGCAAGCCGCCCCAACCCCCGTCCTATCAGGAAAAAACCAGCAAGCACCAGCGGTAGAAACACAAACAGAAAGAGAGATGAATTGAACAGCATTAGAGAAATGGATTAAACGGCATCAGAACGAATACTGTCCTTAAAAATAACTTCATCTAAAATCATACCCCGATGAAATGTCGTCATTGAGTTGTCTGCAATAATATAGTTCGAGTCGACTGACTCCAGCCTCCCCATGTCCAATACCCACGAGCAAACTTTGGCTCTCTTACCTGAAAGCTGAATATATCTATTGAACGGAGACGATCCTTTTTTATAATTATCTTCCAAACCAAGGTAACGAATAATATCCGAAACAAAAATCATATCTTCGGGTTCTCTTACACCAACAGGTTTAACGGCTCGTAGAGTGATATTGAAAATATTCTTCTTGTAGGTTTCAACAGTTTCTACAAATGAATCTAATTGCCCTATCTGAGAAAACGTCCCCTGCAGCCAAACAGGAATATTACACTCACTACAGTTCTGAAGCGCTTTTATTTTATTATTATTTACGCGTATAGACTCATCGTATTCTTTATCATTGTAGGAGAGAAACACAAAATCCAAACCAGAACCCGCTAATTTTTTTACATAGTCTATATCTTTCAGATGCTGTCCGTTAGTTGCCAGACTCAATTTACCTACATTCGAATGCTCCTTGGCTAATCGTATGATTTCAAATAGGTCCTTTCGAACCGTCGGCTCCCCACCAATCAACGTCACATTCCCTTCAAAAGAGTCAAAAACCTGTTTCAACGTATCCAAAGATTTGTCTGCTGGGAATTTAGCTGACGAGTTAGACATTGTATAACAATACTTGCATTTCAAATTGCACCGGTAGGTCACGGGAATTGCCAAGTGAGAGGCCCCCTTCTTATATTCTTGCTCATATCCCCATAAGAAAGACCCCAGGTCACGCTCTACAATTTCCTCCGTCACTCCATGCACATGACAATCCGAGACAAAATATATGCCATCACTACGCTCTTCATACCAAGCCGGAACATTCTTTGCGCAAACACGACAAATACCAATACTTTTCTTAATCATTAAAATTTATTCCCGCATAACTATTGCGTAACTTATGACGGCCTTATTGAAATCCATGAAGGCTCACTAAGCACCACTTCCAATACCTTCAAGGACGCCATGTATGGGATATATTCCCTAAGGGATGGGCCTTTGCTTTTGCCAGAACAAGTTAATGTAGCTCCACTCACAGCTCACTTATCTTCTGCAGTTTGCGAAACAAGGTACGTTCACTGATCCCCAGCTTTTCCGCCAGCTCTTTTCTATCGCCACTAAACCTTACCGAAACCTCAGCCAAATATCGCTGCTCTACCTTTGAGAGGGGGTAGACGATAAAGTCGGGAGCCACTTCCCCGCCCTCCGTACACTCATCCGAAAGGTGCTGAGGTTTGATCAAATCGGTATCCGTCATCAGGCTGGCACGCTCGAGAATATTCTTCAGCTCCCTGATATTGCCGGGAAAATCGTAGTTGGTGAGATACACCAATGCCTCACTGGAGAGTCGCTTGTTCTCTGCGCCCGGAATACGGTGCAACAGCGTATTGACCAACAGCTCAAGATCTCCCTCACGTTGACGTAATGGCGGCAACTCCACCGGAAAAGTACTGATACGGTAGTAGAGGTCACTACGGAAGCGACCGGAGGCAACCATCTCCTTAAGGTTCCGGTGAGTAGCACAGATCAGGCGGAAATCAGCCTGCCGCGGATCCACCCCACCTACCGAACGGAAGGTTCCTGTCTCCAGCAGGCGCAACAGTTTAACCTGGAGACTCAGTGGAATATCACCCACCTCATCGAGAAACAGGGTACCGCCCCTAGCGGCATCCACCAGGCCCTTTTTGGCACCGTGGGCACCGGTAAAGGCGCCCTTTTCATGGCCAAAGAGCTCACTCTCAAACAGCGATTCTGTCAGCCCGGAGCACTCCACCGGTACAAACAGCGCATCACGGTGTGAGCTCAAATCGTGTATCGCCTGAGCCACCAGCTCCTTACCGGTACCTGACTCTCCAAGCAGCAGGGCCGCCGTCTCACTGGGAGCCACCCGCTGAACCAGTTCCAACATCCTATTGAAGGCCGGTGACCGGCCCACCATGCCATGGCTTTCCGCCTGGGTACTGGCCGCCCGTGACTGACGGATAATCTCCACGAAATAGTGAAGCTCTCCCTGCTCATTGAAAATGGGACGCCCCTCAACCTCCACATGCTCATCCCCCCGGGGAGAGTGGTGAATATGAAATACACGCTGAGGCTCACCAGTCACCCGCGCCATCTCCATTGGGCATGACTCGTTATTTTGTCCACAGGGCGTCTCATTACCATGCGACACCTCATAACAGTGTCGATGTATTACGCTTTCACCATGCCCATGAATATTTCGGTAACTAGTGTTGGCTGCCAATATTCGGTAGTTCGGAGAGAGCAGGATAGCCGGCTCCTTGATACCATCCAGCATCGCACTAATTTCAACCGGGGCCACATCCACATTGCTCATCATTCACCCCTCAAACTGCCAATATTGGCACAATCTATTCCAGCCTAGCGCCATAATTGGCACATTATATACAATAGTTGTAGTAATATGTACTCAACTAGGGCATGCGGCAAATACCAAAAAATAGGTATACTTCTTTAATATTCATTGAGATATCTCGATATATCACTCATATCGGATTAGTTGGCATAACTCATGCTACAACTCTAGTATCACGCTTTTGGCGGGATACGCCTTAACCACCATATAAGGCAGGTGCGGAACTTGTTCCAAACCACTTAACGGCAGAACTGTGCAGCAGCGGTTCCGTCGGATGCGAGTATCGCATCACCTCCAACTTGGGCCGCCCTTCTCGGGCGGCTTTTTTTTGCCCTGAACAGGCTACCGCCCATTAACCACAGCAAGATTAGTTGATTCTTATATATCCCGATGCTAAGCTTGTAAACAAGAATCATTATCATTTAGACTTAATCCATGAACAGCAAATGCGACACCACACTTAACACCGTTCCCGTGGGAGCTAGAGCACGTATCTGCCGAATCAATGGCGGCAAAGAGATTGCCCGGCGCCTAATGGGCCTGGGGCTGCGTGTCGGCTCCGAAATCAACGTACTGCAGCATCGCGGTAAAGGCGTTGTAGTGGCCAATGCAGGAAACAGGGTCGCCCTCGGCGGTGCCATTGCCGGAAAGCTCTTCATGTGCCCAATTATCTCGGACTAACCCCCCCCACACAGCAGACATCACGGCAGTATCGGAGATAAAACGTGCTCACCATCGCGCTCGGCGGCAACCCCAACTGTGGAAAATCGGCTCTCTTCAACGCCTTCACCGGTATACGCCAGAAAACGGGGAATTGGCCGGGCGTTACTGTTGACCGTAAGGAGGGGCGCTTCAACCTCAACGGAGAGGATGTCTCAGTTATCGATCTGCCGGGAATCTACTCCCTCGACGCCTCTTCAATCGATGAACAGGTCACCCGGGACTACCTTCTCTCCCGCGACGCCAATCTGATCATCAACGTCATCGACGCCTCCAATCTGGAGCGTAACCTCTACTTCAGCGTCCAGCTAAGAGAGATGGGCATCCCCATGGTGGTGGCCCTGAATATGATGGATGTCTCCAGAAAGCGCGGCATCGAAGTAGACATCAAGATTCTCAGTGAGCAGCTTAACTGCCCGGTAGTGCCCGTCGTGGCGATATCAGGTGAAGGAGTGAACCAGCTCAAACAGCAGATAAACGACCTGGCACAGGCGGGTGATGCCGGCAAGTTCCAGGTAATCCATGAAGACACTGTAGAGCAGGCGGTAACGGAGATCATCGCCGAACTGGAGGGCGTCTCGGACAAGGCCAACCTACGCTGGCTTGCCATCAAACTGCTGGAAGGGGATGAGCACGCCACCAAGATGGCCGGCGACAAGATTCACCCCCTGGTGAGCCACTGGCAGCAGGCCATTGAGGACCGTGCCGGGGAAGAGGCAGACATCCATATTGCCGACGCACGCTATGGTCACGCCCATACCCTCGCACAACGCGCCATCAAAACAGAGGGCAAACTGGGGAAAACCACCTCTGACCGTATCGATAAAGTGGTCCTCAGCCACTGGGCGGGCATCCCTATCTTTATGTTGCTGATGTACATGATGTTCATGTTCACCATCAATATCGGCGGCGCCTTTATCGACTTCTTCGACATCGCCGTCGGTGCGATCGCAGTGGAGGGGCTGGAGACACTACTCAGCGGCCTCGGAGCACCTGACTGGCTTGTCCTCCTGACGGCCAACGGCATCGGCAGCGGCATTCAGGTGGTATCAACCTTTATCCCTATCATCGCCTGTCTCTACCTCTTTCTATCGGTGCTTGAAGATACCGGCTATATGGCGCGCGCAGCTTTTGTCATGGATCGGGCAATGCGCGCCATCGGCCTGCCCGGCAAAGCATTTGTGCCGATGATCGTCGGTTTTGGCTGTAACGTCCCGGCGGTAATGGCCACCCGCACTCTGGAGAACCAGCGGGAGCGCAAGCTCACAATCCTGATGAATCCCTTCATGTCCTGCGGTGCACGGCTACCGGTTTACGCCCTTTTCGCCGCCGCCTTCTTTCCCAGCAACGGCCAGAACATCGTATTCCTGCTCTACCTTATCGGCATCGCAGTAGCGGTACTCACCGGCATGATCATGCGCCGCACCTTACTCTCCGGCGAAAGCAGCGGCTTTATGATGGAGCTTCCCCCCTATCACCTGCCAACCCTCAAAGGAGTGAGCCTGCGTACCTGGGACCGGGTAAAACTGTTTATTCGTGACGCCGGCAAGGTGATCGTATTCATGGTACTGGCCCTAAACCTGCTCAACTCCATCGGCACCGACGGCAGTTTTGGCAACGAAGAGAGTGACAAGTCGATACTCAGCACCATGGGCCAGGCAGTGACCCCCCTCTTCTCCCCCCTGGGGATAGAAGAGAACAACTGGCCCGCCACCGTCGGCATCTTCACCGGCGTATTGGCAAAAGAGGTGGTCGTCGGTACCCTCGACTCCCTCTACACTCGCCTGGCGGAGCAGGATGCCGGTGGAGCAGCACCACAGGAAGCCTTCAACTTCTGGAACCGAATAGATGAAGCACTGATCAGCATCCCCACTAATCTGGCAGCCATTGCCGACTCTCTACTGGACCCTCTCGGCCTCAATGTAGGTGAAGTGAGCGACCAACAGGCTGCGGCTGAAGCCCAGGAGGTAAGCAGTGGTATCTTCGGCGCCATGGCAAGCCGTTTTGACGGCCAGGCGGGCGCCTTTGCCTACCTGCTCTTCATCCTTCTCTACTTCCCCTGTGTCGCCACCATGGGTGCAATCAAACGGGAGGCCGGCGGCCCATGGGCCGCCTTTGTCGCTACCTGGACTACCGGTGTCGCCTTCACCACCTCAACAGTTTTCTATCAGATTGCCACCTACGGCCAACACCCCACCAGCTCCCTGGCCTGGATTATCGGCTGCGGCCTGTTTATCACCGGGGTGGTTATCGGCTTGCGCATCTGGAGCCGGCGGGGAAGCGATGAAGCTCTTGTAGGTGTTGGGGCATGATTCTGTCCGATATCAAGCAGTATCTGGTAGAGCGCCACCAGGCGACCCTGGCAGATATCGCTCTGCACTTTGACTGCGAGCCCGATGCGGCTCGCGGCATGCTGGAGGTGTGGATAAGAAAGGGAAAGGTGAAGCGTCAGGCACTCTCCAGCGCCTGCGGAGAGGGTTGCAACAGCTGCACTCCGGAGGTTACCGAGATCTACCTCTGGGTAGGTGATGACAAACCGTTTGAAGTCATACTGCCTATGCCTGTGGGATGTACGAAAGAGCCCTGACCCGAGCGGGGCTTACTTAAGAAGTCGTCATCCAGGCGCAATGCGCTGCGCTTATCCCTCATAGATAGAGTGATGCAAAAGCTCCAGTTCCTTCTCCCTACGAGGGAGAAGGTTAGGATGAGGGTGCATTAAATCAATGGGTTATCTATTACCCCCTCACCCTAGCCCTCTCTCCTGTGGGGAGAGGGGACTTTTGGACACCCTTACAGAGAGAAAGAACTGAAGCCTCACAAGACCTCACTTCTTCATCTTAATCACCAGACTATTAATTTTATTCTCTTTCAGCCGCGCACGCAGACTATTGACCTGCTTGCGGGTGTAGGGGCCGCTACGAACACGGTGGAAAGTATCACCACCGTTGATAGTGACTTTCTGTATCTCCGCCTCGAGGCCAACCAGAGCCATGCTTGCCTTGAGCCTGTCCGCATCCGAGAGTTTTCTGAACGAGCCCATCTGCAGCATGTAATCGGCGGCAGCCACCCTCTCTGCTGCAGGTGGCCTCACCACACCCCCAGAAGAGGATGCCGATGGCGCAACCTCCTCCGGCTCCGGATCGGGCACCACCACTTCCATCTCTGGAAGAATGGTATAGAAATCAAAACGGGGCTTGGGCGCAGATGCCCCGCTTGTCCTCTTACTCTCTTTCGGTTTATCTTTCGGCTTCTGCTTGACTATGGCCGGGGGCGACACCGAGCCGGGATCATGGGGAGCAAGTTTCAGCCACGCCAAGCCACTTACCAGCAGCCCCAGCAACAGCCCGCAAAGAAACCAGACCCAGCCGGAAACCGGGGTGCTTTTACCACCCTTGGGTGAGTTGGCTCGACTTTTATAATCCCTTGCCACCTACATCTTCTCCGGCGCCGAAACACCCAGCAGATTCAGGCCATTTTTCAGAACCTGTCTGGCTGCCAGAATCAACTTAATACGCGCATCACGCAACGGCTCATCATCCACCAGGAAGGGGTGGGCGTTGTAATAGGTATGGAAGTCATTGGCCAGCTCACGCAGATAGTGGGTCAACTGATGGGGCTCCTCATTCAACGCCGATACCTCCACCACCTCGGGGTAACGGGCCAGGGTCTTGAGAAGAGCAAACTCGTGCCCTTCAGTAAGACGTTCGAGGTTGGCGGCACCCTCGCTGATCTCGACGTTAATGCCCTTCTCCGCCGCCTGACGCAGGACACTGCAGACCCGTGCGTGGGCGTACTGAACATAATAGACCGGATTGTCGCTGGACTGGGACTTGGCGAGATCGAGGTCAAAATCGAGATGCTGCTCACACTTGCGCATCACATAGAAGAAGCGCGCGGCATCGGCCCCCACCTCTTTGCGCAACTCCCGCAGGGTCACGAATGAGCCAGAGCGGGTGGACATCTGCACCTTCTCACCACCACGGTATAGATTGGCAAACTGCACCAACAGCACATCCAGTTTGGAAGGGTCATCACCCACCGCTTCCATTGCTGCCTTCACCCTTGGCACGTAGCCGTGGTGGTCGGCGCCCCAGACATCAATCACCCGGTCGAAGCCTCGCTCCAGCTTATCCATATGGTAGGCGATATCAGAGGCGAAGTAGGTAGTCTGGCCATTGTCGCGCACCACCACCCGATCTTTCTCATCACCAAAATCGGTGGACTTGAACCAGAGGGCACCGCCCTTCTCGTAGACGTGACCACTCTCACGCAGACGCTCTAGTGTCTTATTGACAACACCCGACTCGGTCAGGCTGCGCTCGGAGTACCACTCGTCGTACTTCACGCCGAACAGGGCCAAGTCGTCGCGGATATCGTCAAGAATGGTATTGATGGCCAACTCAAAGACGAAGCGGTAGCGGTTGTCCCCAAGCAGCTCCTTGGCACGGACAATAAGCCCATCGATGTGCAGCTCCTTGTCGCCACCGGCAGGCTCATCGGCGACAACACCCTCAAACACCTCCGCAACACTGTGCTTGTAGGCCTCTTCATGCTCACGATGAAGGGTGGCGGCGATGTCCCACACATAATCACCGCGATAGCCGTTGGCGGGAAAGGTCAACGTTTCGTCACAAAGTTCCAGATAACGCAGCCAGACACTGGTGGCAAGGATATCCATCTGCCGCCCGGCATCGTTAACGTAGTACTCACGATGAACATCAAAACCCACCGCCGCCAGAAGATCCGACACCACGGCCCCATAAGCGGCGCCGCGACCATGTCCTACATGGAGAGGGCCGGTGGGATTGGCTGAGACAAACTCCACCTGTACACGCTTACCCTTACCCAAGTCACTGCGGCCAAAACCGTAGCCGCGGCTAAGCACTTCAGGTATCAGGGAGCGATAAGCCCCCTTCGCCAGATAGAAGTTTATAAAGCCGGGACCGGCAATCTCCACCTTATCCACCAGCGCAGCTTCAGGGAGGGCGGCAACCAGCTTCTCTGCCAGATCCCTGGGGCGGCAGCGTGCCACCTTCGCCAACACCATGGCCACATTACAGGCAAAATCTCCGTGCTGAGTATCACGTGCCCGCTCGATAATCGGCGTAGGAATCTGGTCCGACGGAATGACGCCTTCCGCGGCGATATTCTGAAGGGCGGTGGAGACCAACTGTTGGATCTGGGGTTTCATCTTCTACCTGAAAACAGTGAAAAAATCAGAACCAGGAAGGATAGCAGGAACCCTCATGTTTGATAACCACCAATCTATCTATCCCGCTCCATTAATGGGAATAAGGGTGCTTATGGGACAGTGGCAATCTATCCCAATCCATGGATTCCTAAAGCAATCGCGATCGAAGACGATATGCTCCATATAGATTGGAGTTGATCGCTTCAAATTTATCCCAAGCCGAACTAAAGAAACGGGCGCGTCGAACAGAGTGATTACAGTAACGATTCATCACAAGCCGTCTCCATCTGTTTTTAACAGCGGTTTTGCCTTTGTTCAATTCTGGGATGACAGTATCCGCAAGCTTCTAAAAGCCCCCGCCTACCAAAAAGCATTTTCACTGACCTACAGTGACGGCATTACCGAACCCAATATCAAGCACTCAATCGCCACCTATGAACGCAGCCTCACCGGTGAGCTCCCGGAGAGCACCCAATGAGTAGTGGCACAACGTGGGGAAAACAGCTACTTCAGGGAGCGGCACTGCTGCTGCTTCTCGGGCTACTCGGCAATCTCTACCTCGGCAGCCTATCCATCGACCAGGCCACCCACTCTCGACTGCTGCAACAGATCTATCAGCTAAAATCGGCCAACAGCCAAGTCAACGAAAAACTCATACGAACCCTATCCGGCCTGGAACCCCACTATGACGCATTGGTAGAAGCGACCACCCACCTACAGCGGTCAGCTGCACAACTTCATCACTCAACCACCGGCCGGCTCGACGGAATACTGAACAGAGAGCTGACGGCGATAAGCAAGGCAATAGCCATCAAGCAGACCGCTGTGGAGGAGATCGAATCCCACCACGCCTTACTGAGAAACTCGACCAACGACCTACCACTAATCACTGAGCGTTTTATCAATGGACTGAATGCAGCTGAGGCCGGCAAAGAGATCACCGGCACCGCCCACAACCTCCCTCACCATCTGCTCTCCTACAGAATTAACAGTCATACTGACCACCTGGCCAGCGCACAACAGGCGATAAATGAGCTCAAAACAGAGCAGGCGAGGTTTGATCCAGCGTCTCAGGAACAGTTAAAAAATCTGCTCACCCACGCTGAACTGATAATGGAATACATGCGGAATATTGAGAGCCGGCTGGCAGCTGCCGAACAGGTACCTCTGGAAAAGGCCATCGAGCAGATACACATAGCTTATCAAACTCACTACCAAAGCCATGAAACCAATGCGGACACCCACCGGTCTCTGCTCTTTACCGCTGCCGCCCTGCTACTGATTGGCGCCATCATCGTCTATCTGCGATTACGGCGTACATCCAACACCCTGCATCAGGCGATGACGGAGCTCAACTTTCAGAAGTTTGCCCTCGACCAGCACGCCCTGGTCAGCGCCACCGATGTGCAGGGCAATATCACCTACGTCAACCAGCTATTCTGTGAGCTCAGCGGCTATACAGCTGAAGAGCTGATCGGGCAAAATCATCGCATTATAAAATCCGACGCTCACAGTACCGAGTTCTTCCGTGGCATGTGGCGCATCGTCGCTAAAGGTGAGGTGTGGCACGGCGAAATAAAGAATCTGGCCAAAGATGGCAGCCACTACTGGGTCAGATCCACCATCGTGCCGTTTCTTGACGACAAGGGGAAACCTTTCCAGTACATCTCCATACGTACCGATATCACCGCCCGAAAACGGATGGAAGAGGAGATGGCGGAGAATCGCCGCTTCCTTCAGGGTGTCACCGACAGCATGGGAGAGGGCGTATACGCAATGGATGCCAAAGGTGTATGCACCTACCTCAATCCGGAGGCAATCAGGCTGTTCGGCTGGCCGAAGGAGGAGTTGCTTGGGCAGGAAATCCACAATCTTACCCACACTCATACAGCCGATGGGAAAGCTCTGCCGGTATCAGCGTGTCCGATCATGATGACCATGACCAACGGCGAAACCTTCCGCTCCGAAAATGAGCTGTTTCAGCGCAAGGACGGCACCACCTTCCCCGCCGCCGTCACCACTGTACCCCTGCGCGACGGAGATGACTTGGTCGGCTCGGTAACGGTTTTTCAAAACATCACCCTGCGTAAACAGGCAGAGCGGGAGATGCAGAAGGCACGACAGATTGCCGAGGAGGCAAGCAAGGCAAAGGGTGATTTTCTCTCCAATATGAGCCATGAGATACGTACCCCGATGAATGCCATCATCGGCCTCTCACACCTGGCACTAAAGACCGATCTCAACTCCCGGCAGAAAAACTATATCGACAAGGTACACCGCTCTGCCGAGTCCCTTCTCGGCATCATCAACGACATCCTCGACTTTTCCAAGATCGAAGCTAGAAAAATGGATGTTGAGGCGGTCAACTTCCACCTTGATGACCTCCTCGACAATGTAGCCAACCTGGTGGGGCTGAAGGCGGAAGAGAAAGGCTTGGAGCTTCTACTCTATGCCACCCCCGATGTACCCACTCATCTGATCGGCGACCCTCTGCGCCTCGGTCAGATTCTTATCAACCTCGCCAACAATGCCGTCAAATTTACCAGCGAGGGAGAGGTGGTGATTCGTATTTGCCTCAGGGAGTCCCTGGATACTCGAGTCAGACTGGAGTTCTCGGTACAGGATAGCGGCATCGGCCTAACAGAAGAGCAGCAGGGGCGACTGTTCCAATCCTTCAGTCAGGCAGACAGTTCCACCACCCGCAAGTATGGCGGCACCGGCCTCGGGCTGGCCATCAGCAAACAGCTGGTCGAGCTGATGGATGGTGAGATCTGGGTGGAGAGCGAAGAGGGTAAAGGCAGCACGTTCCTGTTCCACGCACTGCTCGGCAGGCAGCTGGATAGGGAAGAGGAACCACTGCCCTTGGCAACCAGAGATCTGAAGGGGCTGCGGGTACTGGTGGCGGATGACAACGCCACCGCGCGGGATATCCTCCAGCGGCTCCTTCACGCTTTCCACTTCCGCGCAGACTGCGTCAACAATGGCAAGGTGGCGCTGGCAGCCATACAGAAAGCCAGTAGCGGCGATGGCCCTTATCGACTGATACTGATGGACTGGAAGATGCCTGGCATGGATGGTTTGGAGACTGCTAACAGCATCCACCAGCTACCTGAACTGAAGTCGCTACCTACCGTAATTATGGTCACCGCCTACGGCAGAGAGGCACTGATTGAGGCCACAGGTGAAGATAAGGCGGATACCGTTCTGACCAAGCCGATCACCCCATCCACTCTGCTCGACGCCATCATGGTGGTGTTTGGTGGTGGCACCGTCAGCAGCAGCCGCACCAGCGGACGCCATGAAGAGGAGCTGGATGCTATCAACAGCCTGCGTGGCGCCAAGGTTTTGCTGGTAGAAGATAACGAGATCAACCAGGAGCTGGCCCTTGAACTTCTATCCACCAACGGCATCATCGCCGACCTGGCCAACAATGGGCAGGAAGCACTTGAGATGATCAACGCCAAGGAGTACGACGGCGTTTTGATGGATGTGCAGATGCCGGTGATGGACGGCTACACCGCCTGCAGCAAGCTGCGTGAAGAGGAGCGTTTCAAAATCCTGCCGATAATCGCTATGACCGCCAACGTCATGAGTGAAGATCTGGAAAAAGCCAGGACGGCGGGTATGAGTGACCATATCGCCAAACCGATCAACGTCCACGATATGTTCACCACCATGGCGCGCTGGATCACCCCTTCACAGCCGCTATCAACTAAGCCTGTCACCACCGTACCCCCTGAAAACGATGAGGTGATACCGCACCTTGACGGCATAGATACCGGTGCCGGTCTCGCCATCGCTCAGGGGAGTTCCACGCTCTACCGAAAGATTTTGAAGCGCTTCCTCAGCAGCCAGGAGGAGTTCACCTCCCGATTCCGCAAGGCACTTGAAGAGGGAGACGAGAGCGCTGAACGCGAGGCGCACACCCTGAAAGGGGTTGCAGGCAACATTGGCGCAGTACGGATACAAGCAGCTGCCACCGCCCTGGAAGGGGCTTGCAGCAAAGGAGCCGACAGTGAACAGCTGGAGGCACTGCTCCTGCAGACCGAAGAGGAGCTAAAGCCGGTAATTAGCGCCCTCGAAAGCTGGCTGATTCCATCAGACAAGGGCGAGGAGAGTGCAACTGAAGTATCTATAGACAGCAAACGTGCTGCCGATCTGCTACAGCAGATGCATGAGCTGTTGGAGGATGATGATACCGATGCCGGTGATCTGATTGATGAGTTGATCATCGCCATGGGAAAAAGCACCACACTGGAGCGACTTGCCCAGATTATTGGTGAGTATGAGTTTAAAGATGCACTGGAGATAGTCGTTCAACTGCAAGCGTCACTCGATAAATAAGCAGTTGTGGCAGCAGCAAATAGCTGATGTGCTACTGTATTGATTGATAGCTTAAAACCTGAGGGACTATCAAAAGCTGATAGGGATCAAAGAAGCAAAAAGCCATGAGCGAGGAGAACCGGAAACCGACTGTACTGGTGGTGGATGACACCCCTGAAAACATCGATGTGTTGCGTGGTGTACTGAAGGATGACTACAAGATAAAGGCCGCTGTCAACGGCGAAAGAGCACTTAAAATCGCTCATGGCGAAAACAAGCCCGATATCATCCTCCTCGATATCATGATGCCGGTCATGAATGGCTATGAAGTGTGCGAACGACTCAAGAGTGATATCACCACCCAGCAGATACCGGTCATCTTTATCACCGCAAAGAACGATACCGAATCCGAGCAGCGCGGCCTGAAACTGGGTGCCGTAGACTTTCTCAGCAAACCGATCAGCCCCCCTATCGTCAAGGCGCGGGTACACACCCACCTGGCCCTCTACGACCAGAGCCGCGCCCTGGAGGACCGGGTACGCGAACGTACCGTGGAACTTGATGCGAGCCGCCTGCAGATTATCCGCCGCCTCTGCCGTGCAGCCGAATACAAGGATAACGAGACCGGACTACATGTTATCCGCATGAGCCACTACGCCCGCCTCATCGCCGAAGGACTCGACCTTCCCGCCGAGACTGTCAACACCATCTACAGCGCAGCGCCAATGCACGATGTCGGTAAAATAGGCATCCCCGACAAAATCCTGCTCAAACCGGGCAAGCTGGACCCCGACGAGTGGGAGATCATGATGCAGCACACCAGCTACGGGGCGGAGATCATCGGCAATCATGACTCTGCCCTGCTGACCATGTCCCGCACCATCGCTCTATGCCACCACGACAAGCGTGTCGCTACCTCCAGGTAGAGACGGCCATCGCTGACCATCCCCCCCACAGATCCGGACGTGACCAATTCGGTCATCCGGTTCCTCGGTAATCAGAGGGGCAACACACCTCCGATGCATAACTTTACTACCCTGCAAACTCTTAGACATTGTGGATGATCTTGGGTCGCGGTAACGGCATGCTTTCCATCAGCTTTTCGTACTTCTCCCAGGTCAGCGCCTTCTTGCTACTACGACGATTTAACCAGAACCTCCATCCACGCCTTGCATGGTGAAGAACTGTCTCCATCGCTCGCATATTGCAGCGAACACCAAAGTACTGGTAGTGCCCCCGAAGTTTCGAGCACAAAATTCTGTACTGTTTCTTCAGGTCCTGGTGCCGGTTGTTACGGCTCCAGGTCCATAGGGCTTGTACGGTTTTCCTGACTTTCTTGCGCGCAGTCTTGCGCTTGATGACCCAATAACCTCGCCGCGTTTCTCGCCCAGTAGTGGGTAAATCCGAGAAAATCGAATGTGTTGTCCCCACGGGTGACCTCTTTTCCCGAGGCCGGTTTCCCGAAGGCAAGTAGGCGGCTCTTCTCTGGATGTATTTCCAGTCCGTATTTCTCGAAGCGCTTGGGCAGGACTTTCATCACCCGCCGGGCATCTTCTTCGTGTTGGAAGCCGATGACAAAGTCATCGGCAAACCTGACGATAAAGCAGTGCCCCCGCATGCGCGGCCTCACTTCCCGCTCGAACCAGTCATCCAGTACATGGTGGAGGAATATATTCGCAAGGCATGGCGAAATCGTCCCGCCTTGAGGTGTTCCCCGGTCGCTGTAGGTGATCTGGTCTCCTTCCATCACGCCTGCGTTCAACCACTTGCCAATCAGGCGAAGTAGTCCACCATCATTGATCCGTTGCTGGATGAATCTCCGCAACCAGCTCCTGTCAATGTTGTCAAAAAATCCACTGATGTCTGCATCGTATATCCAGCGGATGCCGTGCTCCATGCACTGCGACCGGATCTCTCCTATCGCTTGGTGGGCACTGTGTGCCTCCCGAAATCCATGTGAAAACGGATAGAAGCCCTGTTCATAGACCGCCCCATTAGCATCGCTACCGCTTTCTGGACTATTTTGTCTTCGATCTCCAATAGTCCGATCGGTCGCTTCTTTCCTCCCTCCTTTTCGATCCATACGCGCTTGATTGGCGGCGCTATATAACGCTGCTCCCTCAACCGGGCATGTAGATCAACCAGGTTGGCTTCCAGTTCCTTGCCATAGTCCTTTACGGTTACACCGCTCAGGCCCGCCGCTCCATCCTTGCGCAGCCGATAGTAGGCTTCTCGAAGAAAGTCCACGTCCATGCGGTGGATCAGGGTGGTGAATACCCTGTCCGGATGTACGATCGCTTGCTCTGCAATTTGCCGAAGTTGCGTTGATATGAGTTCTGATCTCTTGGTATCTCTCATCTTTCCATCCGACAAAACGTTATGCCCGGCTTCACCTTCCCTTCAGTGGGTCCCTTGGGTCTCGGTTCCCCACCTTATCGGCCTTCCTCTCCCTTCGACCATCGGTACTATGATCCGCTAAGACTACCGCTTCTCCATCTCGGGGCACTTCGCTTTCCGCTCGTTCTCCGATACCTTGCGTTCTCCCTTCTTCGTTCGTGCCCCTTTCGGCTCGCTCCACGGGTTAGGAAGATCCCCCGCAAGCGCCTGGCCGCTTTTGTATTCCGGTTTGCCTATCCCGGTGCCCTCCGCAAGGAGATGGCGGTTCTCTCGAGTTCCCAGTCCACCCTTATGTGTACATGCCCCGCTCTTGGACCCCGGTGGTGTCCCTTCAACTCACCTTTGCGTTTCCAGGACTGCTGCCTTCCGTCTCACGAAGAACGTCGGCTTTCCCCGCTTGCGCTGGGTTATCCTTTCAGACCACGATAATAATCTTTTCGGAGCTCGGTCACGCGGCCTGCACACTCGCTACACCTGGCTTCATACACACCCTCATGGATATGCATGCAGGTTCACTACAGTTCCAGTGGCTAACCTTCTCTGATGGGCATTAGACAGTCACCTGCCTTCACCCACTGGGTAGCAATATCCAGTTTCACAGCCTCCTTTTTGATCCCCCGGATCTGAATTTACTCGACACGATCGTGAAAGATTTTGGGACATCCCAGTCCCCAAAATCAACTCGGCCTTCGACAACCTATTAGTGCCCCGGCCGTCCTGGTCACTGACCGCTACGCGATAACATCGCAAGCTCGTTACCGCTTCGCAGTCAGTTCCCATTGACTGGACGCCGTGTTCGTGGATGCCTACTTTGCTCCCTCTGGCGCGCTGCGCGCACGACGGGTAAGCAGTGCGGCCTCACGGCTACCGGGGATTACCAGCCTTCGCTTCGCTCTCCATGGCTGGCAGCGAAGGACTCTAATCTCTTTAGTTTTTGACGGTCCCGTCTTCATTCAGCCAAACTTTAGCCCAAGGATTATAGGTCTTTCCAGCCACTGTGACAGGATGAGATGAAAAAATGGATTCTAAGCGTTTGCTCTCGAAGAATGTTAAATAAGTTTCCTTTGTCTTGAGGTCGATTCCCTGAATGATCTTGTCCATGCCGAGTTCACAGTATTTTAGTGATTGACTCTCGTAAAGTGATAGCGGAGTCTCTTTTGGACATAGTATGCCATCAACTAGGGTATCGAATGCTGGTGAAAATTCTAAGAGTTTTCCCGGCACGGCAAGAGAGCGTCCTCTTGAAAAAGATAGTCTGGCCGGCATTCCTTTGGACATATGTGCAGCTTCGAATTCATCCCACCGCGTTGTTTCATTGAAATAGCAGGTGAGAACAGAAGCCGTGTCTGCTTCCTCCGGATTGTGAAACATGGCATACCCCTCTTTTGTCATATAGCGACCTAGTTTGAATGAAGTGACATTGAACGCAGACGACAAGTGCCCGTTGGGATAAATATTTAGGATGCCAGCTTTGATAGTGACTTTAGGCAGAACGATTCCACCCTCATAAATATTATAACCACTTCTAACTTCGCCGTTGATATCGAATTCAATTCTCTCTCCAGCTTTGAACGTGAATAAATTGTACTTCACCTCTCGGCTCGTATCTCTGGCAAGGAAACCATTCTTGACACTCGATGACCCTTCGTGAAATATAACTCTGGTACCACCTTTAAAAAGCAGCCCTCTTATCATGGTCTCTCGCTCGAGTACGATACTGCTCTCAAGTGTTACTGAGTTAAAATCTACTGAGTGGATATCTTTGGGGTTAATCTCAATAGCTTGAGCGATCGCGTTGACGTCGTATTTTATTTTTTCTAACTGCGCTTCCATAGTTTTCTCAATTGATATTGTGTGGATGGGTTCTGGTTCAAAACTTGCGTAGTATAGATGGAGCCATCTATCCTATTCCAATCAACTTGCAAGCTTTTAGCTCCCAAAAATACTCATTACAGTTAACGCTTCACATCAGCCGAACAAAAAACACGTAGGTTTTTGCGCCTGTCAGATGTGATTGTTATGCTATTTTATTTGCTGATTCTCATATACCCGTCCAACTGCTGCAGATAAAACAATTGCAATTAACCCTATCGACATACTTATTTCAAAAATAACAATAGTTTTTCCCAAATTTGTGACTGGCTCAGCATCAGAAACCCCCGAACCAGTCATGAGTGAAAAGCTGTAATATATACAGTCAAATATAGTTTGTAGAGGAGGGATTTGACATAACCGAGATATTGGATCACAAATGATAGTCATGTAATTATTCTCAGGTATAGGGTGAATTCTACAAAAAGCCAAGTTATCAGTTAATGCTTGTGTTAAATATATTATTATCGAAAATATAAATATAGAAGAAAGCACTAGCGATATTGAAGAATATATAGGATTCTTTCTGAGCCTCCCCAATAAAAGTTGACACCCTGTTTACAACCAGAGGTGTCAAATGAGAAAGAACCATTCAATCGATATCAAGATACAAGCGGTACTAAAAGCGAGCAGGCCTGGCATACTTGCCAGTGAGGTTGCGGAGGAAATAGGGATACATACATTTTCTTTGTATCAAGCTGGAAGAAGGAATTACGAGATGCGGGGTTACTCGATAAAATGCCTGATAAAATCGATGTTCAGACAGATTTGAAGCTCAGGGAGCAACTAAAACAGTTGGAGAAGGAGAATAAGCACCTAAGGATGGAGAATGCTGTTTTAAAAAAACTCGAGGAGATGGGCGACGCCAAAAGAAAGAAGCCTTCAAAATAATAGAAGATTTAAATGATGAGTTTGGTGTATCCCCACTTTGCCTCCTGTTGGATGTGAGTCGAGGTGGATATTATGCTTGGAAGAAGCGACCTGGTTCGTTCCAGTCCGTTTACAATGGCATGATCATTGATGAAATTCTCAAGATACACCGGGAAGTCAAGGAGACTTACGGTAGTCCTAGAATGACAGTGGAACTAAAGAGTAGAGGCTTTAGTCGTTGTGAGAATACTGTCGCTAAGTTGATGAGGAAGATAGGAATTCGAGCAAAAATGGATAAACGCTATAAACCTAGGCAGTGGCAACCGGGCTCAAAAATAGCGAAGAGTAATCTTTTGGCTGAGTTGCCCATACCAAAGAATCCACATGAAGTTTGGGTAGCGGACTTTACCTACACACGTCATCACGGCCAATTTGTCTATTTCTCAGTCATTATGGATCTATGTACCAGGCAGCTTGTGGGTGAGGAAATAAGTAGGACTCGGAGATGCAGATTTAATCGTCAGGACCTTTCAAAAGGCAAAGCAAAGGCACCCAGAAGCAAGACCAAAAATATTCCATTCAGACCGGGGTATAGAGTATGCCAACCACAAGATTGGAAGGCTGCTAGAGAGTCAAGCGATCGAGCAGAGTATGTCAGGCAAGGGTAATTGCTATGACAATGCCCATATGGAGTCATTCTTTCATACGTATAAGTCGGAAATGTACTATACGGAGAAATTTGATGGCATTGAGGATTTCAAAAGGAAGACCAAGAAATACATTCGTTTTTATAACCGGAGGCGTTTACACTCAAGCTTAGGGTATATGAGTCCAGCAGACTATGCTGAGTCGAAAAGCTAATGTGTCAACTTTTTATGGGGAACATCATTCCGCTCACCAACTTCATGTTAGACCAATATGTTATAAACACGATGTATACAAGATACGACCAAATAACGGAGAGAAATACAAATGTTGTCACATAGTGAAGAATGTAAAACTCATAAACATAGCCGTTAAAAAACTCACTTCCCTCAGTCGTAAAAGTCAATAACACGATGGGAACAGAAGAAATTAGTGTGAGAATTATTGAGAGCACAACCCACATGGCAATGATCGGAATTATTAGTAAAAGATGCCCATCTAATTTACGGATCAATGAATTATTGAGGGATTTAATAAGATTCTTCATGTCATTTTACAGCATAACGATCAGGGTGAGGGGCCGCAGCAAAGCGGAGGTTCCAGCGACCGCAGGGCGCGAACTTGATCCACTGGTTAGAATGTTTGCACATGATCAGCTTATTGCTCCTTCGCTTCCCCGCTTCCCCGCTTCTCCGCTTCTCTGATTTCTTCATACGCCAAATCAGAAGGCCAGCTAATCCTAGCGGAATTACCTCATACCAAATTGATACTGCCCATAGTACTTTTCCTAGCACCAGTAATCCAACTAACAAAAGTATCGTAAGGATGTGCAGCTTATTTTTCCTGGATTTGTTCTTGTCTTCCATGTTTTATCTTTTATTTATCAATCTAACGAGGCTGTAGAAAAACTAAAGCACTTTCCTCAGTGCTGCAATTTGTATAAATATTACTCATTTTTCGCGCTTCTACGTGAATTCTAATGCGCTTTCCATAACAAAAACTGGAATCCTGCAATCTCCATTCTTTCTGCAACTTCGATAATAGTTTTTCTACAGTCTCAACGTTGCTGTAACGGGCAGCAGGAGCGCAACGCAGGCTGCCCCAGTGAGCAATAGCGAACGATGTTGACCACCTTGTTATGCCCCACTATAGTACCAATTATTGGTACTGTTTTGGAGCTAAGCACATGAGCAAGAATACAAGTATTACTCTTGGGGAGCACTTTGACTCTTTCATTACTAACCAATTGAATTCCGGTCGCTTTTCTTCCACTAGCGAGATTGTTCGCGCAGGCTTGCGCTTGCTTGAGGAGGAAGAAACCAAGCTTGTTACCCTGCGTAAAATGCTGGATGAAGGGGAATCTAGCGATTTTGTTGAATATTCCCTTGATGGCTTGATTTCTGAGCTTGATAACGAATCTGATTGATGGCCACCTTCAAGCTTACGGCTAAAGCCAAAAATGATTTGAGGGCTATTGCCATTTTCACCCAGAAGCGCTGGGGAAGAGACCAGCGCAATAAGTACTTGAAGCAATTTGATGATTCTTTTCATCAAATTACCGACAATTCACAGCTTGGGCGCACTTGTGACTATGTTCGACCTGGTTATAGGAAGTTTCCGATAATTAGCCATGTAATCTACTACCGAATTAGTAATCATGATTGTGTTGAGATAATTCGTATTCTTCATAAACACATGGATGTTTCGACAGATCTTTTTAAGGCATAACGTTTTCTATAAACAGCGCAGGCACATAGCATTTGCGGGTTGCTAAAGCTTAGCTGCATCGGTTTGATGGACTTGTTAAATCATCTTTCATAGTGATATCGACAGGAAATAATTGTAAATTGATTGTCGTCAACCACATATACCAACCGATTATTTTCATCAATGCGACGAGACCAAAAACCGGATAAATTCTCTTTTAATGGCTCTGGCTTACCGATGCCCACAAACGGGGTTCTTTGAGTATCAGAGATTAGCTTATTGATACGCTTCAGCGTCTTTCTACCCTGACCTTGCCAGTAAATGTAGTCCCCCCAGGCTTCTTTTGTCCATGCTAGTACCTCAATCATTAACCAGCCCATGTTTCTCGACTTTTCCTGAACGGTATTGTGCGATGGACTTTGCCAGATGTGCAGCATTGGCTGGACTCTTCAATAGGTGCACTGTTTCCATTAATCCATTGAAGCAATCTAGAGACATAACAACTGCATCTTCTGCATCTCTGCGTGATATAACAGTGTAATCAGCATCATCAACTACCTGATCTAATACACTTTTTAGTCTATTTCTAGCGTCTGAAAAATGAGTTATAACTGAATCTGGTGTTTGAGTAGTTGAAAAAGGGCGGCGTATCTGGTTGATTTGTTGTTGCGAGACATCAAAACAACCATTGGAGATACGCCACCATGAGTAAGAATAACGTTGTTAAGCTGGCAGGTCGAGATACGATTATCGATCCGCTGACAGAGTTGCTGAGAAGCGGTGCAGAGCAGTTGATCTACCAGGCGGTAGAGGCAGAGGAGTTATAACTGAATCTGGTGTTTGAGTAGTTGAAAAAGGGCGGCGTATCTGGTTGATTTGTTGTTGCGAGACATCAAAACAACCATTGGAGATACGCCACCATGAGTAAGAATAACGTTGTTAAGCTGGCAGGTCGAGATACGATTATCGATCCGCTGACAGAGTTGCTGAGAAGCGGTGCAGAGCAGTTGATCTACCAGGCGGTAGAGGCAGAGTTGCTGGAGCTGTTGGCGGAGCACACCGAGCGACGGACAGAGGATGGCAAGGCGGGTGTGGTGCGTAATGGTCATCTGCCAGCTCGTAAACTGCAGACAGGATTGGGGCCGGTCACGGTCGAGATCCCCAAAGTTCGAGCGAAGACCGGCGAGCCGGTGACGTTCCGATCAGCTCTGGTACCGCCGTATGTACGCAAGACGAAGTCACTGGAAGCGGCGCTGCCGTGGCTCTACCTGAAGGGGATTTCCAGTGGTGAGATGGGTGAGGCCCTGAAAGTGCTGGTGGGTCCGGATGCAACAGGCTTGTCGGCCAGCACGGTATCGCGTCTGAAGCAGGTCTGGGCAGAAGAATATCGGAGCTGGTGTGAGGAGCGCCTGGATAAGGAGGCATTGGGTGTATGTGTGTGGGCAGACGGTGTCTACAGCGGACTGAGAGCAGAGCAGACGAAGCTGTGTGCCCTGGTGGTGATCGGTGTGAATGAGCGTGGTGAGAAGCATTTTCTGGCAATTGAGGATGGTGTGCGGGAGTCCACGCAGAGCTGGCGGGAGGTACTGTTGAAGCTGAAGTCACGCGGACTGAACCCGCCCAAATTGGCGATCGGTGACGGTGCCATGGGCTTCTGGGCTGCGCTGGAGGAAGTATATCCTGAGACGCGCCAGCAGCGCTGCTGGATGCACAAGACCATGAACGTGCTGAACTGCCTGCCAAAGACAGCTCAGCCGAAAGCGAAGCAGGCACTGCATAACATCTGGCAGGCGGAGACTCAGGCCGATGCGGAAAAGGCCTTTGATCTGTTTATCAAAACGTATGAGCCGAAGTATCCGAAGGCTGCCATCTGTCTGCACAAAGACCGAGAGGAACTGATGGCTTTCTATCACTTTCCGGCACAGCACTGGCAGAGCATTCGGACCAGCAATCCGATTGAATCAACCTTCAGGGACAATCCGCCATCGAACCAAGCGTTCCAAGGGCTGCCTATCGCGTGACGGCATGCTACACATGATGTTCAAACTCGGCCTGTGTGCCGAGAAGAAGTGGAGACGATTACGGGGTTTCGGTTACCTGGCGAAGGTGATAACCGGAATCAAATTTAAAGATGGTGTTGAGGTAACAGGAGTCGATCAGGTCGCCGCTTGATTCAACTGGTTAAACACCAGATTTGACTATAACTCCTGAAAAATTAACAACCCTCATAGAATACTCCGACTTATGTACTATATATTGAACAAGTGTAACTTGTCCTATTAGTTGTGCAAGTACAGGGTGTAGCCTTTTTTGATTTAACGTTGTGGTAACTGGCGCGAGCACCGGCGCCGCAGGCGCGAAGTTTACGTTTTTGTTAGGCATCGAGTTCCAAAGAACGCTTGATGGCCTCCTGACTAACATGTCCACAACTCTTGTGGTGCTCCTCAGTCCACCACCGGCGGCATAGTTTGGGCTGGTACGGGAAACGTTCTTTTTTCAACTCGCGATGTCCTATGATCACCCCTCGATTAAATCAATGATAAAAGAATTAAATCCATCAATTCAGTGAGTTACCCTCTTTTCAGAAAACCTGTAACCAGTCGATCATAGGATTGAATCGGTATATCACGATCTAGATATCCCTTTTGACTGTTAGTGATGGCTGTCCTTGTGTTTTTTCTGTTTGGCCCCTCTTTTGCAATGAAAGAATATTTTGTTCCATCTAAGCTTTGCTGATACCCTCAGCTACACCGGCAAATCAAATCTGTTAGATTGAATTTACTTCAAAAACCCACATGAAACAGAAACATGACGTCACGCTATCTGGTGATAAAACAGCATCGAACACTCGCTTCGGTGCCGGAACTTGTATCGACGGCAACCTGAACCTAAAACAGACACAGATTAAAAAACTGCCCAAGAAATTCAGGGTGACTGGAAGCCTCGATCTTTCGGGAACCCCTATTTCACGACTGCCGAAGGACATACGGATAGGCGGAGACCTGGATCTCTCACTATCCGATATCGAACAGTTACCGGAAAACCTGCATATTCCCGGAAATTTGAATCTTATCGGCACCCTGATCACCAAACTCCCCAAGGGACTCCGTGTAGGTGGAAATCTTGATCTGCGAGCCACCGCAATTGAAACACTGCCCAACACCTTGAAGGTAGGTGGTGACCTGGATCTTTCAGGCACCATCATTCAGGAACTGCCAAAGAGACTGGATGTTGGCGGCGATCTCTACCTGGTGAGCAGCCTTATCGTCAAATTACCCAAACAGATGACAATCAAAGGTGGTCTAGATTTATCGGGAACAATGGTCAGTAGCTTACCCAAACAGTTAAGGGTAGGTTCCTGGTTGAACCTGTCCGGAACCACCATAAAAAAACTACCAAATAAGCTGGTGGTTGGCGGCTGGCTGGATATCCGTGGTACCGATATAGAGCGGCTGCCAAAGAACAATAGGGGACAGACTGAGGTTCCCCCGAATTAACGGACAGTTTTAGTTATAGGCAGCTCTCATCTCATATTCTACCGGTGATAGATATCCGAGATAGGAGGCGCCGATAGGCGCGTAGTTGAAGTTCTTGTTATGTGTTTAACCATTTATCGTATTCTTCTTTGTCTGCTTCTATAAGATTATTCTTCTTAGGGCCGTCAGGCATTGACCACTTTTTGCTTTGCCTTGGATACTCCGCCCAAGTTAGTACATCCCTGTAATCTTGCTTGGCTGTTTCTGTGTATTTTTCTATCTCTTTCAGATCGGAGCCTGCGAGCTTCAGAATAGCGAGCTTCACCCTATCTGCTTCTCGTTCATGCTCGTCTTCGCCATAGGAACCAAGAATCGAATTGGCTTCTTAATAGATGCCTCGCATTCGAGCATTGATTTTAACTTACGTGCTAAAGCTTGGTCATAATCCATGGCTTCCTTTCTTTTTACACATAACGTTGTCTTCGGCGGATCAGGCGCGCAAGCGACTGTGTCCGATGTAAGGCCTGGTTATGACACATCATTACATCAGCCCGCATCTGCGCATTCAGAATTTCCTTTAGCCCAAAGCTTAACCCTGTCTATATTTTCGACCCGTTGCTTGACTAAGGCTTCTGTCTGATCTGTTATTTCATCACTTACGACTTTTATATTCTTACCGTCATTAGCGATTAATATTATGATATCTGGTTCTAATACCCCTATATCAAAAGCATACTGATGTACTGTTATGGTTTTGAAATTATTAAATAGCTGACCATACCTGACTAATCTACCATCTAGAAATGGCGTCGCTTCTCTAGAAAAGCACTTTTCTGCCATTTTTAACAGATGTGAGTATGTTTCAAATTTTCCCATATTTGATTGTATTTCAAATGCTGTTCCAGGTGCCGATGCGCACCCATATAGTATTTGCGTAATTAATATAACGAGCAACGATTTTCTTAACATATGATAGGGAACCTCATTTTGTGGTTATTTATTCTGTCATAACACCGCGCTCTGGGGAAAACCGAAGCGCAGCGTAGGTTTATCCCTAGCAGCGCTTTGTTATGCGCTTGCTGCGTCATTTATATCAACCTCCATCGGAACCTGATATGAATTTGTATAAAAGGCTTGCTTTAAAAGAAGGCCTCGGTTTGATTAAGATTTTTTCATCTTTTACTGAAATTGTTCCTACTAGGGGAAATATATCCGATGGCCCCTTAAGCTTAACAAATATTTTGGAGAATGTAGTTCCTGTTTTGTGGTTAATATATTTTACAAGTCCATATGATGCCTCGCCCTTAGGGCGCAATTTATAAGAAACTAACACGGAATAGGACTTGGTGTTTTTTTCCTTAACAGGAAGTTCTATCTCAGAACCGAACCTCTCCACTTCTTTTGAAGCAAACTTGATTATTTCGGATTTTTCCATGCTCGAATTGCATAAATGATGAAGACACTCAAACGTGCTACGTATTACAAATTGTTCAAGTTCCGCCTCATTTAATGATTTTAGTTCTTCGAAGTTTACACCGTAGTCAATATACCTGAGCCATTTTTCTGGTGTTCTTTCGGAAAAAGCAATACTGCTTTTTGGAATAGCGTTTGTATAGTTGATATATAGGTGATCGAATTCTCCGAGGGACAGCCCCTTTGCTCCAAGTATAGTGGCGATACGAGCGCCCCAGTAGTGAAGCAACTTTGGAAATTCGAAAAATCGGGTACAACTTGAAGGGAGACTTTTACCCGTTTCATTGGGAGAGTCGCTTGCGTAATACCTAATATCTATTAATGACTTTTCCATTTATGTGCCCGATCTCTCTTTACGCCTAACGCCGCAATTCACCGGAGGAAAAAAGCATAGTGAGGAACGAACGACGCTTTTGACGTCCGCGTGAAATTGCCTTCGCTGATCGCCATGGAAGGCTGAAAGCCGAGGCGATTAGTCCCCGATAGGCGTAGGCGCGGTTGTATGGCCGGAATTGCGACCGGCAGGGAGCGATGTAGGGCATACAAGGAGTGCATCCGAAACGCCGTAGAGTCATTGCGGGAGTCATGATGGAGTAGTGCACAAGCAGCTTTGCTGCAATGTGCAATACGGAATCGTGACGTACGCAGGACGGTCGGGGCATAACGGCTGTCGCGTAGGCGAGTCGATTTTGGAGACTTGGATGTCCCAAAATCTTTCACGAGGTAGCGACACGCTTGGTTTTGTGAAGATACTTCCATTTTACTAAATACCTAATGATTCTTTGACTTCTAATATTTGAGTTGCAATAGCTAAATCGTGCTCTTTTGCTGAAGCCAAACCCATGTTTTCAGTTGTCACAATACCAAGATACTCAGCAATTGGCTCTGGGCTTGCGTACTCTAAAGCCATACTAAACACTCTTGGTAGATAAGAATGGTATTCATCCCTTGCCCAGTCTCCATCAGATATCCCTATTGGATCCCATTTATAGAATAGAATTTCATCAATCCTTTTGTAGAGTTCCATCTGATCTGGTGGCAATTTCTTTCCCATCTCTTTTTACACCTAACGCCTCACATCAACTGCATCAATAAGTGGTGCGACGAGGAACGAGGAGCACCGCTTTTTGGTGTCAGTTGGATGTGCTGGTTAGCTGCTTTACCTTATTGATACTTCAAGCTTCCTACCTAGCACAGCAGCGAATTTCTCCAAAGTTGATAGCCGTATATCCTCTGCGTGGTTTTCCATTCGTGAAATAGCTGACTTTTTTGTGTGAAGTTTGTCTGCTATTTCTGCCTGCGTTAAACCAGATGCCTCTCTTGCCTGTTTCAACAGTACACCAATCTTGAATGCTTGATAGCCTTTATCAAAATCTTCGGTGAACTCTCCATCACACTCTTTTCTCTTACTAATGTATTTCTTCAGATCACTCATTTGACTGCCTCCTGTTTGAGGTAATCTTGCTTTCGGATTTCTGCCAGCTTGATTTCTTTCTTGGGTGTCTTTTGAGTTTTCTTTTGAAAAGCATGATTCAAGACAATCAAGTGGTCACCATCAAGAAATCCAAGTAATCGAAATATGTTTCCTCCAACTTGTATCCTGACTTCCCATATACCATCAGTATTCACTAGCTTCTTGAAATACTGAGCAGGAACAATATCCATATCTTCAATGAGTTGTAGAACCCAGGCAACCTTCTTAGCCTGTTTACCTGCCAAAGAGTCAAGGAACTCTTCTACAGGGCAACATCCTGATACCGCCCGGTAAAATAGGATTTCTCTCATTATAACGGGTTAACATGTACGTTAACTTTCTTCCAGGTGTGCGACAATCTCATTCTGCAGCTAATGAGGCTGTAGATTAATATTTTTCACAGTTTTTTATCTCTATCTGTGAACTCTTCACCTCACAGCAATATTTGTATGATTATTCTGTCTCTGAACTTTTCCTGATAAATCCACAGCTCATATTTTCCTACGCTGCCAGCCATGGAGAGCGAAGCGAAGGCTGGTAATCCCCGGTAGCCGTGAGGCCGCACTGCTTACCCGTCGTGCGCGCAGCGCGCTAGAGGGGAAGCAAAGTAGGCATCCGAACACGTCGCCCAGTCAGTGACCAGGACGGCCGGGGCACTAATAGGCTGTCGAAGATTGAGTGCAAAAGGGGGACTTGGATGTCCCGTTTTACATCACGAAATCGAAGACTCGCTCGTGTTTTTCTATTTGATTTTGGTATGCCTAAGAGTGCATTTACCACTATTTCGAGGACAGGGCTTCGACTATCCAGAAAGACGCTCTAAATGTGATCTATAAGACCATTTCTCTGCCTTGCTTATACTTTTATATAGTCATGCCTTACTTTGTATTGACTTTTTCGCATAGCGTATCTTTAATAGGCATGACGACATATTCTAATAAAGCATGATTGAACATACCGCCTATAGATACGTCTCGCGGCGGTTTCTGATACGCTATTTGCCTACGCATAGGCAACGCTATGCTGGATATGACCGCGGTCTATTATTACATGACGACATACCTTAATAGGTATTGCCTGATATGGATAGCCGTACCTAATGTAGGCATAGACAATTCCATTTAGAGTATGACCAGCAATCAGATAATTCAAAGACGACAACTCTTGACAGGATATGCCTAGTCATCTATTATATGGCCATGACGAACTTTCCTAAAGGGGTATGACTATGCAGATCAAGGTTAAAGGCTCAAGGGTTCAGCTTCTCCGCTCTATCTATCTCCCGGAGAAGAAGCGCAGCACTCAAAAAATGATCGCTGGGTTCCCGACCGGGAATACTTCAATCCCAGCCCATGTGCGCGAGCACCTGACCGATGAAGAGGCCGCCCAGGTCGAGGGCTGGCTGACAGACCAGAAAGACAAAGAGAAGGCCCATAGTCGCTCGATGGCTGTTAATCATGCCCACTATACTGTGGATCGGATCACCGAGGCCCTGGAGGCAGGACAGGTGGTCTCAGACGAGCAGGTCGAAAAAGTAAGAGCCAGTATCAAGTCTCTGCAAGGGGCGCTTAGAAAAGCCGTGAAAAACAACAAGAAGGCAGCAGAGGAAGCAGCAAAAAACGAAACTGAAACCGATTCAGAATAAGTCACTTTTGGGTGGTGGAAGTTGCTGTAACGGGTTGGATTATTACAGAGGAGTTACTCCTTCGCTTCGCTCTCCATGGCTGGCAGCGCTCGCTTGGATAGGGGTGGATAACTCGAATAGAGAGAACCCATTGGCAAGCAATTCGCCTGACTGTATTGTATTAGTTCAGACCTAATCTGACACATCCTCGTGAAAAAGATAGGGTTACCGGTTTTGAGGAAGATGACGAAATATGAATAAACCCCCTGGAAGGGCTAAGTATGACTGGAGTTCTGTAACCGACGAGCAATGGCAGTCGATGACGAATCCTGAGATTGCTCGGATGCTGGGTATCGAGAACAAAGCTGTTGTGGCGACCTATCGTGCCCGCAAGGGCCTCCCGAGCGCCCCGAGGGTGGCTAAGTATGACTGGGGTTCTGTAACCGACGAGCAATGGCAGTCGATGACGAATCCTGAGATTGCTCGGATGCTGGGTATCGAGCGCTCATCTGCTGTGTCGGCCTATCGTACCCGCAAGGGCCTCCCGAGGGACCCGAGGGTGACGAGGTATGACTGGGGTTCTGTAACCGACGAACAATGGCAGTCGATGACGAATCCTGAGATTGCTCGGATGCTGGGTATCGAGAACAAAGCTGTTGTGTCGAACTATCGTGCCTGCAAGGGCCTCCCGAGGGGCCCGAGGGAGACCAAGTATGACTGGGATTCTGTAACCGACGAGCAATGGCGGTCGATGACGAATCCTGAGATTGCTCGGATGCTGGGTATCGAGGGCTCATCTACTGTGTCGAACTATCGTGCCTGCAAGGGCCTCCCGAGGGGCCCGAGGGAGACCAAGTATGACTGGGATTCTGTAACCGACGAGCAATGGCAGTCGATGACGAATCCTGAGATTGCTCGGATGCTGGGTATCGAGGGCTCATCTACTGTGGCGGCCTATCGTGCCCGCAAGGGCCTCCCGAGGGGCCCGAGCCCGAGACCAAGTATGACTGGGATTCTGTAACCGACGAGCAATGGCGGTCGATGACGAATCCTGAGATTGCTCGGATGCTGGGTATCGAGGGCTCATCTACTGTGTCGAACTATCGTGCCTGCAAGGGCCTCCCGAGGGGCCCGAGGGAGACCAAGTATGACTGGGATTCTGTAACCGACGAGCAATGGCGGTCGATGACGAATCCTGAGATTGCTCGGAAGCTGGGTATCGAGGGCTCATCTGCTGTGGCGAACTATCGTGCCCGCAAGGGCCTCCCCGAAGGAGTCGTGGGCGCTGTGGAATGCTGATATTGATCGGTTGCTGGCCAAGTACCGTGGCGTCCTATCGTAGCCGCAAGGGCCTCCCGAGGAGCTCGTGGGTGACCAAGTGAGTTTCAACCTAGTGAAAGATTTTTGGAGGAGAGTAGACCAAGGGACTCTCACCCTCAGCCTCTCGCAGAACGGTACGTGAACGTCTCCGCTCATACCGCTCCCATCAAGCAAACGCACCTTTCATCCCCTCACGCCATTGAACAAACAAACCGGGGGTTTCCTTCATGCATCGGGCAAAAAGCGCCATCGCACGCATTTTACTGCGCTTAATCGCTTTGTACTTACGCATAAACCAGCGAACCAAGGTCTTATTCGCGTGCCGAATGATTGCGTACATCGCTGAACGATAGAACTTGCCATAGTAAGCTATCCAACCCCTCATGATGGGGTTGAGCCATGAGTTCCGGCTGCTTGACGCTGTCCCTTCGCTCCACATCCATTACAGATGCCTCATCACTACTACAAACAGCTCCGCCCCAGTATCGTGCATCGATACGCTCGACCTTGTAGTTTTAGCTACTTGAGTCTTCTCTCTTAACATCACGATGACTGGTTCCCGCAGTTCCCAGAAAGAGCCTGGTTCGGCATTCACTCGCAATCTTATCCCAGGGTTAGGACGCGACCCCGGTTCTGATGTCATGTTGGGTTCTCGACTCTGGCGCAAGGCACGCCGGGTAAGTAGTGCGGCCTCACGGCTACCAGGGTTTACCAGCCTTCACTTCGTTCTCCATGGCTGGCAGCGTACGCCTCGTTAGATCACCACAGCCCATCCTAAGCGCGTTTCAGCATCTGATGACATATCAATGCACCTGAAATGGTCTATAGCGCCTTAAATCGTCGCTTAGGGCTTGAGGAAACACCGTAAACTTAGCGCCTACCTCCTACAAAATACAAAAATGAGGTTTTATCAACAAGTTAACGTACGAATTGCCTATAGATTCATCTCAATTAGCTTCAACCATGTATCAATATGTATCAATTTTGTATCAACCGGGTATCAATTTGTATCAGAAAGGTATCAACCGGGTATCAAAATATTTGATACCTTAGCCCATTAAATAGTCGCTTATGTCTTGAGGAAACACCGTAAATTTATCTCCTACCTCCTACAAAATAAAAAATGAGGTTTTATCAACAAGTTAACGTACTAATTGCCTATAAATTCATCTCATTTTGTCTCAACTCTATCTAGATCTATCTCAACTCTATCTAAACTCTATCTCAACCTCATTGAAGTTATAACTGAATCTGGTGTTTGAGTAGTTGAAAAAGGGCGGCGTATCTGGTTGATTTGTTGTTGCGAGACATCAAAACAACCATTGGAGATACGCCACCATGAGTAAGAATAACGTTGTTAAGCTGGCAGGTCGAGATACGATTATCGATCCGCTGACAGAGTTGCTGAGAAGCGGTGCAGAGCAGTTGATCTACCAGGCGGTAGAGGCAGAGTTGCTGGAGCTGTTGGCGGAGCACACCGAGCGACGGACAGAGGATGGCAAGGCGGGTGTGGTGCGTAATGGTCATCTGCCAGCTCGTAAACTGCAGACAGGATTGGGGCCGGTCACGGTCGAGATCCCCAAAGTTCGAGCGAAGACCGGCGAGCCGGTGACGTTCCGATCAGCTCTGGTACCGCCGTATGTACGCAAGACGAAGTCACTGGAAGCGGCGCTGCCGTGGCTCTACCTGAAGGGGATTTCCAGTGGTGAGATGGGTGAGGCCCTGAAAGTGCTGGTGGGTCCGGATGCAACAGGCTTGTCGGCCAGCACGGTATCGCGTCTGAAGCAGGTCTGGGCAGAAGAATATCGGAGCTGGTGTGAGGAGCGCCTGGATAAGGAGCATTGGGTGTATGTGTGGGCAGACGGTGTCTACAGCGGACTGAGAGCAGAGCAGACGAAGCTGTGTGCCCTGGTGGTGATCGGTGTGAATGAGCGTGGTGAGAAGCATTTTCTGGCAATTGAGGATGGTGTGCGGGAGTCCACGCAGAGCTGGCGGGAGGTACTGTTGAAGCTGAAGTCACGCGGACTGAACCCGCCCAAATTGGCGATCGGTGACGGTGCCATGGGCTTCTGGGCTGCGCTGGAGGAAGTATATCCTGAGACGCGCCAGCAGCGCTGCTGGATGCACAAGACCATGAACGTGCTGAACTGCCTGCCAAAGACAGCTCAGCCGAAAGCGAAGCAGGCACTGCATAACATCTGGCAGGCGGAGACTCAGGCCGATGCGGAAAAGGCCTTTGATCTGTTTATCAAAACGTATGAGCCGAAGTATCCGAAGGCTGCCATCTGTCTGCACAAAGACCGAGAGGAACTGATGGCTTTCTATCACTTTCCGGCACAGCACTGGCAGAGCATTCCGGACCAGCAATCCGATTGAATCAACCTTCGGGACAATCCGCCATCGAACCAAGCGTTCCAAGGGCTGCCTATCGCGTGACGGCATGCTACACATGATGTTCAAACTCGGCCTGTGTGCCGAGAAGAAGTGGAGACGATTACGGGGTTTCGGTTACCTGGCGAAGGTGATAACCGGAATCAAATTTAAAGATGGTGTTGAGGTAACAGGAGTCGATCAGGTCGCCGCTTGATTCAACTGGTTAAACACCAGATTTGACTATAACTCACCTCATTGAGATATGGAACGTGTTCGTAAATATCCTTTCTGCAAGAAAATTTACGCTTAAGACAAAAAAATCCTCTGCACAGTCGAAAACAGACAGTTAACAATGAAAATATGCGTGAATAATTAATATCCAGTGTTAAAAAATACAAGTTACACGTTAAATGACACTTATTAACAAGAAAATAAGCGTTTTTTGGTCACAAATACGGTGCTGTCTTCATTTTACTTGTGATTACTTGTGATTACTTGTGTGTTGTTTTGCACCCAAAACTGACCCATTAACCCCCCCATATTTGCATCGAATTTTGACCCACGTATAGCCTCTACCTGCTCAGACCCTGGGCAGGAGTAACTGGAGTGATAGACGTGGCATTATTAAGCGTGATTCGACGATGGCATTATCGAGAAGGGATGCCGATACGAGAGATTGCCAGACGGACAGGATTGTCCCGCAATACCGTACGCAAGTACCTGGCAAACAATGTAATAGAACCCAAATACCCCAAACGCAAGTCGCCCAGCAAGCTGGATGACTATGAGCTGACACTAACCAACTGGTTACATCGGGAGTCCAGGCGTCACCGCAAACAAAGGAGGAGTCTCAAGCAGTTGCACCTGGACTTGGTTCGCTTGGGTTATACCGGCTCCTATGATCGGGTTGCAGCCTTTGCCCGTGATTGGCGTGATGCACAGCAAGACGCTAAACGTACAGCCAGTAAAAACACCTTCGTCCCGTTACAGTTTGCCCCCGGTGAGGCCTTTCAGTTCGACTGGAGTGAGGACTGGGCCGTGATCAACGGGGTCAACACCAAGTTGCAGGTAGCCCATTTCAAATTCTGCTATAGCCGGGCCTTTATACTCCGAGCCTATCTGGCACAAAGCCACGAGATGCTGTTTGATGCTCACTACCATGCTCTGACTGCCTTAGGCGGGATTCCAGAGCGCGGCATCTACGATAATATGAAGACCGCCGTGGATAAGGTCGGGCGGGGCAAAGAACGGGTGGTGAACAAACGTTTTCAGGCCATGGTCAGTCACTACCTTTTTGAGGCCGAGTTCTGCAACCCGGCGGCTGGCTGGGAGAAAGGCCAAGTAGAGAAAGGCGTGCGGGATGCACGGCATCGACTCTGGCAATCCGCTCCGTCCTTCAGGTCGCTGGAGGATCTGAACATCTGGTTGACTGCCCGCTGCCAGCAGCTATGGCAAGAGACCCCCCATACACAGGATAAACGACGCTCGATTGCTGATTTGCTCGCCGAAGAGCAGACACTACTGATGGCAGTGCCTGCCCCCTTTGATGGCTTTGTCGAGCATACCAAGCGGGTTTCCTCGACTTGCTTGATTACCTTCGAACGCAACCGCTATAGCATTCCGGCCAGCTTTGCCAACCGGGTGGTTAGCCTTCGCGTCTATGCTGACCGGCTGGAGATTGTCGCCGAGGCCAGCGTGATTGCGGTGCATGACCGGGTCTTCACCCGAGACCATAGTGTCCCAGGCAAGATCCTCTACGACTGGCGTCACTACCTGAGCGTGGTACAGCGCAAGCCTGGGGCACTACGTAATGGCGCACCATTTAATGACCTGCCTGAGAGCTTCAAACAGCTACAGAAAAGTTGATCAAGCGGCCTGGTGGTGACCGCGAGATGGTCGATATTCTGGCACTGGTCTTACTGCACGATGAGCACCTGGTCGAGCAAGCGGTTGCCGAGGCTTTATTGACAGGCAAACCTTCCAAGCAGCATGTCCTGAACTGCCTCAGTCGCCTGCAGGATCGTCCCACACCACAGCCCATCGAACCACCCAGGGCATTGTCACTCGCCACCGAGCCCCTGGCCAATACGGCCCGCTACGATAGGCTCAGAGGTGGTCGCCATGAACACTGATGCCATAATCCAGACCATGAAGCAGATGAAGCTGTTTGGCATGGCTGATGCGGTAGCTGATTTGGGCGAACAAGCCTCACCGGCCTTTCAGCAAGCACAGGACATACTGGACACCCTGATCAAGGCTGAAGTAGCAGAACGGGATGTACGCTCACTAAAATACCAGATGAAGGCGGCACGGTTCCCGGCCTATCGTGACCTCACCGGCTTTGACTTTGCTCAGAGTGCCGTGGATGAACCGCTGATCCGGGCGCTGCATCGCTGTGAGTTTACCGAGGATGCACAGAATGTGGTGTTGGTCGGTGGCCCGGGTACTGGCAAAACACACCTGGCAACTGCAATCGGTGTACAGGCCATCCAGCATCATCGCTACCGCGTACGCTTTCTCTCCACCATCGAACTGGTCAACGATCTGGAGCAGGAGAAGTTGATCGGCAAACCCGGCCGACTAGCCAATCGGCTGATCCATACGGACTTGGTGATACTAGATGAACTGGGATATCTCCCGTTCAGCCAAGCAGGAGGTGCCTTGCTGTTCCATCTGATCAGCAAACTTTATGAAAAGACCAGCATCATTATCACAACTAATCTGAGCTTCTCGGAATGGCCAAATGTATTTAGTGATGCAAAGTTGACCACAGCGCTGCTTGACCGACTGACTCATCATTGCCACATCATCGAGACAGGCAATGAGAGCTACCGCTTGAAACATTCAACCTGCAACAGGGAGGGAATAACTGGCAAAACTAACAGAAAATAGTTAATAATCTGACTAATCAGGGTGGGTCACTTTTCGGTGCAAATCCCGGGTCAGTATTCGGTGCAATTCAACACGGTAGCGCAACGCTGTGGCAAATTGCATGTACCTGATCCGCGATCAGATCGGGACGCCATTATTGCGGCTACTGCAATGGTTCATGATATGACGGTAGTTACAAGGAATGTTGACGATTTCATTTCTACGAGTGTTGATATATTAAACCCTTGGGAATTTAAGAATCCTACATGATAGTTAAGTCATAATAATGCCATCAACTCGGGCGGGGTTATCCTCTGAATCAAAATCAGCAATAGTGTTTCAAAAAAGCCGACCGTCCTGCGGTTTTCCCCCAGCCCCCCCGGGTTTGGGGGTTTTTTTGGGTAATTTGAAACAAAATATGGGTGTTTTGTTTCATAGAAAAATAGGGGTTATGATCAACATCGACTCACCGATCGCTTCCGAGCCCTTCAAAATCTTCGAAATACAACGCAGGATAAGAAAAAATACGCCCCTACGCCGATGAAATGCGACCTTTCGACAACAACGGCCACCGGCTCTACCTCACCGCCGATGAGAGAACACACTTTTTAGACGTCGCCACCCAAGAGACACAGGGAGACCGGGTTTTCTGCCATCTCCTCCATTACACCGGGTGCAGGCTGGCAGAAGCCCTCGAATTAGCCCCCGACCGTATCTTTCTGAGTTATAACTCCCGTAATGGGCGAGACAGGGTGAAGGCCTGAACCTAGAGATCAGTGAGGAGCCTGTGCAGCTCAACTTCTCCATGCCCGACCGGGTTAAGGAGTGTTGGTGCAAAAGCAGTAGCCAGCATTGGGGTAAGCCGGAGCTAATCGGCCAGCTTGCTTTGAAGAATCTTTGGGAAACGCCCTGTGCGGAGCCGCATGCAGGGTGTTGTGGGGGCTGGGGGTTAGAGACCCCTGGCTACCCGATTATAAGTCATTTAATTTAATGTATAGAGTCTCTCTAGCTTCACCCTGTTTTGTGCAGTCTTCATCAACTTGATCGGCTAGTGCATCACCGTATGAGTCACGGAGGTATTGAAGAACAGATTTTCTACTAAAGGTCTCAGCCCCTTTTGATGACCCATAATAAACACGACCAAAATCCAGAGTTACTGCCCCATGTTCTTTGATTGAAGGTAATAGCCACACTTTAAGCTCCTTCTCTTTGATAAGCAGCTCTTTGATTGTTCTCTTTAGATCGATTAATTCTTTGGCTCTATCTTGAATTTCATTTTCATCCATAAGATGTTTCCTTACATAAATTCGAATTTACAGAGTCCTATGACCATGACTTATAACGCTGCAATTCACCGGAGGAAAAAAGCATAGTGAGGAACGAACGACGCTTTTGACGTCCGCGTGAAATTGCATTGTTATGTATTTATTACCGATCATCTGCCCACTCTTGGTACATAGGTAAAGAGCAATCAGTTACTGGCTCATACCAAGATGCTTTTTCACTTACCCAGATATGATTTACAGGCCTCACACCTGGATCATCATCTAATGTACCTAGACGCAGAATATAGTGGGATTGCCCCTCTCTGTGGGCATAGATATGTGATCCACAGTTTGAACAGAAGCACCGCACTTTGTCGGGTGACGAGGGATAACATTTTATTAATTCTTTGCCTGAGGTGAATTCAAAATCTTTTATTTGAACTGCTGCCACTGATGAGAAAGCGCTTCCGTGTGCTTTACGGCATGTGGTGCAGTGGCAATGAGTTATTTCACCAACTTGACCACTGATCGAATATGTGACCTCACCACATAAACAGCTACCTTTAATCATTCAGGTACTACTCCTTTTATTTTTATGCATAACGCCCAAAATCACCGGAAGCAAAAAGCAGAGCGACGAGGAACGAGGAGCGCTTTTTGCTGTCCGAGTGTATTTTGCTTGTTAGCTTTGATTGCTCCTGAGTTGCAATAACCCAACCCCCATGGTTATGAAAACCCCACCTGTAACTTTGTGAAACACTGACATTCTTCTTTGACTCATAAACCAATGCTTAGCAGATTTTGCCATATAACCATAACTTGAGAGTGAGGAAAATGATATGAACATAAATATTGTAGTCATTATGAAGAACTGTGGCATTATCGGTGCTTCAATATTTATGAACTGTGGGAATAATGCAGTGAAAAACAATATTGGCTTAGGGTTCGTGATTGCCAGAAACAAACTTTCATTGAAATATGACAAGTAATTCCTGTTTGTCTCATTTTCTTGCTCTTTGCCAATAACCAATGATTTATTAACTTTTTTGAATTGCATGATGCCAAGGTATATTAAATATATCGCACCAATCATCTTAATAACGATGAACAATGTTGATGAAGCAAGCAATATTGCACCTAAACCTGACATTGAGACTGCTGATAAAATAAATAGACCTATGATATTAGCTAGTGATGAAGCCATAACTATTTTCATATTAGATGTAATGCCATTGCTAATTGCTAAGAATATGGCAGGACCAGGACTAGTGATATAAAAAAATGCTACTACAGTGTAACTGGCCAAGACATCAATATTCATTATGCTCCTCCATTTGTTTTTATAAAGCTAACAGTTTTGTTCTGTGACTGTAGCAAGAAATGGATAATGCGACATGCACAAGAAACGCATTATTATTGCATTTGTTCTATACAGATGGAATCAGCTTGCCTCGTTTCCATCCCTAACCACTAACGGTGGTCTAGGATAGGCAAACGGCTCCCCATACTGCAGCCAGGCTGGGTTGATCTTCAGAGCATAGGCTAAGTCAGTCAATATTCTCGGGCGCTGACTATGGCCATTCTCGATCTTCTGGATCGCTGCCTGATTGGTGCCGGCGCGGTCGGCCTGCTATAACTGGGTTAGCCCTACCTCTATTCGTATCTTCGACAGGTAACTTTTCATTACCCGCTGGCACGTTCGTTGATATAACACGCCAAATCCCCATTCGTTTTGTTCTGCTTCCTGCTATTGGTCACTTTTTAGCCATAAACAGTACTATACAGGCAACAAACCAGCACGACTCACTTGAAATATTCAGGGTTTCCGAGGCGGGGGCGGAACGTGTCAACCTCTTGTGGACAGTTAATTTCGAGGTAGCATCAATTTGCCTATACTACCACAGGCAACAGGGTTATTTTTATAGGCAGAAAGCTTTATAGAACGCGGACTGACCACCAAGGAAGGCTGAAAGCCGAGGCGGTTAGTCCCGGGTAGTCGCGAGGCGATACTGGATGCCCGGCGTGCGCATAGCGCCAGAGGGAATCCAAAGATCGCATACGAGCGCGACGTCAAGTCATCTCTGGAGCCAGCAGTGAGCCTTCGACCTCATGAAAGGAAGACTCACTGTTCGAGTCTCCGGGGATGTAAAATCTGTTCTATGCACCAGATTTGGACTAAAGGGACGCGCTACTATTCAGTTCGCCTGGAAAGGGATCTTTTTGGCGCGTGGGTAGTTACTCGCACCTGGGGCCGCATCGGAACATCGATGGGGAGGATTCGGAGTGATCCGGCATCCTCTTTTGAGGAGGGGCTTTCGCAGATCGAGGCGATTGAAAAAAACCGGGTTAGCCATGGTTACACACGTATTCAGCAGGGCGACAGATTTACATAAGAGTGCCGTTATCTCACGCCCTGATCACCAGGAATCTTTCAAGATAGAAGATCCATGTAATCAAACCCGCTTGTAAGCGGTCCGGTAGATTTTTGTCAGCCTCGATGTGAAGACCTATTGTATTCGCGAACGCCTCATCCCGACTGATAACTATGTTCCCCCTCTCGGAAACCCATAACACAGCAGGGACGATTCGCTAACGTACAATAGTTTCCGAATTCCCTCGTGCCCCTTACAACAGGAGAAAAGAAGCCCGTGCTGAAGGGCGATTGATGCCTGATGGAGACAGCCTTCCCACCGGATGCTGTGGTGTAGCGCCAGAGACCAGGACGGCCAGGGCATATGATCTGTCGAAGATCGAGTCCCCGAGAGAGACCGGAATGTCCTGCCAGGATTCACGAGATCAAAGACCCACTTGGTTTTCTATTTGATTTTGGCCTGCCTAAGAGTGCATTTACCACTATTACGAGGACAGGGCTTTGACTATCCAGAAAGACGCTCTAAACGTGATCTATAAGACCATTTCTCTGCCATGCTTATACTTTTATATAGTCATGCCTTACTTTGCATTGACTTCTTCGTATAGCGTACCTTTATAGGCATGACGACATATTTACTAATGCATGACTGGTCATACTCACTATAGATATGTCCTATGGGGTTTTCTGGTGCACTATTTGCCTACGTATAGGCAATGCCACATAGGATATGATTAGCAGTCGGCTACTGCATGACGACATACCTTGATAGGCATTGCCTGATATGTATAGCCATACCTATTACAGGCATGCCTTCTTGTGTCAGAGTGACTGGTCATACCTGCTGTAGATATGGTTTATTATGCTATGGTATTTATTAGGCGTAGACAATTCCATACAGGATATGACCGCAATTAGATAAATAAATGACGACAACTCTTTACAAGATGCGACTAGTCATCTATTATATGGGCATGGCGAACTTTATTAAAGGGTATGACTATGCAAATCAAGGTTAAAGGCTCAAGGGTTCAGCTTCTCCGCTCTATCTATCTCCCGGAGAAGAAGCGCAGCACTCAAAAAATGGTCGCAGGGTTCCCGACCGGGAATACTTCAATCCCAACCCATGTGCGCGAGCACCTGACCGATGAAGAGGCCGCCCAGGTCGAGGGCTGGCTGACAGACCAGAAAGACAAAGAGAAGGCCCATAGTCGCTCGATGGCTGTTAATCATGCCCACTATACTGTGGATCGGATCACCGAGGCCCTGGAGGCAGGACAGGTGGTCTCAGACGAGCAGGTCGAAAAAGTAAGAACCAGTATCAAGTCTCTGCAAGGGGCGCTTAGAAAAGCCGTGAAAAACAACAAGAAGGCAGCAGAGGAAGCAGCAAAAACCGAAACTGAAACCGATTCAGAATAAATCATTTTTGGGTGGTGGAACTTGGGACCAGCAATCCGATTGAATCAACCTTCGGGACAATCCGCCATCGAACCAAGCGTTCCAAGGGCTGCCTATCGCGTGACGGCATGCTACACATGATGTTCAAACTCGGCCTGTGTGCCGAGAAGAAGTGGAGACGATTACGGGGTTTCGATTACCTGGCGAAGGTGATAACCGGAATCAAATTTAAAGGGTGTTGAGGTAACCGAAGTCGATCAGGTCGCCGCTTGATTCAACTGGCTAAACACCAGATTTGACTATAACTCGGCAAGAGCTGACGATGCATAGGTCAGAGCAGCTGACTTAATTGATCTGGCAAACTGATGCCTTTCTGAAATTGAACCTGTTTTTTTGCCATGATTTTCTCCTCGATTGGCTTCAGGTTCATTGTGCTCCACCCACAGGCTCAATAGCTGAGCCTCGGGGGTAATCAGGTAGACTTTTGCAACACGCAAGCCCCCATGGCGTGAGCTCACTGCAGGGATTGCATAAACGAACGTTTTTGCAATGAGGGTCAGATGTCTAGGCGACAGAGATTAACCACCTTGCTTCACGCTCCACCACCACAAGAACGATAACAACCCCTACTTTCAGGTCTTATAATGGCGTCGCAATAAGAGTTTGCAACCACTGCAACTGCACCATCATTTCTTACACACTCCACCGTTTGATGCTGAATGCCAACACCACACCGCCCATTATTTAAAATACACGCCCCCCACTCTCCCAATTCATTCCAGGAATAAATATCACTGCGCCCTTCGTCAACAATTTTCAAGCCATTTATTTGGGGTCTACCCTGAATACACTCTCCCGTCAGGAACACTTTAACTGGTCGCGACGCCATGTCAGCTGATAAAAGCATTGAAAATAATTGTTGTGAATAGAGTTCTCTTAAGCCAAAACCGAACTGACCCGCATTGTTGGTGGTACTACATGCTGCTTGAGTATCTGACGCTGACAACGAAGATAATGAGGCAAATATGGCATTGCCAGAATGAATGCTAAGATGAGATATTATACCTTCCTCGCTCCATCCAGCATGGGAAGCACTTATCTCGAAAAATAATAAAAACAATAGGCTTACAAATGACTTTTTCATGCTTATCCTCATATATTTACCTACTGATGGGTCAAACCCAGCAGTACTTATCATCAATTTTTCTAGGCACTGCACCTTCAGCAAGCAAGGGGCAGTGTAAAGTTACTCTGCTCCCGTTAGTTATAAATCAATCGAGTCTGACCCCATAGATTTTTTCTCTACCGGCTGTAAATAGATACGTCCCCTTTAATCTTATTTCTCAGTCTTTCCATGCTGACCCTGTTAACTTTATTGTTCGAGTTGATGGCAGAATCAAATCCTTTGAAATCACGAAACTTGGGAAGTCATTAATCTTAGAGCGAAGCTCATTAAAAAACTTTTCTGAAAGATCATGTTTTTTATCACAGCCCTGCGGGAAATATTGAATGTAGATTAAATCAGGTTCCCCTTTAACGGGGATAGCGTATCCTGCTGCTATTCCCCTCAAAGAAGCTGGAATACGTATCTCGTTCGTAACATCCACCTTATCATCATAAGAAAAAGTATCGGGCCAATATAAATCCACTCTCACAATACAATCAGACCGCGAATAAACAGCTTCACTTTCATCTGAACTATTACAGCCTTGCAACAAGAAAACGACAGGCAACAGACACAACATAAATTTCCATTTTTTATCTGGGAACATAAACGTTCACCTCTCGCCATGCCGAATTATCATGGGTTGCCGCTTGTGGGGGTACGGTTATGTGCCATCTGTAATTTCCAGAAACTACCGCATCAAGAACAAATGTTGTGGTCACAGGCACACCAAGTAATTGCCCTGTTTGTCCCACATATTTTATAGGCGCGAACCACTCTGGTGATGCGTGAACACCAACATAATTTCCAAATCCATCGATTGGCCTAGCAGTAACTTCTGCATAGAATCTTTCAGTTGGAGGAAACGCTTGGCTTGACAATTCAATAGCTATTTTCCCACCCGCATCAACAGTTAACGAACCGCTCTTTGCAGAAAATGTTATAGCCTCTTATTTCCAGCTAGATCCAGTTAAGTCAATTGTCCGAGTTGACGGCTCAATTACATCCTTTGAAACTGTAAAATCTGGAAAACCATCTATCTTAGAACGCAATTCATTCATAAACTTCCCTGACAGTCCATATTTCTGATCACAACCCTTGGGGTAATATTGAATATAGATAGAAGCACCATTCTCATGTCTTGGAAGTGTATACCCTGCTACTACTCCCCGTAAAAAATCCGGTATACGTATCTGATGTTTAATTTCCACCTTTTCATCATAGGGAATATTTTTTGGCCAATTAAAATCAACTCTTGCAATACAGTCAGATCGTGAATATGCAACTTCTCTCTCACCTGCCTCATTACACCCTTGCAATAAAGCAATGGCAGAAATCAGTACCAGTATAATTTTCCATATTCTATTTCGGAACATAAACATTCACCTCCTGCCAAGCCGAGTTATCGTGAGTTGACGCCTGAGGTGGTACATTTATATGCCATCTGTAGCTCCCTGGAACGATTGCATCAAGAACAAAGGTTGTAGTAACCGGCACACCAAGTAATTGCCCAGTTTGTCCAAAATACTTTATTGGTTCAAACCATTCTTGTGTTGCATAAACACCGGTGTAATTTCCAGAGCCATCAATTGGTCTAGCCGAAATCTCAGCGTAAAATTTTTCAGTCGGAGGAAATGCCTGGCTAGACAATTCAATCGCAATTTTATCTCCTGCATCAACGGTTAGTGAACTTCCATCGCTAGAAAGAGAAGTCGTGCCAACAGGATCCCATTTATTTTTATCTAACTTCTCTCGTTGATATCTATGATTCTCCGCATTGAATAGATGCGTAAACGCCGCACTCACAGCCCCATTTGCGAACTTCCCCCCTCCAGCAACAGCAGCAACCCCACCAATAATAGCCGCAGCTGTAGTACGTGCAGCCACAGATGCCTTACCCATCATCGACTTAATCGGCCCACCCACAACATGCCCAACAAACGACCCCAGGAACGAAGCCTTAAACTTCCCTCCCTGGCGGTACCAATTGCTCCTTGAGTAACACCATGAGCAACCGCCTTCAATGAGATACTATATAGAAAGGTGTTGTGGGGGCTGGGGGTTAGATGCCTCCGGCTACCCGATTTCCATTGTTTTATTCTTGCTCAGAAAACACCTCCCTCAACTCCAAAACTGAATCATTATGAGGATTTCTTCTATTATAAGAAAAAGGAATAAGACACACGAATCCTTTTGGCAACATAAACATTATCCTATTTTGGTACCGAAAAATCCCGATTACTGTATTAAATAATATCAACTCGCCAATAAAACAACCTTCTGTAGCCTTATAAATTTCATTATTTAGATAAATAACCCTTTTACTATCGCACACAGATACATTAGCCAATCGATGAAAAATATATGAATATAGTATTGAAAAAACTGTTGTGATAAAAATCACTGGAAGAAAAAAACCAATTAAATCATCTAATGCAGCCTCAATTGATAGGCCTTGCAGCAATTTCATTGAAATTTGTATTAGGAATAATAGACTAAATAATAAAAGTGCAAGCTTAGATAAGAAAACTATTGTTTTAACATATACACCAGAATACACCGATGATAATAGTATTGGTTTTGTATCAGAGCTATTACACTTCATTTTCTTGTCAGAAACCTTATTTCCAGAATATAAATGTACTAGTAGTTAATTCTGCGTAGTGGAGACCACCTCCTGGTCCAGCACCAAAAGTGCCTGTAAGTTCATTGGCAGTTCCATCTGGCGCAGATACACTAAGGTCCAATAAATAATAGCTGCCTCCTATTTCCTTTGCACTCCCCAAAAAACTACTTGTCTTATTAGGAATATTGTACTCAAGTTGAACTCCTATATCTGCTCCAGCTACATAATCAGATTTTGTCCAATAAAACCCCCATGCATCTGTAGAACCATTCATATCAAAATCGTATTTCGCAATACCTAGAGCACCCGTCGCGCCCCATTCTAACACCACAAAATCTACTCCAACACCTATAGCCGCAGCTTTTCCTGTTAATGGTGGGTTAGTTCTATCGTGCATCCATTCTTTAAAATCTTTCCGTGCTTTATCCCAGAATCCCCCTTTCTCCGCATTAAACAAATGCGTAAACGCCGCACTCACCGCCCCATTTGCAAACTTCCGCCCCCCGGCAACAGCAGAGACCCCACCAATAATGGCCGTAGCGGTAGTACGTGCAGCCACGGATGCCTTACCCATCATCGTCTTAATCGGCCCACCCACAACATGCCCAACAAACGCCCCCAGGAACGAAGCCTTAAACTTCCCACCCCTGGCTGCACCAACCGCTCCTTGTGAAACACCATGAGCAACCGCCTTCACAAATGGGTTTTTAGGCAACCCAAACCCATGCCCGATACCATAGGCCATGCCACCCGATATTGCTCCAAACACAGCACCTTTAAGCGCCCCTTTAACACTGCCGGACATAATTCCACCCATGACAAATCCTGCGGCTGCCCCCCCGGCTATGGCCCCCATGGTTGAAGCATATGAAAGTGCTGCAAGCATCTGTACCGAGCTATATGCTGCGGCGACACCATTCGCCAACACCATACCCTTAACCCAAGCGCCCACCATCGGCCCAATAATAGCCGCCGCCGCAATCGCAATAATCACCTTAAAAATATCAGACAACCCATACCCACTAGGATCCGTATACTTCAGCGGATTGTTATGCACGTAAGAGTAGCGGTTATACCCCTGACTCGAATACGGAAACTGCATCGTAGGATCCGCACTCAAAAACCGTCCCAACGTCGGATCATAAACCCGCCCGTTCATATGAATAAGATCCATCTCATCCACATGCTCATGGCCGGTAAAGCCGCGGTTGGTAAATGCCGGAATGACAGGCAACCCGGTACCCACCCGCCAGTCACCGCCGCGCCGTGCGCCGAACGGTTCATAGCTCATACGTTCGGCGATGTTGCCCTGGCCGTCGGTGATGGTGTCGATGGAGCCTAATGCATCCCGGTGCAGATAGCGGGTGCGGTCAGGCAGTTTGGCCCAGGTACTGCGCTCCACGGTCTTTATGTGCATGGCCACCAGTTGACCGTCTGCATGGATAAAGTGCTTGTGCTCGATAGTTTCGTCGGTTTTAACCTGCTCGTAGAGATTACCGACATAGTTTGTAATGGTGGAGCCGGCGACCTTGCGGGTGCGTTGGCGATCCGGCCCGTATTTGAAATGAACAGTGGTGCTTCCCTTGGTAAACTTTCTCGGTTTGTTGTAGCTGGTCCACTGGATGGTACGCCCACCGCCACTGGTCATGCTGCCGTTGGCATCGTACTGATAACCGCTGTGGTTCACTCCGGCACTCAGCAGGGCATGAGGCCCGGCGTTGCCGCTGGTGCGCTCCTGATCACCATAGAAGTAGCCGCCGATATCCGATTTTTTGAGGATGTTGCCCTGGGCGTCGTAGCTGTAGTCAACCGTACTGTCGTAGGGGATCTCACCGATCTGGCCGCTAACGTAGCTCTGGGTCAGTCGATCCAATCGGTCATACTCAAAATCTTCACTTAGCCCCTGGATATGGTCGATACGACTGGTGACGCTGTTGAGGCTGTCGTATTGGTACTCCAGGTGGCGGGTGGCGGGTGCCGAGCCGAAGCTGCTGACGATGTTCTGCAGCTGACCGGTGGCTTGGTCGTAGTGCTTTTGAGTCTCCAACCCGTTGCCGACGATGCTGCTGGTGAGCCTCCCGGCGGCATCCCGTCCGGTGGCCCGCCAGAAGGTGATCTCTCCGATCTCGCCGATCTCGCCGCTACCACCCTGGAGCAGGCGCACCATGGTGCTGTAGGCGACGCTGTTCTGGGTCAGTCGGCTGGCGGTGCGGGCGTAGTCGGTTCTTTCGGTCTCGATCTGCCGCTGCCGTGTCTGCTGGACTTCGACTTGTTGGGTGTAGTACTCGGCCAGGGCGCTGCCGTCGGTTTCGAGATAGTCCGGAGCGTTGTAGGCCTCCAGCTCCTCCTCGGTGAGTACCGAGGCCGGTGTCGGGGCGTTAGCGGCGGCTTGTTCCGAGGCGGGCTGTTTAGCCACGGCGTTGTCAAACTTATCCCGTGCGTGTTGCTGGGCACGGGCGTCGGCGGCCAGTTGCCGCAGCAGGCTGGCGGTGCCCGCTTCCCACTCGGCGATTGTTTCCAGGTGGTCCGCCTCTTTGTCAGTGATGGCGCTACGGCCGCTGAAGCCCGGTTTTCCTTTGACAAAGATAGTGATGTTACCCACCTGGATGGGGATCCACACCCGGGGGGCGGCGAGGTTGGCCTGGTAGGCGCTTTCGATCTTCCTGATCGCCTCCTGGGCGTAATTGTCGTAGCGCGCCTTGGCGCTAAGAAACCAGCTCTGTTGCCACTCGGTCGGCATCATGCCGAGAATGGCATCGGCAACCTGCTGGTACTCCGCCGCTTCCTCTTCCAGTCGATCGGCCAGATCATTGTGATCGGTGGCGCTCTGCTGCAGGCTCGCTATGGTCTGTTTGCGGTCTTCTTCCAGGAACGCTTTGTTGGGGGCGGCTTCAAGGAGTTGCTCGGCGCTCTGATAGTAGACGGCGGCTCGGGCGCGGTGGACGGCGGCCTGTGCGCCGAGCTGATCCGCCTCGGCCTGGGCCGCTTGCAGCTCTTCTTCCAGGCGGGGTTGGATCTCCTCCCACTTCTGGCTCAGATGGAGGGCGTCATAGTCGCCGATCTGCGCCTCGGGGGTGCGGATCGCCTTGAGATAACCCTGTTCGTTGTAGTCATTTTCCACCACAAAGCTCTGGGGGCGGGTGACTTTGCTGACGCGGCTGAATTCATCGTACGCCGAGGTGATGCTGTGGGTCTGGCCGTCGGCGGTGGTGGTGACGCTGGTGGCGCGGCCCAGGCTGTCGTAACCGAGGGTTTTGATATAGCCGTCCGGGGCGGTGACTTTAACCAGTTTACCGATACTTTTACCGGTCTCCTCATCCATACCGTTGGCGGCGCTGTCGTAGGTCCAGGTGGTGGTGCCTTCGGGTTCAACCCGTTTGATCATGCGGTCCAGCGGGTCGAAGTTTTGGGTGACGGTCTGACCCTTGGCATCGGTCTGTTTGATCAGGTTACCGAAGATATCGTACTGGTAACGCCACTGCCCCATGTCGGGGTCATCCATGGCTGTCTTGTGACGGCCCAGCGTGTCGTAGGTGAGGGTGGTGATGGCGCCGTTGGCGTCGGTCACCCGCAGGTTGCCGATGGCATCGTACTGGTAGGTGACCCAGCCACCCTCCTCCTCATCGACACGCACCACTTTGCCCTGGGCGTTCTTTTGGGTGGTTTTGGTATGGCCTTCGGCGTTGGTGACGGTGGTGGTGAAGCCGCTGTAGCTGAAAAGATTTTCAATCGGGAGGCCGGTGGGGCCCTGTTGGGTCACTTTGGTGGGACGACCAAGGATATCGTACTCGGTTTGGCTCCAGTGGGAGGTTTCGTTCTTAAAATAGGGCTGTGAGCTGCGGCTCACCTGGCCACGGGCGTTGTATTCGGTGTCCTGGTAGACCAGGGTGCCATCGAAGCCGGTGGTGACTTTACGGGTCACCTGCCCCAGCTTATTCGAGTAGGTGGTGGTCGGGGTGCTGCCCGCACTCTCGGTGGTGGTGTAGAGCACCGTGCCGTCGGGAGCGTCGTCCGGGCACGTGAGGCCGCACATGCCGCGGTAGACGGTGCTCCAGGTGCCGTCGGGGCGATCCTCGCGGATCTGGCGGCCGAAGCTGTCGTATTTCCAGGTGGTAGTCAGTCCATTAGGGCCGGTGAGGCCGGTCATGGTACCCCGCAGGGGGTCGTAACTGCGGCTCTCGCTATGACCGAGGGCGTTGGTGACACTGATAGGAAAACGGCCGTCCGGGCTGTACTGGCTACTGCTGCTGTGGGTGGGGGTGAGGAAGCCGCTGATGGTGACCTTGATCTTGTTGCCGAAACGGTCGTAGTCGGTGGCGGTCTTTTTACGCTGTCTGAGTTTGTCGGGTTCTATGATCTCACGGCTCAGCAAGCCGTCGCTGTTGTACTCAAATGCGGAAGTGCGGGTGATACTCGGCCGGGTGATGCTCGACTGGGCGCCGCTGTATGAGTGGGTGGTGGTGGCGCCGGTGAGTCTGCCCAGATGCCAGAGATCGGTGTCGTTGGTGTAGTCACTGAGGGTCTTTTTTGTCTCAGTGCCCAGGCTGTCTGTGGTGGTGACGGTGATTTGGGTGGGGTTGCCGTAGTCGTCGTAGAGGCTGTCTGTGGTGGTGGTAACCAGCAGGGTGCCGTCGAGGTCGTAGCTTTTCTCTATACTCTGCGGGCTGTAGGCAAAATAGACCTTGTCGTTATGCGGGGTGGTGGCGCTATAGTCGGCGGTGGTCTCACCCAGCAGGGTGCTGTCTGCCAGACGCTGTTCAGTACGGGAGACCTGGCCGGTAAAGGGGTAGTCCTGTCGGAACGCGGTGGTGGTGACGATACCGGTCTGCTCATCGATGGCAACCATCGAGGCAAAACCGAGGCTACCGCGGCCCTGAAGGTGTACTTTCAGCCCGGCATATTGGTAATTTGTGCGCTTATCCCCGCCCACCCCATCCGGGGTGGAGACCTGGCTCACCACATAAAGGGGAGCCTGCAGGTCCAGTTCATGTGCCTGCGCACCGCTCCCTTTGGTGTAGACGTCGGGATCGGTAAGGGGTTTGTACTCTATGGTCGTGCTGTTGCCGAGGCCGTCAAAAATAGCGGTGACCCGCTCCGCCGAGTAGCGTGAGCGGGTGGTTTTGACGACGGCTTCATCGCGCTTGAGCAGCAGGAGATCCACTTTGCCGTCGCCGTGAATATCGCCGAACCGGCGGTCGTAGCGGTCGGAGTGATAGCCACTCAATGTCACCGTCGTGGCGCTTTGTGCGAAGGCGCCATTACCCAGGCCGGGGAAGATGTCGAGAGTGGCGGTGGCGACCGAGGTCATCACCAGATCGGCGATACCGTCACCGTCCATATCGAGGAATTCGCTGGTGTGCGCGTTGGCTGTCCAGCCGCTGCCTTCGGGATTGCTGTTGACAGGCGACAGTTCAAAGGTGCCATCGCCGTGGCCAAGAAAGACGTTGGCGGTGAACTCGGCGGTGGAGGTTAAGACAAAATCGGTGATGCCGTCGCCGTTGGCGTCACGAAAACGGCGGTTGTGGGCGGCGCTGCTCCAGCGTCCGGGAATCACGGAGGCCATGGGGGTGGTGACAAAGGAGCCATCGCGCTTGCCGGCAAAGACATGGAGGCTGGCTTGCTTGACGCCGCTCATTACCAGATCCACAAGACCATCACCGGTGGCATCAAAAAGATGACGCTTGAAGTCGGCTTCCGACCAGCCGCTTCCATTAACCTCTGTTACTTTTGGTGTGACAGAAAAAGTACCATCACCCGCGCCTGAATGGACATAGGCCCGCCCTTCTGATTTTTGCAGCAGGATAAAGTCAACATAGCCATCCCCATTGATATCACTGAACCGGTGCTCATAGGATGAGTCACTCCGGGCGATTCCGGTGATCTCTGTGGTGATAGCGGTCGTACTGAATGAACCCTCCCCTTGACCGGTAAAAACAGACACGGCGCTACCGTTTTTCCGGCTCATCACCCAGTCGGTTACACCATCACTGTCCACATCCAGAAGATGGCGTGTGTAAGCACTCGAGGTCCAGCCGCTCCCGGCAGGATCTGAATGTACCGCAATACCTTCCAGTGTGCCGTCGCGCTTACCGGGAAAGACAAAGACTTCGGCCTCACTTTTTTTCAATAGAATAAGATCGGTTCGCCCATCACCACTCACATCCTTAAGATGGCGTTCATAGTCCGCTTCAGACCGGCCGCTGCCATTAACATCGCTAGTGACCAGGGCGGTATTGTGTCCCTTGATTGGCTGTTCAAATTCGAACCGGGTAGCCGGCAGGCAGTTGTTGTCCCCGTCACACTCAGTCAGGCGGGTGAGCAGGCTGCGCCCGGTGGTTTCACCCTGGATGTAGTCGAGATTGTAGCGTTTTACCGGTTGATCGCCGACGAAGCTCTCGATGGCTGTCAGGCGCTGACTACTCTTGATACCCCCTCCCAGGGAGAAACCACTCTGTCTGTCTGGCCGGGTTGCGTAGTGGAATTTGACGGTCACGTCGCTGTAGCTGATTTCGTCGGCGTAGTGCTCGCCCTGACTGGTGTTCTCGTGATAGTGGTAGGTGATTAAGTTACCGACCGCATCGGCAATCTGGTTGACCGCCCAAAAACGGACACTCTTTTGGCCGAGTACTTCTACCCTGGAGTCGTCACTGTTGCCGAACTCAAGGGTCTGGCCTGCTTTGGTCTCAACCGTCCAGTGGTGGGGGCCACTCCCCTGCTGTCCATGAGAAATGATCCGACTGAACCCGTCCAGTGCTGTCCGGTACTCAGTCCCGTCGACCCCGACGGCGCCACTGATGGCGATCAGGCGTTGGCCATCAAGACAGAAACGGTCATTGTCATTGAGCTGCACGCCCCGGTTGAATCCATCCTGTACCCGGGTGGCACCACAGCGATGAATGGAGGAGAAGCCGCCCAGAGAGAACCCCACACCCAACAGGCCGTTGCCGCTGCCGCTGTTGTAGTTGATGGAGAGCTCGGGTTGCATGCCCGCCACGCCTGCGGGGATACCGATGGGGAGGGTGTAGCCTGCGCCGCCACTCTGATCGACGGATAACTCACCGGGGGTGAATCCCGCCACAGTAGCTGCCGCGGCCGGGAGAGTGGTGAGAATGGTGAGAATGGGGGGAAAAACGACAAAGGCGATCAGTAAGATGAACAGGCGGGATTTAATTCTGATGTTCTGTTTTTTTACGGAAGAAAAAATGGGCGTTATCGAGCGGCGATTGACCATTGTTATCTCTGGTTCCGTTAACGTCTTATTTTCTATCTGGCCGCGAGGCCGCTCTTGATCTGCCTTTTCTCCTTGGTCCCTGGCTGAAATTCGGGAGTAACCTCCCTTGGCCGCACAGATAACACGAGCAAAAATCGCACTATTTTTTTAGTGTGTCAATACCCTGCTCCCCTATCGGTTGAGTTTGATCAGGCGGAATTTTTCAAATCCCCGACTTCCTCGAAGGATCATTGATCATCTAGTTCGCCTCAGGTGCGAACCATAAGCTGCCAGTGAATCACCGGTCGGTTCGCGAAGCTCTTTAACAGCATGAAAGAATTAGAGTTTTCTTATGTGATAGTGAGTGATCACTGTGATAAGTCGGTTTACTTTCTATGTAATCCAGCGGTTCGCGGGATTGTGTGGTAAAACTCTTACAGTTCCATCAGTTAGCATGGGGCGGTCGTCCTCCACGCGAGGGCGCGGATTGAAACACTAAGTGATACTGATCAAAATGAGGCACTCCAAAATGTCGCCCTCCACGCGAGGGCGCGGATTGAAACTCCTCATGGGCACCGAGAAGAACACCCCATCTTAGTCGCCCTCCACGCTAAAAGCGGAGCTTAATCAGAGGTTCCCTAGAGGGAACTTACCCTGTAATGGGTCATTAGATCGCTGATGCATTTTCCCTGATGTTAATGGCCATCTAAACTGCCCCACTTACGGCCAACAATTTTCACCCACTCCCCCTGGGTATTTCAGAGGCCACAAGGCCTCAACCTCACCTCAAATTCCTCCCGATTTCCTCAGCACTTCCTCAAAACCTCCTCATGGATCACCTCAAGAAACAGCGTATGGTGAATTTATATCTCCAGACAAAAGAAAACCCCCGACACCTCACACGGTCCGGGGGTTTTCAACTGGATATTATAGTGAAGAACTAATATCCAGCTTGGAGACCGCAACGTGTGTTGCGGATGACACAATAAGAGACAGGTCATACCTAAATAAGGTTCATTAATTCGGTTAAACCTTCAAAACCTTGAGCAACCTTGGTGATTACTTGGTGATTACTTGAGTGCTCTTCAAGGATTACTTGAAGTACACCTTCACTTTTTCACTGTCATATAATCATTTAGCAGGTTTGTTATACAATGAATATGTTACGCATTAAGTTACACGTTTTAATCGAATCCGATGAGGAGATTGAGTGTTCCATAAACGGCCGTATAAGGATCAGGTACGCATGAATATTGGCTACAGTCGAATCTCGAAGCCCAATGGCGCTCAATGTGACGATCTGCAACACGATGTATTGTGTGATTATTTAGAAAGGAGGGTGGTTTGCGGAGCGAAGTCGGGAGTGAAGCGGACGACAGCGGGGGAAACCAGTAGTGAGGAAAATAAGGCGAATGCGCGTTATTTTCTGAGAACAAGCACGGATATGTCTAAGAATATACTTAAATATATTCTCAATATCTGTGAATGAATAGGAAAAGTACTCGGTTTTTTTGGTGGTTTTCTTTTAGAACCGTTATAACGGTACTAATACGTTACTACTAAAAACAGTACTCACTTTTTCAAAATACCTCTTGAAGCCAGTATATATAAGGGTTTGTGAAAAGGCTACTGTCGCAGAACCGTCTCAAAGACTGTCGTAAAAGGGTCTCAGGGAGTGTCGCAGAACCGTCTCAGGGAGTAAAAAGTTATCCACAGGCACGTTCTGTAACATACTGTCGTTAACCCGTCTCATTGCTTTTGTCGCAGAACCGTCTCAAAGAGTTGGTTGGCGATACTTGCAATGAGAACCGCACTGCTTGATCCATTCTTTTCCTTTTTGATGGGCAAGGCGATGAAGCACAGTCGTAAAGAATCGGCGAGGGGATTTTGCTTGCAAGCCACCATCTGCTTTATGTTCAGACATTGCTTGATAAATGGTGTCGTAGCTGTAGTGGGTTGCAAAGCGCTCATACAAGCGCTGATCGCCATGGAAGGCTGAAAGCCGAGGCGATTAGTCCCCGATAGGCGTAGGCGCGGTTGTATGGCCGGAATTGCGACCGGCAGGGAGCGATGTAGGGCATACAAGGAGTGCATCCGAAACGCCGTAGAGTCATTGCGGGAGTCATGATGGAGTAGTGCACAAGCAGCTTTGCTGCAATGTGCAATACGGAATCGTGACGTACGCAGGACGGTCGGGGCATAACGGCTGTCGCGTAGGCGAGTCGATTTTGGAGACTTGGATGTCCCAAAATCTTTCACGAGGTAGCGACACGCTTGAGTAAGAGAAAAGAGTGTGATGGAGAGTTCACCGAAGATTTTGATAAAGGCTATCAAGCATTCAAGATTGGTGTACTGTTGAAACAGGCAAGAGAGGCATCTGGTTTAACGCAGGCAGAAATAGCAGACAAACTTCACACAAAAAAGTCAGCTATTTCACGAATGGAAAACCACGCAGAGGATATACGGCTATCAACTTTGGAGAAATTCGCTGCTGTGCTAGGTAGGAAGCTTGAAGTATCAATAAGGTAAAGCAGCTAACCAGCACATCCAACTGACACCAAAAAGCGGTGCTCCTCGTTCCTCGTCGCACCACTTATTGATGCAGTTGATGTGAGGCGTTAGCGCGCCAAGCGAAGCTTGGTGCATCTTGCAGGGTGAAAGTCCCTGTCGGGTAAGGATTAGCCACCCACCCGTATTGAGTGTTGCGCTTGTGGCGGAGTGCGGGGAGAGCAAGCGCTTTCCAGTTACTGGATGACTATCCACTGACCACCGCATGAACAAAACAGGTGAAGCGTACACAGAGAATCGTATAGGCCATAGGGTATCCGCGCACCTGAGAGCTGTAACGTACTCGAAATCCAAGTGAAGCAACCGAGTTGGCAAGGTTGTGGAGACTCGGCGGGGTTCTCAAGCTGTGGCATGTACGAAGAGATGTATCGAGAACTTGGGAGACCCTAATGGTTCCCGGCAAAGTGCCGGGTAGGGAAGCCAAGCCGAAAGGTGAGGCGCTGCTGGTAAGGTATGCAGATGATTTTGTCTGTGCGTTTCGCTACCGAGAGGACGCGGAGCGATTTTACCGGACACTGCCGAAACGATTGGGTAAGTTTGGATTGGAGCTATCACCAGAGAAGACCCGGTTAATACGATTCAGTCGTTTCCATCCCGGTGGAAAACGGCGGATCTGTTTTTTGGGCTTTGAACTGTACTGGGGGCATGATCGCCAAAGGCGACCTCGCCTACACCGGAGAACGGCAAAGAAGAAGTTGGTGCAGGCGGTCAAAGGGATGGGGGAGTGGATTAAGCAGTTTCGCCACCTCCCACTGGCTGACTTCCGCATTGCACTGAATCGCCGCCTCCGGGGGCACTATCAATACTTTGGATTGATAGGTAACAGTCGGCAGGTATGGCTTTACTACAAGGAAGTGATCGAACGTGTTTATAAGTGGCTGAACAGGCGAAGCCAAAGACGGAGCTACACTTGGGTGGGGTTAAATGAGATGCTGAGGCAACAGGGAATCCTGAAGCCGGAAGTAAGGAAGCTTAACTTCCCCAGGACATACCTGATATATGAATAGGGACTCCAGCATTGCGCGGGAGTGAGTATTACTGAGGAGCCGGATGCGGTAGTACCGCACGTCCGGATCTGCATGGGGGCGCTTTGGGTAACCGGGCGTCCTACCATTACGTTCGCTGGTTTATGCGTAAGCACAAAGCGATTAAGCGCAGTAAAATGCGTGCGATGGCGCTTTTTGCCCGATGCATGAAGGAAAGCCCCGGTTTGTTTGTTCACTGGCGTGAGGGGATGAAAGGTGCGTATGCTTGATGGGAGCGGTATGAGCGGAGACGTTCACTTACCGTTCTGCGAGAGGCTGAGGGTGAGAGCCCCTTGGTCTACTCTCCTCCCAAAACGCATCACGAGATCAAAGACACGCTTGTCATTATGACATGAAAAACCCTGAGGAGTCAATCCAGTCAATCCAGTAGATCCATGATTATTCAATCATAACAATAAGATACTGATGTAGTTTAGACTTGGTATAGGTTTTGCTTTTAAGAGAGCTATGAAAAACTATAACCAGATCCGATCTGATTTTACTGAAGAGCTCAGACGAGCTACTAATATAGACGAAGGTTTTGCCGCCCTTGAGAAGGCACTCGATAAGCTGGGTTTGAGAGGTGTTCTTTATGCAATCATTCCCCACATTATGCTGGGTAAATGCCCACCGGTATTTATGGCTTCAGGTTTCTACGGCCCGTTCGTGGGGGCCTACAACGAAGCTCGCTTAGACCTGCATGATCCCATCTTATCCAAAGCTGCTGCTGGCGAAACAAAAGTGATTGATTGGCAGACTGAGCGCAAGATGAACGAAATGACTAAAAAGGAAAGAGAGGTCTTCCAATTCGCTCGAGATCACCAGATCACTAGTGGTAAGACGTACCTCTTAATGCACGAAAACCCATATTTTGTTGTCTCTAGCATTATCGGCAGTAATGGAGATAGGGATTTCTACAACTTTTTAATCGAAAGGGAGGTTATTGTGAGTGAATTCATCCGGCTTTTCCATGTGGAGGTGATGACCAGATGGTATCGCCCGGATATTTTCTGCAAGAACTGGATAGCTATTTTAACCCCAGTAGAACAAAAGGTATTTCAAGGGTATCTAAATCACAAATCCAATAAGACAATCGCGAGCGAGATAGGTAGAAGTGAGGGGTACATTAAAAATCTGTCTAGGGATATTTGTATAAAGCTAGGCGGCACTGATGCAAACGGGGGTCCGCTATTATCCAGGGATCAAATCGTATCCATTTTCTACGCACTGAGATACGGTCTCACCAAACCGTAACGCGCGCGCGCGATTAACTTAATAAAAGATCTTTAACGTTTGGTCCTGTGGATAAATGAAAGAATGGTGTTTTTTTCCAGGCGCAACAACGCCCGCCTACCCTCAGCCATCCATGGCGCTTAAAGGGAGTCCTTGCCTTCGCCTTCGGACGTTATTTGATGGCTTCTCTTCGTCAGCCAAAGGGAATAATCAGCTTATGAACGCGGCTATCGCCGTGATAGCTCAGTGTTAAACCTAACCTCCGAATAGGTTAATCAATAAGAAAGATTTTTTCCTGTTGGATCTTCAATTGAAACGGCTTGGGATGGGACTAAAAGAGTGAAAAACATCAGGGGAATTACTGTGTAAATAAAATGCTCAATCTACTGGAGAGCACGAGATTCATAAAATTGGGTGTAAATACTACTGCAATGCTTGCCATACGAGGTGAGCATCTGAATCAATATTCTATTGCAAAAATAGCAATGTGCTGGATTAGTATGTAATAGCCATCAGTTTTTTTAAGGTTGCACATCAAAATTACATATAGGCACATACCTACATTTATTGCGCTTCCGCCACCAATGTAGTAACATACCTACGCTAGAGTTAATTAGAGTAGGTTACTAGTTATGAGCATTACTACCGTTTCCAGTAGAGAGTTTAATCACGATGTCAGCAAGGCAAAGCGGGCCGCTTTACATGGGCCAGTCTTTATTACTGATCGGGGGCATACTGCACATGTTTTGCTAACTATTGAGGAGTATCAAGCAATTACAGATAAGAAAGAAAGTATTATTGAATTACTTGCAATGTCAGAGGCTGCGGAAATAGGGTTTGAACCCCATCGACTGGACAATGATCTGTATAAGCCTGCGGATTTTTCATAATGTACCTTCTCGATACCAATGTCATTTCAGAATTGAGAAAAGCAAAAACCACTAAAGCTGACAAAAATGTCGTGACTTGGGCAGAGAGTGTTTCAGCAACAAGACTTTTCTTATCGGTCATTACCATTCTAGAGCTTGAAACTGGAATACTTTTGGTCGAACGGCGAGACCCCCGGCAAGGGGCAATGCTTCGCTCCTGGATCAACACACACGTTTTGCCTGCATTCTCTGATCGAATTCTTGTTGTAGATACTGCGGTAGCGCAACGCTGTGCCAAATTGCATGTACCTGATCCGCGATCAGATCGGGACGCCATTATTGCGGCTACTGCAATGGTTCATGATATGACGGTAGTTACAAGGAATGTTGACGATTTCATTTCTACGAGTGTTGATATATTAAACCCTTGGGAATTTAAGAATCCTACATGATAGTTAAGTCATAATAATGCCATCAACTCGGGCGGGGTTATCCTCTGAATCAAAATCAGTAATAGTGTTTAAGGGAAAGATAGCTATCTTCGGGCGTTTTTTTGGTTGACATCGTAACTACATTGGATATACTTAATTGTAACTACATTGTTACAACTAATAGGGAGCTAGTATGACAGCATTAGCGAAAGCAAAGTTTGAGGGCACGATACAGCCGTGGGGTAACAGCTTGGGTATCCGCGTCACCCGTCCGATGTGCGATATGGCCCATCTGGGTAAAGGTGATAAGATTGCTATCGAGGTAACAAAAGCCGGACTTATGATCTCCCGAAAGAAGGCTGTGAAACGCCTTAAGCTTCCCTATAGCGAAGCTGACATGCTTGTCGGTATGACTCCTCACAAGGCACACGCAGATGAACTGCCCACTGTCCTCGATAGCGAAGTCGGGAGTTGAAGTGTCGAGAAGGTATATACCAGAGAGGAATGACATCGTATTCCTTGACTTCGACCCTACCAAGGGGAAGGAAATAGGCAAATACCGTCCGGCCCTAGTTCTGTCAAGCAAGGTGTACAATCAGAAGTCAGGCCTGCTGATATGCTGCCCAATCAGTACCAGTATTAGAGGGGCTGCTACAGAAGTTCCAGTTGATAACCTCGATACACACTCAGTTGTGGCATCGAACTTGATCAATACGCTCGACTGGCGCGAGAGAAAGGTAAAAAAAGTGGCGAAGGGAGACCCTGGCGTAATGGAGAACGTGATCCTTCGCCTTATCCCTTTGATTGGCGCTGATCAGGTTATTGATGAACTTGAATAACCATATGGATTAAGAAAGAAAGGGCTCGTTGAAAGCATATTTTTGGCCATTAGCACTTTCTGGTGTGCAGCCTGCTTCCTATGCGGGCCTGCCAATGTGGCTTTATTAGAGACTGTGAATTTTTGTGTGTGAAAGCGTTTCAGCTTCAATCTTTAGATGACTCAAAAAAAATCAATAAGACTATCTAAACGTTGTTTACACTGTCCTTGAGCGCCTTGCCTGGTTTAAAAGCAGGCACTTTAGAAGCGGGAATATTCAAGGTGGCCCCTGTTTGTGGATTACGACCGGTGCGGGCAGCACGATCACGCACAGTAAAGGTACCAAATCCGACAATCTGTACATCGTCACCTTTAATAAGGGAGTCGCTGATATTACTCAGGAGTGCATTAACAGCGGCTTGTGCGGTGGATTTAGATGTACCGGCCGATTCAGCAATGGCCTCTATAAGTTCAGTTTTGTTCATAGTGACCTCAGTGGTGGACCCCAGTAGTCGGACAGGGATAAGGAAAGTTTAAGTGTCTTCTGCAACACTATTGTCCGAGAGACAGGAGCAGAAGATGAGAAGAAAACGTAGAAACCATTCATCAAACTTCAAGGCCAAGGTAGCTGTGGCAGCCTTGAAGGGTGATAAAACTATGGCAGAACTGGCTGAACAGTTTGATGTTCATCCCAATCAGATCACCGAGTGGAGGCGTCAACTGATGGGCAATGCCGATCAGGTATTTGGTCGCTCTGAGAAACAGGCCGAGGAGAGTGAGCACAAGATCAAAGAGCTGCACGCCAAGATTGGTCAGCTAACTATGGAACGGGATTTTTAGAACAAGGACTGGAAAGGATTCACGGTCCGAAAGGAAAGGGATGATCGATCGGCAGCATACTTTGCCTGCAACCCGTCAATGCCAGTTGCTGTCACTGAATCGGTCTTCTGTTTACTATCAGCCCAAGGGCGTGTCAGACGAAGACCTGAAGCTGATGCACCGCATTGATGAGATGCACCTGAAGCGCCCCTTCTATGGCAGCCGCCGGATTCGTGATTGGCTATGGGAAGAGGGTTACGATATCAACCGCAAACGTGTACAGCGGTTGATGCGCCAAATGGGGGTAACGGCCTTATATCCCAAGAAGGGTACCAGCCGGCCAGGCAAGGGACACAAGATCTACCCCTACCTGTTGAAGGGGTTGGATATCAATCGCCCAGGCCAGGTTTACTGCAGTGACATTACCTATATTCCGATGGCCAGAGGTTTTGTTTATCTGGTGGCAATTATGGACTGGTATAGTCGCAGAGTATTGAGCTGGCGTCTTTCCAACACGATGGAGAGTGACTTTTGTGTTGATGCACTGGAGGAAGCTATTAGACGTTATGGTGCACCAGAGATATTCAACACAGATCAAGGAGCACAATTCACAAGTGAGGCATTTACGAGCGTACTGAAGGCGTCAGGGGTAAAGATCAGTATGGACGGCAAGGGGCGTTGGGTGGACAATGTCTTCATTGAGCGGCTTTGGCGTAGCGTCAAATATGAAGAGGTCTATCTGCGGGCCTATGAGTCTGTGAATGAAGCACGTTCCGGAATTGGCGACTACTTGAAGTTTTACAATTCGGAACGGAAACACCAGAGCTTGGGAAAAACCCCGGATCAGGCATATTTTGGTGAAATCATGTTGCCGGAAGCAGCATAATCAGAGAGGCAGAATACACTTAAGCGGCTGTCCGAAAATTGGGGTCCATTTCTCTCTGTTTAGAAAGACCCTGTTATACATGACTTACTATCATACAAGTGAAATGGTCACCATGTAGAGTGAGAAGCTGACTCGATATTAGTAATAGTGTTTCATATGATAATACTATGTAATAACAGTGATGGTTAAATATAGATATGCAAAAGATGAATCAGATGGAATTGTTTCAGCTGAAACACTCAGAGGAAAGAATTTTATAGGAGAATATACATGTATTGGGTGTAATAAAGAACTAATAGCTAAGGTTAATGGAAAGATAATGAAGCCACATTTTGCACATAAAGCAGATATGGGGTGCAATTCAGAAACCTATTTACATATACTAGGTAAAAATATATTCTATAATACTTATTTAGAATGCGTTGAAAACAACAAATCATTTACAATTGAATTAGAACATGAACAAATATGCAGTCATTATAAAGACATTCTTGCAAATGAATGTGATATCGGCACAAAAATACAAAAACATAATTTAACAGGCATATATAAAGAGGTAAAGATAGAGTCAAAAGACAATGAATTTATTCCTGACTTGACTTTATTAAGTAAATCCTATCCTACAGAAAAAATATATATTGAAATCGCCGTTACTCATCTTATTTCTGAAAAAAAAGAACACTCAGGAAGTCGAATTATTGAGATAAAACTTAAAGATGATACAGACTTATTGAAAATAACTAAGTGTAATATAACAATTAATGATGCAGTATTTACAGGATTCAAGCCAAAACAAATATATCTAACTAAAAATGAATGTATATGCGAGAACATTAAACACCATTACTTCTATGTATATAATAGCGGAAAATCTATAATGGGTAGAGAAACTTTATTAAATATAAAAACGTTTTGTACTAGATATAATTATTGTTTAATATATAAATATGTAATCAATCCAAATTCACTGCATTTTAATATGGGTTTTGAAGTCGCAGGTAATACTTTCATAGATCATGTATATAATGCACATAAAAAAGGAATAAAAATAAAAAATTGTTTTTTGTGTGTGTATAGAATATGTAATCTTGAAGCGCATGGAGAGGGAATTCGATGCTTTAGATTTGGTAAAAATGTAAAAGTAAAATCGAATGAAGCTGCGATATGTGATTATTACTCTACGGATTAACATAGTATAGTAATAAATAATTATGAATCAATATCAGGAATAGTGTTTCAGAAAATCAATGAAAGATATAGTAATAAGAAAGGCTAGGATTAAAGATGTTGATGACATTAGAAATATATTATTATTGAATCATAAGGAAGACTATGAGGAATGGCCAAGTATATATATTCAACCAGACATACAAAACGGGCCATCAAAAAAAGAGATAAGGAAAATTATAAGTAATAAAAATAATATAATACTAATGGCATGTTATAATAATAATATTATAGGGATCATTGTATCAGAGCTATCTAAAGGAAGCGCACCATTAAAGAAAAAGGAATATGGACTAATAAAGAGATTGTATGTAATTAAAAACCAAAGAGAGAGAGGAATAGCTACTAAGCTAATAAAAAAGACTAAAAAGCACTATAATAGAAAAGGAGTAGATGAGGTTAGATTGCATGTATTTGGACATAATAAACAAGCGTTAAAATTATATACTAAATTAGGATTTACTTACTTAGTGTCTCTAATGACAGATTGTATACATATAAGAAGATGATTCATTGAGTCAATATTAGGAATAGTGTTTCAGGTATAGCTAATGGATCAACAGATATGTACCACATAATGTTTGATGTTGATGGAACGATTGTACAGTCAAATGATATAGATAATGAATGCTATATTGAATCGGTAAAAGAAGTTATTGGTATAACTCCAGACAAATGCTGGTCTAATTATGAGAATATAACAGATAGCGGCATACTTTCAGAAATATTACTGAAAGAAAATGTTATTGGTGAATATCGTGATATAATGAATAAGGTCAAAAATATTTACATAACTAAATTAAACAAAAGAATTAGCCAGGACTGCATTATTGAAGTACCTGGAGCATCTGAATTTATTGATTATTTACATAGTAGAAAAGACGTTGTATTATCAATTGCAACAGGTGGTTGGTTTGAGAGTGCTATACTTAAATTAAGGTTTGCAGGAATAGAATTTAAAAATATTCCAATTGCATCATCTAACGATCATTATTCAAAAGCAGAGATAATGAGGATTGCTGAAAGCCGATCTTTAAAGAATATGGTAGCTTCAAATACCTATTTTGGTGATTCTGAATATGATAAAAATGCATCTGAAGATCTAGGTTACAATTTCATTCTAGTAGGTAATTCTATTGTGCATGATAAGAGAATATCTGATTTCACATCAATTAATGAAGTAATGTTACATATTTATTCATAAATTTATAGATAATCAGCTGAATCAATATCAGGAATAGTGATTCAAAATAGAGTAGATTTATATGATACTGGAAGTTGCAATACTTAATATTAGGCCGACTCAAGAAAAAGATTTTGAATGTGCTTTTAAAAAAGCACAAGAAATAATATCACGATCTAATGGATATGTATCACATCAACTAAAGAGATGTATAGAAAAAGGTAATCGATATATATTATTAGTAAACTGGGAAACGCTTGAAGATCATACAGTAGGATTTAAGCAATCAAATGACTATAAAGAATGGAGTAAATTACTCCACCATTTTTATGACCCATTCCCTGATGTTGAACATTACAGTGATCAATAGTAATATCATTATTTCAGTGAATCAATATCAGCAATAGTGTTTCAAAAGAGAATAAATGATATGTCAAAATATATCTTTAAAAAAATAGAGCAAAGCAGAAATGATAGAAAAAAATCACATCTATCATTCCTTAGTAATATTAAGACATATAAAATATTTCTAGAATTAGAAGAGAAAGCATTTAGTAATGGCGCATTAGATACAAAAACTAAAGAACTTATTGCATTGACAGTATCAATAGTTACCAAATGTGAATCATGTATAGAATGGCATCTTAAACAAGCTTTAGATGCAGGTGCTAAAGATGAAGAAATATATGAAACAATCGACGTAGCTATTTCAATGGGTGGCGGTGAGGCTGGAGTATATTCGAGATTTGTTCTTAATGCTTTGGAATATTTTAAACAACCTATGCAAATTGAACTAAAAAAGTAATTATTTTGATGAATCAATATCCGCAATAGTGTTTCAAAACACTAACTCCTAGTGCCCTTTAACCCGGTCAAATCCCCCTTGACCGGGTTTTTCTTGGGCTGAATGAAATAAAAAACAGGTGTTTTGTTTCATAAAAAATAGGGGTTATGAGTGGTGGACCCCAGTAGTCGGACAGGGATAAGGAAAGTTTAAGTGTCTTCTGCAACACTATTGTCCGAGAGACAGGAGCAGAAGATGAGAAGAAAACGTAGAAACCATTCATCAAACTTCAAGGCCAAGGTAGCTGTGGCAGAGTTATAGTCAAATCTGGTGTTTAACCAGTTGAATCAAGCGGCGACCTGATCGACTCCTGTTACCTCAACACCATCTTTAAATTTGATTCCGGTTATCACCTTCGCCAGGTAACCGAAACCCCGTAATCGTCTCCACTTCTTCTCGGCACACAGGCCGAGTTTGAACATCATGTGTAGCATGCCGTCACGCGATAGGCAGCCCTTGGAACGCTTGGTTCGATGGCGGATTGTCCCGAAGGTTGATTCAATCGGATTGCTGGTCCGAATGCTCTGCCAGTGCTGTGCCGGAAAGTGATAGAAAGCCATCAGTTCCTCTCGGTCTTTGTGCAGACAGATGGCAGCCTTCGGATACTTCGGCTCATACGTTTTGATAAACAGATCAAAGGCCTTTTCCGCATCGGCCTGAGTCTCCGCCTGCCAGATGTTATGCAGTGCCTGCTTCGCTTTCGGCTGAGCTGTCTTTGGCAGGCAGTTCAGCACGTTCATGGTCTTGTGCATCCAGCAGCGCTGCTGGCGCGTCTCAGGATATACTTCCTCCAGCGCAGCCCAGAAGCCCATGGCACCGTCACCGATCGCCAATTTGGGCGGGTTCAGTCCGCGTGACTTCAGCTTCAACAGTACCTCCCGCCAGCTCTGCGTGGACTCCCGCACACCATCCTCAATTGCCAGAAAATGCTTCTCACCACGCTCATTCACACCGATCACCACCAGGGCACACAGCTTCGTCTGCTCTGCTCTCAGTCCGCTGTAGACACCGTCTGCCCACACATACACCCAATGCTCCTTATCCAGGCGCTCCTCACACCAGCTCCGATATTCTTCTGCCCAGACCTGCTTCAGACGCGATACCGTGCTGGCCGACAAGCCTGTTGCATCCGGACCCACCAGCACTTTCAGGGCCTCACCCATCTCACCACTGGAAATCCCCTTCAGGTAGAGCCACGGCAGCGCCGCTTCCAGTGACTTCGTCTTGCGTACATACGGCGGTACCAGAGCTGATCGGAACGTCACCGGCTCGCCGGTCTTCGCTCGAACTTTGGGGATCTCGACCGTGACCGGCCCCAATCCTGTCTGCAGTTTACGAGCTGGCAGATGACCATTACGCACCACACCCGCCTTGCCATCCTCTGTCCGTCGCTCGGTGTGCTCCGCCAACAGCTCCAGCAACTCTGCCTCTACCGCCTGGTAGATCAACTGCTCTGCACCGCTTCTCAGCAACTCTGTCAGCGGATCGATAATCGTATCTCGACCTGCCAGCTTAACAACGTTATTCTTACTCATGGTGGCGTATCTCCAATGGTTGTTTTGATGTCTCGCAACAACAAATCAACCAGATACGCCGCCCTTTTCAACTACTCAAACACCAGATTCAGTTATAATTCGCTGTCGCAGCCTTGAAGGGTGATAAAACTATGGCAGAACTGGCTGAACAGTTTGATGTTCATCCCAATCAGATCACCGAGTGGAGGCGTCAACTGATGGGCAATGCCGATCAGGTATTTGGTCGCTCTGAGAAACAGGCCGAGGAGAGTGAGCACAAGATCAAAGAGCTGCACGCCAAGATTGGTCAGCTAACTATGGAACGGGATTTTTTAGAACAAGGACTGGAAAGGATTCACGGTCCGAAAGGAAAGGGATGATCGATCGGCAGCATACTTTGCCTGCAACCCGTCAATGCCAGTTGCTGTCACTGAATCGGTCTTCTGTTTACTATCAGCCCAAGGGCGTGTCAGACGAAGACCTGAAGCTGATGCACCGCATTGATGAGATGCACCTGAAGCGCCCCTTCTATGGCAGCCGCCGGATTCGTGATTGGCTATGGGAAGAGGGTTACGATATCAACCGCAAACGTGTACAGCGGTTGATGCGCCAAATGGGGGTAACGGCCTTATATCCCAAGAAGGGTACCAGCCGGCCAGGCAAGGGACACAAGATCTACCCCTACCTGTTGAAGGGGTTGGATATCAATCGCCCAGGCCAGGTTTACTGCAGTGACATTACCTATATTCCGATGGCCAGAGGTTTTGTTTATCTGGTGGCAATTATGGACTGGTATAGTCGCAGAGTATTGAGCTGGCGTCTTTCCAACACGATGGAGAGTGACTTTTGTGTTGATGCACTGGAGGAAGCTATTAGACGTTATGGTGCACCAGAGATATTCAACACAGATCAAGGAGCACAATTCACAAGTGAGGCATTTACGAGCGTACTGAAGGCGTCAGGGGTAAAGATCAGTATGGACGGCAAGGGGCGTTGGGTGGACAATGTCTTCATTGAGCGGCTTTGGCGTAGCGTCAAATATGAAGAGGTCTATCTGCGGGCCTATGAGTCTGTGAATGAAGCACGTTCCGGAATTGGCGACTACTTGAAGTTTTACAATTCGGAACGGAAACACCAGAGCTTGGGAAAAACCCCGGATCAGGCATATTTTGGAGAAATCATGCTGCCGGAAGAAGCATAGTCAGAGAGGCAGAATACACTTAAGCGGCTGTCCGAAAATCGGGGTCCATTTCTATGATCAGCCCCCTCTGTCAGGATAGTTGTCCACCCGGTAGGATGGGACTTCAATAACCAATGAGAGTGGGCATAGAGAGCAATAAATGGGTTATCCAAAAGAGCGGAAAGAATCGGTACTGAAAAAGATGCTGCCGCCGAACAATAAAACGATACCAGAGATATCCAAGGAGGAAGGGATCTGCGAAGGCACGCTGTACAACTGGAGAAAAGCAGCCCGTGCTGAAGGGCGATTGATGCCTGATGGAGACAGCACTCCCACCGGATGGAGTGCCACAGATAAGTTCACAGCGGTTGTTGAGACTGCACCAATGAATGAGGCTGAGCTATCCGCTTACTGTCGTGAGCGTGGACTGTATGCCGAACAGATCGGTGAGTGGCGAGAAGCCTGTGAACAAGCGAATGACTGGGATCGAAATCAGAACAAGCGGTTAAAGGATATCCGTAAAGTGGATGAGAAGCGGATCAAAGAGTTGGAGCGAGATCTTAACCGCAAAGAGAAAGCGCTAGCTGAAACCGCAGCCCTACTGGTTCTGAGAAAAAAGCCCAGGCGATCTGGGGGACGGAGAGGAAGAATGATCAATGTCCCAGATCGCCGTAGAGCTGTTGAATTGATCGAAGAAGCGGTAGGTGCCGGTGCATCAGCGCAAAAAGCCTGCGAGGTACTGGAGATCAGTCTGCGCACCTATAAGCGCTGGACTGATGGTGATGCGGTCAATGCCGATGGCCGACCGGATGTTAAACGCCCAGAGCCCGCGAACAAACTGAAACCGGAGGAGCGACAGCAGATCCTGGAGACGTGTAATGAGGAAGCATACCAAAGCCTACCGCCATCACAGATCGTACCGGCACTGGCCGACAAAGACACCTATATCGCTTCCGAGTCCAGCTTTTACAGGGTACTGAAGGAGGAAGATCAGTTGCATCGCCGTGGGAGAGTGCAAGCACCGAGGCGAGTGAGCAAGCCAGCGGCTTACAAGGCTACAGCCCCGAATCAGGTATGGAGTTGGGATATCACATTCTTGGCAACGACCATCACCGGAATGTTCTACAGGCTTTACCTAGTGATGGACATCTACAGCCGCAAGATTGTCGGGTGGGAAATCCACGAAAATGAGACAGCTGATAATGCCTCGCTGTTGATCCGTAAAGCCTGCCTGACGGAGGGTATCCATGAACGTGGGCTGGTGCTTCACTCTGATAATGGATCACCGATGAAAGGTGCAACCATGCTGGCGACACTGCAAAAGTTGGGTGTAGTGCCGTCATTCAGTCGCCCTTCGGTGAGCAACGACAACCCCTATTCTGAGAGTTTGTTTGGGACAATGAAATACACACCGGCATTTCCGTCGAAACCGTTTGAGAGCTTAGATGCTGCGCGTGACTGGGTTTACAATTTCATTCGCTGGTATAACGAAAGAGCACCGTCACAGCGGGATTCAGTTCGTGACACCCGCCCAACGTCATAGTGGTGTGGAGCTGTCGATTCTTGCGAATCGGGAGACGGTCTACGAAGCTGCAAAGCAACGAAACCCAGAGCGTTGGAGTAGAGAAACACGGAACTGGACGCCAGTCGGTGAAGTATGGCTGAACCCGGAGAATCAGGACTCGAGAGGAGCTGGAATTAGAGACGAAGCAGCGTAGAGAATTGGACAACTATCTTGATAATCGTCGCATGCTTGGCAACGTCAAGAATTCTTTGCAGGGAACTTTTCATGCTATACGAAAAAAACATGTACCTCGTTATCTTGCCGAATTCGAATATCGGTTTAATCGTCGCTTCAATCTTCCAGAAATGATTGAGCGATTGCTCTTTGTTGCGTTGCGTACACCACCAATGCCTTATCGCTTCTTGAGAATGGCTGAGGTTTATGGGTAATCGGGTATACTTTTATATAGTCATGCCTTACTTTGTATTGACTTCTTCGTATAGCGTACCTTTATAGGCATGACGACATATTTATATAAATCACGACTGATCATACCGTCTATAGATATGTCTTGCGGCGGTTTTCTGGTACACTATTTGCCTACGCATAGGCAATGCCATACCGGATATGATTGGTGATCGGCTATTGCATGACGACATACCTTGATAGGCATTGTCTGATATGTATAGCCATACCTATTACAGGCATGGCTCCTTGTGACCCGTTAATTTATAAGCCATAGGGTCTACTTCATATGAAGCACACCTATATAGGTATGACGTCGGACCTTGCATGAGAATGCCTGGTCATACCTGCTGAAGATATGGTTTATTATGGTATGGTATTTATGTAGGCATAGACAGCTCCATTTATAAGCGAGTCTTCGATTTCGTGATGCAAAACGGGACATCCGAGTCCCCCTTTTGCACTCAATCTTCGACAGCCTATTATTGCCCCGGCCGTCCCGGTCTCCAGCACTACGCAATAACATCGCAGGCTCGTTACTGCTTCGTCGCTGGCTCCCGAGATGACTTGACGTCACGTTCGTATGCGATCTTTGGATTCCCTCTGGCGCTATGCGCACGCCGGGCATCCAGTATCGCCTCGCGACTACCGGGGACTAACCGCCTCGGCTTTCAGCCTTCCTTGACGGTCAGCGAAGCATGACCAGCAACCAGATAATGCAATGACGACAACTCTTGATAGGATACGTCTGGTCATTTATTATATGAGTATGACGAATTTTCATAAAAGGGTATGACTATACAAATCAAGGTTAAAGGCTCAAGGGTTCAGCTTCTCCGCTCTATCTATCTCCCGGAGAAGAAGCGCAGCACTCAAAAAATGATCGCTGGGTTCCCGACCGGGAATACTTCAATCCCAGCCCATGTGCGCGAGCACCTGACCGATGAAGAGGCCGCCCAGGTCGAGGGCTGGCTGACAGACCAGAAAGACAAAGAGAAGGCCCATAGTCGCGCGATGGCTGTTAATCATGCCCACTATACTGTGGATCGGATCACCGAGGCCCTGGAGGTAGGACAGGTGGTCTCAGACGAGCAGGTCGAGAAAGTAAGAGCCAGCATCAGGTCTCTGCAAGGGGCGCTTAGAAAAGCCGTGAAAAACAACAAGAAGGCAGCAGAGGAAGCAGCAAAAAACGAAAACGAATAAGCGAGTCTTCGATTTCGTGATGCAAAACAGGACATCCAAGTCCCCCTTTTGCACTCAATCTTTGACAGCCTATTAGTGCCCCGGCCGTCCTGGTCACTGACCGCTACGCGATAACATCGCAAGCTCGTTACCGCTTCGCAGTCAGTTCCCAGTGACTGGACGCCGTGTTCGGATGCCTACTTTGCTTCCCCTCTGGCGCGCTACGCGCACGACGGGTAAGCAGTGCGGCCTCACGGCTACCGGGGATTACCAGCCTTCGCTTCGCTCTCCATGGCTGGCAGCGACTGAAACCGATTCAGAATAAATCACTTTTGGGTGGTGGAAGTTGCTGTAACGGGTTGGATTATTACAGAGGAGCTACTCCTTCGCTTCGCTCTCCATGGCTGGCAGCGCTCGCTTGGATAGGGGTGGATAACTCGAATAGAGAGAACCCTTTGGCAAGCAATTCGCCTGACTGTATTGTATTAGTTCAGACCTTATCTGGCACATCCTCGTGAAAAAGATAGGGTTACCGGTTTTGAGGAAAGTGCCCAAATATGAATAAACCCCCCGTAAGGGCGAAGCATGACTGGAGTTCTGTAACCGACGAGCAATGGCAGTCGATGACGAATCCTGAGATTGCTCGGATGCTGGGTATCGAGGGCTCATCTGCTGTGTCGACCTATCGTACCCGCAAGGGCCTCCCGAGCGCCCCGAAGGCGACCAAGTATGACTGGGATTCTGTAACCGACGAGCAATGGCAGTCGATGACGAATCCTGAGATTGCTCGGATGCTGGGTATCGAGCGCTCATCTACTGTGTCGACCTATCGTACCCGCAAGGGCCTCCCGAAGGAGTCGTGGGCGCTGTGGAATGCTGATATTGATCGGTTGCTGGCCAAGTACCGTGGCGTCCTATCGTAGCCGCAAGGGCCTCCCGAGGAGCTCGTGGGTGACCAAGTGAGTTTCAACCTAGTGAAAGATTTTGGGAGGAGAGTAGACCAAGGGACTCTCACCCTCAGCCTCTCGCAGAACGGTACGTGAACGTCTCCGCTCATACCGCTCCCATCAAGCATACGCACCTTTCATCCCCTCACGCCAGTGAACAAACAAACCGGGGCTTTCCTTCATGCATCGGGCAAAAAGCGCCATCGCACGCATTTTACTGCGCCTAATCGCTTTGTGCTTACGCATAAACCAGCGAACGTAATGGTAGGACGCCCGGTTACCCAAAGCGCCCCCATGCAGATCCGGACGTGCGGTACTACCGCATCCGGCTCCTCAGTAATACTCACTCCCGCGCAATGCTGGAGTCCCTATTCATATATCAGGTATGTCCTGGGGAAGTTAAGCTTCCTTACTTCCGGCTTCAGGATTCCCTGTTGCCTCAGCATCTCATTTAACCCCACCCAAGTGTAGCTCCGTCTTTGGCTTCGCCTGTTCAGCCACTTATAAACACGTTCGATCACTTCCTTGTAGTAAAGCCATACCTGCCGACTGTTACCTATCAATCCAAAGTATTGATAGTGCCCCCGGAGGCGGCGATTCAGTGCAATGCGGAAGTCAGCCAGTGGGAGGTGGCGAAACTGCTTAATCCACTCCCCATCCCTTTGACCGCCTGCACCAACTTCTTCTTTGCCGTTCTCCGGTGTAGGCGAGGTCGCCTTTGGCGATCATGCCCCCAGTACAGTTCAAAGCCCAAAAACAGATCCGCCGTTTTCCACCGGGATGGAAACGACTGAATCGTATTAACCGGGTCTTCTCTGGTGATAGCTCCAATCCAAACTTACCCAATCGTTTCGGCAGTGTCCGGTAAAATCGCTCCGCGTCCTCTCGGTAGCGAAACGCACAGACAAAATCATCTGCATACCTTACCAGCAGCGCCTCACCTTTCGGCTTGGCTTCCCTACCCGGCACTTTGCCGGGAACCATTAGGGTCTCCCAAGTTCTCGATACATCTCTTCGTACATGCCACAGCTTGAGAACCCCGCCGAGTCTCCACAACCTTGCCAACTCGGTTGCTTCACTTGGATTTCGAGTACGTTACAGCTCTCATCACTCGGAACAGTTATTTATGTCGAGGCGATTCCAGCTCTCAGGTGCGCGGACACCCTATGGCCTATACGATTCGCTGTGTACGCTTCACCTGTTTTGTTCATGCGGTGGTCAGTGGATAGTCATCCAGTAACTGGAAAGCGCTTGCTCTCCCCGCACTCCGCCACAAGCGCAACACTCAATACGGGTGGGTGGCTAATCCTTACCCGACAGGGACTTTCACCCTGCAAGATGCACCAAGCTTCGCTTGGCGCGCTAACGAACTAGCTTTGCTGCCGAGCGCAGCGAGGTCAGAAACAGCAACTAGTTAGGCATGAGAGATATGAAAAAAATACTGAATATCAAGCAAGTTATTGAGATAACGGGGTTAAGCCGGGCAACCATTTACCGCCAGGAGGCGAAAGGTGAATTTCCCAAGAAGATACCGATTAGCAAAGGGCGCGTGGGATGGCCAGAAGAAGCCATTAAGGAATTCGCTGAGCACGGCATGAGCTGTAGTAACTAAGACCTGATCTGACATTCAGTGTCAGATCAATGGGCCAGCAGTGCGACCAAGTAGGCAGTAAGAATTGGCTAATACAATCAACTGAGATCAAAGCTCAAAAATACCGAGCTTACATCAACGTCGCCAATAACAGGCATTTTAAAGCGTAGTTTCTATTGTGTAGAATGATATCGTAGCGTAATTACACAAAAGAAACCACGCTTTAAAATGTCCTAGGAGGGCGTTCAGAATTCTGTGTCAGCCTAATCGGTTAAATATCCAAAACGCCATCTAACCGGCCTTCAAAATATATCGACAACTGGGACAGAGTCAAATTCCAGTTCTGAATCGGCATGGTCCATTTCTTTGAAGCATTCTGGATTCCCATATAGAGCAGCTTCATGAGGCTGTTTTCATTCGGGAAGGCCCTTGGTTTTGGTCAGCTTACGGAACTGCCGATGTACAGCCTCAATGGCATTGGTGGTGTAAACCACGCGACGGATGTCCGCAGGGTATTTGAAGTAGACAGATAGATTTTCCCACTTGCTGCGCCACGACTTGAGTACGATTGGGTACTGGGCGCCCCAGCGACTCTCCAGCTCGCCCAGCGCCGCCTCTGCCGCCTCCTTGTTCACTGCCTTGTAGACGGGCTTTAGATCGGCCATAAAGGCTTTCTGATTCTTAGAGGCAACGTACTTCATCGAGTTGCGGATCTGGTGTATCACGCAGAGCTGAACCTCTGTATCAGGAAAGATGCTGTTAATGGCCTCTGGAAAGCCTTTCAGTCCATCGACAGAGGCAATCAGGATATCCTCTATACCGCGATTACTGAGATCAGTCAGTACCGATAGCCAAAAGTTAGCTCCTTCACTTTCAGAGATAGAGGCCGAGTATCTCCTTCTTGCCCTCCAGGTTCAGGCCCAGCACGGTGTAGACGGCCTTGCTGCCATAGCGTCCATCCTCTTTGACCTTGTAGTGGATGGCATCCAGCCAGACAAATGGGTAATGGCTCTCCAGAGGGCGCTGTTGCCACTGCTTCAGCTCGGGGATGAGCTTGTCAGTTACACTGCTGATCAGTGCGTTGGAGATGCTCAGACCGTAGAGTTCAGCAACATGTGAGGCGATATCCTGGTAGCTCATTCCCAGGCCAAACATGGAGATAATCTTGCGCTCAATCTCATCAGTCAGGTGGGTCTGGTGCTTCTTGATCAGTTGTGGCTCAAAGGAGCCTGCACGGTCTCTGGGGGTGTCCAGATCGAAGCTTCCTGACGTTGACTTGATCGTTTTCCTGCTGGAGCCGTTCTTACGATTTGATGCTTCATCAAGCGCGAGATGTGACTCCAGTTCAGCCTTGAGAGCTGCTTCTGTCAGTTGCTTGATGAGTGGAGTAAGGATGCCATTCTTGCCAGTCAGGTCTTGACCGTTCTGCAAGGCAGCCAGGGCTTTATTGAAATCGAATTGTTCAGACATGTGTCATTCCTATTTTTGCTAATTTTACTGAAATGACACAGAATTTCTAACACTCCCTCTCCTAGTTTATTGGTCTTGTTAGAAGGCAGCTTACGAAGACTTCCATTCTCGCCATACCTTTTCAAACAACCCCGTAATGTTAATATTCTTATCTGATGTCAATGATAACCGAGGACTAAGACCGTTTTCCTTTCCTGTGAAAAAACAAACATAGACAATTTTACCCAAACGTTTAACTTCTTCTATCGCAGGTATAAAATCAGCATCTCCAGTTACAATAAGAGCAACATCATAATTATTGAGATATGCATTCGACAAAATATCAGTAGTCAAGTGAACATCTACACCTTTTGATTTTTCTTCTTGTCTAGTTTTCAGAAATACTTTTGGGTTAAAGCCCAAATTATGAAGACTCTCTTCAACTGAATTTTTATCCTCTAAACTACCTGTCAATGAAGTATAGTAAAATGCTCTTTCTCCCAAATATTGCAGATCCCAAGTTTGCCTCGTCAGAATTAAAAAACAATTCATTAGCTTTCGGTCCTGGCATCCACATGTAAATATTTTTCTTCCAATATTTATCACCTGATAGGGATATATTATTTTTACTACAGAATTGTTGTCCCCTAATAGTAAAGTTTTCGCCATCAACAAACATCATCCATCGTCTCAAATGTGGGTCTGATGGCATTCTATGATTCATCATCCAATACCTCCTTCTTGCCTTCTAACAGCCAAAATCACCGGAAGGCAAAAGCGTAGCGACGAGGTACGAGGAGTGTAGCTTTTGACTTTCCGAGTGCATTTTTTTAGGCAACTATTCTAGTAATTGATTTATTTCTGAGCAAAAAGTATGTATTTCAGAGAAATTATGCTCAGTAAGTTTGTCTGTAGCACCATCGAACCCATAATTTTCAATTTTTACTTCAGGAGGTAAAAGTTCTTCTAAGTCTGGATTATTCCTAAGGCATATTGCCCTTAATTTATTGTAATTAACACCAAATGACTCTGAAGGGCGTTGCATCCTTTCCTTTTCGTTCATTACCTCAATTGACTTCATAATGCCATATGCTTTTTTACGAATATTACTATTCAAATCAGTCACTGTATTCCTCCACTAGGGCTTCTATTTCTTCCAATAATTTTTCTACAGCAGTTTCATACTTTTGCTGTTTTTTCGTAATTTGTTTTATATTTTTTGCAGTGTCAACATTATCTGATTTAGTAACTCTATCTTTTTGGCGTTCTAAGCTACCTAATATGTGGTTAGTAGAGTCAAGGCGAGCCATTAACCCAGCAATTTCAGATTGTCTGCCTAGCGCAATAGCTGATTTGTTTTGTTGCTCTACAGATTGTTTAAGCTCATCTACTTGAAGCTGTAATGCTCTTTCTTGTTGTTCAAGTGCCTTAGTATTTTGACCAAGCTCCTCTCCTTGCTGAAAATAACCTATCACAAGCCATAAAAAGGCAAGAGGTGCTGATGCGCCTGCAAAAAAGTCTCCCCATTCATTGAATGCCATTTTGCTGGCAGACTCCCAGTCAAAATATAAAAATACTGCCCAGAGAGATACCCAAATTCCTGTGGTTGCCCAGCCAAATTTTATTCTAAAGTTCATAGACTTCCTTTTGCCTAACGATGAAGCCAGCCGACCGGCACTAGGTGCCAGAGAAAGGCGCGACACTTACCCCGGTCGGTTGGGCTGACTGGTTATACCGAGGCATTTATGAGCAGCAGAAAAAGATAACGGCAGCATGTAAAGAACAAGGGCTTGAGATTGTTACCCTGAAGTTTGACAGAAGCAGCCAGCCTACCCCTAGCGGGTACGTGAATGGTGGCTTTTGGATGCTGACCGTTCAATATGGTGACGAGCACAGCCACTTTATTGGTGACACAGAGGACATACTGACCGAAGTGGATAGCTTTTGGGAACTGGAAGAAACCCCTTCGGTATAACAGCTGATTATATTGCCGGCACGTTTTCTGACATAACCCGCTGGCACGTTCGTTGACATAACCCGCCAAACGTTCTACTCTTGTTCTCTATTAGTTGATTTGAAATGGAGTTCATGTCATGAATTCGATGAGTGAGAGTGAAGATCCCCATATCACGGTGTTCTGGGAGCAGTATCTTGAGGTTGTTCAGTTGTTTCGGGTACCGGATAAGGCGCTTCCATGGTACCGACGACATGTACAGGCGTACATTGATGCCCATCCGAATACACGTCTGAAAGGGCAGACTCCCGATAATCTGCAGCGGTGGTTTAACCTCATGGGCCGCAATGCTGCACTTTCCACCTGGCAATATCGACAGCGGGTGGATGCGCTGCGGCTCCTCTATTGCCACCTGTTGAAGATACCCTGGGCAAAAGATTTTGACTGGGACTACTGGTCGTCTGGTGCTCAGCCTCTCGGAAATGATCACCCTACTGTGGCCAGAACCTATGAGATGATTGATAAGGCGGTGAGCAATCCCAAGAATGATCTCGCAAGACATTATCCTGACGTTTTTCGTAAATATCTTGCGGCAGCGCGAATACCTGACTACTCCATCAGTACCGAGCAAACTTACTTGCACTGGATCAATCGCTTCCTTCGATTTCATAAAAATGCGCTTCCTCAAGGCTGCGCTGAGCGAGAAGTTGCTTCCTTTTTAGAGTATTTGGCCGTGCAACGCAAGGTTTCGGGTGCAACCCAGAGTTTGGCGTTGAATGCACTGGTCTTTCTGTATGCCCGTGTTTTGGAGACTCCGCTTGGTGATATCGGCCCCTTTAGGCGCCCTAAACACCCCAGGCGTATTCCCACTGTGCTGAGCCCCAAAGAGGTTGAGCAGGTTTTCTCTCATATAGAGGGGATGAAGAAGCTCATGATCTGCCTGATGTACGGGACAGGTATGCGGGTTATGGAGTGCGTTCGTCTGCGCATTATGGATTTGGACTTTGCCTACAAGCAGATCAATATCCGTATGGCTAAAGGCAAAAAAGACCGCGTTGTTCCCATGCCGCAAGTGATGGTCGATATACTGCAGAAACAGATGGCTTGGGTAAAACTGAAGCATGATAAAGATCTGCAGGATGGCTTTGGCCGCGTGATGATACCTGAAGCCCTGTCACGTAAATATCCCAATGCAGAGAGGGAGCTACGCTGGCAATATCTCTTCCCGGCCAGTCGCATTGCCCAAGACCCACGCAGCGGTATTATGCGCCGCCACCATATTCACCCTTCGGTTATCCAAAAAGCAGTCAAAAAGGCCTCAGCTGAAGCTGGAATTACTAAAAGAGTCACCAGCCATACCTTCAGGCACTCCTTCGCCACCCATCTACTTGAATCAGGCTCAGATATTCGTACCGTACAGGAGCTATTGGGCCACTCTGATGTGGCCACCACTATGATCTACACTCACGTGACCAAAAAGGGGGGATTGGGGGTTGCAAGTCCGTTGGATGCTTTGGGTACTTGATAGTCTACTGGTTATCACTCGCACAGGTCTGGATTCATTAAGTGCTGCATATTACTTGCTCTGAGACTACCTGGTGCCGTCTCGATAAAATACGGTGATCTCAGCGAAGTAATTTTTTCGCCTTCTCTTTCTGCTTTTTCAGCACTTTGATTTCATTCTTTAATTGCTTCTGTTTTCGCCCATCCATCTTTTTCTTAAGCAACTTTTCAAGCTCCTTCTCTCTTTTATTAAGCTTGGCGAGTATTTGTTCAACCTTTGCTTTGCGCTTCTTCTGCTTACTCCGTTTCATGGAAAAAAAATCGCCCAGTTTTTTAACTATTTTCTTCGTATTCATGTCAGAGTTTCCATCTAAATACTCAGCCTCTTTGCGCACCTCTGAATAGGTCTTGACTCAAGGCATCTGCTGATGATTTGTTAGATCACTTCATCAAGGTTATCGCTCATTTCATCTTCGCCAAGTAAAATCTTTCGCTGCTCTTCACTCACATCCTGAGCACGTGCAACGAAAATTGTTTCACCTACCTCAATAAGATTTCTTATTACATCATGAGTATAGGCACTGTCATTCATAAGAGATGTGCCCATCTCAGGTGTAATGGAGCCTTTACTGATCATGCGTACCGACACATCATTGAACTCAGTATCGGTATCATGCAGTGATAGCTTCAGGGCCTGCAGAGTAGTCGCTGCGTGTTCTGGATCATCATACTCACGAATCTTTTCCAGCTCTTGCAGGGTGAGTCCAATCTCCAGCCGCATTGCGTTGTACTCTGCACGTATATCTTCGTTTTCAGATACCAGGTAACGCTGCATATTATCCTGCATATGCTTGATATCCTTCAACGCCTGGACCATATCCCTGGTGGCATTTCGGAACCAGTGCAGTGCTTCAGACTGATCCATTTCCCAGGTGAACGATGCCTTGCTGACAAAAGCGATAATAGCGTTGTAGAGGGTTTTAACCTTTCTCCGATAGCTGTCATCTATATTGCACGTCAGCGGTTTTTTCTGCGCCTTGAGATAGGCTTCAAGGTCAGTATCCGGGGAGATGGCTTCACGAGGGAACCCCAACCCTCTAGTTATAATATCCACAGAATTATCGAATGCATGCAGCGTCTCCTTACGCAGGGCTTCTACTGCAGTATCCGGGAAATCGAGGGCCGAATCGTCCAAGTACCTAGGTTCGGAGATATCCACGGGCTTCGCTTTGATATAGCTCTCAAGGAAATTCACCATTGGGTTGGTAAAAGGCAGCATAACGCTGACGCCAATTAAATTAAATATGGTATGAAAAACGGCTAACTTCAGCGTGTAATCATCTGCTGCAATGCCCACCCCTGCACTGACCCTGTCCACTATCCCCATCAACTGAAAAATGAACGCAATGGCGATAAGCCCTGTGGTCATGTTAAAGATCAAGTGCGCACCGGCTAAACGCTTGCCCTGCTCATTTGCGCTCATTGAACCGATAATGGCTGTAATGGTTGTGCCCACGTTGGCACCGATCGCCAAACCAAGTGCATTCTCGTAGGTAATCTGCCCTGCCGCCAGGGCCGTAATGGTCAACACCAACGTGGCGTGACTTGATTGCATAACCACAGTAGAGAGTATGCCGATAGTGGCAAATAGGAAGACGCCGCCATAACCACTGACCGCGTATTCCGCCAGGTTGATGCTGTCCTTAAACGCCTCGAACCCCTCTTTCATATAGTGGATTCCAAGGAACAGAAAGCCGAGACCGGCAAGAATATAGCCAATGCCCTTGAGTGATTTTGCTTTCTGGAAAATCAGGATGATGCCAAATACCAGCATCGGCATGGCATAAGCGGAGATCTTTACCTTCAAACCAAAACCCGCCACCAGCCAGGCACCGGTGGTGGTGCCCAGGTTTGCACCGAATATGATTCCAATCCCTGCCGCCAGACCAATAAGCCCGGCACTCAAGAATGAGATGGTAATCACCGACACCAGTGAACTGGATTGCATTACCGTCGTGGAGACCACGCCAAATGCCACGCTCTTCCACAGCTTGTCGGTCGTCTTTCGCAGCAGCTTTTCCAGTGCCCCGCCGGTAAACGCCTTGAAACCCTCTTCCAGCGACAGCATGCCGAACAGGAAGACGGACACGCCGGCCGCAATCTCCTTGAAATCAGGACTGACCCAGAATCCGTAGATCAGAATTAAAAAGATGGTAGGTAAAAATATTTTTTTCAGCATAATTATCCACCACTTGGCCTGACTATTATTGTTTACTGTTCAGGACATACCCTTCTGACACCGGTGCCCTGCCTCATCCCACCTACAAGGAAAACCACAAGCTACATGACTGCATAAAACGTCTTTTGAGTGTAGACGCAATTTTGCAGACTTACAGGCAGGCTTCTTCCTCAGCAAGGCAGATAGGGAATACGCCACAGCTTTTACCCGCACCTTGGCCAATTCATAATTCATCCAGGTGATTTTTGATCCCCTTTTAGCAAGTCCATTATCCAGCGTGTCGAAGACGACTACACAGCAGGTGAACGGGACCAAGGAGAAGAAAGTCAGAACTCGAATTATCTACGGGATCGTCCTGACTGGTAAACGGAGTGCTATACTTTTTCTTTATACTGATAGTGCCGCCCCGTTAGCTGATGATTGAGGGGGTTGGATACACCGGTGCGGTTAAAACAGCACTGTATAATGCAACATGCTCCTCAATGGAGAGAGTTGACCCAGAAAAATCCGGCTAATGAATTCTCTGATTGATTCTGGCTGGCGGAGTTGGAGTCTTCTTTAATGATCATACTACTCACCAGTGTCCTTCTGATTATCCTGCTCTCGCGGGTGACCGAGGAGGTGGTCAAAATCCCCTTTGCCCTGGCGTTGATCATCTTCTCCTACTTGTTGCGCCTCACTTTCCCGGAGATCTTCATCTCGCTGGGTGCCAATTTTGATGAAATTCTTCACCTGATGCTGCCGCTGATTCTGCTTCCGGATCTGCTCGGCCTTACCGTTGAAGAGGTTCGTCGGCACGTGTGGGTTTTTCTCTATCTGGCGGTCATTGCCGTAGCCGCCTCCATCGGCATCGCCACGGGCATTACCCCCTATCTGCTCCCCGACTACGGCTTTACAGCGGGGATGTTGATTGCACTCTTTGCCATGCTTATGGCGACGGATGCAATCACCGTATCCAGTCTCTTCAGCCGCTTTACTCTGCCTTCCAAGCTAAAGATCTATGCCGAGGGTGAAAGCCTTTTTAATGATGTCACTGCGCTGATTATCTTCTACTTCATCGCCTTGCCGCTGCTGACGGGGGGCGACGTAACTCTGGCGGGTATCAATATAGTGGTATTCGAGGTGCTCACCTACTCGGTTGTGGTGGGGCTGGTGGCTTGCGGTTTGGGCTATTTTGCCCTGAAGATGATAAAGAATCCGGTTGAGCAGTTCATCATTATCTATCTGGTGGCGATTCTCTCCTTCGTCCTTGCCGAGCACTGGCATCTATCCGGTATTCTCGCCACCGTTGCGGCTATTATCGGGCTTAAATATATAACCACCCGTGAGATCGTTGCCTACTCTATCGATAAATCCGCCACCCCGATCAAGGACCCAAACTCATATTACGAACTGGTGATTGAGTTGATAAAACGGGTGCCCGCCCTGACCCCCCGCGGATTCATCGCTTATAAACAAGAGGCGCATTACCTCGGGCTATTTGCCAATGCCGTGGTCTTTATCAGCATGGCCAACCTGCTGGACTTCAACCGCATACTCACCTATTGGCCAGAGATTCTTGTGGTCTTCATTCTAATCACCCTGATACGCGCACTCTTTGTCTTCCCGTTTATCACTCTTACCTCCCTGCCAAAGCGCTGGGCGGCCGTCCTGACCCTGGCCGGCATGAAGGGGGGCCTTGCCATCATCATGGCCCACTCCCTGCCCGAGACGTTTGCATATCGGGAGATGTTTGAGGCTATCGTCATTGGTAATGTACTGCTCTCCATCTTCCTCTATTCGTTTCTTATGATGGCCTACCTACACTACCATCACGAAGGCTTCGAGAACGACCGCCGGGAGCAGGATCCGGAGCCTGACCTGGAGGAGCTCGCACGGCAATTCCAGCAGATTGTTGAAAAGAACCCCATCACCCACCTCTATATTCCATCGGTATTTGAAGAGATCGTCGGCAATGAGATCGGTAGGGCAACACGCTATGGTATGGAGTTGAGCATGGTGATGTTAGACACAGGCCCAAAGAAAGAGGATGGCTCGTCATCAAAAGACCTCGCCACACTGGCGGAAATTGTCGGCGATGAGACCCGCGCCAGTGATCTGTCCGGGCACCATGGTAGCCGTGGTATCGGTATAGTCACCACTAACACCAACGCCGACGGCGCTATGATATTAGTACGACGAATTCAGGATCACGCGAAGAAGGTGGGGCTGGCAAACAGAGTCAGGTTTGGGATCTCGGATCTTGCCCAGGGCGATACAACGGAGATACTGATCGAAAAAACGCTGGCGTCACTTGAAGAGGTTGACTGGTCACAACGGACAGAGGAGACCGACCCGTCGATGGCCTAGTAAGGCTGCACTCTCTCCACCCGCCCGAATAGGTAAGCGTCTGCTACTCTTCTGATTATCTGTACGGCCGTCTGGGGGCTGGGAGACATGGTGAGCAGATACCTCATATAGATGTTCTGAATAGACCCTCGCCCCTTGAATTCCCTTGTTTTCGCCCCATCTTGATCAGTTACAATACGTTCCCCCTGATTTTTTTGAGGACATACAGCGTGGAGCCACTCAGAGGCACAACAATTCTCTCCATCCGGCGTAACGGCAAGGTGGTGATCGGGGGCGATGGTCAGGTCTCCATGGGTAATACGGTGATGAAGGGTAACGCCCGCAAGGTGCGCCGACTCTACAAAAATCAGGTACTGGCCGGTTTTGCCGGTGCCACCGCCGATGCCTTTACCCTCTTCGAGCGCTTTGAGGGCAAGCTGGAGAAACACCACGGCCACCTCACCCGCGCGGCAGTGGAACTGGCAAAGGACTGGCGCACCGACCGTGCCCTGCGCCGTCTGGAGGCGCTGCTGGTGGTGGCGGACAAAACCGCCTCGCTGATCATTACCGGTACCGGCGATGTGATCGAGCCGGAGGAGAGCCTCATGTCCATCGGCTCCGGCGGGCCTTTTGCCCAGGCGGCGGCCCGCGCCCTGTTACAGAATACTGAACTGGACGCCCGCGCCATCGTTGAAAAGGGCCTCGGCATTGCTGCCGATATCTGCGTCTATACCAATCATAATCTCACTATCGAGGAGCTGGACTGCGAGTCCTGAGCACCTTAAATCACTATGTCTGAAATTACCCCCCAAGAGATTGTCCGCGAACTGGACAAACACATCATCGGCCAATCCGATGCCAAACGCTCTGTTGCCATCGCCCTGCGCAACCGCTGGCGTCGCTCCCAAGTGGGTGATGAGCTGCGTAACGAGATTACCCCCAAGAATATTCTGATGATCGGGCCAACCGGCGTCGGCAAGACCGAAATCGCCCGCCGCCTGGCTAAGCTGGCCAATGCCCCGTTTATTAAGATTGAGGCGACTAAATTTACAGAAGTTGGTTATGTTGGTCGCGATGTTGAATCCATAATCCGCGATCTTGCAGATTCAGCAATAAAGATGGTGCGTGAGCAGGCGCTTGAAAAAGTACAGGACCAAGCAGCTGATGCCGCCGAGGAGCGGGTGCTGGATGCACTGCTGCCGGGCCCCACAAACAGCACCTGGGAGGGCGACGACAAACCCGCCCCCCTCGCCACCTCCACCCGCGACAAGTTCCGCATCAAGATCCGTAACGGTGAGATGGATGAGAAAGAGATAGAGATAGATGTCTCGCAAACACCGATGGGCGTTGAAATCATGGCTCCTCCCGGTATGGAGGAGATGACCAACCAGCTCCAGGGGATGTTCCAGAACCTGGGTAGTGGCCGCACCCGCAAGCGCAAGATGCGCATCGTGGATGCCCTGAAGATCCTCCAGGATGAAGAGGCGGCCAAACGCATAAACGATGATGACCTCAAGCTGAAAGCCCAGGAGATGGTGGAGCAGAACGGCATCGTCTTCCTCGACGAACTCGACAAGGTGGCCAGCCGCTCCGAATATGGCGGCCCGGATGTCTCCCGTGAAGGAGTGCAACGCGACCTGTTGCCGCTGGTGGAAGGCTGCACTGTCTCCACCAAGGCGGGCATGGTGAAGACCGACCACATTCTCTTCATCGCCTCTGGTGCTTTTCACCTGTCAAAGCCGTCGGACCTGATTCCCGAGCTGCAGGGCCGCCTGCCGATTCGTGTTGAGCTGCAAGCGCTCACCAGTGATGACTTTACCCGTATTCTCACCGAGCCCGATGCCTCGTTGACCGACCAGTACACTGCACTGATGGCCACCGAAGAGGTGACACTGGAGTTTAGCGAAAAGGGAATCTCCCGTATTGCAGAGATTGCCTGGCAGGTAAATGAGCACACCGAGAATATCGGTGCCCGCCGCTTGCACACTGTTATGGAGCGACTGTTGGAGAGCATCTCCTACACCGCTTCCGAGGTGCCCGGTTCCACCGTCACTATCGATGAGGTCTACGTAGACAACAACCTCAAGGAGCTGGCGGCAGACGATGATCTGAGCCGGTTTATTCTGTAGCGGTCTATGCATAATAGCCCTGTAACGCGGTGTAAGTGCGAACCTGTTCGCGAAGAACGCACCCCGGAGCCGGTCGCGAACGAGTTCGCGCCTACAGAGACCTTGCGGTTTTCAGACAAATTCATTTCAGGAGTTACACCATGTCCAAGCATGTACCAACAGAGCTGAACCTGCACCGCCAGTCCCGGGTGCTCGAAATCACCTTCGATGACGGCGCCCACTTTAATCTGCCGTGCGAGTATCTGCGGGTATTCTCCCCCTCTGCCGAGGTTCAGGGTCACGGCCCCGGCCAGGAGACCCTGCAGATAGGTAAAGAGGATGTGAACATCGCCCATATCGATCCGGTGGGTAACTATGCCGTCTGTTTCCATTTCGATGACGAGCACAACACCGGCATCTACGCCTGGGACACCCTCTACGACCTCGGTGCAAACCAGGAGCAGAACTGGAAGAGTTACCTGGCACGTCTTGAAGCGGCGGGGCATAAGCGTAAAGAGCCTAATTAAGCTCCAGCCAGTCCATGTTTTCATGGCTCTGCACAATAAAGCCTGTAATCTACCGTAGGAGCGCTTTCTCGAAGCGCGATTAAATACCCATGGCGCTTCGAGAAAGCGTTCCAATAGGTGCCAGGTAGCCCGCATTTACATAAGTGGCACTCGATGAATCACCACCAGCGCATCTGGCAGACGGTTCAACTCATCCCCCGGGGACGGGTTGCCGGCTATGGCCAGGTGGCGGATCTGGCCGGGTTGCCCGGCAGGGCAAGAATGGTGGGCCGTGCACTGGGACAGGCACCTGGTGAGATGGCCCTCCCCTGGTATAGAGTCCTTCGCAGTAACGGTCAGATCGCTTTCCCCATCGGCTCAAACAAGGCACTGCTCCAGAAGGGGCTCCTCCAGGAAGAGGGCGTGGTGGTACTCAATAACCGTGTGAAGATGGGCAAGTTTTGCTGGCAGCCCGATCTGGCGGAGCTGTTGATGATGGAGTTTTAAACTACACCACGATGGTCACCACACAATCTCTGCCAAACTCCATCGCGCTTCGAGAAAGCGCTCCTACAATCAAGCCACCACATACACTCCACATGTTTCTGTAGGAGCGGTCTCTCGGACCGCGATGAACGCCGCACAATCCCTACCAAACTCCATCCCCCAAGCGCAGGGCTCCCACAGCACCTACCTCACTGCAGCAAAAACAAGTAGAATCTACGCCAAATCCGTGCCCAACGGCACATAAGCAACCCAGTCCTACAGACGAGAAGTATCCCATGACAGATAAAGGCACCACCCATTTCGGCTATGAAACGGTGCAGGAAGGCGAGAAAGCCAGCCGTGTGCGCCAGGTATTCGACTCGGTGGCCTCACGCTACGACATCATGAACGACCTGATGTCGTTCGGTATACACCGCCTGTGGAAACGCTTCGCCGTGGAGCTGGCCGGCATTCGCCGCGGCCACAAGGTCCTCGACCTCGCATCAGGCACCGGTGATCTGGCAGCCCGTTTCGCCGGACTGGTAGGGCCGGAAGGTATGGTGGTGATGACCGATATCAATGCCGCCATGCTGGAGCAGGGGCGCATCCGCATGACCGATGACGGTCTGGTGGGCAATATCGGCTACACCCAGGTGAATGCCGAGGCGATTCCTTTTCCGGACAACAGCTTCGACTGCATTACTATCGCCTTCGGCCTGCGCAACGTCACCGACAAGCAGCGTGCACTGAATGAGATGCAACGGGTACTTAAACCGGGTGGCCGGGTGCTGGTACTGGAGTTCTCACACCCCCAGGGGGCTGCACTGAAGAGTGTCTACGACATCTACTCATTCAACCTGCTGCCGAAGATCGGCAAGATGGTGGCGGATGATGAAGAGAGCTACCGCTACCTTGCCGAGTCGATCCGTATGCACCCCGATCAGGAGACCCTGAAGGAGATGATGGAACGGGCCGGACTGGAGCGTTGCGACTACCATAACCTGACCGGCGGTATCGTCGCAGTACATCGTGGATTTAAGTTGTAGGGGATCAGCAAAAACTCCTGCCCCTTCTCCCTACGGAGGGTCTTGTAAAAGTCCCCTCTCCCTCGTAGGAGGGTGGCGTAAAAGCTCCAATCCCTTCTCCCTACGAGGGAGAAGGTTAGGATGAGGGTGTATCAAATCAATAAGTCACCTATTGATCCCCCTCACCCTAGCCCTCTCCCCGGTGGGGCGAGGGGACCTTTGCGACACCCTTCGTAGGGAGAAGGGGCTGGTGCTTTTACGACACTCTCCCGATGGGGCGAGGGAGCCGTCTTTTCAAGTTATATCGTGTGATAAAAGATTTTCTACAACTTTGTAAATAACAGTAATAATCAGGCTCAATAATAGACAATGACCATCCACGATCTTACCTATGCCGGGCTAGAGGAGGCGATCAACCGCTACCTCGCCCTGGACCCCCATGCCGTTGAACAGCTGCGGCAGTATCATGGCCGGGTCATCGCCTTTGAAATGGCCGGACTGGGTCAGACACTCTATTTCATACCCGGCCCGGCCCGGATGCAGCTGCTCTCCCAATATGAGGGAGAGCCGGATTGTCGCCTACGCGGTACACCCTTTGCGCTCTTTCGTATGACTGACCAGCGGGCGAGCTCCGATCAGCTGTTTGACGGCAGCGTGGAGATTAGCGGCGATACCGATCTGGCCCACAGCTTCGGCAAAATTCTTGCCGCCATCGATATCGACTGGGAGGAGCAGCTCTCTCGCTATACCGGCGATATCGTCGCCCACGAGGTGGGCAACCTGTTCCGTGGTGTCGGCCACTGGGGCAGACGCAGCATTGACACTCTCGGCCTCGACTTGCAGGAGTATCTCCAGGAGGAGCTGCAACTGCTGCCAATGAAGCCGGAGACAGACAGCTTTCTGAATCAGGTCGATACCTTGCGAAATGACGTCGAGCGACTGCAGGCACGCATTGAGCGCCTAAAACATAGAGGAGAATCCAAGTGATCCGCCCTAGAGACGCCCTGCGCCTGCTGCATATTAACTGGGTACTGCTGCGCCATGGATTGGATGAGGTAATCCTCGTCACCCATCTGTTCCGTCCGGTCCGCTTTATACTCTATCTCTCTCCCTGGTATTGGCTGCGGCGCAACAGTCTTCCCCCCTACCCGGTGCGGATGCGCCGTACACTGGAGGATCTTGGTCCCATCTTTGTCAAGTTTGGCCAGATTCTCTCCACTCGCCGTGACCTGCTCCCTGATGATATTGCCGAAGAGCTGGCTCAGCTGCAGGATGCTGTACCCCCCTTCTCCGGTATTGAGGCGCGCCGGATTGTCGAAAAGGCGTTTGGCCACCCCATTGAGGATGTGCTGGATGAGTTCGAGGAAATACCGTTGGCCTCCGCCTCTATTGCCCAGGTTCACACCGCACGACTGAAAAATGGCAAGCAGGTGGTGGTGAAGGTGCTACGGCCCAATATCGAGAAGATAATCCGCCGCGATGTCGGCCTGCTCTATCTCATCGCCGGCCTCGCCAACCGCTACTGGAAAGAGGCCAAACGGCTGCACCCCCTACAAGTGGTCGCCGATTACGAAAAGACCATTTTCGATGAGCTCGATCTCCAGCGCGAAGCCGCCAACGCCTCTCAGTTACGACGTAACTGGGAGGGGAGTGACATCCTCTATGTGCCGGAGATCTACTGGGACTACACGCACAAGAATGTACTGGTGATGGAGCGCATTCATGGCATCCCGGTGGGTGATCTTGCCGCCCTCAAGGCCCAGAACATCAGCATGGAGCAGCTTGGCGAACAGGGGGTCGAGATCTTCTTCACTCAGGTGTTTCGCGATAACTTCTTCCACGCCGACATGCATCCCGGCAATATTTTTGTCGAGCCCGGTGGCCGCTATATTGCCGTCGATTTTGGTATCGTCGGCGCCCTCACCAGCGAAGATCAACGCTATCTGGCAGAGAACCTGCTCGCCTTTTTCAACCGCGACTACCGGCGAGTGGCTGAGCTGCATGTGGAGTCTGCATGGGTACCCAGGGGCACACGGGTGGAGGAGTTCGAGTCGGCGATTCGCTCCGTCTGCGAGCCGATCTTCAACAAGCCTCTGAGTGAGATCTCCTTTGGCCACTTCCTGCTCAACCTCTTTCAGACCGCCCGCCGTTTCGACATGGAGGTTCAGCCTCAGCTGGTGCTGTTGCAGAAAACCCTGCTCTATATCGAGGGGCTTGGTCGTCAGCTCTACCCCGAGCTTGACCTCTGGTCCACCGCCAAGCCGTTTTTGGAGCGATGGATGAAGGAGCAGGTCGGCCCCAAGGCGTTCGCCCGCAAGCTTAAGAAAAACCTGCCGCAGATGACCGAGCACGCCGCCGACATGCCGCTGCTTGCCCACAAAGTGCTGAGTGACGCCGCCAACGGCCGACTGGAGCTGAAGTGGCAATCGGATGAACTGGAGAAGCTGCGCCGGGACCTGCTACAGAGCAGGCAGCAGACCCTAGCCTCCATCAGCGGTGGCGCCATGCTTATTTCCGGCTGCTTGATGCTGACCCTGGGGCCGAGCGTGCTGCTGCCGGCAACAATAGTGACTGTCGCCGGTATCGCTCTGGCCGTGACTGGTGGATTGCTGCTGGTTAACACCTTGCTGCGCAGCTAGTGGGCCATGCGGGAAGTTCGCTCCGTACGCCCCTCAGTGATCCATGAAGCCACCGGGAAAAGAACTCTACCGCGCCCATGACGAGCTTGGAATCGTTAGCGTTATTGAGGATGCCGGTAAGCGAGTGCTTACTTTTGGTAACGAGATAGAGCAGAGCGCCTACGACACCCAACAGCCGCTGCACCTCTACCACCGCTACACCCAGCTGATGCTACTCGGCTATCTGTTTGTCGACAGACCGCACCACTGCACTCTCCTTGGTCTTGGCGGCGGCAGCTTGGCACGCACCCTCTTCCATCTATTGCCCCACTGCCGTATTGATGCCGTTGAGCAGCGTGCGATAGTCGCCGAGGCGGCCCACCAGTGGTTCGACCTACCCCGGGATAAACGGCTCAATATCCATATTGCCGATGCCGGTGACTACCTTCTCGATAATCCACCAGCGACCGACCTCCTCTTCACCGACCTCTATCTCGCCGGCGGTATGGATAAGCAGCAGGCTCAGCAGAGCTACCTCGCCGCCTGCCGTTCGGTATTGAAACCGGGAGGAGTGCTGGTAGCCAATTTCTGGCTCGGCGCCGGTGCCACCAGCTTCGCCCTCAACCACTCGCTGCAAGAGGTGTTCGACCAACAGACACTCACCGTTGATATCCCCGACGGCAACTGTGTCGCCTTCGCCTTTGACGGCGGTTTACCCAAGATCCAGCAGAAACAGTTTATCCATCAGGCAGAAATCCTGGGAAAGCAGATAGCAACACCCATGCAGCGTCAGGCCCGCCTCTTCTGCTACCAAAACCGCCAACAGCTGCGCCTTCGGCGCGTTGAGCTCCATCGGAGATAACTCTTTTGTAGGAGCGACTTCAGTCGCGATAGACATCGCACCAGGCTCCAACAATGTGCCAAATTCCTTCGCGACTGAAGTCGCTCCTACAAGGCAACTGACACGTTAAAAGGGGTCAGTACCGAATGGCACTAAGTTAAGCTAAATCTGCACGAATTATTGAGTGCTGCCTTATGCCCAGAATGAGACAATTGGGCATGAAAAACAAGACCTTATTGCTACCCGGATTTCATCTTTCCACCCTGCGCCGCAAACCGCGTTCACCAAGTCAGATACTAGCTGATGAAAGAGCGCGCATCCGCCGCCATTCGCTCAGTCAATTGGGCGATCTGTTTTCAAGAATATTGCCATCTACAGTATTGGAATCGGATGCAAGAGGCGTATTCAGTCGCCGCCGTTTGTTCAGCAAAGCGAATACCTTCTGGGCCTTTTTCTCTCAAGTTATTGATGCGGATGGCGGCTGCCAGGAAGTCGTTCGTAAGGTCCAAGCATTCGCCGCAGCCCGCTCCATGCCAACCCCATCGGCATCGACTTCTGCCTATTGTCAGGCACGTGCCAAACTTGAGCAAGACTGCCTGGAGTCGATCCTCTCCCATACTGCGGAGGGCCTACAGCAAACGTGGCCGCAGCCAATGGTGGAAACAACGACGGGTCGTTGTAGTAGACGGTACCGGTGTAAGCATGCCGGATACGCAGGCTAACCAGGCTATCTGGCCACAGCAGGCCATACAAAAGCCTGGTTGTGGCTTTCCACAGGCACGTGTATGTGCCTGCTTTTGTCTACAAACAGGTGCTTTGCTGAGTTATCGCACTGGGAACAGGAAGCAGCAGGAACTACCGCTGCTACGCCAGCAGATGGAAACTTTTGAGCCCGGTGACATCTTTCTCGGAGACAAGGGTTTTTGCAGTTACTACGATGTCTGGAAGTTCCAGCAGGGTGGGATTGACTCGATACTCACTCTGGCACGCCGCACACCGGTCGAGGCCTCATCAGCCATTAAAGTTTTAGGCGCTGATGATTTGCTTATCCAGTGGCCTAAACCCCGTTGGAACAAGGTACTAAGCTACAGCAAAGAGCAATGGCAGGCGCTGCCTGAGCAGCTTATCCTTCGGCAAATTAAGATTACTGTTGATACACCAGGTTTTCGCGTTAAGTCCTTTTATCTTGTCACCACGTTGACAGATGTATCGAAGTACAGCGCTGCAGAATTAGCCGATCTGTACTACAAGCGCTGGGATGTAGAACTCTTTTTCGAGACATAAAAACTACTATGGGGATGGATATCCTGCGCTGCCGTACCCCGGCTATGGTACATAAAGAAATCCTCATGCACCTGATAGCCTACAATGCCATCCGACTGTTGATGCTCGATGCTGCTGGTGCAGTCGATCAACGACCAAGACAGATCAGTTTCAAAGCCACGATCCAGGCCCTGAGGCAATGGGAACCCTTGTTCAATAGGACAGATATAAATGACAGGGAAAGACGCCGCTTGATTGTCGCATTAACTCAAGCCATTGCCGCCAATGTCATCACCTCTCGTCCAGGTAGGCGAGAGCCGAGATGTATCAAACGAAGAGCAAAGCCCTATGCACTTTTAACAGCTCCACGGCATGAAATGATCGAGATCCCACATCGCAGCCGATATACTGCAAAGCAGGCTTAACTTAGTGCCATTCGGGTCAGTACCCTTTTAAGTTCTTACCGCATCAATCCCGCTTCCACCTCATCCCGTTTCTCCCGCCCCACCAGCACTTCGATCAGCTCCAGTGCAAAGTCCATAGCGGTGCCCGGACCACGGGAGGTAATCACATTGCCGTCACGAATCACCGCCGATTTCAGATCCACCTCCACCTGGGGCAGATTCATACCGTCGAGAATACCGGGATAGCTGGTGGCGCGACGCCCCTTCAGTAGGCCGGATCGGGCCAGCACCTTGGGAGCCGCACAGATGGCGGCAACGTAGTTGCTGCGTTCCAGCAGCTCATGAATACGGGGGTCACGGTCGAGATAGTCGGAGCCCGGCAAGCCACCGGGGAGGATGATCATATCGAAAGGTTGATCGAGGACCTCTGCCAAGCTGGTGTCCGGTATCAGGGTGACGCCGCGGCTGGCTACTACCGGCCCTTCCATCAGGCCCGCGGTTACTACTTCAATACCGGCTCGTCGCAGCAGGTCGATGAGGGTGACTGCTTCGAGTTCTTCGCAACCTTGAGCGAGGGGGATGAGGGTTCTTGCCACGGTTTATTCCTCCCTTGAGCATTGATCATCTCGGATGCAGGGATCAACCTGACACCCAGTGAGGCGGTCTCTGCAAGTAGCTGCTTTAACGCCTGAGCGGTCTCCGGGTAGGGGTGACCTATGCCTACAGCATAGCCGCTACGCTTTGCCTGCTTGATAAGTTGTCTGAACTGGGCGCGAATCGCCGCCGGGTCACGGTTATTATCGAGGAAGACATCACGCCGGGTATTGGGTATCCGGTGCTCTTCCGCCAGCTGCCTGGCAACGGTTTGCTCGGAGGTTCTACTGTCGATGAAAAAGAGCTCACCGTGAGCTCCCAGCCCCTGCATCAGCCATCCCATCGCCCCCGGGTGCTGTGTCAGCAGACTGCCCATATGGTTGTTCACCCCTTTAACATGGGGAATAGACGCGATATCTTCCGCCAAGGTGTGCTGAAATCTCTTCTCTGTCATATGCAGGGTAAGCCCACCGGGACCCAGACGGTTGCCGCTGTGAGACTCCATCGGCAGATGAAGCATCACCTCCTTACCGGCCAGATGAGCCTTTTCTGCGAGGCTGCGGGCATATTGGGTATGGGGTAAAAAAGCGTAGGTAACCGAACCCGGCATATCCAGCGCACCAATCCCCCAACCCTCATGGTTACCCATATCGTCAATTATAATGGTGATGGCTGGTAGCTCCTCGGCCTCAGAGAGGGGGGGAAACAGCAGCATCGGCAACAGGAGCAGGCCTGCTGCGACGCTTCTCATGGCTGACAGCGGCCACCTCATTCAGCCCTGCCCTCTAAGAATATAAAGTCCTTTCAGCAGGTTCAGCGCCTCGTTAAGAATAAAGTCTTTCTGCACCAGACTCTTTTCCTCTCCCCCTTTTTTTGCTTCGCCCTCCTTATCCTCGACCGCTTTCTTGCCGTTACCGTTGGCCAGATGCCTGTTCAGGTCAGACTCTTTTACCTGGCTCTCATCAGCATCGTCGGTCTCAGCCACCTTGATATTCTCTATCTCAATATCGGGCTTGATCCCTTCAGCCTGGATGGAGCGGCCGTTCGGTGTGAAGTAACGGGCGGTGGTCAGTTTGACCGCCGTATCTTCAGTGATCGGAACAATGGTCTGTACCGACCCCTTGCCGAAGGTCTTGCTGCCCATAATGATCGCCCGCTTATGGTCCTGCAGCGCCCCGGCAACAATCTCGGAAGCGGAAGCGGAGCCGCCATTGACCAGTACCACTATCGGCAGCCCTTCGAGTACATCATCAGGGGCGGCGTTGAAGTCCATCCGTGACGTCTCTTCACGTCCCTGGGTGTAGACAATCACCCCGTCGGTAAGAAAGGCGTCACTCACCGACACCGCACCACTGAGTATGCCCCCCGGGTTGTTACGCAGATCGAGCACCATGCCACGCAGATCCTCTTCCGACTCCGCCTTCAATTCACTGAGTCGCTTCAGCATATCCTCGGTGGTGCGTGACTGAAAATGGGAGATACGAAGATAGCCGTAGCCCTCTTCCAGCACCCGTCCCTTGACACTCGCAACCTTAATAATGGCGCGGACAATGGTGAGTTTGACCGGCTTCTCTTTACCCTCGCGAATAATGGTGAGCTTCAGTTCAGTGCCGGGCTCACCCCGCATCTCGTTGATCGCCTCATCCAGGCTCATCCCTTTTACCGGCTTCTCATCAAGGCGAATGATCAGATCCCCGGCCTGAATGCCGGCACGTTGAGCCGGAGTATCATCGATAGGGGAGATAACGCGGATAAAACCATCCTCCATCCCAACTTCGATACCGAGGCCGCCAAACTCGCCCTGAGTGCCGACTTTAAGCTCTTTGTACTCCTCTTTTCCCAAGTAGGAGGAGTGGGGGTCGAGGCCGGAGAGCATGCCGCGAATCGCATCCTCGAGCAGCTTTCGATCCTCAACCGGCTCAACATAGTCCTGCTTAACGCGGCCAAAAATCTCAGCAAAAGCCCGTAGCTCCTGCACCGGTAACGGTTCAGCCTGGGCCTCTGCCCGAGTACTAAAAGAGAGGGCACCGCAAACAGCGATCCCCAAAGAGAGTGTTAACGACAAGCCAAGCTTATGCTTCATACTTTGTTCTCAACCGCCATCTTCATCACTACCTCCAATACAGCCCCGGGGTAGTCTTGGTCGGCGGGATTAATCAGGCCGCCTACCCTGTTGTTTCTTGAACGCCGACACCAAATCTTGGGGTTGACCGGCCGACCCTTGTAGCGAATGCCAAAGTAGACACCAGGGTTATTCTGGCCGCCACTGCTACCTACCAGCGCCACCGGCTCTCCCGCCTCAACCCACTCACCGGTCTCCTTGAAGAGACTCTGGTTATGTCCGTAGAGGCTCATATATCCGTCGCCATGATCAATAATCAGCAGCAACCCAAAACCACGCAGCCAGTCGGCAAAGGCAACGCGGCCATGGTGAATTGCTCTCACCTCTCTCCCTTCAGGAGCGGAGATCACAACACCATCCCAGGTCAGATTACCCGCCCGGGCGGTACCAAATTTGGCCGTCAAACGGCCCCTTGACGGCCAATTGAGCTTACCCTTGCGGCGCTTAAAAAGCTTGCGATCAAGCTTTCCAAGGGGCTGTGCAATCAACTCTTCCTGCAACTTCGACAGCAGATTCTGAAGCTGCGTTTCATCCTGTTGTAACCCCTTCAGCCGCTGCCCCTTGCTGCGAAGGTCCTGGTTCAGTGCCGCCACTACCCGGCGCCGCTCCCCCTGGGCCAGATCCAGCTGCCGCTTGGCCTCTATTTCACTACTCTGCAGTTCGACCAGCCGCTGCTCCTCCAGAGTAAGTGCAAGCTCGGTCTTGTGCAGGGTCTCCAGCATCTCTTCGATCTGCTTCATCCGCTCTGTACGGGTACGGTTGAAGTAATCGTAGTATACAAGCATGCGGCTGACCACTGCCGGATCCTGCTGATTGAGAAGGATTTTCAGCCGCTCCTGCCGACCCATGGCATAAGCCGCCCTCACTTGACCGGCAAGAACTCGCTGATGGCCCACCAACTCGTCCTGCTGCCGTCGCTGCTCCACCTGCAGTTGGCCAATGCGCTGACGCTGACGCTCCAGACTGCCACCCAGCACCCGCAGACGACGGGCCGCCTCTCCAATCTGGCGCTCTGACACCTGCAGTTCCGCCTGCAGCTTCTGCTGTTCGTCTTCACGCTCGTTAAGCGTGTGTTGCAAGTCACTGATCTGCTCACGCAGCTGCTTCAGCTCACTGCCTTTCCGGCTAAGGCTCGGCTCTTCGGCCTGTGCCGGAACCTGCAGCGACAGGGACAAGGAGAGGGAGAGCAGAAGCAGCCCCCGGCGGTCCAGCCGGCGAAAATAGCGCCCAATCAACCTAGAATCCTCAGTTGGGCAGGGTGGAGAGTGCACTTGCGGTGGTGCAGTACAAGGCACAACGACGCGGAATAGTTGTTCTATTCCAAGGAGTTGTAACGCCGTAATGCACCGCCACAAGTGTGCTATCCACCCTGTAGCGTAATTCACCCCGAGGGTGAAATAGGTAATCGCAGTCAATGCAATTACAATCAATGCCTTGCCCGTAGAATGGAGCGGTCAACTGAGGATTCTAGGTTCAACCGCTATCCCCGGTAGAAAACTGTATCAGCGTGCGGCCAAGCATCTCTGATGGTATCTCCAGACCCATGATATACAACAGACTGGGAGCGATATCACACAATGCGCCCTCCTCCATCAGCTTGGCGCTTCTGCCAACGTAGACCATGGGTACCGGATTTTCAGTATGTGCGGTATGGGGCTGGTTGCTCTTCTCATCCCGCATCAGCTCGGCGTTGCCGTGATCCGCCGTCACCAACAGCTCTCCTCCGGCACGGTGGAGTGCGGCGATAACGCGGCCAAGACACTGGTCGATAGTCTCAATTGCCTGTACCGCTGCCTGGTAGTCACCTGTATGACCCACCATATCGGAGTTTGCATAGTTGCAGATGATGGCATCATAGCGACCACTCTCGATCGCCTCCTCCAGCTTCTCCGTCACCTCCAGCGCACTCATCTCCGGTTGCAGGTCATAGGTGGCTACCTTGGGCGAAGGCACCAGAATGCGATCCTCTCCCTCAAAGGGCTCCTCTCTTCCACCATTAAAGAAAAAGGTGACATGCGCATACTTCTCGGTTTCGGCAAGCCGTAACTGCTGCAGGCCAAGCTTTGATAAGTACTCGCCCAAGACATTTTCCAACTGTTCAGGAGGAAAGGCGACGGGAATATCAAATGTCTCATTGTATGAGGTCAGGCTGACGACACGGCTCAGCTGACGTACCGCTTTACGCTGAAAACCATCAAAATCAGCTTCGATAAAAGTGCGGGTAAGTTCACGCACCCGGTCGGAGCGATAATTAAGAAATACTACCGCATCTCCATCCTCTACCTTCACCGGGGGGCTTCCCGCCGGGCAAATCGTTGTCGCCTTTACAAACTCATCACTCTCATCGCGATCATAAGCCATCTGCAGGGCGGTCGCGGCGCTCTCCGCCTGGTATTCGCTCTCTCCCAGAGTTAACAGATTGTATGCCTCTTCCACGCGCTCCCAGCGATTGTCGCGGTCCATAGCGTAGAAGCGACCGACGATACCGGCGATACGCCCACCACCAATCTCTTCAAACTTCTGCTCCATCAACTCCAGAGAGGGGGCGGCGCTCTTCGGTGGCATGTCGCGCCCATCAAGAAAGGCATGAACGTAGACCTGCCCGGCGCCACGCTCCACCGCCAGTTTGACCATGGCATGAATATGCTCTTCATGGCTGTGCACCCCCCCCGGTGAGAGCAGGCCGAGAATATGCACTGCCTTGCCACCCTCCACCGCAACATCAACGGCGCCGGTGAGGGCGGGATTAGTAAAAAATGAGCTCGTCTGCACCGCCTGACTGACGCGGGTAAACTCCTGGTGAACCACACGCCCTGCACCCATATTGAGATGCCCCACTTCAGAATTACCCATCTGTCCGGTAGGTAAACCTACTTCGGCGCCCGAGGTACGAATCAGGGTATGGGGATATTCGTTCCACAACTGCTCCCAGACGGGGGTGCCTGCTCCCCTGATTGCATTGAAACGATCTTCCTCACTGTATCCCCAGCCATCGAGTATCAGCAGCACAGCGGGTTTTATTCTAGCGGTAGACATCGGCTCTGTTGGCTCCTGCAGGGTCAGTTTTCTAATAATTAAAATCTGTGCCGTATTCTAGCGTAAAAACGGGCTAACTCATTGAAAAAATATCAATATTGTATGTAAAGTTTATCTATTAACCACCTATAAAAAATTATGTATTAAGGATTATATGGTTCAGGGGATTGATAAACGTACAAAATTTAAGTAAAACAGATTATTACAGTATTAAAAAGCAGTTGTACGCTAATATTCGGTGGCCAGCCGCCGCCACGTACAGCCGCAATAACCAAGGCCATGCCACATGGAAAACAAGTTCGGAACTCCGAAAATGCCTGTTTTGGAGGCTGGTGATTTTAATCTGATGGTGGATGACAATGATATCGAGCGCGCTTCCCGCTCGCTCAAGGCGATGTCACACCCCCTGCGATTGAAGATCCTCTGTACTCTAGGTGATCAGGAGGTGAGCGTACAGGAGATCGTCGAGCAGGTAGGCACCTCTCAGAGCAATATCTCTCAGCACCTTGCCATACTACGTGACAAGGGTATTCTCGCTTCCAGAAAAGATGCCAACCGCGTCTTCTACCGAGTTAGCGACTCACGCACCCTGCAGCTGATCGGAATGATGCGCAATGTTTTCTGTACCCATTAGCCGATAACTCCTGCACTACGAGCTCTGAATCGGTATCAGATAACGAGAAACAGAAGTTTCCCGTTCTGTTTTTCATCGGCTAGGGTAGAATAGCCCTTTACCGAATGGCAATTGCTTAAGCGAAATACACCCAATTTTAATATACACATCGTGATTCCGGCGTAGGCTGGGATGGTGGATGATTTAAGCTTGAGTAAACTCTGTTCAGCTCTTTGAATCTTTAAGAAAACAGATACAAACAATCTATGGAACTCTATATTGAATTCATCAAGCAGGAGTGGATGCTCTTCGCTTCACTGGCGGCGATAAGCGCCCTGTTGATCCAAAACCTGCTCACCGGCGGGGCCAAGAACAACGTCGAGCCCATTGCGGCTACGGAAATGATCAACCGCGAAGATGCGGTAGTCGTGGACGTACGGCCAATCAACGATTTCAGCCAAGGCCATGTCATCGGTGCTCTGAATATCCCTCTCGGCAGCCTGAAAAATCAGCTGGGGCAACTTGAGAAGCAGAAACAGAAGCCGGTAATTGTTGCCTGCCGCTCCGGTTCCCAGTCCGCTGCGGCCTGCAAGCAGCTCAGCAGCGCCGGCTTTGAAAGTGTCTACAACCTGAAAGGCGGTATGATGGCGTGGAGCAGCGCCAACCTGCCGATAAGCCGCAAAAAGTAGCCCACTAACTTCCAACGCCTCGAGAATCCGGGGCAAACCAGATAATCGAGAGCGCCATCATGAGTGAAAATAACCAGCCACAGTTCAACCTGCAGCACCTCTACCTCAAGGATGTCTCTTTCGAGACCCCAAACTCACCCCACATTTTCACTCAGATGGCTGAAGCCAATCCCGAGACCTCGGTCAACTTCAATACTGAAGTGAATGCCCTGGATGAGCAACACAAAGAGGTGGTGCTCACAGCCACCATCACCACTAAGGTGGGCGACAAGACCGCCTATCTGGTCGAGGTGAAGCAAGCTGGTATCTTCTTTTTGAGCGGTTTCGATGAGCAGGACCTGGGCCCTCTTACCCGCGCCCACTGCCCCAATATTATCTACCCCTACGTGCGTCAAACCGTCTCCGAGCTGATCGGCAAGGGAGGCTTTCCTCCGCTGTTGCTACAGCCATACAATTTTGAGGCCCTTTATGCTCAGCAGATGCAGCAGGCAGAGGCCGGTAACGAGCAACCCGCCTAACACCCGGGCCTGTTAAGGAGCCTCTGATCAGGTCATGAGCGACTCACAACCCAATGTTGCTGTACTCGGTTGCGGCTCCTGGGGTACCGCCCTGGCTATGCTGTTGGCCCGCAATGGGGCTAAGGTCATGCTGTGGGGGCACCTCGCGGAGGAGATAGACAAACTTCTCGAAGACGGGGAGAACAGCACCTTCCTCCCCGGCCGCCCCTTCCCTCCCGGCCTTACCCCGACAACCGACCTTACTGCGGCGGTGGCAGCGGCGGATGAGGTGCTGGTGGTGGTGCCCAGCCACGCTTTCCGCGCCGTACTCACCCATGTCAAACCCCTGCTGGCCGACGGTACCTCCCTCTGCTGGGCAACCAAGGGGCTCGATCCCCGAAGTGGGCGACTGCTCCATGAAGTGGCGACGGAGGTTCTCGGTGAACGCCCGGTGGCGGTAATCTCCGGCCCCAGTTTTGCGGGCGAAGTTGCAGACAGCCGGCCCACCGCCGTTACCGTTGCCTCCTCATCCCTCGATCACGCCAAGCGAGTCGCCGATCTGCTCCATTGTGAGACCTTTCGCACCTACACCAGCGATGACGTCATCGGCCTCGAGGTCGGCGGCGCCGCCAAGAACGTGATGGCCATAGGTGCCGGCATTGCTGACGGCCTCGGCTTTGGCGCCAACGCCCGCGCCGCACTGATCACCCGTGGCCTGGCGGAGATTACCCGTCTCGGACTGACCCTCGGTGGTAAGCCGGAGACCTTTATGGGACTTGGTGGCATAGGCGACCTGGTGCTCACTTGTACCGATAATCAGTCACGCAACCGCCGCATGGGGCTGGCCCTCGCACGCGGTCTGACCATCGACCAGGCAAAAGCGGAGATTGGGCAGGAGGTGGAGGGTATAGGAACCACCCAGGAGATCTACAATAAAGCACGACAGCTGGGGGTGGAGATGCCGATCACTGAGCAGATTTACCAAGTACTATATCGGGGGCTCGATCCAAATATGGCGGTACACGCCCTGCTTGGCCGTGAGATCAAAGCGGAAGCGGGCTAAGACCGTTTCCTCGGGAGGGTGGTTGCTTCGGCAAAACCCTGCTGTCGCCACGCTTCATAGAGCACCACTGCGACGGCGTTGGATAGATTGAGACTACGGTTGCCCGCGGTCATCGGTATACGTATCCGCTGCTGTGGCGGCAGGCTATCCAATAGCGCCTGTGGCAAGCCTCGTGTTTCGGGGCCAAACAGCAGAAGATCTCCCGGCTGATAGGCGACCTCTGCATAACTGCAGCCGCCGCGGGTGGAGCAGGCAAAGAGACGCCCAGCTTTCGCCTCAGCGGTCACCTCTTCCAGGCTTTGGTGCTCCCTGACACAGGCAAGGTCATGATAGTCGAGTCCGGCCCGGCGCAGTTGCTTATCCTCCAGCTGAAAACCAAGCGGGTGGATTAGATGAAGTGTGCTGCCACTGTTGGCGCAGAGGCGTATGATATTACCGGTATTGGGCGGGATCTCTGGCTGATACAGGACAACATTAAACATGATGATGGAAACACTCGATGACAACTTCCACTGACTCACCTCTCGCCGTTGACTTCTGCGGGCTCAATTTTGCCACACCGCTGGTACTGCTCTCCGGCTGCGTCGGCTTCGGCGAAGAGTATACCCGAGTAAAGGGTTTTTCCAATCGTGATGCCGGCGCCATCTGCCTCAAGGGCACCACCCTGGAGCCACGCCTCGGTAATCAGCCACACCGCGTCTATGAGACCCCGGAGGGTATGCTCAACGCCATCGGCCTGCAGAATCCGGGAGTGACCAAAGTGGTGGAGGAGATCCTCCCCTCTCTCGATTTTTCTGAGACCCGCTTTATCGCCAATGTCTCCGGCTCCAGTGTTGAGGAGTATGAGGAGGTGACACGACGTTTTGACGATTCGCCTATCGACGCCATCGAGATCAATATCTCCTGTCCAAACGTCAAGGAGGGTGGAGTTGCCTTCGGTAACGACCCGGCAATGTCCGCCCGAGTGGTCGAAGCCTGTCGCCGCGCCACCAACAAGCCGCTGATCACCAAGCTCTCTCCCAATCAGACCGATATCGCCGCCAATGCCAAAGGGTGTATCGAGGCGGGCAGTGATGCCTTTTCCGTGATTAACACCCTGATGGGTATGGCCATCGATATCGACAGCCGTTCACCGATTATCGGTAATAATCAGGGGGGGCTCTCGGGGCCTGCGATCAAGCCCGTCGCCCTGCTAAAGGTACACCAGGTCTATCAGGTGTGCCGCGACCACGGCATTCCGATCATTGGTCAGGGTGGTGTCACCTGTGCCGAGGATGCTCTTGAGTTCATCATTGCCGGCGCCAGTGCCGTTGGCGTGGGTACGGCTCTCTTCTACGACCCACTGGTCTGTACAAAAATTAATCAGGGAATCAATGACTACCTGGAGCGCCATCAGCTTCAGTCTGTCATGCAACTCACCGGCAGCCTGCAGTTGAATACACCGAAGCTGCCACGCTGTGGCTGCTGATTTATCAAGTAACCATGTTAGTCGCTAATTTCTCCAATGGGCTGACCAATTGCCAGTTTGCGGCTAAACTTGTCCAGTAGCGCTTAAATTCAGGAAGGGATTAACCACTAGTCGAAGATGGATACCAACTCTAATCACCCGGATATTGAACAGTTACTAATTTTTCAACCGCTGCAGGCCCTCGACCAGAAGCAGCTGGTTGAGCTTGCGCGCACCATCAATATCGAATCTGTAGATGCCGGCACCACCATCATGCAGCGCGGCAGTAATGACGACTACACGCTGTTACTGCTGGAGGGCGAACTTGAGCTGACGGCGGCGGACGGTAAGAAAAACCATATCAGCGCTGGTGATCCTTCAGCCATCAACCCCATTGCCCGACTGCGACCCCGGCGCTACGAGGTCCGTGCTCAAACAAATATTCGTATTCTGCGCATCGATAACGTTCTGCTACTGGATGTACCCACTCCCACAGACACAGGCTATGAAGTGAGTGGAGATGCCACGGAAGATGCAACGGAGTATGAGAATGAACTGACCAGCCGTTTCCTCAAAGATTTGGAAAACGATGAGGTCACCCTGCCAAGCCTACCCGAGGTGGCAATGCGAATCGGTCAAGCCGTCAATGACGAGCTTAACGATGCAGAACATATCGCCGCTCTGATACAAAGTGATCCGGTGATCACCGCTAAACTGATCAAAGCGGCCAACAGCGCCCTCTATGGCAGCCACACACCGGTGGAGAGCTGTGTTGGTGCCGTGGTACGACTTGGCAACGACCTCACCCATAAGCTGGTGCTCACCTATACCCTACGTGACCTCTTCAAGTCCCGCTCAATACTATTGCAGAAGCGCATGAAAGCGCTTTGGAAACACAGCACCCATGTTGCCGCCATCTGTAGTGTTTTAGCTGAAATCACCAAGCGCTTCGACCCCGAGCACGCCATGCTCGCCGGGCTAATGCATGATATCGGTATCGTCGCTGTACTCAACTACATAGAGGGTTACCATTCTGAAGAGCTGCAACCAGCAACAGTTGACCACGCAATTGATAGCCTGCGCGCCCAGACCGGCGGAATGATCCTGCGTAAGTGGGGGTTCGCAACTGACTTTATCGTTACCGCTCTGGAGGCTGAAGAGTGGATGCGTAACAAGGGGCATAAGCCAGACTATTGCGATCTGGTGGTCGTTGCACAACTGCACAGCCTGGTTGGAACTGATCGGGCACACTCTCTCCCCGCCATCGACCAAATACCTGCCCTGAAACGACTGAAATTGGGTGGCTTGACGCCAAAGATGAGCCTGGAAATTTTGGAACAGGCCGAGGATAGAATCACACAGAAAGAGGCTTTACTTAACTTCTGATGTCTATTTGCAAACGACAACTCCACCGCCTACAAGCCCGGTTTCTCCCCCTACTTCTGCTATTCACTCTCCCTGCTACAGCACAACAGACGCTGATGCCGGTGAATGAACAACCCCTGGCGCCGCCCTTCTCACTGCAGGAGATGAGCGGTGAAGAGGTCAACCTCTCTGACTTCCGCGGTAAAGTGCTGGTAATCAACTTCTGGGCCACCTGGTGTGGTCCCTGCCGCGAGGAGATGCCCTCCCTGGAACGGGCGGCAAAGTGGCTTGAACGGTTCGATGGCCGCCTGATCTCAATCAATGTGGGTGAAAAGCGTGAGCGGGTTGCCCGCTACCTCGCTAAAGCGCCGGTCGGTTTTCCGGTACTTCTCGACCGGGACGCAGCCACCGCCGTTGATTGGGGCGTCTACAGCTATCCCGCCACTTTTGTCATCGATCCAGAGGGGCATATCAACTACATGGCCATGGGTCGGCGGGAGTGGGATGATCCCCGGCTGTTGGTACCGATCCGCGCACTGGGGATGTGAGCACCGCTGTGTTTCCACCCCCCTTGATGAACCTAGAATCCTCAGTTGACCGCTCCATTCTGCGGGCAACGTATTGATTTTTATTGCAGTGACTGCGATTGCCTATTTCACTCTCCGGGTGAATTACGCTACAGGGCGGATAGCACACTTGAGGCGGCACATTACAGCGTTACAACTCCTTGGAATAGAACAACTATTCCTCGTCGTTGTGCCTTGTACTGCGCCACCGCAAGTGCACTCTCCACCCTGCCCAACTGAGGATTCTAGGTTGAATACTGCTTACGAGCGAATATGATCGATATATCGAGGCCGGTCATCCATTTTCAATTTAACTCCCTCCCCCGTAACCAGAAGATGTACGTCACTGCCCTCAAAACGTAGATCACAGTGGGCGTGACCCCGGCTCTCAAGCGGGACGGGGATCATGTCACGATAGGTGTAGACGTTTTCACCCACGTCACCACCGGCACAGACTGTGGGGCATTCAGGCAGCTCTCCCTCCACTTCTGCTCCTTCAAAGATCAGCTCACCGGCCTGCCACCAGCGGGTACGTTCGGTGGAGCCACTGATAGTTTTTATGATGATGGCGCGGGAGAGACGCAGGACTACTCTGCCGTCATCAACCTGGATGCTCTCCACCTCTGAGCCGTTAAGTTCAATACTGCTGCTATCCATCTCTGTTTTGCCTACGGTTGTTCAATAAAAAAGCGGTGGGTGATTATACCCTGTCGCTAAGCTAAAGCAGCCCTCTACAGCAGAGGGTTTATCACTTCTGACGCCGAAAAATCCGCTCCTGTATCTTGTCTCGACTAGTGATCTCACGATCACTCAGACCGGCAAGATCCGGGTACTGGCGCGCCGCCTCAGGTGAAAAGTTCCAAAGCGGGAAGGGAAGCCCACCCATCATACGGTTGAAAATTATCGCCTGGAGAATCAGCAGCAACACCGCCACCAGATAACCGAACACCTGAGTATGACTGTCGATAAAGCCCATGGCGGCAATCAGTGTAGTGGCTGCGGCCGGGGGATGCTCACAATGGAAAAGGATCATCCCCAGACTGGCTACTCCCATCGCCAACGAGAGGGTGGCAATGCGTGCCCAGTTGAGGCTGTCACCCGGCGACAGAGCGGCATCGGGAAAGAGCAGGGAAAAGAGCCCGACCATTGCCAGACCGACAAACAACCCCATACTGTGGGCAAGAAGTACCGAGCGTGGAGCGGCTGTTCTCGCCAGCGGGGTAAAAAAGAGAATAAAAGCCGAGGGACCCAGCGGTGGAAACAGCAGAGGCAGATCGATCAGATAGGCGGTAGTACTGATGATAGCCAGAGCGGAGACGGCCTCGATAAAGACAAACAACCTAACCGCCATTTTCGGATGTCGTCCATCCCGGAGCAGATAGCCCAACTGGATATGGGTAATAAATGAGACAAAGCGAAACAGCCGGCTCCTCTGTGGCTCTCCGCCATGTGCTTTATCCGGGGCCTGTTGCTTTTCCCTCATGCCTCCTCCACCATCTCCAGCAGCACCCTATCCAGCAGGTCCAGTGTGGCGCCCCCCTCGCCTTGGATAATATCGAAAAGGCTACAGATCTCACCAAAACCCATACGAATCTCCATAACTTTCTCCTGAAGCCTTGTCTCTGTCAGCTGAAACTCTCTCGCTGCAGCCTCCAGCATTGCCCGCGCCCGCACAGGGTCAGGATTGAGACAGCCGGGCGCCATTGCCGCAACGGCCACCGGCAAGGCGGCGCTCTCCTGCAGTTCAAACTCCCTTACAGTATCACCATCTGCATTGTGCAGTCCGACAAAGCAGACCAGCTCCTCAGGAAAGCCCCAATCCTGGAGAATCCAGGCTCCTGCCTGGGCATGATCCCACTGGAAGCTGTCTCGCTCCAACCGGGAGAGGCGTTCACCCGCCCCCCGCCAACGTCTCACCACCGGTTGGTAATACTCACTCCAGGAGGTGAGAAGAACCGGCAGTGCTATGTCGGCCAGCAACATGGCGGTAAAAGCATCCTCCCGATCATCCGGGCAGTGGCTATCGGCAAAAGCGCGTGCGATAAGTGCCTTAAGCAGTGAATCGGACCAGAACACCTGCTGCTCAAACAACTCGCCCGGTGGTGTCGGCAGGGAGTGGGCCGTGGCGAAGGAGAGGATCAGGGGGCGGATACGCTTAAGTCCCAGCAGAGTAACCGCATGGGTGACACTGTTAACCGGATTGGGTAGAAAAAAGAGTGCAGAGTTGACCGTCTGTAGGATTTTCATGGAGATCTCAGGCGTCGCTGCCACCATTTGGCCGAGCTGCTGCATATCCGGCTCTTCCTTGCCGATTTCAGTCACCAGCCGGGATATCGCCGCTGGTAATGGCGGTATCTCAATCTCTCCGAACATGCTGCTGAAGTTGCCTTTGGCAACGGCTGCATGACGACGGATTTTATCGACAAAATTCAGCACGTCAAACCTTCTCGCTTTCCGCTTCCATCTCACTGCTGTAGTGGCAGTAGCGATTTCGTCCACCCTCTTTGGCGGCATAGAGCGCCAGATCGGAGCATCGTATCAGTGCCTCGGGATCAGCGGCATCTCTCGGGTAGATGGCAACTCCGATACTGGTACCAATCTCCAGCCACTGCCCATTAATGACAAAGGGTTTTGCGATCTCATCGAGCATCCGCTGAGCCGGGATCTGTGTCGCCTCCTGGTCTACGACATTAACCAGGATGACGGAGAATTCGTCACCACCGAGACGTGCCACCGTGTCTGTTTCACGGGAGATCTTTAACAACCGTACAGCCACCTGCTCAAGCAATTTATCTCCCACCTGGTGACCATGGGTGTCGTTAACCGGCTTGAATTTGTCGAGATCAAGACTAATCAGAGCCACCTGCCACTTTCTGCGCTCAGCCATTTTGAACGCCTCCTCCAGAGAGGAGTGGAAGCGGTTACGATTGGCCAGACCGGTGAGGGGATCAGTCATTGCCATGCGGCGCACCTCCTCCTCGGCCAGCTTGCGATCGGTGATATCGCGGATAACACCGGTGAATTTACGCTTACCATCGATCAGCATAACGCCGATACCCAAGTCAATCGGGAACACTGTACCGTCCCGATGCTCCCCCTTCTGCTCCACTGTCTGCCCTACCAGTCTTGCCGGAGCACCACTCTGGTAGCGTTGCAGATAGCCATCATGTTCTGAGCGCATCGGCTCCGGCATCAGTATAGAGACATTACGCCCAATCACCTCGTCCGCTTGATAGCCGAAAATAGCCGATGCCCCAGGATTAAATGTCTCGATGGTACCCTTCTCATCAGCGGTGATGATGGCATCTTTAACGGTGTCGAGAATGGCACGAATGCGATGCTCATCCGCCTCGGCCCGCCGTACCGCCTTCTCGGTATCCTCACGTGCCGTGGTCAACCCTTCCGCCAGAGCGATAGCCTGCCCTGCCTGCTTGTCGCTACGCTCACGCAACTCCTGCACTGTCTGCAACTGCTCCCGCACCTCCTCATTTCTCTCCGCCAGCAGCTTCTCCGCCTTGCGCCGATTCACCGCCTCAACCCGGAAGAACTCCATACTGCGTGCCATCTCTCCGATTTCGTTGGAGCGGTCAATTTCAGGAATAGTGATTTTTAGCTTCCCGCCTGCCATTTCATGCATGGCACGGGAGAGTTTTTTGATCGGCAAAACTACATGGCCATGAATCAGCCAGAGTATAAACAGACCGGTAGTGGCTGCACCGATCAACAGTGACCAGAGGGTGAACGCCTCGATACCACCGATTTTTTCCATAGTATCGGTCACCGCACCCGAGCTGGACTCAATGGAACGAGCCACCTCCCTATCGAGGGTGACAAACCCACGAATAGCGTAGCTGTCATCTACTTTTACGGCACGGTCCAGCTTCTGGATATCGGCATTTTCAGCAGTCAATTTAACCACCCGCCCAATACCCTCCCGGTAATTTTTCAGCATTATCTCAATATCGACTAGAGCAACCTCTTCCGCACGCGTGATTTCAGCCTGCCTATAGGCGCTGATAATAGAGAGTGCCTGGCTTATCTTCTCTTTTGCCCAGGCTCCCGACTCTGGCTCCTGGCGTAGGACATAGTTTTTAAAGTGGTGAATCATGCCGCCGAAACCGACGGTTGAACGTAGCGCCGCAGACAGCTCTGCTTTACTTTGCTTCTCCTGTACGCCCTTCCTCTTCTCCTTGCCCTCCTGGCGCAGCGTCTCGAGACCGCGAACCGCCAGTTCGTCATCAATCTTCTGAGAGCCACCTAACTTACCAAGCGATACGCTGCCAAACATTTTTTCTGTCTGTACCGACTTGATGGAGAGTGCATACTGATCAAGGACCGTACGAATATCATCAATTGCGACTGATTCACCTTGGGTGGTACCTTGGGCTTCATACTGCTTAAGAATAGTTCGAGCGGCGCCGATTTTCTCGTTGACGCTGTTGATCCGGTGATTGCCACCACGAAGGATATAGTTTTTATAATCGTGCACCATGCCGCCGTAGCCGAGAGCTGAACGGAGTGCATTTTCCAGCCGTACCTTCTCTGCACGCTCCTTCTCAAACTGCAGCCAGGCGTCCCCCACCAGTTCGATATGGCTTTTCAGCTGGATAATACCGAAAAGCACCATAGCAAGGGCACAAAAAACAATGGCATTAAGCAGAAGGGAGGCTTTACTGAGGCTTAAATTACGCATTTTTTATTATCTGCTACGGCGAGATTATTGTTATCTATGGATCGCTGCCTTGGAGTCATTATGCTTACCCCGTACCCTTCGGTCTTTGATAGACCTGATTCGATTTACGGCTGCTTATGTAACTACTTTAGTCCATCTCCTCAGGATTACCCTAGCCCTACCAAAACTATTCCTGGTTACCCATGCCCATGATACTCAGCTCATAGTAGAAAACTCTGGGCTCTACTTAGCCGTGAATAAACGCCTATGAACGGGAATATTTACCGGTTGTTATCTAAACGATTACTGGCCAAATCTCATGAGTAATCAGGAAACAATTTAGCATCTCCCTGTTCCGTGGCTCTCGCTGCCATATCAACTGCTGTCACTCTATTTCCAGGTTAAGCTCCTTGAGCTTTCTGGTCAGGGTGTTTCTACCCCACCCCAAGAGCTTGGCTGCATCCTGCTTTCTGCCACCAGTTTGCTCAAGTGCTATTTCGATCATCGCCGTCTCAAAAGCCGGTAGCGCCGTCTCCAACAGACCCCGCTCTCCTTGCTGTAGCCGCTGTCTGGCCCAGTTACGCAGGGCACCCTGCCAGTCATCGCCCTGCTCCACCACAGTACCGGTCTCTTGCAGTTCCGGCGGCAGATCCTCCACATGGATCTCCCTGCTTGAAGCCATGACAGTAAGCCAGCGAGCGGTGTTCTCCAGTTGTCGTACATTGCCTGGCCAGGAGAAACGCTCCAACTCTTCCAGGGTTTCGGGCAGAGCGATTTTACTCTCAACGCCAAGTTCAGACGCCGCCCGACTAAGAAAGTGGCGCATCAGCAGAGCGATATCCTCACGTCGTTCACGCAGGGAAGGGATATGGATACGGATGACATTGAGACGGTGAAACAGATCCTCGCGGAAGTGCCCCTGACTAACCAGCTGCTCCAGATTTTGATGGGTGGCCGCGATGATCCGCACATCCACCTTTACCGGTTCGTGGCCACCGACCCGGTAGAACTCGCCATCAGCCAATACCCGCAATAACCGTGTCTGCAATTCAGGTGGCATATCGCCGATCTCATCGAGAAAGAGTGTGCCACCGTCAGCCTGTTCAAAACGACCAACCCGCCGACCCTGGGCACCGGTAAACGCCCCACGCTCATGGCCAAACAGTTCAGACTCCATCAGATCTTTTGGTATCGCCGCCATATTGAGGGCGATAAACGGTTGCTCCGAACGCGGACTGTGACGGTGCAGGGCCTGGGCGACCAGCTCCTTGCCGGTGCCCGACTCACCGTTGATCAACACAGTGATATTGGAGCGTGCCAGCCGCCCGATGGCGCGAAACACCTCCTGCATCGCTGGCGCTTCACCGATGATTTCTGTCTGCTCAAGCACCTCACTCTCAACATCCTGAGCACCGGCACCACTCTTGCGGCAGGCACGCTGTACCTGCTCCACCGCCTCATCGACATCGAAGGGCTTGGGCAGGTACTCAAAGGCGCCTCTGTGAAAGGCAGCTACCGCACTATCGAGATCGGAGTGGGCGGTCATGATAATCACCGGCAACTCGGGATAGTCCTCGTTGATGCGCTGTAACAGGGAGAGTCCATCCATCCCCGGCATACGTACATCAGAGACCACTACATCCGGCTGTTTGTGCAGAAGCACCTCAAGGACACCGTCTGCACTGGGAAAGCAGGTGACATCCATACCCGCCTTTTCAAACGCCTTCTCCAGTACCCAGCGGATTGAACGGTCGTCATCGATGACCCAGACACTATTAACTATTGGCATTTTCATTTACCACCGGTATCAGTACGTTGAAAAGGGTCTTGCCCGGTTCGCTGGTGCACTCCACCAGTCCGCCGTGCTGATTGATCAACGACTGGGCAATAGAGAGACCAAGGCCCATGCCACCCTCGCCGGCGGTAACCATGGGGTAGAAGAGGTTGTCCCGGATATGCTCTGGAATACCGGGGCCGTTGTCTTCGATACCAATCTGCGTCACCAGGCGGTGTCGCCGGCCGCCGATGGTGAACTGGCGAAGGATACGGCTCCTCAGGATGATGTGGCCATCTTCCCTGTCACTTATTGCCTTGGCGGCATTGCGCAGGATATTCAGAAGCGCCTGTATAATAGTGTCACTGTCGACCGTAACCTCGGGAATACTCGGGTCATAGTCACGTTCGATCCGCAACAGCTCGCCGGACTCCACCTCCACCAGGTTGCGTACCCGCTCCAACAGCCGGTGGATATCCACTCTCTTCAGCTCCGGTAATCGATTCGGTCCCAGCATACGGTTGACCAGCGCCTGCAGGCGATCCGCTTCGTCGATAATGATCTGGGTATATTCACAGAGGGAGGGATCTCCCAGCTCTCTCTCCAGCAGTTGTGCCGCACCGCGCAAACCGCCAAGGGGATTCTTGATTTCGTGAGCCAGGCCACGCACCAGCTCTCTTGCCGCCTGATGTTGGGAGAGGAGATGCTCTTCCTGACTGATGCGCAGCTGACGGTCCATCTGCTGTATATCCAGCAGAATACCAACCTCTCCCTCACTATCGGTGACCGGGATCACCGTGCAGTTAATAGTGATCCTTCGCCTACCGGGTAGCCACAGGTTCAACTCCCGCTCGGTAAACGTACGGCCTGTCTCAATCGCCCGTTGCAGATGGGAGGGCCCGTTGTCGTCGGGACAGTGGATCAACTGATCCACCTTTAGACCCGCCACATGCTGATTACTGACCGCAAGCATTACCTCTGCTGCAGGATTCATGTACTGCAATCTGAGTTCACCATCGAACAGCAGGACAGCACTGCTAAGGTTGTCCAGTATCCGCTGTTTCTGTTGTGTTGATGAGTCGCTGATTTCCATTACACCGTAAATTGCAATAAACACACCAAATCGGACCCTAGTGGCACGACGGAGAGACGCTATGACCCGAAGAGCGCTCACAAGAGAATCGGGGGGAGGCGTGGATGAATTGAGAGGTTCACCATCCTGTCGCTAAACCAAAGCCGTTATGCACCAATATAGTGCACGCATGGGCAAATTAACAGCTGTAGCGATCAGTAAGAGGGGGTAAACGCAGGGTTTCTGGTGCCCGGTGTTTGAGGGGCATAGCTGGGATTGGCGGGTGTCTGGAAGTCAGAAGCATCCCGACCTTTCGTGTAATCTGAATCATTATCGAAATCAGAAGCGTCGCGACCTTCCGTATAATCAGCATCATTACTGAAATCTGAAGCATCCCGACCTTCCGTGTGGCCCGCACTATTTTCAAAATCCGTTGGATCATCGGGCTCATACTGGGGGGCATCGACATCTCTATCATCACTACTGCCGGATTCCGCTGCCTCTGACGCATCACCCGCATCAATATGAACAAAAAACTGAACCGGAGATGCACTGATCATCTGCTGACCCTTTTTGTCGATAACCGTCGCCTGGAGCCGATGACTTCCCCTGCTCACCGTACCCAGATCCAGCTGCAGACGCGTCAGACGTTGGCTCACCACCCGACCGTCCATTGTCAGCCGGATGGCATGCCCCGGACGTAGTCTTGGGGTAAGCGAAAATTTTGCAGTGACCTGAGCCTCTTTGGTACGGAAGGTAGCCTGATTAGCCGGCGAGGTGATGCTGAAGCTCTGATAGATAGCACTCTTCTTACCCTTGGCACCCGCCATGCCACCAATGCCGCCGACACTGCGTGGAGTATAGACGGAAGGCTCGGGCAGCTTGATCTCTTCAGCCCCCGGTGCAGGTTGATCGGAGTAGTGAACACGCCCTGCCTCATCCACCCACTTATAGACAGCGGCAGGTAGTGTGGAGCAATAGATCAGCAGCAGAAGTATCAACAGTCGGTGCATGACCACCAGCATAGCTCAGGGAGCCGCTCAATATAAGAGGAGGCTTCACAAAACCACGCCTCAGTCACTCCGCCAATGAGTGCAATTTAGCCGCAAATAAACGCAAATTGAAACGCCGGCAAGTGCAGGTACGTAACTTCCCGAGGGGTGTAGTGACTTCTTTTCAGGACATACAGCAGCAGGGATGCTGCTGTGAGCGTACAGGGAGGTATTTACAGCGTGTCCTGAAAAGAAGTCACTGCACCCCCAGTGGGCCACAGAGCTGCATTTGCGTTAATTTGCGTGCATTTCCGGTAATAAATTCCGGCCAAAAAAAACGCCCCTTAAGGGGCGTTTTCCTGACTACTGCAGCGCTCAGACTTAGAGGCTGAAGTACATGTCGAACTCCACCGGATGGGTGGTCATGCGCAGACGGGTTACCTCTTCCATCTTCAGATCGATGAAGGCATCAATCAGGTCGTCGGTGAAGACGCCACCGGCGGTGAGGAAGTCACGATCGGCATCCACGGCTTCCAGGGCCTGATCCAGGCTGTGGCAGACGGTAGGAATAGCCTGAGCCTCTTCGGCAGGCAGATCGTAGAGATCTTTGTCCATCGCCTCGCCCGGGTGGATCTTGTTCTGGATACCGTCCAGGCCCGCCATCAGCAGTGCTGAGAAGCAGAGGTAAGGATTGGCGGTGGGGTCCGGGAAACGCACCTCTACGCGACGACCCTTGGGGCTGGAGACGAACGGAATACGGATAGAAGCGGAGCGGTTACGGGCAGAGTAGGCCAGCATAACCGGTGCCTCGAAGCCGGGTACCAAGCGCTTGTAGGAGTTGGTAGAAGAGTTGGTGAAGGCATTCAGAGCACGGGCGTGCTTGATGATACCGCCGATGTAGTAAAGGGCAGTCTCGGATAGACCGCCGTACTCATTACCGGCAAACAGGTTATCGCCATTCTTGGCGAGAGACATATGTACGTGCATACCGGAACCATTGTCACCTACCAGCGGCTTGGGCATAAAGGTGGCGGTCTTGCCGTAGGCGTGTGCCACGTTCTGAATCGCGTACTTCATCACCTGGTTCTGATCAGCGCGACGCACCAGGGTATCGAACTGGGTACCGATCTCACACTGGCCAGCGGTAGCCACCTCATGGTGATGCACCTCAACGGTAACACCCATCTCTTCCATCGCCAGACACATAGCGGCACGGATATCGTTGAGAGAGTCAACCGGAGGAACGGGGAAGTAGCCGCCCTTCAGACCGGGACGGTGACCGATGTTACCATCCTCGTAGACACGCTCGGAGTTCCACTCGGCCTCTTCGGAGTCAACCTTGTAGAAGGCACCGCTCATGTCGGCGCCCCAGCGGACGTCGTCGAGGATAAAGAACTCGGGCTCGGGGCCGAAGAAAGCGGTATCACCGATACCGGTGGACTGCAGGTAGGCCTCAGCACGCTTGGCAACGGAGCGAGGATCACGCTCATAGCCTTCCATGGTGGAGGGCTCGAGGATGTCACAGGTGATGTTGATGGTGGTCTCGTCGGTAAACGGATCGAGTACCGCAGTGGAGGCATCCGGCATCAGCACCATGTCAGACTCGTTGATTCCCTTCCATCCTGAGATGGAGGAGCCGTCGAACATCTTGCCGTCAGTGAAGTCATCCTCGCTGATCATGTTAGCGGGCATGCTGACGTGCTGTTCTTTACCGTGGGTGTCGGTAAAGCGCAGATCGACAAACTTAACCTCTCTCTCTTTAATCATCTCCAGGACTTTTGAAGCCATGATGTTCTCCAGCTGTATTAGTTGAGCCGCCGGCCAGTGGCCTTTTGGCGTTAAAATTTCTGTCCATTGCTTACAGCACAATATATGCCAACAGCAAGAAACCTTAAAAACAATCGCATGATTTTAAACTGCAACAGGCTATTCTGCCTAATCTGTTTAATAACGCTTTTTAAACAATGGCATAGCCTATCACTAACGGTGCAGGTGCAAAGCGTTGGAGTGGAGCGCTGTAACGCAGCTATAGGTCACCAAAAACAGGCGCACCAAATTAGTGCAAAATAGAGCTATAGGCACCATATTGGTGCTTATCCGTAGTAAACCTCCACCCGACCAAATTCAGGTAGGGTTTCAACCGCCTGGCGTAACGCCGAGTGAAATTGACCAAGTTTCTCGCCCTCCGGAAGTACTTCCAGGGGAAAGTAGATATCCACATCAATTTTCCCGGCCAGATAGTGTAGCACCAGCCGCTCCCTTGCAGACGCCCCGGGGACCTCCCGCCACTGCCGCCCCAGCATCATTTCAGCTTCCGGCCGTAGTGGCAGACCTTGGCAGGGGATGGCGGTCTCATCATCCTCCGGATCGATGTGAACAGTGACATCGGTGAGTTCTTCTACTTTCATCAGCAGCTGATCAGTGACAAGCTGGCTGATCATGTGCCCCTCGGAAACACTGATCCAGGGTGCTACCAGCACATGAACATCCGCTGATGCCTCTCCACCCATCTTACGAGTACGTAGCATGTGGATGGAGTCGACACCGCCGACTGATAGAATGGTCTCGCGGATATGCTTAAGCCGCGCTTCATCCAGCCCCTCATCCATCAGCTCCTGAAAGGCGGGCCAGCCAAGATCCCAGCCTATCTTGGCCACCATCAGACCCACAGCAACAGCAGCGATAGCGTCAAGATAGGGAAGGCCCGCCATAGTACCGGCAACACCCACCAATACCACAATCGAAGAGACCGCATCAGAGCGGTGGTGCCAGGCGTTAGCCTGCAGCATACTCGATTTGATCTTACGGGCGGCGTGAATGGTGTAGTGGTAGAGCGCTTCGTTAGCCACTATTGAGAAGGCGGCGGCGTAAAGCGCCATGGGACCGGGGTGAAGCAGTTGATCGGGAGTAAAGAGCCGTTCAATTGCATCCCAGCTGATTCCCGCTGCGATCAGCACCAGTAAAATACCGAGACCAAGGGTTGCCGCCGTCTCGAAGCGGCCGTGACCGTAGGGATGGTCGAGGTCGGGGGCCTGGCCGGCATGGTGAGCGGCAACATAGACCAGCACATCCGACAGAAGATCAGAGACCGAGTGAATACCATCCGCCACTAGGGACTGCGACTGGGCGACCAGGCCCACCACTATCTTCACCACCGCCAGCAGCGCATTGACCAGTGCGCCTACCAGGGTCACCTGCTGGGTGATCCGTTTGCGCTCCCCTCTCTCGTCACCTTTTTCGCTCATCTCTACGCCTCAGCAACCACCTCGATAACGACAATATACTCCCCCTTCTCCTCCCGTGTCTCAATCAGCTTGTGCCCATTGATTCGGCTCCATGCAGGAATATCGTTGAGAACTCCCGGGTCGCTGCAGATCGCCTCCAGCCGGGTTCCCGGTGACAGCTCCTTGACCTTGTCCTGAACACGAATCACCGGCATCGGGCAGAGTAGCCTTCTGGCATCGAGGATCACCTTCTCTTGATCCGGCATCAGATGTGCCACCCCTCCGGTATCTCATGGGACCCAAGCGGAGCCACTGTCAGAGGTCGGCTGTTACCTTCAAGGTCCGTCAGCTCCAACTCTACCTGGTCACAGTTTTTACCCTGGCTGTAACGGGCGACAATACGGGCGGCCAGTTCCAGGTCATCATCACTCGCCTCTCCATCGATCAGCGCCAGGGGGCCGGCGTGACTGGTGGTCTTGAGACTGACGAACTGCTTACGGTAACCCTGGAGGAAGTTGCCCTCACCCTCCTCGCGGGAGATGATAATCTTGAAGTTGGGACGGGGACGCAGATGACGACCCACCTTCAACAACATGATGTCATCCATCTCATACGCCTTGTGCCCCTGAGCCTGCCATAGATCGGCCAGCTTTACCGAGTACTGGGCATCAGTCAGGAAGCAGCAGCCACCGGCAGGCTGGGCATAATCCTCAAATCCAAACGCCTTCGCCAGCGCCATCTGTGGTTTGCGGCTGCGGCCATTGAAGCCATAGAGCCCATCAGGGTCCACCCACCCTTCACGTTCCGGTTTTGTTTCAGGAAGATTTTTCGCGCAGAGTGGGCGTAGCAGCAAATCGTTAGCCCCCGAGTCCCGAGCCACCACCGGCATGGTGTCCTTACGCTGGGACATAGGGCGCTGACCGACCACCTCACCGGTAATAATAAAATCAAAGCCGTTCTCTTCAATCCACTGCTGAGCCTTCTTCACCATAAAGATCTTACAGTCGAGACAGGGGTTGAGGTTGGCGCCGTAGCCATGCTTGGGATTAAAGACGACGTCCTTGTACTCTTCAACGATATCGACGATATGGAGCTTGATGCCCAACTGCTCGGCAACCCACAGAGCATTATTACGCTTGGGTTTTGTCCGATCCTTCTTGCGGATCGCATGGGTATGCCCTTCAACACAGAAGCCGGTGAAGAAGTTGATGCCTTCCACATGAATACCCTGCTCTTGCATCACCCGGGCCGCCAGCAGAGAGTCGAGGCCGCCGGAAATCAAGGCTACGGCCTTGCGCTGTTTGGTCATTTCAGTACTTAACCCGTTGAAGATTATCGGGTTGCGGATTATACGCCATTCGTCAGACCCCTGCCAAAAGGGTGCTGACTCAAACTGAGCCTGGTTCGCCAAAAACTTTTTGTTTCGCGCAAAGGCGCTAAGGGATATAAAGGATTTTTTATTATTTCTTTGCGCCTTAGGGAAGCTCTTCACGAGGCTAAACGGCTCGTTGACATGAAGCTTCATTGAATAGGCAGGAAAAGATATAATCGGCCGATTAACTTCTCTATTGATGACTTAGTGTCTGGATATTGACCATGACAACCAGCAACAGCAGCCCGGATGTTTCTACATTCCAGGGCCTGATCTTTGCCTTGGAACGCTACTGGGCGGAACAGGGGTGTGTGATTCTACAGCCGTACGATATGGAGATGGGTGCCGGTACTTTCCATACCGCCACTTTCCTCCGCTCCATCGGTCCTGAACCTTGGAACGCCGCCTACGTACAACCCTCGCGCCGCCCCACCGACGGACGCTATGGCGAGAATCCTAACCGTCTCCAGCACTACTACCAGTTCCAGGTGGCAATGAAGCCGTCACCTCTCAATATTCAAGAGCTCTATCTCGGCTCTCTCGATATGATGGGCATAGACACCATGATGCATGATGTCCGCTTCGTCGAGGATAACTGGGAATCACCCACCCTCGGTGCCTGGGGTCTCGGCTGGGAAGTTTGGCTTAACGGTATGGAGGTGACTCAGTTTACCTACTTCCAGCAGGTAGGCGGGCTCGACTGCCGCCCGGTCACCGGCGAAATTACCTATGGCATAGAGCGCTTGGCCATGTATATCCAGAACGTAGAGAGCGTCTTCGATCTAGTCTGGACCAACGGCCCACAAGGAGCCATCACCTACGGGGATGTCTTCCATCAAAACGAGGTGGAGCAGTCGGCCTATAACTTTGAACACGCCGATATCGATTTCATGTTCCAACTCTTCGACCAGTGCGAGAAGGAGAGCAGCCGCATGATTGAGCTGGGACTGCCTCTACCGGCCTACGAGCAGATGCTGAAAGCCTCCCATACCTTTAATATCCTCGATGCCCGCCACGCAATCTCTGTGACCGAGCGTCAACGCTATATCCTGCGCATACGCACCCTCTCTCGTGCCATTGCTCAAGGCTACTATGATGCCCGTGAAAAGCTTGGCTTCCCCATGCTGAATGACCGCAAGGAGAAGGCCCATGACTGAGTCAGCTGATCTTTTGTTTGAACTCGGCACCGAAGAGTTGCCTCCGGTTGCACTGAAAAAGCTCTCCGATGCTCTTACCGCCTCCTTTGTAGCCGGCCTGGAAAAAGCTAATCTTGGCCACGGTGCGGTAAAGGCCTACGCCGCCCCCCGCCGTTTGGGGCTGCTTGTTGAGAATTGTAGCCTGGGCCAACCAGACCGTGATGTGGAACGGCGTGGCCCGGCAATACAGGCGGCTTTTGACAAAGAGGGTAACGCCACCAAGGCAGCCGAGGGCTTTGCCCGCTCCTGTGGTACTGAAGTTGCCAGCCTAGATCGGCTTAAAACTGATAAGGGTGAGTGGCTTATGTACCAGATTAAGGAGGTGGGAAAACCAGCGGCTCAACTGCTTCCGGTAATCGCCGAAGAGGCGCTCAACAAACTGCCAATACCCAAACGTATGCGCTGGGGTGATCTGGAGACCCAGTTTGTGAGACCGGTACACTGGCTGCTGTTTCTCCACGGAGATCAGGTGGTAAAGTGCAATATACTCAACGCAGAGGCCGGCCGCACCACCCGGGGTCACCGCTTCCATCACCCCGCAGCAATCGAGATCAGCTCACCGCAAGAGTATGCCGAACTACTAGAGCACAAGGGTTATGTCATAGCCGACTTCAGTGCACGGCAGGCAAAGATAAAGAATCAGGTTAGTCGCGTTGCTGAAAGCATTGGCGGCCAAGTCGATTTTGACCAGGAGCTACTTGACGAGGTAACCAGCCTGGTGGAATGGCCGGTACCCATTGCCGCCGGCTTTGAAGAGAGTTTCCTCGAAGTGCCTCATGAGGCGCTGATTCTGACTATGAAGAAGAATCAGAAATACTTCCATCTGCTCGATAAGCAGGGAAATCTGATGAATCACTTCATTACCCTCGCTAATATTGACAGCCCCAGACCAGAGCTGATTAAAGAGGGTAATGAGCGGGTCATCAGGCCACGGCTCAGCGACGCCATGTTCTTCTGGCGCCAGGATGGCAAAAAACGCCTGGAAGACCATATCGAATCCCTGAAAAAGGTGGTCTTTCAACAGAAGCTCGGCTCGATGTATGAGAAGTCTCACCGGGTTTCAAAACTTGCCGCCACTATTGCGGGCGAGACCGGGGGTGATGTTGGGCTTGCCAAAAGGGCGGGACAGCTCAGCCGTTGTGATCTGATGACCGAGATGGTCTTTGAGTTCGCTGATATGCAGGGCATCATGGGAAGCTATCAGGCCCGTCGTGATGGTGAATCTGATGAAGTTGCCGAAGCGATGAACGAATTCTATATGCCTCGTTACTCCGGCGACCAGTTACCTCAGACCCCCACAGGCATCGCCATCTCGTTGGCAGAAAGAATCGACACACTGGTGGGTATCTTCGGTATCGGGATGAAGCCGACGGGAGACAAAGACCCCTTTGCGCTACGTCGTGCCGCACTGGGCGCCCTGCGCATCATGGGTGACCATGCCCTACCCCTGAATCTACGCTCACTGCTGCAGGCCGCTGTAGAGGCACAGACAGTTGAAGAGCTACCGTCTGATCTGGTAGATCAGGTGTATGACTTCATGCTTGAGCGCCTCAAGGGAATCTACCTGGAGCGTGGTATCAGTGTAGGATTCTATGATGCCGTTGCTGCTGTCAAGCCTGAGTCGGTTGCAGACTTTGATCGCCGAGTTGAAGCGGTTGCTACGTTTGAGAAGCTCCCAGAGGCGGAAGCGCTTGCAGCGGCCAACAAACGTATCCGCAATATCTTGAGAAAAGCAGAGGAGTCGATCCCCGATACTATCGACGAGAGCCTGTTTGAGCAGCAGGAGGAGCAGCGACTCTTCACTCAGATCAACAGCCTCAGCGAACAGGTGGGACCACTTCTTCTGCAGTACGATTATGAGGCGACGCTGTTGGCCCTTGCCGCACTACGCGAGCCGGTTGACCATTTCTTCGATGAAGTGATGGTGATGGCAGATAATGCTGCGGTACGTTCCAACCGTCTGGCCCTGCTTAATAAGCTCAGCGGGCTCTTCCTTGGTGTGGCCGATATATCACGCCTCCAGTAATTGACCACATAGGATTGATTGAACGATGAGCAGCAGTGATAGAGACGACTCCTGGCAGGCGATGATAGAGACGGTGCAGGCTTTTCACGACAAGCACCGTTTCAAAGAGACAGGCGGCGAAGAGATGACCTATCGTATCTCTTTGATGGCGGAGGAGCTGGGTGAAATCTCCTCCTGTGTCACCAAAGGTAAGGATAAGGAGGAGTTATCAGAAGAGGTAGCCGACTTGCTTATTCTGGTGCTTGGAACCGCCATTGCCGGTGACTTCGATCTCAACCAGGCATTCTGGAAGAAGATGGAGAAGCTGATGCAGCGTGAATCCAGGATGGTGAATGGTCGTATCCGGGTTTCGGAGTTTCGCGGCGTCGATAAGTAAGCGTTCACTTACGTTTTAGTCCACATAAATAAAGGCGATATCATAATTTCGACAATGAAACTCATAATTCTTGATAGAGATGGAGTCATAAATGTCGATTCGGATGAGTACATCAAGCATCCGGATGAGTGGCAGCCAATAGCAGGGAGCCTGGAAGCAATCGCTGCACTCAACCACGCCGGCTACCATATCGTGGTTGCCAGCAACCAGTCCGGTATCGCCAGGGGGCTGTTTGATATCGATACCCTTAATGCCATTCATCAGAAAATGTACCGGGAGTTGGAACAGGTCGGTGGCCATATCGATGCCGTTTTCTTCTGCCCTCATGGTCCATCCGATGGATGTGATTGCCGAAAACCAAAGCCGGGCATGTTGCTGGAGATTGGTGAGCGGCTGCGCTGTGATCTCAGAGAAGTTTATGTCATAGGTGACAGTCTCCGTGACCTGGAACCTGCCGAAGCGGTAGGTGCCAAACCTCTCCTTCTACGCACGGGTAAAGGCGCCGCCACAGAACTGCATCCCGGTTTTAACCCTGACTGGCCGGTGTTTGATAACCTGGGAGCAGCGGTGTCATCACTGCTGCGTTTACCCAATGAGTTAGATACAACTGATGATACTGCTTAGATCCCTGGTTTTTTTCTTTTTTATGGTTCTCACCATCGTCTTTGTTGCCGGACCACTCTCAATTATCGGCATACTCCTACCCTACCGCCAGCGTTGTAGGGTGGCCAATTTCTGGGGTGGCCTCAATATTAAGCTCTTGGGTGCTATCTGTGGACTTGATTATGAGATCAGCGGGCTGGAGAGAATTCCTCAGGGTGGCGCCATCATACTGGCGAAGCATCAGTCCGCGTGGGAAACCCTGGCTCTGCGCTACCTGCTGCCGCCTGAACAGGCCTGGGTGGCAAAGCGTGAACTATTGTGGGTCCCCATCTTCGGTTGGGCAATGGCATTGGTTCAACCAATCATGATTGACCGGAAGAGCGGGAGAAAAGCCGTCCGTCAGGTGATTGAAACCGGCACAATGCGACTTCAACAGGGACGACTGGTAGTAATTTTCCCCGAAGGTACCCGTGTCGCACCTGGTGAGCACAAACGCTACGGTATAGGTGGTGCCCTGCTGGCGGAAAAATCCGGTTTCCCGATTATACCCATCGCCCACAATGCCGGCATCTTCTGGCGCCGAAGAGACATCAAAAAATATCCTGGAACCGTTCAGGTCGTCGTCGGTCCGACGATTGAGCCTGAAGGGCTGAGTGCAGCAGAAATCAATCGCCAGGTGGAAGAGTGGATAGAGTCCACTGTTGCACAACTCCCACAGGCTAATGGGCTAGAAGATAAGTAGGTACTCACTTACAGTGCGCTGTTCAATCCTATTATCTGGTATAGGAGCAAACCTATTTGCGAAAAACCCTTCTCGGTGGTTGTAGCACGATCATCACAAAACAATGGCACAAAGGATAAGTGAGCGCTCACTTACTAATCCTTCCCACCTATTCAGCCACCTCCACAGAGTTAGTAGTGCGATATATCCATAGCTTCAACCTAGAAACTGCGGTTTCTAGGTTCAACTGGGCTGTTTTCCAAAACCGCAATGGATCACTGGTCGTGGCTTAAGAAACAGTTCCTAGAATCAGATCTACTATATGTACCGAATAGTTGGCGCTCTAACAAAAAAAGCAGCCAATGGCTGCTTTTTCATGGAATCCTTATTGAATCGTCGTTTTGCACATAAATTGAGATTTTTTGCGCATTAAATGAAAAAGGCTGGTGTTTATAGCATCCGGCCTTTTTTATCAGATACTAGGTAAGTAAGTACTTACTACGAGTTTGTCGTTTGACACATAAGGGGAGATCTTTAATCTTATATGATGAGATCTTGGTAGGTTTGCTGATAGATTGATTTTTTTGCGTATTTAATGAAAAAGACTCACGGATAGTACCTGATGGGTCTTTTTTTATTCCTTTAAGAAAGACACAACATGTGCGCTTTTAGTTTTCAGCTTTGATTTATGGCGCCTGTGATAATGGTTAGGCATAATGGTTCAAGTATATTAATTCATCAAGAATTGTAGTGATTATAATTACCGTCTTCATTGATAGGAATTTATATCCATACGTAAGATAAGGTGAGAAGTAATTTTTGTGCTAAATAAGAATATAGATAAGTTATTTACCATTGTGGTAATTAAATAATATTTACCATTTTGGTAAAAATGGACTAAGATGCAAGTCATAGGAAGAGACAAACTCGTCAAATTCTCACGTAAACACTCTGAGGCAAAAGCTGTTCTGGATGCTTGGTATGACGAAGTTGGTAGTGACACCTGCATCTGGACCGCACCGCATGACATTACCAATCGTTTCCCCAAAGCCAGTATTCTCGGAAAAAAGGGTGAGCGAGTAGTATTTCGTATTAAGGGAAATCATATTCGTCTGATAGTGCAAGTGAGTTATCGCGCAGGGCGAGTGCTGATCGAACGGGTGGGTACTCATGCCGAGTATGACAAATGGAACTTATAGGGGGCGGTCATGCACATGAAACTAATTAAAACTGAACAAGACCACTGCCAGGCCATGGAACGCTTAGCTGTGTTGATGTCGCTCGACCCTATCGAAGGCAGTGAAGAGGCAGATGAATTAGATGTCCTAGCGCTGCTCATTCAGCAATTTGAAGAACAGTGCTACCCCATGGACAAGCCAGATCCGATTGATGCCATCCTGTTTCGTATGGATCAGATGGATCTTACTCGTAAGGATATGCAGAGCTACCTGGGCCCAGGATCGCGGGTGTCTGATGTACTTAATCGCAAGCGTCCACTTAGTCTCTCACAAATACGGAGGCTAATTGACGGACTGGGTATCTCGGCGGATGTTCTGATTCAGGAGCCTAATGCTAAGTTGCCGACTACGTTAGATATTGAATGGCAGGCCTTTCCTCTGAATGAGCTGAATAAAAAGGGCTATTTCCCAGGATTTGAAGGTACCAGCGCGTACTTAAAAGAGTTTGCAGAGGATATGCTGCGTCCCTTATTAGCATTTTTGCCGGAAGAGCAGTTCGCCCAAGTACCCGCTCAGGCGTATTTACGTAGCAGCGCCCATCGACGTGGTAACGACAAGTTAATCGACCCTCTTGCTCTTTTAGCCTGGCAGGCTCAGGTATTAAAACAGTCCGAAGGTTCATTGGCATCGTACATTAAACCTGATCTGCCATGGCTCACTCAGCTGGCGGGGCTGTCTCAGCTTGATAACGGGCCGCTGTTAGCACGTGAGTTATTGGGAAAGCGTGGGATTTTCCTGGTGGTGGAACCACATCTGGACAAGACATATCTGGATGGTGCGGTCATGAGCCGTAAGGATGGTGCGCCAGTGATTGCTCTCACCCTGCGTCATGACCGAATGGACAATTTTTGGTTCACCCTGTTTCATGAATTAGCTCACCTGATGTTGCACTTTGATGCTGAGCACCCGGTGTTTTTTGATGACTTGGATTGTCATGATGCACTTGACCGTATTGAATTTGAGGCAGATGACCTGGCTCAGGCTGGGCTGATAGATCCGATGGAGTGGAAACAGGCCGTGTTCTCCAATACTTATGATATTCAGACCTTTGCACAAAGAAACAACATTCACCCCGCTATTGTTGCCGGTCGGCTCTGTTTCGAAGATAAAGGGCGATATAAGCAATTTGGTCATTTGCGCGGAAATGGCCAAGTAAGGAAGTTATTTCGTGCTAGGTAAAAAGCAGTGGGAAAATAATTTAGAGGCATTATTATCTATAAATATCATCTGCTGGGTTTACTAAGCACCCTCTGTTTTGCTGCAATAAGAGCATTCCCTTTGAATTTTATGACGAATATCTCGATTAAGCGGTTCAATGTTACTTAACAGATCATTTTTTGATATCACGGATTCCCTGAGTTTGATGGTCTGGGTTATTGAACAGTTTCCTTTTGATTTAAGTAATCGATAAGATGTAATTCCTCATAATCTGTACTGGTATGGGGAATCTGCGTATCTGAGTATATATAAGGAATAGAACAACAATGGCTAGAAAGCCTGCTGCCCCCAAGAAACAGAAATCCTTTGAACAAAACCTCTGGGATACCGCCGACAAGTTACGTGGCACGGTAGAATCCTCCGAGTACAAGCATGTTGTCTTGAGTCTGATATTCCTCAAGTTCACTTGCGACAAATTTGAGGAGCGTAAAAAGGAGCTGATAGCAGAGGGGCAAGAGGCCTACATCGACATGGTGGAGTTCTACGCCATGAAGAACGTGTTTTACCTACCGGAGGAGTCGCGCTGGTCCTATATCCAGAAGCAGGCCAAGCAGGACGACATTGCTGTCAAAATTGATACCGCCCTGCATACGGTGGAGAAGAACAACAAGTCCCTGCGCGGTGCGCTGCCGGATAACTACTTCTCCCGGCTAGGGCTGGATCAGGCCAAACTGGCTTCGCTGATCGACTCCATTGACAATATCGACACCGTCGAGGACAAGGAAGAGGACGTTGTCGGTCGGGTCTACGAATACTTCCTAGGCAAGTTCGCCGCCACCGAGGGCAAGGGCGGGGGCGAGTTCTATACCCCCAAGTGCGTGGTTAACCTGATCGCTGAGATGATCGAACCCTACAAGGGCAAGATCTACGACCCCTGCTGTGGTTCAGGTGGTATGTTCGTACAGTCGGTGAAGTTCGTTGAGAACCATCAGGGCAGTACCAAAGACATCTCCATCTACGGTCAGGAGCAGACCGGCACCACCTATAAACTGGCCAAGATGAACCTCGCCATACGAGGCATCGCCGGCAACCTGGGTGAAGTGCCCGCCGATACCTTCTTCAAGGATCAGCACGAAGACCTCAAGGCCGACTTCATCATGGCCAACCCGCCCTTCAATCTGAAGGAGTGGCGGGCAGATACCGAACTGACTGACGATCCGCGCTGGGATGGCTACGAGACCCCGCCCACCGGCAACGCCAACTATGGTTGGATACTGCACATGATTTCCAAGCTGTCGGAGAACGGGGTGGCAGGTTTTGTGTTGGCCAATGGTTCCATGTCCACCAACACCAAGGGTGAAGGTGAGATCCGTCAGAAGATGATCGAAAACGATCTGGTGGACTGCATGATCGCCTTGCCAGGTCAGCTCTTCTACACCACCCAGATTCCGGTCTGCCTTTGGTTCCTCACCAAGAACAAAAAGGCGCAGGTGGTCGAAGGACACACCGACAGCAACCACAGCGACCGCCAGGGTGAAACCTTGTTCATCGATGCCCGCAACATGGGCACTATGGTGGACCGGACTCACAAGGAACTGACCAGCGACGACATCGCCGAGATTGCTCGCACTTATCATGCGTGGCGGGGGGAAGAGAAGGATTGCGAATACGAAGATGTAGCGGGATTTTGTCGGGCCACTAAGCTGGAAGAGATCAAGGCCAATGACTATGTGCTGACGCCGGGGCGCTATGTCGGGGCAGCGGAGATCGAAGATGATGGTGTGCCCTTCGAAGAGAAGATGGCTGATCTGAGTCAGACGCTGTATCGGCAGATGATTGAGTCGGAAAAGCTCGATGCGGTGATTCGGGAGAATTTGACGGGGTTGGGCTATGGAGGTTGAGTGGCCTAATGTCATCCTTAATGAGGTGACAGAACTTCGTAACGGAGCAGGCATCAAACAACAGCATTTCTCTGAATCTGGGTTACCGTTAGCACGGGTATCAGACTTTACAGTTGATTCTATTGATTTGAAGGACTGTAACTATGTTGAACCTGAACACGCTAAAAAATGGAGTTCCCATTACCTAAAGTTTAATGATGTCGTGGTGGCTACAGTTGGTTCGTGGCCTCCAAACTGGTCATCAGTTGTCGGTAAAGTAGTGCGTGTCCCTAAGCATGCTGTTGGAGCAATCCAAAATCAGAACACATGCTGTATTCTTCCATTAACAAATGTAATGGATCAGAGCTACCTCTATTATAGGCTTAAGTTAAAAGACTTTGCATGGCATGCAGCTAATAGTGCTGGTGGTAGTGCAAATCAGGCTCGACTCCCGGTAAAAAAATTAGGGGATTTTAGGTTCAGTCTACCGAGCCTTTCAGAACAAAAATCCATCGCCCACATCCTCGGTACCCTCGACGACAAAATCGAATTCAACCGTCAGATGAACGCCACGCTGGAGTCGATGGCGCAGGCGCTGTTCAAGAGCTGGTTTGTCGATTTTGATCCGGTCATCGACAACGCCCTGGCCGCAGGCAACCCTATCCCCGAACCCCTGCACGCCCGCTCCGAAGTGCGAAAGACCCTTGGCGACCAACGCAAACCCCTGCCCGAAGCGATTCAAAAACAGTTACCCAACCGCTTTGTCTTCAACGAGGAGATGGGGTGGGTGCCAGAGGGGTGGGATCCCGTGAAGTTGGGAGACTATGTCACGGTTAAGCGCGGAGGTTCTCCCCGGCCCATTCATGATTACTTGGTTGATGAGGGGCTTCCATGGGTAAAGATCAGTGATGCTACAGCAAGTCCATCGCGTTATTTGATGGGCACAAAGCAGTTCATTAAGCCAGAGGGATTGAAAAAAACAGTAATGCTAAAAAAGGGGGCATTGATCCTTTCCAATAGTGCGACCCCAGGTCTCCCGATGTTCTTGAATCTTGACGCCTGCATTCACGATGGTTGGCTCTATTTCCCCGAGAAAACTTTGTATGGGGACTTATATCTGTACCAGCTGTTTTTGGTTGTTCGCAGTGAGCTTCTTATGCAGGGAAACGGAAGCGTTTTTACCAACCTTAAAACAGATATTCTCAAGAACCACTCAGTCGTTAAGCCTAGTGAAGTTTTGATGAGTCATGCAGAGGGACGATTTCGAGAACTTCACAAAAGATCACTGTTGATCCAAGAGGAAACAGGCTCTCTTATCAAAATTAGAGATTCTCTTTTACCCAAACTCCTTTCCGGCCAACTCCGAATCACCGAGGCCGAGAAAGAACTAGCCGACGCTATATGACCCAATTCACGGAAGACAAACTAGAGCAGGCGATCATCGCCCTGCTGGAAGATAAAGAATACGCATACCACAAGGGCGATAGTTTCACTCGCCAACCCAGCGAGGTGTTGATAAAGGACGACCTACGCACCTTTCTTGGAAAGCAGTATGCGAAGGACTGTTGTTTTGCACCCAAAACTGACCCATTAACCCCCCATATTTGCATCGAATTTTGACCCACGTATAGCCTCTACCTGCTCAGACCCTGGGCAGGAGTAACTGGAGTGATAGACGTGGCATTATTAAGCGTGATTCGACGATGGCATTATCGAGAAGGGATGCCGATACGAGAGCCAGACGGACAGGATTGTCCCGCAATACCGTACGCAAGTACCTGGCAAACAATGTAATAGAACCCAAATACCCCAAACGCAAGTCGCCCAGCAAGCTGGATGACTATGAGCTGACACTAACCAACTGGTTACATCGGAGTCAGGCGTCACCGCAAACAAAGGAGGAGTCTCAAGCAGTTGCACCTGGACTTGGTTCGCTTGGGTTATACCGGCTCCTATGATCGGGTTGCAGCCTTTGCCCGTGATTGGCGTGATGCACAGCAAGACGCTAAACGTACAGCCAGTAAAAACACCTTCGTCCCGTTACAGTTTGCCCCCGGTGAGGCCTTTCAGTTCGACTGGAGTGAGGACTGGGCCGTGATCAACGGGGTCAACACCAAGTTGCAGGTAGCCCATTTCAAATTCTGCTATAGCCGGGCCTTTATACTCCGAGCCTATCTGGCACAAAGCCACGAGATGCTGTTTGATGCTCACTACCATGCTCTGACTGCCTTAGGCGGGATTCCAGAGCGCGGCATCTACGATAATATGAAGACCGCCGTGGATAAGGTCGGGCGGGGCAAAGAACGGGTGGTGAACAAACGTTTTCAGGCCATGGTCAGTCACTACCTTTTTGAGGCCGAGTTCTGCAACCCGGCGGCTGGCTGGGAGAAAGGCCAAGTAGAGAAAGGCGTGCGGGATGCACGGCATCGACTCTGGCAATCCGCTCCGTCCTTCAGGTCGCTGGAGGATCTGAACATCTGGTTGACTGCCCGCTGCCAGCAGCTATGGCAAGAGACCCCCATACACAGGATAAACGACGCTCGATTGCTGATTTGCTCGCCGAAGAGCAGACACTACTGATGGCAGTGCCTGCCCCCTTTGATGGCTTTGTCGAGCATACCAAGCGGGTTTCCTCGACTTGTGATTACCTTCGAACGCAACCGCTATAGCATTCCGGCCAGCTTTGCCAACCGGGTGGTTAGCCTTCGCGTCTATGCTGACCGGCTGGAGATTGTCGCCGAGGCCAGCGTGATTGCGGTGCATGACCGGGTCTTCACCCGAGACCATAGTGTCCCAGGCAAGATCCTCTACGACTGGCGTCACTACCTGAGCGTGGTACAGCGCAAGCCTGGGGCACTACGTAATGGCGCACCATTTAATGACCTGCCTGAGAGCTTCAAACAGCTACAGAAAAAGTTGATCAAGCGGCCTGGTGGTGACCGCGAGATGGTCGATATTCTGGCACTGGTCTTACTGCACGATGAGCACCTGGTCGAGCAAGCGGTTGCCGAGGCTTTATTGACAGGCAAACCTTCCAAGCAGCATGTCCTGAACTGCCTCAGTCGCCTGCAGGATCGTCCCACACCACAGCCCATCGAACCACCCAGGGCATTGTCACTCGCCACCGAGCCCCTGGCCAATACGGCCCGCTACGATAGGCTCAGAGGTGGTCGCCATGAACACTGATGCCATAATCCAGACCATGAAGCAGATGAAGCTGTTTGGCATGGCTGATGCGGTAGCTGATTTGGGCGAACAAGCCTCACCGGCCTTTCAGCAAGCACAGGACATACTGGACACCCTGATCAAGGCTGAAGTAGCAGAACCGGGATGTACGCTCACTAAAATACCAGATGAAGGCGGCACGGTTCCCGGCCTATCGTGACCTCACCGGCTTTGACTTTGCTCAGAGTGCCGTGGATGAACCGCTGATCCGGGCGCTGCATCGCTGTGAGTTTACCGAGGATGCACAGAATGTGGTGTTGGTCGGTGGCCCGGGTACTGGCAAAACACACCTGGCAACTGCAATCGGTGTACAGGCCATCCAGCATCATCGCTACCGCGTACGCTTTCTCTCCACCATCGAACTGGTCAACGATCTGGAGCAGGAGAAGTTGATCGGCAAACCCGGCCGACTAGCCAATCGGCTGATCCATACGGACTTGGTGATACTAGATGAACTGGGATATCTCCCGTTCAGCCAAGCAGGAGGTGCCTTGCTGTTCCATCTGATCAGCAAACTTTATGAAAAGACCAGCATCATTATCACAACTAATCTGAGCTTCTCGGAATGGCCAAATGTATTTAGTGATGCAAAGTTGACCACAGCGCTGCTTGACCGACTGACTCATCATTGCCACATCATCGAGACAGGCAATGAGAGCTACCGCTTGAAACATTCAACCTGCAACAGGGAGGGAATAACTGGCAAAACTAACAGAAAATAGTTAATAATCTGACTAATCAGGGTGGGTCACTTTTCGGTGCAAATCCCGGGTCAGTATTCGGTGCAATTCAACAAGAGTGCGAATGACTGAGTCGGTTACCAGCACTTAGGAGACATTACGGGTCATTTACCGCATGGTCAGACTGAAGCCGAGAACGGCTAATACCTCATTTTCTGATGTACCATCATGGTTGAATTCTTCAGGAGTAGATTGGTGCCAGGCTGAGCCTCCTTTGAGTCGGTCACGCCGACACCGATATTATCAGGATTATATTTATTGCCTGTGGACCTGCATCAGTATCAAGTGATCTGACGGGGTCCATTGGCAGTGCATCTGTGCCATCAGTCGCAAACTAATATTTTGATGTAAAATCAACATCAAAAGATAAAGAAACGTTAGTTGCAGGGTCTGATATTTTCTCGACTACACTTAAAGTAACTACCATGGCATAAGTGTGTGATTTGGCTTCTCCTTCATCGAACCACATTCTGGCTGCCTGAATACTTACAGGAAGTAGAATATGATTCGCATCATAAAAGTACCCGACTGGGTACTGATTTTCACCCTACTCTTTATATCATTCAGTAATTTTGCCTTCATGCCGAAGGCGCATGGGCAAACGAATAATAGTGAACCCGTATTGATTCTGGGTGATCGACAGTATCCCCCCTATGAGTTCCTAGAAGAGGGGCAGCCAAAGGGGCTGGTAGTCGACGTTTTAGCCGCCATCACGAAAGAGGCCGGTCTGAACGCTACCCACCGCTTAATGCAGTGGTCGAAGGCCCAGGAATTGGTTCAGGTGGGGAAAGCTGACGGGCACGCCTTAATGTCCGCAACGCCTGATCGGAAGCTGAAATACGATTTTAGCCACCCCACGTTGGATGTAGAATTCACACTGTTCGTGAATGCCGGGGATGAAGAGCGCATCACCCCTGAGGCCTTGTCCGGCATAAAAGTCGGCCTAACCAAGGGTGGCTTTCCGTTTCAGAAACTATCGCAAGACCACCCGTCCATTACCCTGGTTATCATTAAGGACGATCTGGATGGTATCGGAAAGCTGCTGAAAGGGGATATTGATGCACTCGCAACGAATCGATTGACGGGGCAGTACCAGATACAAAAACATGGTGCCCAGGGCATCGTCCCTGTTGCATGGACGCTGGCATCTAAGGAAATAGCGATTGCACTGCGCAAAGGAAATCCGGCCCTGCTAGATAAAATTAACAGAGCAATTGATTCGTTGCATCAGAATGGGACCATCCGGGAAATTCAAGATCAATGGTTGGCGAAATATTCTCTGTATGATCAATCGGCCTGGTTTAGTCATCCCCTTGCTCTAATGGTTGGTATTATCCTATTGGCGGGCCTTGTCATTATTGTCATTGGTCAGTTCCGTCGTTCAAACCGGCGTTGATATGACTTATCAGCGGCAGCCCATGAATGTAATAGAATCAAGCAAACTGATGCCTGCCAGAGGCAAAAGGATATTGTCACTGGTGTCCATCATGGTCGTAATCGGTCTTTTGATTGGAGGAGCCACCCTAGGGTTGCTATATCAAACGGCCTTTGAGCAGTTTCGTGATCAACTGACTGATATTGCAAAAAGTCATTCGAGCATCATAAATGCCATTGCCAAATTTGACCGAGAGACTGGTGACCACTCTAAGGATAAAGCAAAGGAGTGGTCAATTTCACAGCTTCGCACAGCGCACGAAAATTTTAAGGGTTTTGGAGACAGCGGTGAATATGTTTTAGGTGAATTGATTGGTGATAACATCGCATTCGCTTTAACCCATCGGCACGACGATCTCATTACTCCTGAACCTATTCCAGTATGGTCGACGCTTGCCGAACCCATGCGTTTGGCACTTTCTGGTAAGTCGGGTTCAATTATTGCGCTGGATTATCGCGGTGCTTTGGTTTTAGCCGCCTATGAACCCGTCACAGAGCTGGGTATGGGCGTGGTTGCCAAGATTGACATGTGGGAGATTCGCCGGCCATTTATTTTGACCGGGGCCGTGGTTTGTGTGATTGCCTTACTGCTGATCAGTGCTGGGGTGATGGTCTTTTTTAAAATTAGCGACCCCATAGTAAAGGCTATTACTGAAGCTGAAGCGATGAATCGTCAGATTTTACAATCAGCTGGTGAAGGCATCTATGGGTTGGACGAGAAAGGTAAGGTCACCTTTGTTAATCCGGCTGCAGCCAATATGGTGGGTTGGAAGGTGGAAGAGTTGCTTGGCAATTCGCTGCATGAAATTCTGCATCACAGTAAGGTCGATGGTTCGCCTTATCCTTACGAAGCGTGTCGTATCTGCACCGCCGCTATTGATGGCCAAAAAGATGCAATTATTGGCGAGGTTATTTGGCGTAAGGACGGATCCTGTTATCCAGTTGAACTCACAACCACGCCAACGTTTGATCAAGGGCAGGTGACTGGAGCCGTGGTCGTATTCCGTGATGTCACTGTGCAGCATCAGTTTATCGCAGAACTGGACAAACACCACCTTCACCTCGAAGAGATGGTCTCTCAACGCACTGATCAATTGGCCGAGGCACAACAAAGGGCCGAAATGGCCAACAAGGCTAAAAGTGTCTTCCTTGCTAATATGAGCCATGAGATACGCACACCGATGAATGCCATCATTGGCATGACCCACCTATTGAAACTTAGGGGAGCTAGCCCCGAACAATTAGATCGATTTAAAACAATTGAATCTTCTGCAGATCATCTACTTTTAATTATTAACGACATACTTGACCTCTCAAAAATTGAGGCGGGTAAGCTCACACTGGAAATGTCTAACTTTCACCTGAATGCGATATTTGACCAGATACAGTCGCTGATGGGCTCGCAGTTAAAGAGTAAAAATCTACAGTTGGAAGTAGACTCCGATGCGGTGCCGGTTTGGTTGCAAGGCGATCCTACCCGTCTGCGCCAGGCCCTGTTGAACTTTGTCGGTAATGCCATAAAATTTACCGAGCAGGGTTCGATTTTCATGCGTGCCCGTCTACTGGAACAAGATTCAAAGGGCCTACTGGTACGATTTGAAGTAGAAGACAGCGGTATTGGGATCACACCTGAACAACAGGCCAGATTGTTTCAGGCATTTGAGCAAGCGGACGTCTCGACCACGCGAAAGTATGGGGGCTTTGGCCTAGGGCTTTCCATTACCCACCACTTGGCGGAAATGATGGGGGGAGAGATTGGTGTGCAGAGTCAATTGGGACAAGGCAGTACGTTTTGGTTTACAGCACGATTGCACCGGGGCCAAGGTGTGATGGAAGTGTACGATGGAACCAAGCCTAAGGGTGTGGATGAATCAATAGATCAAAATTACAACGGATTACAGGTCCTATTGGTTGACGACAATGCAATTAATTTAGAGGTAGCCAAGGAGTTGCTGGAAAGTATAGGTCTGCTTGTGGATACGGCAGAGAATGGCCGGCTGGCCCTAGAGTCTATACACAGTAAGCGCTATGAACTTGTATTGATGGATATGCAGATGCCGGAGATGGATGGCTTGGAGGCCACGCGCATGGTTCGCCAAATGCCTAAGCTATCGAATCTCCCTGTCTTAGCAATGACCGCAAATATTTACAAAGAGGATCGCGAGGCTTGCCTGGATGCAGGAATGAACGACTTTGTTTCCAAACCGGTCAATCCGAGCGATCTCTTTTCGGTATTATCCAAGTGGCTACCTGAACAAGATAAGAAGACGGTTTCTCCCATTACTGACGATAGTGTTCCCGTTCCCCCTGCAAACGGCATAAGCAAGCTGGAGCAGTTAGCGACAAATGAGGGGGTAAATGTGGAACGGGGACTTCGCAATGTCAATGGTAAGGAAGCGACCTATCTGCGCTTGCTTGATCAATTGGATGCTATCAATGGGTATGACTGGGAGCTAATAGGTAAACAGATCGCGATAAATGACAGGGAGGAAGCCATGAAAATCTGCCATACCCTTAAAGGATCGGCAGGTACGTTGGGCGCCATTGGGGTTCAGCAGGCCGCAACGGATTTAGAGCTTCACTTGCGTGCGATGAGTACTGAGAGGCCGGATCTATTGAATGACAAACGATTACCTGAATTAATCAAAAAACTGCATACCGAGCAACACGCTTTGCACCTTGATTTGACCTAGCATGCGAGCCTTTGGTGATATCATGATTTCTTGGACCTCCTGGTGTCCAGAATTGATATGGCTTTTATAGTGTTGAATTGTGTCGAATGGTGACCCTCTCTTTAGAGTGAGCCTCAGGTGGTGGATCATACCTCCCAGTCAAATTTACCGGCTTGTATAAGGGGGAGCTTGCTATTAAATTTGGTCATGATTCATGACAAAACTTCAGTAATTGAATCAATATCAGATAATGCTAACAGTCCGCAATGGTCGCTTAGCAGTCTCAGTTCATCACTAAGTACCTAACAAATTTTACGACATTTTCTATAAGTACATGAAAAATATGAATATTAATTAGCCTTCATGTATTATTTTTACTTTATGTGCAAAAAATACAGTATTTTGCGAAAATCTTAGTATTAAGTTCTTGATTTTAAAGGGACATGAATTTCACTTTATGTGCAAACCGACATGAATCGAGTTAGACGTCAAGGTTCTCTACAGTCAGCGCATTCTGTTCGATAAACTCTCGGCGCGGCTCCACCTGATCCCCCATCAACGTGGTAAACACCTCATCGGCACCCACTGCATCTTCGATATTTACACGTAGCAATCTGCGCACTTCAGGGTCCATCGTCGTCTCCCACAACTGTTCAGGATTCATCTCTCCCAACCCCTTATAGCGTTGGATATGTTGTCCCCGTTTTGCCTCCTCCATAAGCCACTCCAAGGCCTGACCAAAACTGTTGGCATCTTTCCGTTTTTCTCCACGTTTTACATAGGCACCTTCACCCAACAGACCATCCAGCTTCTGCCCAAGATTGGTCAGCTTTCTATATTCGCTACTCCTGAAGAATGACCTGGGAAAATGATAGTCAGTGCCAATACCGTGTACCATGCGAGAGACAACAATAATCTGTTCCTGGCCTTCAGTTTCATTGGTAAGAGAGACTTCAAAACGGTTTGATAGGCTCTGCTCCGCGTTCAGCCGACCACTGAGCTCCACTATCCACTCGGCCATAAAGTCACGATCAGAAAAAGAGGCCTCATCTATTTTTTCCATATGGATGATCTGCTCAAGCGACTCCCTGTCGTAGCGCTTGGAGAGTCTGTTCACCATGCTGCCCACCGAGAGGTACTGCTTGGATATATCTTCCAGTGCACTGCCTGAGAGTGGCGGTGCATCCTCATTGACATGGAGCTCGGAGTTATCCAGTGCGGCCTGCAGCAGGTATTCATTGAGATCCGCATCATCCTTTAGGTACTGTTCCTGTTTACCTTTCTTCACTTTGTAGAGTGGTGGCTGTGCAATGTAGATATGACCACGCTCAACCAACTCCAGCATCTGACGATAGAAGAAGGTTAGCAGCAGTGTGCGGATATGAGCACCGTCAACGTCGGCATCAGTCATGATAATGATGCGGTGATAGCGGAGTTTGTCTGGATTGAACTCCTCTCGGCCAATACCACAGCCCAAAGCTGTAATCAGTGTACCCACCTCCTGAGAGGAGAGCATTTTGTCAAAGCGGGCCTTCTCGACATTAAGAATCTTACCTTTCAGTGGAAGAATTGCCTGAGTTCTTCTATCCCGACCCTGCTTAGCCGATCCACCGGCTGAATCACCCTCCACCAGGTATATTTCAGACTGGGATGGATCCTTCTCCTGGCAGTCTGCCAATTTTCCAGGAAGACCGGCAATATCAAGTACACCTTTTCGGCGTGTCATCTCTCGGGCCTTGCGGGCAGCCTCACGCGCTCTCGCCGCCTCTACCATTTTACCGGCAATGACCTTCGCTTCTGCTGGACACTCCATCAAAAACTCAGAGAGTTTCTCTGATAATGCTGCTTCAACAATACCCTTTACCTCAGATGAAACCAGCTTATCTTTTGTCTGAGAGGAGAATTTTGGATCGGGAACTTTAACCGAGAGAACAGCCGTCAGGCCTTCGCGGGCATCATCCCCAGAGGTATTAACCTTCTGTTTCTTCGCAAGACCTGCCTGTTCGATATATTGGTTGAGTGTTCTGGTCAGTCCACCACGAAAGCCGGCCAGATGAGTACCACCATCACGTTGGGGAATATTGTTGGTGTAGCAGAAAATATTCTCCTGATAGGACTCATTCCACTGCATGGCAAGCTCTACCACCACATCGCTCTTTTCCAGGGTGAAGTGGAAAACTTTCTCGTGAAGGGGTGTCTTCTTTCTGTTCAGATGTTCGACAAAAGCCCTGATTCCACCCTCATACTCGAATACGTCCTCTCTATCCGTTCTATCATCGTGAAGGACAATACGAACACCCGAATTTAGAAATGAGAGTTCACGCAGTCGTTTGGCAAGGATATCGTAGTGGTACTCAGTATCGGTAAAGGTCTTTTTGCTCGGCTTGAAAGTAATAATAGTACCGGTCTTATCTGTCTCTCCTACTACTGTAAGAGGTGCCTGGGGTACACCGTAGGCATACTCCTGCATATAAGACTCTCCGTTACGGAATATCTCCAGCTTGATATATTCAGAGAGCGCATTGACCACAGAAACACCGACACCGTGCAAGCCACCCGAGACCTTATAGGAGTTATCATCAAATTTTCCACCCGCGTGGAGAACCGTCATGATCACTTCAGCAGCAGAACGACCCTCTTCAGGATGGATATCAACTGGGATACCACGACCATTATCAGAGACTGAAACTGATCCGTCTTCCAGAATAATGACTTTGATCTCGCTGCAGTGCCCTGCGAGAGCTTCGTCGATAGAATTATCAACAACCTCAAACACCATGTGATGCAGACCCGTACCATCATCGGTATCACCAATGTACATACCGGGGCGCTTACGCACCGCATCCAGCCCTTTTAACACTTTGATATTTGAAGAGTCGTAACTCATACACTGCTCCTGATTTCACTAGCAGGCATTATACACCTGATGTAGGAACAGGTGCTGACTGATTATCTGATTGTTCCATGTTCCACGTGGAACAATTTAAGACCATCTGCAGTTATTGGATCTGTTCCAGTAAGGAATACTTGTGATTTCAGGTTACTCAACCTGTTTAACAAGAGCTCTCTGTTTTTGCTGTCCAGTTCTGCTGCCAGATCGTCAATCAATATAATTGGGGATATATTGTTTGCTCGTTGACTTATCGTAGCTTGTGCTAAATGCATTGCGATAATTATTAATTTTTGCTGACCGCGAGACGCAGAGTTTTTTGCACTTCTCCCTATGAATTTTATGCTGAGATCTGCTCGGTGTGGACCAATTTGTGTAAAGCCTCTCTCGATATCCTTTTCTCTATATTTCGATAGTGATTCAATCAAACTCTCTTTTCCTTTCCATCCCCTCTTCCAGGTTAGTTCGATTGGGATGTTAGGCAGAAACATTTTTATCTCATCAGCAGCTACCTCTTTAAAATTATTAAAGTAACTATTCCTCATTTTTTCTAATCTCTCGCCGTACTCTCCTAAAGTTTTATCCCATATGCTGAGTTGTGATCTGCCATCTCGCAATGCTGCATTTCTGTTTAGTAATGCCTTTATGTACTCTCTGTGACATTTTCTGTAGTCATGTTCCACGTGGAACACACCCCATTCTAGAAAGCGTCTTCTGTATTCCGGGCCTCTTTCCAGGAGTTCATGACTGTTTGGAGTAATAATTTGTAAGGGTGTGAGTTGTGCTAGTGTTGATAGCTTATTGACACTTTGTCCGTTATGACGGACTTCCGTCTCTTTGCTGGTTTTTCTTACACCCACCTGGTTTTTTTGTCCGGCACGTTCAATCATTGAAAATACCGTGAGTGACTGTTCGCCCCTTGAGATGAGTGAACCAGCTCCTCTTCCACGAAAAGACCTTCCTCTGGCGATTGTGTAGATTGCCTCAAGAATGGTTGTTTTTCCCGAACCATTATCGCCCCATATCATATTGAGGTATGGATACGGATGAATTGTTAGTTCCCGTATATTGCGGAGATTTGCTATTTTTAGGAGGGATATGGCCATGGCCTGGCCTTGATGACTTTGTGATTGTCGATAGCGTTGTTTTTTAAGAAGCCCCAGGAGGAATTACTTTTACCCTCCTGGAACTTTTGTCCTAGAGCCGCATTGGCATGATTACATAGTTACTGTCCTGACTATCAAAGTTTTGAATCAAACAGCTGCTGTTTGCGTCACTCAGTAAGAGCTTGACCTTATCGCTGTCTATAACGTTGAGTACCTCAATCAGATAGCCTACATTGAACCCTATTACCAGTTGTTCTCCATCATAGGAAATCTCCATCTCCTCTTCGGCCTCTTCCTGCTCTGGGTTGTGTGCCATGAGTTGCAATGTACCGGTGTTAAACTGGAATCTGATACCCCTGTACTTTTCATTTGAGAGAATGGATGTCCTTTGCAAGGCAAGGCGAAGTTCTTCTTTATCAGCAGTAACCTCTTTGTCTGTAGAGCTTGGTATAACTTTCTGGTAGTCAGGAAACTTACCGTCAATCAGTTTTGAGGTGAAAGTGGTGTCAGCCATTTTTATTCTTATGTGATTACTGCTGACATCTATATCTACTGTCTCGTCACTTTCTGAGAGTAGTCTTGATAGTTCAATTACTGCTTTTCTCGGTAAGATCACTTGGAGTTCAACATCACTCTCAATCTGGCAATCAGATTCACTCAATGCAAGACGATGACCATCTGTTGCAACGGTTCTTACTACACCCTGCTTTACCTCTAACAACATCCCATTAAGGTAATAGCGGACATCCTGTTGTGCCATTGCAAACTGTGTTTTCTCTATTAGCTGTTTAAGCTCCTTTTGAGGAACACTAAAACGGTGGCTGCTGGCTGTTGGTTCAATTGATGGATAATCCTGTGCGGGTAGAACGCCTAATGTAAATCGACTTCTCCCTGACCTGAGGAGTGCTTTTTCGCCCTTAACTTCAAGTTGAATATTTGCTCCTTCAGGGAGCGCTCTGCATATATCGAGTAATTTTCTTGCTGGAAGTGTGAAGTCGAATGTCTCGTCACACTCCACAGGAGAAGTTGTTTTCATCTCTACTTCGAGATCTGTTGCCGTTATAGAGATTTCACCATTATCTGCATGTATCAGCACATTGGCGAGTATGGGTAGTGTTTGTCTCCTTTCCACTACACCACCAACTTGCTGTAGTGGTCTAAGCAGATTATCCCTTTGGCTAACGATCTTCATGGTGATGCTCTCTTAATAATATAAAGTATATTTATATAGACTATTGTTGTTATTAGGTAGCCTTATATCGGTGGATAACTAATATATTTACCTATTTTTCAATAAGTTACAGGACTATTTACCGTTTGTTACCTGTTATTTTATATAGACAAATACTGTTAGCCACTTGTTGATAACTACAGCTTGCTTTTTTCTACAAAAAACATCAACAGGTTATCCACATTAGTTTGTTAGGGTTCTTAACAGGTTTACATAGTCTTCAGCAATTCGATGGTCGCTATCTCTAAGCTCAGCAATTTTTCGTGTGGCATAGAGTACCGTCGTGTGGTCACGACCTCCGAAGGCCTCGCCTATCTCCGGCAGACTATGATTTGTTAACTCCTTGGCCAAAGTCATTGCTATTTGCCGGGGTCGCGCAATAGCACGGTTGCGTTTTGACGACAGCAGGTCAGAGACTCGAATCTTGTAGTATTCTGCAACGGTCTTCTGAATATTTTCTATGGTGACCATTCGGTCTTGCATTGCCAGCATATCCCGCAGTGCATCTTTAGCGAGATCATGAGTAATCGGCTCACCGGTAAACTGTGCATTTGCGACAACTCGCCGTAAAGCGCCTTCCAGTTCACGAATATTTGAGCGCATACGCTTGCCAATGAAGAAGGCAACCTCGTTGGGTAGATTAATACCCCATAGTTGATCAGCCTTTGTCTTCAGGATGGCGACACGGGTTTCAAGATCGGGAGGCTCTATGGCCACAGTAAGGCCCCAGCCAAAGCGAGACTTCAAACGCTCTTCAAGTCCGTTGACCTCTTTTGCAAAGCGGTCACTGGAGAGAATGATTTGCTGTTTTGATTCAAACAGTGCGTTGAAAGTGTGAAAAAATTCCTCCTGGGAGCGCTCTTTTCCGGCAAAAAATTGCACATCATCAATGAGTAGCGCATTGACTGAACGGAATCTGCGCTTAAATTCGTCCATTTTGTTATGTTGGAGTGCCTTGACCATCTGTGAGACAAAGCCTTCCGAATGGACGTAGACGACCCGTGCAGAAGGATTGTTATCGAGTATCGTGTTGCCGACGGCATGCATCAGGTGGGTTTTACCAAGTCCAACTCCACCATAGATAAAAAGTGGGTTGTAGGCCGTACCCGGATTTTTTCCGATCTGCATGGAGGCGGCGCGTGCCAGTTGATTTGATTTACCCTCAACAAAGGTGTCAAAGGTAAATGAGGTGTTGAGATTGCTGGCCAGCGGCTCAGGTTTGCCCCCTGCGTTGGAGACGGTTTCCACCCTTCGCTTGATAACCTGCTCCCCTAGATTGGATGACGGCTTCCGCTCAGGCTGCTTTTTACTGCCGATTTCCAGTGAGACGCTGGGAGCACCTGTACCGGCAGACTCTTTAAGGAAGGTGTTGATATCCGTGAGATAGTGATCACGCACCCAGTTAAGAACAAATTGATTGGGTGCCAATAATCTTATGCACTGCTGCTCTTCAATAATCTGTAGAGGACGGATCCAGGTATTGAACTGTTGTGGAGAGAGATCTCCCTCAAGACGCCCTACGCACTCGCTCCAAAAATTCACTATATACACTCTGAAAAAGTAAAAAGTTCCGGTATGCCTATTTTCTCAGCATGAAGTATACGGAAATATATATTATTTGGCCGGTGCGGTTTAGCTACTGGGCAACACATTGTACGGGGGTGCTTGACCTGCTTTAACCGGCTTGGCTGTATAGGGCTGTCGATGACTCCCTTAATCAGCTAGAGTCTACTCCGCATCCAACGACTTATCCACAGGCATTTACGCCCGCTTTTAAACGGCCGGAGCTTTACTTACAAGGGCTTTCCGATTTAGCTTTCTGTTGACATACAGGGGGGTACGGGTTATTCTTCGCGCCTTTTTCCAACGGCTTTTCTCTCCTTGCGCAATGAGGAAAGGTCAAATTTATTTAAGTTTACCGGTGACGTCATGAAAAGAACTTTTCAACCCAGCAACCTGAAGCGTGTTCGCACTCACGGTTTTCGTGCCCGTATGGCAACTCGCGGCGGACGCAAAGTGATCAATGCACGTCGTGCCAAGGGCCGTGGTCGTCTGATCCCTTAAGGTCTGCGGTTAGCTCCGTCGTTTCACAATTGAAGACAGGTGGAGCAGGATTCGACCGCTCTCTCCGGCTATTGACGCCTGCTGAGTTTAAGCAGGTGTTTCAGCGGTCTGAAAGATGCTCAGACCGTTACTTTACTATCTTGTATCGCCCTAATGCTCTTGCTCACCCGCGTCTGGGTATGGCGATTGCGAAGAAAAACCTTAAACGTGCTGTAGACCGTAATTTGGTAAAGCGGTTGGTGAGGGAGGAGTTTCGCCTCAACCGCTCCGGCTTGTCCGGCTTTGATCTGGTGGTGATGTGTAAAAGAGGGCTGCCGACCAGCAATAAAACCTTGTTGAAAAGCTCCCTTGAGAGGCTGATCGGGAAACTGGTGGCAACTCAACCGGAAAGAATCACTGACCAAAGCTGAATTTCTCTCCATATTACGATCATTTCAATTCATAATGTGGAACTAATCTCTCCTAACTATCCTACATAGAGTAAGTCGATGGACAACAATCTCCGCCTGATAATGTTTTTTGGCCTGGCCTTCATCGTCTTGATGATATGGGAGAATTGGAATGTCTTCCTCCAAGAAAAGCAGGGGTTGACGGGTGAGACAGCGGCGGTGGTTGAAACCACCCAGGTACCTCCGGTGCCGACGGCCACTGTTAATAGTACGGTGCCTGCTGTTGGCAGTGAAGTACCGGCAGCGATACCTCAGCCAACCTCTTCGGTTTCAATAGCCACAGCAGCACAGTCGATAGACTCTCAGAAGATAGTTGCCAAATCTGATCTCTACACCATGGAGATCGATACGCTGGGGGGCAATATTCTCAAAGTCTTTCTCAATGAATATCCTGAGACGCTCGGAGACACTGAAAATAAATTTCAACTGCTAAGCCCGGCTGGGCCTGATCTGTTTATTGCCCGCTCGGGCCTGATCGGTGGTGAAGGGGTTAGTGCACCGAACCATGAGAGCCCCTATCAGGCTGAAAAGAGCAGCTATCAGATGGGATCGGGTGATGAGAGCCTTCAGTTTGACCTCAACTGGAGCGGAGACGACGGTGTAAAGGTGACTAAGCGGTTTATCTTCACCCGTGGAAGTTATCTGGTCACTGTTCAACATATTGTCGAAAATGGCTCCGGCAGTGCCTGGACCGGTCGTGAGTATCGCGAACTGGTGAGAACTGAGCCCGAAGATGACGGCAACTCTCAGTTTGTTTACACCTATACTGGTGGTGCGATCTACAGTGAGGCGAAAAAATACGAGAAGATCTCCTTTAGTGATATGAAGGATAAAGCGCTCTCTCGTGAGGTGAAGGGTGGCTGGATTGCCATGCTGCAACACTACTTTCTGGGTGCCTGGGTGCCTCCAGTGGATGAGACAGATCACTTCTACACCAACGTATTTTCTGGATCACGTTATGTGCTGGGTGCTTATACCCCTGGGATTAACGTGGCGGATGGCAGCAGCCACACCTTCTCAAGCGGCTTTGTAGCCGGCCCTAAACTGCAGGACAAGTTGGAGGTGATCTCTAAAGGTCTCGACCTCAGTGTCAATTATGGTTGGCTGACCGTGCTGGCACAGCCAATCTTCTGGCTGCTAAAGGCCATCCAAGGGGTGGTGGGTAACTGGGGCTGGTCGATTATTCTTCTGACCCTGTTGATTAAGCTGGCATTTTTCAAGCTCTCCGAAACCAGCTATCGCTCAATGGCAAATATGCGCAAGATGACGCCACGTATCCAGGCGCTTAAAGATCGCTACGGCGATGACAAGCAGCGCATGAATACAGCGATGATGGAGATGTACAAGAAAGAGAAGATCAATCCTCTGGGTGGTTGTCTTCCGATCGTGGTTCAGATTCCGGTCTTTATCGCCCTCTACTGGGTACTTCTGGAGAGTGTCGAGCTGCGCCAGGCACCGTTTATCTTCTGGATTGAGGATATGTCGACCAAGGACCCCTATTTTGTACTGCCTGTGATCATGGGTATTTCCATGTTTATTCAGCAGAAGCTGAACCCGGCACCGCCCGATCCCATGCAGGCTAAGATCATGATGAGTCTGCCTTTTGTCTTCACCTTCTTTTTCGCCTTCTTCCCGTCGGGGCTGGTGCTCTACTGGGTGACCAATAATGTTCTCTCGATTGCCCAGCAGTGGCATATCACCCGCCAGATCGAGGCGACTTGACGGGGTTAATACCCCTACTGTCACAACCTGTGAATACACAGGAGACAATTGCAGCTATCGCCACCCCGCCCGGAATAGGCGGGGTGGGCATCATCCGCATCTCCGGCAAGGATTTGACGGCGATTGCCGAAGCGCTCATTGGCCGACTCCCCTCCCCCCGGCAAGCCCACTTCGGCCGCTTTCGTGATGCCGATGATGGCGTGATCGATGAAGGGATTGCGCTCTATTTCACCGCACCACACTCATTTACCGGCGAAGATGTTCTCGAGCTCCAGGGCCACGGGGGTCCGGTGGTGATGGATCTGCTGCTGCAGCGGGTACTCGCCTGCGGTGCCCGGCTTGCCCATGCCGGTGAGTTCAGTCAGCGCGCCTTCCTCAACGACAAGCTCGATCTAACCCAGGCAGAGGCGATTGCCGATCTGATCGAGAGTGGAACCGTCGCCGCCGCCCGCCTGGCGGTGCGTTCGCTGGAGGGGGCCTTCTCCCAGCGGATCCATCAGCTGGTCGATCAGCTGAGCCGGCTGCGTATCTACGTCGAAGCCGCTATCGATTTTCCAGAGGAGGAGATCGACTTCCTTTCAGATGGAAAAGTAAGTACTGACTTACTCTCTGTGCAAGATTCTATAAGGGTAGTACAAAAAAGTGCACAAATTGGTCGGTTGTTGCGAGATGGCATGGTTCTGGTCATTGCCGGACGCCCCAATGCGGGCAAGTCGAGCCTGCTCAACGCCCTAGCCGGTCGTGAATCAGCGATAGTGACGGAGATTCCCGGCACCACCCGGGACCTGTTGCGGGAGCAGATTCAGATCGATGGTATGCCTTTGCATCTGGTCGATACTGCCGGCCTGCGTGAGAGCAGTGACCGTGTAGAGCAGGAGGGGATTCGCCGTGCCCGTGAAGAGATTGCCAACGCCGACCGTATCCTCTGGATCTTCGATGACCGCGCTGATCCGGAGCACGACGCCCTTGATCGTAACTCCCTGCCTGCAGATGTCCCCCTTACTTTGATCCGCAACAAGATCGATGCCACAGGCAGAGCTGCAGCTATTGCTGAGAGCGGCCTGGGTATGGAGATTGCGCTCTCCGCCAAAACGGGCGATGGGATTGATTTGCTGCGCAGTCATCTCAAAGAGAGCATGGGTTACAGCGGTCAACAGGAGGGGGAGTTTATCGCCCGCCGCCGCCATCTCGATGCCCTTGAGCGGGCAGGTGGGCACCTTGCCACCGGCAAGAGCGCCCTTGAGAGCACAGGATCGGGTGAGTTGCTTGCGGAAGATCTGCGACAGGCCCAGCAGGCTCTTGGTGAAATCACCGGTGAATTTACTGCAGATGATCTGTTGGGCCGGATCTTTGGTAGCTTCTGTATCGGCAAATAACCAGAACAGTGATTCACTGCTAAACACCTCTGCTCGAAAGTGATCCCTTTTTTATTCGGAGTAGAGAGAGATTAGCCGTTGAAAATCAGAGTTTTTCTCTGCGCCCTCCGGGCTCCTCGGAGTTCTCTGCGGTCCGCTTTTTGGGCTCCAGTAGAGGCACCAAACAAATTAAATTCCCTTTTCCTGAATAATACAATTGTTATTTGTTAGCAATTGTCAGATGATGATAAAAATAACTGATAACCTGTTATTAATAATATTAATAGGATTATCATAGAACAATGTCGGTGGCTGTGGCCGCCGAATTACTCTCTTTCAAACTGCATTCGTCCGCCATGGGCGTATGCAGGTAGATTATGCCGGTAGTATTGGAGTGGCTATGGATGTTCAACGTTCCCTGGGTATTAATGAGGGCTCAGTCAATTTGGTCGAGGAGCGCAGAAAGCTGCAGCTCTATATCAATCTCACTCTGGCCTCATCGGGCCAGCCCACCTGTGTCACCGGTATGGAGGCGGAGTATCTCGATCTCACCCATGATTTGCTGAAAAGCTACCGCGAAAAAAATCGCCTGCTCACCGACTATCTCTGTCCCGCTGATCAGCGAATTCAGGATTTTCTCCAGCGCTATCTAAAAGAGTTGCCCGCCGCAGAGGTTCCCACACTTCCGTCGATAACCTTTATTCTTGACCGTCACGGTGTCGCCAGGGAGCTCTCCCTCCCCTTGGGTGAGGATGAGTTTCACTCCGCTATCGTCTCCAGCTACCGGGTGAAACAGGGTGTGTTGAACAACCCGGCCAGCGACCGACGTACCACCAAGGGGTCATTCCATATCGCTGAGGGTGGCTTGCCGATTCCCGGTGATAAGAAAGCGGTACCGAGCACTGCCTTTGCCGCACTGTTGAAAGAGGCATTCAATCCTCCAAAAGAGCTACTGCAGCTACCCTTTACTGCTAACCAGTCGGAGAAGGCGGAGATGTTCGTCTCCCTGCTGCTGCGCCCGACCATCTGCCCGGAGGTTCCAGGCCGTGACGCGGAGAAGCGGATGGAGATCCGCTTTTTTGCCCCCGGCAATCTGGTGAGTAACCTCGATTTTGTCGAGAGTATTTTCGGCAATGGCGGTAACCCCACCCTCCCCATCTTTGATGCCGGGCTCGACGTTGATCACTGGAGCGGCCACACCGGCTGCGTCATTCTCGCCCCTCATCTTGTTCGGATGACGAAAAAGGCCCTGGGTCTCCCCCACTATGACCAAGCCGGGGATCGCCAACGCGCTGAAGGGATGTGCTGGCGGCAGGAGGATGAACTCTACAACGATGGGGAAGCATTCAAGCTGACCGCTCGTGATGAGAGTGGTGTTATCGTCACCCTGCTCGCCGACAACTACTACGGTTACTGCAAAAAGGAGGTGAAGACCCAGATCGGTTTTGCCGCCAATCTCTACGGTCTTGCTGAAGAGGAGCATGCCGGTGGCGCCCTCGCCTTTCCCCGGGTAAGTCACGGTTTCGAGTTTGGCGTAGATAGCATCACCCGCGAACCGGGCTACTCTTTTCAGGAGATGGTTGAGCGTTACGGCGATTTGATGGAGCTGCAGCCCGAGGGGCACGGTATCGATAAACGCTTTCCAGAGGTGATCTATGTACCTCAGGATCTGCGTATGGATCTGCAGAAGCAGACCATTACATGGCGGCGGGATGGTGATGAGCACAGTATACGCCTGCAGCCGGAGCAGACCTATATCCAGCCAAACGGCTACAGGGTGGAGATGGAGAGACACCCCCATACCGGTTCCTGGCGTCTCGTTGGCACCGAGCCGGAAGGTACCTTTTGCCACAAACCGAGTACGGTATCCGGCGGTGGCAAGTCGGAGATCTCAAAATCGATGGATGATGCAGTGCTCTATCATCCGTTCTTTATCGATGACCTGAAAAGCGATCTCGACCTGGTACAGGAGATCTTTGATCGTGACTACAGCGGCCACATCAGGCCCGGTTTTGAGCAGGAGGATTATGATGCGAGCCGCAAGCCCCTCAGTCCCGAGCGCAGCCTCGGCTCGTTTATCAAACTGTTGACCCCCTCTCCCAGCTATACCGATGAATATAACCGGTGGCTGGAGAATCTGCCCAACCGTATTCAGGCCCTGGCATTTATTATCAAACGTTTCTACAGGGAGTCGTGGGGTGACAGCTGGCGCAAGTATGTCTCGGTGGATGTGATCGACGGCAGTGCCGGTCATGAGCTCAAGTTGTTCGGTCGCAGAATCGTCGGTTCTTATCTACGTGTAGGTTTCGATGAAGAGGGTAAGTGGCGCACCTTCAAGGTACGTCAGGATTTCATCTCATCTGAGAAGATTCAGATGGAGGATGACATCAGTGCCTCGGTGGTGGTCTCCACCGACTATCTGCGTGACGACTGCAACTGTAGTAGATATGGAGAGAGCGTCAAGCTGGTGAAAAATTGTGAGTATCGCCTCTTTCAGCGACCGGATGATGCGATTCATCCCGGCTTTGACAAGCAGACCGAGCGGGAGATGGCCCAGCCGGGTAACTTTATTGCCAACTTCGAACCCTTGCAAGGTGAGAAGCTGGAGTCGGTGGTGGAGGATGTCCTCACCTTTGGTGACTTTTCCCCGGCGATGTCGCAACTGCTGCAGAGTGCGTACGATGAAAAAGAGGGCTATGTCGTCTCCTCCGCCCATCCGCGCCTTGTGGATGGCAAGCCGAGCAAGAACCCCCGTTACTTGCAGACCCGACCGGACCTAGCCAATCCCAGGAGTAAATATGTCGCAGATGTCAGCACCCGTATGCACCGAAAGTTGCCGTTGTCGCAGCCGGTTTGTCACCCGGTGGATGCGGTACTGACCGGTCGACGTAACAATCCACCTGAGCCGGGTATTCGTGCATTGGCGGTCTACAATCCAATCCATTATCAGGAGTTGCCGGAACTCTTTATGGACTTTATCTGCAGTCTTACCGGCAAGTCACCCTCCACCACCGGTGCGGGGAGTGAAGGGGCCCTGACCAAGGGCCCCTTCAATGCCCTCCGTGCCACTGCTGATCTAAACAACGCGCTGGTCTCCTACATTCTTACCGGCTACGCAGGTTTTTCCAGCTCGGCCGGTTTTATCGGCCCGGATGTGCGTGTCGATCACGACATCAGTCTGCTGATTCCCGAGGTGTGGGCGCGGCTGGATAAGGAGGAGCGTGATCCGCAGTTCCTGATCGAAAATGGTTTCCTCGAGCCGGTGGAGGATTTTCAGTACAAAGGTGCCAAGGTACTGGCAAGCCGACTCGGCTACCGTATCACCGACCGCTTTGTTCACGGGTTTCTCGGCAAGATTTTTGATACACCTAATGCGGTATTTACCGAGGCGATTCTCAAGCCGGAGACCCAGGATCTCGACGTCTTTGCCGATGGTGTCAACAACATCGTCGAGGCGCAGCAGCGTGTCGCACAGCAGTACCTGGATGACGGCAGTATCGACGCCGCCTGCCCACCGCTTAAAGCGCTGCTCCACATTATGGCCACCGGTGGGTACGAAGGTAAGGATGTGCACCACCCTGAGGTCCGCGCCATGTTCACCCGTGATTATCTGCTTGCCTCCGACTGGTACGCTCAGCGCCTGGAGATCAAGCAGCAGCGGGAGACGCTACTATGGCAGCGCCACTGTGACTATCTCCAGACCTTCCTTGAACGCCCAGGATATTCAGATGCAGCTGAGAAGCTGGGTATACAGGAGAGGGTTGACTCAGCCCGGCAACGCCTTGGCTATGTTCAGAGTAGCGACTACCTCAATAGCCTGGTTGGTACTCTGGGTGCCGATCCACTGGGATAGGCCCATAGGCCCAGCTTCACTCCGCAGCTGAAAAGTCAGGAAACCTCATTTCCGTCTCTTCTCTCTGCCGTGGGCTATCAGTTGGGTACCAACCAGCGACAGCAGCACATAAGCGGCAAAAAACCAGAGGCCGGCCTGAACCTCCGCCTGAGTCATACTCTCCTCACCGGCAGCTGAGAAAAAGACCACCAGTATGGCGACGACAAAAACGTCAGCCATAGACCACTTGCCGAGGTGACGACTCAGATGCAGGCCGTGGAGTGAGAAGTAGTGAGTGCGGCTGAAAAGGGTGAGCCAGGTGGTCAATGTTTTTGCCAGCGGGATGATGACGCTGAAGAGAAAGAGGAGGGCGGCAAGCCAGGCGTTGTTGTGCTGCCACAAAGAGGTGATGGTGGTGAGGATCCCCTTTGACTGAAACTGAAATACCGTTTCACCCAGCAGCGGCAGCTCCTTGCTTGCTTCGAGAGAGAGAATGGGGGTGGTCAGGCCGACCACCAGCGTGATAAAAGCGACGCCAATCATGCCGTAACCGAGGTCCATCAGCCGGCGGCGCAGCGACCAGGAGGCGATAGCTATAGCGGCTGCGATAGCGAAGAATAGGCCGGTGAGTATGCGAACCGATTGGTAATAGGCCGCTTGCAGCGCCTTGTGTTGGTTGATCTCTACCAGTATCTCTGAATAACCCTCATAGAGACCAAAGCTGATCGCTTCGAGAAGCCGGCGGCCACTGTTCTCCAGTTGGGTTTCCGCTTCCAGTTGATTGATGATGTAGAGGGTCTCGGCCTCATAAGCGGCGGCCTGTTCCCACACCTTCCAACCGCTCCATGCAAGCAGCATAAAAAGCAGCGCCAGTGTGATGATGTGTAGGATTTTTCGCATAGTGGTTCATAGTAACCTGGAAAGTTGTTCATAATCACTCTGTGTTCTTTGTGCTCCACTGTGTTCTCCGTGATCCCGATTTTGGCTTAACCAAGTAGCATTCAGGTCAAGGGTGAAAACGACCCACCAGTCGATGGAACTGGTGTCGTGCAGGTTTTGTATCAGCTTCGCCGTAACGCAGCTCGATATAGAGTTTGATGATTGCACCAACCTCAGTTTGCAGGTCTGGTCGACGGTGGATGACGCGCTTGCTGTAATCTTTCGGCCCCTCATAACTTCTGCGCTGAATACCCTTTTTCTGCAGCCGTTTGCAGAAGCGCTGGTAGTCGACTTGTAGCGGATCAAGCCTCTCCCTGCCTCGGTACCAAAGCAGCAGGGCGATCAGCAGCAGTAACAGGCTGGTGCTGACGATCATGCCGGCGGCGAGCCTGGCGCCTTTGAGAAACTCCAGGCCCAGTCGTCTCATCATATCGCCCTGTCGCTGGTCGGAGTAGCCGAGTACCCAGCGGTGCCAGGAGGCGTTGACGGCGTCCAGGCTGAGGCGTAGGCGCTTGATCGCATGGTGCAGAAGATCCGAATCAACAGTGCCGAAGTTGACCGGAATACCGATGGTGGTATCGCCGCCAAGGGCAAAATCGAATGGCCGCTCGACGCGCTCAGGTGCTACCGCAGCGGTGGGGTCGGTGCGTACCCAGCCGAGGCCTTTGAGCCACACCTCCGCCCAGGCGTGGGCGTCGGACTGTCGCACAATCAGGTAGCCTCCAATGGGATTGACCTCACCCCCCTGGTAGCCGGTGACCACTCGTGCCGGTATGCCGGCGAGGCGCATCAGGGTGACAAAGCTGGTGGCGTTAAGCGAGTCTTCGATTTCGTGATGCAAAACGGGACATCCAAGTCCCCCTTTTGAACTCAATCTTCGACAGCCTATTATTGCCCCGGCCGTCCCGGTCTCCAGCACTACGCAATAACATCGCAGGCTCGTTACTGCTTCGTCGCTGGCTCCCGAGATGACTTGACGTCGCGTTCGTATGCGATCTTTGGATTCCCTCTGGCGCTATGCGCACGCCGGGCATCCAGTATCGCCTCGCGACTACCGGGGACTAACCGCCTCGGCTTTCAGCCTTCCTTGACGGTCAGCAGTGTTCGCAAAAACCGCGGCGGCTGTCGAAGAGGAACTGATCCACCGGATTCTCCTCCGCCAGGGGAGGATAGAGGGTGTAGTAGAAGGGCTGCTGACGGTAGTGGTTGAGGGAGAGGTTGACCAGTTCGCGATTGTTGCTGCTCTGCTGCCGCCACTGGGCGACCAGTTTCCTCATCCTGAGGGTGATATTGTTCGGTAGTTGCAGACCACGGTGGTGCTGCTCTGGAGTGATCGGGCCGGTGTTATAGCTTAGCTGTGAGCTGATGTCGTAGCGGTAACGCCGGTTGACCCGTTGCGTGGTGACAAGATGAAAGTCAGGCAGCAGGCGCGACTTTGGCGGAATTTTTGTCGGTAGGTTGAGAGCATAGATCCAGGGATTGGAAGAGGGTTCCAGGGTGACGCTGTAGTCGAGTCGCTCACCCTCGACAGTGAGTGGTTTCAAGCCGTCTGCCAGTCGATTACCCATCTCCCAACGCCAACCGTCGCTGTTCCAGAGCACAGGTCCGCGCCAGTAGCGCTGTTGTGGTGGCGGCACTGGCCCGTTGAAATCTACACGAAATGCGACCGCCCGCGACTGGGTCAACTCACTGATGCTGCCAGGAGTGATGCTGTCGCTGAGACCGGTGGTGGCACTACTGTCGCTGAGGCCCAGGTTCCACAGTGGGCCGGAGAGGCGGGGGAAGAAGAGAAATAGCACAACCATAATCGGTGCTGCCTGGAGCAGCAGGGAGAGGGAGAGTTTGAGTGATCCGAAAGGCGATGGGCTGGGTTGGCTGCGGCTGTGATCGACCAGTACAACCACCAACCCCATTGTCACCAGCAGGCTATAGCCCAACAGTAGCATCTGCTGGTTGAAGAGAAATTGGGTGGTAAGAGTGAAGAATCCGAGAAACACCACCAGGTAGAGATCCCGTGGTTTGCGCAGCTCGAGCAGCTTCAGCCCAAGCATCACCGTTAGCATGGCGACACCGGCACGGCGTCCGAAGAGTAGTGGATAGTGGTAGAGGATCAGAGAGAATCCGGCCAGGGTAAAGAGAAACAGCAGGATACGGCCGGGTTGCAGGTCAGGACGATAGATGGTGAGAAGGCGCACACTGAGAGTGACGGTGAAAAAGAGGGCAAGGGAGAGATCAAGATGCGCAAAGTGAGGTGCTGCAGCTAAGCCGGTGAGGATCACCAGCCAAGTGAAAATGCCGGTGGGGAGTGAAAGGTGCCTCGGGCCTTTCACTGGTTCTCTCCAAACAGCGCCAGTGCGGTGAGGCAGGCCTGGCGGTGCTTCTGACCCCGGGCAGGAGTAATCTCAAGCGAGGGGAGGCGTAGGCCAAACTCCAGCTGCTGTTCGCAAGCATCGAGGACACCACGACAGAGGCGGCTGAGTCGCTTCTCGATATCCTCCTCGTCCATCTCATCCCAATCTAGCCAACGCCGCTCGGCACGGTCACCACCAAACTGCTTGGTCTGCAGCGCCTGCTCCCGAGCCAGCGCCTTCCAGTTGATATGCCTGGGGGAGTCTCCATTGTGGTAGGGACGTATGCCGACAAAATCATCGACCCCGACACCGCGATCTCCCTCGCTGCTGTGCAGATAATCAGCTCCACCGGAGGGAGGCAGACGTGGCCCGGGATGAGGGTAGACCAGACACTCCCCCGGCAGGTCGATGTAGCACCAGGCTTGTAACAAGCTGCTGGGGAAGCGGGTGGAGAGTGTCAGTCTGGGCAGCTGTAATCGTCCGCGCCTGTGGCTATCGAGAGTGAGCTTACGGCCCTCTGATGACGAAGCTGCGATATCGCCGTTACTCTCCTCACCCTTGGCGAATCGTAGTGTGATGCCGGGGTGCTCTCTGTCGTGGGGGTTGATCAGACGAATCTCGAAAACGGCCCTCTCTCCGGCAAATACCGGATCGCTTTTGCCCTGCTGCAGTTGCAGGCCCAGAAGATTTCGCCAAGTGTGCAGCATCACCACCAGCCCCAGTCCCGCCAACAGGAAGGTGAGTAGGAAACCGAGGTTGTTGGCATAGTTGATAGAGCCCAGCAGCATCAGCAGCAACAGTAGGGCGTAACCGAGGCCATAGCCTGTCGGCAGTATATAGATTTTGCGATAGCCGACTTCCGCCCGCCCCTGGCGATCGACGGAGGCGAGACGGAGAAAACGGCTGGGTGGGGTGAAGCGCACTTATCTACCTTTCCTACCCCGACCCCTGAAAAAGTCTTTTCGCTGAGAGGTGAATAGTGAATATTGGCGTTTATATGCGTTCATTTCCGGCTCAATTTCGCTCAAGGAAGCGGAACTGATTCGAGGAGCAGCCTGGAGAGCTCCCTTCCCTCATCAACGCCGGTATCGGCACTGGAGTGAAGACGATGGCTCACCGTGGATGGCAGTATTGCCTGCACATCTTCAGGTATCACCTGTTCTCGCCCCTGAAGGAGTGCCCAGGCGCGGGCGCTGTTGAGTATCGCAAGCCCGGCACGGGGGGAGAGGCCGTGGTTGAAGCGGGTATGGCTGCGGCTGAAAGCGAGCAGATCCTGTATATAGTCAAGCAGTGCATCCGCTACATGCACCCTACTCACCTGCTGCTGGATGGCCTGTAACTCTCCTGCCGCTAAACAGGGTGTTACCTGGTCGATCATCTCGCGCCTGTCCCTGCCGGCCAACAGTGCACGCTCTGCCTGGGGATCGGGGTAGCCCAGATTGATGCGCATAAGAAAGCGGTCGAGTTGGGATTCAGGGAGGGGGAAGGTGCCAATCTGATGGGCTGGATTCTGGGTGGCGATAACAAAAAAGGGCTCGGGTAGCCGTCGGGTCTCCCCCTCGGTAGTCACCTGGCGCTCCTCCATCGCCTCCAGCAGGGCGCTCTGGGCCTTGGGGGTGGCACGGTTGATCTCATCCGCCAGCACCAGCTGCGAGAAGACCGGGCCGGGATGAAAGCGAAACAGGGCCTCACCCCGGTCGTAGATGGAGACGCCGATAATATCCGCCGGCAGCAGGTCGCTGGTGAACTGGATGCGTTGGTACTCCAGCCCCAGCAGTTTGGCGAGCAGGTGGGCTAGGGTGGTTTTGCCGACGCCTGGCAGATCCTCGATCAGCAGATGACCCCGTGCCAGCAGGCAGGCGATGGCGAGGCGCACCGGCTGCTCCTTGCCGAGAATGATTCGGCCTGCCTCGGTGATGATCTGTTCAAGTTTTTCCTTCATTACCGCTCCAAATCCCGGTTTCACGACATACAAACATTAGTTGATATTCAGCTGGACTTGTAGCTTTCATCACGCACTCTGTGCTCTTTGTGCTCTTTGTGCTCTTTGTGCTCTTTGTGCTCTTTGTGCTCTTTGTGCTCTTTGTGCTCCTCTGCGTTCTCTGTGATCCTCGTTTGGCTAAAGCCTGCGTTGTTAAGGTTGTGCTGAATAGGAGAGGATAAGGTGTAAAATGATCTGCTTGATAACAAGTTGGCTGGAAAAATGTTTCATACCGATAGCTACGATGTGATTGTTGTGGGGGGCGGCCACGCCGGTACCGAGGCGGCACTTGCGGCGGCACGCATGGGTGCTCGCACCCTGCTGTTGACCCACAATATCGATACTCTGGGGCTGATGAGCTGCAACCCTGCTATCGGTGGTATCGGCAAGGGGCATCTGGTGAAAGAGGTGGATGCCCTGGGTGGGATAATGGCCCACGCCGCTGATCTTGGCGGTATACAGTTCCGTACCCTCAACTCCCGCAAGGGGCCGGCGGTACGCGCCACCCGTGCCCAGGCGGATCGTCAGCTCTATAGGGCGGCGGTGCGCCACGCCCTGGAGAATCAACCCAACCTCGATCTGTTCCAGCAGGCGGTGGATGATCTGGTGATGGAGGGGGAGCGGGTCACCGGGGTGGTGACCCAGATGGGCCTGCGTTTCAGTGCCTCGGCGGTGGTGCTTACCGTTGGCACCTTCCTCGGCGGGCGTATCCATATCGGCCTCAGCAACTACCCGGGAGGACGTGCCGGTGATCCTCCCGCCAATGCCCTGGCCGAGCGGTTACGCGAGCTGCCGTTCAACATCGAGCGACTAAAGACCGGAACGCCGCCGCGCATCGACAGCCGCAGCATTGACTATACACACCTCCAGGCCCAGCCGGGGGATAAGCCGCTGCCGGTTTTCTCCTTCATCGGTTCGGTGGAGCAGCATCCGCAGCAGGTGAACTGCCATATCACTCACACCAATGAGCGCACCCACGAGATTATCCGTGGCGGTATGTCCCGCTCGCCGATGTATACCGGGGTGATTGAGGGGGTAGGGCCGCGTTACTGCCCCTCCATCGAGGACAAGGTGGTGCGCTTTGCCGACAATCCGGCACACCAGATCTTTATCGAGCCCGAGGGGCTTACCAGCAATGAGGTCTATCCCAACGGCATCTCCACCTCCCTTCCCTTCGACGTTCAGTACGCGTTGGTGCGCTCCATGGCGGGATTTGAGAATGCCCACATCACCCGCCCCGGCTACGCTATCGAGTACGACTTTTTTGACCCACGCGATCTGCGTCCCAGCCTTGAGACCCGTTTTATCAGCGGCCTCTACTTCGCTGGTCAGATCAACGGTACCACCGGCTATGAAGAGGCCGCCGCCCAGGGTCTGCTGGCGGGTTTCAATGCCGTGTTGAAGATACGCGGCAAGGAGGCCTGGTGTCCACGGCGGGATGAGGCCTATCTTGGTGTGCTGGTGGATGATCTGATTACCCAGGGTACCCGTGAGCCCTATCGCATGTTCACCAGCCGGGCGGAGTATCGTCTGCTGCTACGCGAAGATAATGCCGACCTGCGTCTGACTGAGCAGGGCCACCGGCTTGGGCTGGTGCCGGAACAGCGCTGGCGTCTGTTCAATGAGAAGCGTGAGGCTATTGAGCTGGAGCGTGAGCGGTTGCGAGGGATCTGGCTGCAACCCAATAGCCCGGTGGCACAACAGGCGGAGGCTGAGCTGAGCAGTGCGATCTCCAAGGAGACCCGTGCTCTGGATATGCTTTCACGACCGGAGGTGAGTTATGCCGCCCTTACCGGCCTGGAGGGGGTGGGTCCGGCGGTGGTCGATCCAAAGGTGGCCGAGCAGCTGGAGATACAGGCGAAATACGCCGGCTATATCCAGCGCCAGCAGCAGGAGATCGACCGCCAACGCTCGAAGGAGGCGGTGAAACTGCCTGAGAGCCTCGATTATGAGCAGGTGAGGGGTCTCTCCTCAGAGGTCCGTGAAAAGTTGATCAGAAGCCGCCCGGCAACCATTGGTCAGGCGGGCCGTATTCCCGGTATGACGCCGGCGGCGATCTCACTGCTGTTGATCCACTTGAAGCATAAGAGAGCCCCAAGCACTAAACCATAAACATGCTTGATTACCCCTGAAACGCAGCCGGAAATGAACGCAAATAAACGCGAATATGAGACTAAAATTATCCTTCACGGTTAGATTCTCAGGGTACTGAACGTAAATAATCACTATCCAGAGTATATTCAGATGCTTGGTAGATTAGGAATTTTTCAAATATTTGCGTTCATACGCGTTTATTTGCGGCCTATATTGACAGATCTTCTTCTATCACTGGCTGAACCTTAGGGGTAATCAGGTAAACATGAGTGAGCATGAGAAATTGTGGCAGGGTCAGCTGACTGACGGTCTGAAAGTGATGGGCATTGAGCTGAGCGAAGAACAGCATCAGAAGCTGCTGAACTACCTCGCCCTGCTGGTAAAGTGGAATCGTGCCTTCAACCTGACGGCGATCCGTGATCCCAAGGAGATGGTCTCACGGCAGCTACTTGATGCTCTGTCGATCCTGCATCTGGTCAAGGGCTCACGGGTGCTGGATGTGGGCACTGGCCCGGGATTGCCGGGTATTCCCCTTGCCATTGCACTACCCGATGTCTGGTTTACCCTGCTTGATTCCAATGGCAAGAAGACCCGTTTTGTGCAGCAGTCCATCGGTACGCTTGGCCTGAGAAATATTGAGGTGATACAGGCCCGGGTGGAGGCTTTTCAGCCACAGCAGGGTTATGACACTATTACCTCCCGAGCCTTTGCCTCTTTGCCAAAGATGGTGCAACTTACCTCTCATCTGCTGGCGGACGGGGGGCAGTATCTGGCGATGAAGGGTATTGACCCCGTTGATGAGCTTGACCAACTGGGACTTGAAGAGATGAAGGTTGAGCGGATCACACTGTTCGTGCCCGAGACAACGGGTGAGCGCCATGCAGTTGTGATTAGCTGAGACGTGGGAGATAGGGGTGAAAAAAGGGTGGGACTATGAGTAGCGATAAACTTGATCAGGTGGTGGCCGACGCACGGCGTAATCGGGAAGACCGCGAAAAAGGCTATAGAGAGCGGGCGCTGAAGATGTACCCCTGGGTGTGTGGCCGCTGCAGCCGTGAGTTTACACGGGAAAATCTGCGGGAGCTGACAGTCCATCACCGGGATCACAATCACGACAACAATCCTCCCGACGGCAGTAACTGGGAGCTGCTCTGCATCTATTGCCATGACAACGAGCACTCACGCTTGTTGGACGGTGAATACGGTAGTGCGGTATCTGATGATGAGGAGCAGGCTGCGGCCACCCACAATCCATTTGGCGATCTGAAAAAAATGCTTGGAAAGGGTGATTAGAAACGAGTGGAATTACTCTGATTCGTTACGCTGGGGAGTGTTAGAAATTCTGTGTCATTTCAGTAAAATTAGCAAAAATAGGAATGACACATGTCTGAACAATTCGATTTCAATAAAGCCCTGGCTGCCTTGCAGAACGGTCAAGACCTGACTGGCAAGAATGGCATCCTTACTCCACTCATCAAGCAACTGACAGAAGCAGCTCTCAAGGCTGAACTGGAGTCACATCTCGCGCTTGATGAAGCATCAAATCGTAAGAACGGCTCCAGCAGGAAAACGATCAAGTCAACGTCAGGAAGCTTCGATCTGGACACCCCCAGAGACCGTGCAGGCTCCTTTGAGCCACAACTGATCAAGAAGCACCAGACCCACCTGACTGATGAGATTGAGCGCAAGATTATCTCCATGTTTGGCCTGGGAATGAGCTACCAGGATATCGCCTCACATGTTGCTGAACTCTACGGTCTGAGCATCTCCAACGCACTGATCAGCAGTGTAACTGACAAGCTCATCCCCGAGCTGAAGCAGTGGCAACAGCGCCCTCTGGAGAGCCATTACCCATTTGTCTGGCTGGATGCCATCCACTACAAGGTCAAAGAGGATGGACGCGCTATGGCAGCAAGGCCGTCTACACCGTGCTGGGCCTGAACCTGGAGGCAAGAAGGAGATACTCGGCCTCTATCTCTCTGAAAGTGAAGGAGCTAACTTTTGGCTATCGGTACTGACTGATCTCAGTAATCGCGGTATAGAGGATATCCTGATTGCCTCTGTCGATGGACTGAAAGGCTTTCCAGAGGCCATTAACAGCATCTTTCCTGATACAGAGGTTCAGCTCTGCGTGATACACCAGATCCGCAACTCGATGAAGTACGTTGCCTCTAAGAATCAGAAAGCCTTTATGGCCGATCTAAAGCCCGTCTACAAGGCAGTGAACAAGGAGGCGGCAGAGGCGGCGCTGGGCGAGCTGGAGAGTCGCTGGGGCGCCCAGTACCCAATCGTACTCAAGTCGTGGCGCAGCAAGTGGGAAAATCTATCTGTCTACTTCAAATACCCTGCGGACATCCGTCGCGTGGTTTACACCACCAATGCCATTGAGGCTGTACATCGGCAGTTCCGTAAGCTGACCAAAACCAAGGGGCCTTCCCGAATGAAAACAGCCTCATGAAGCTGCTCTATATGGGAATCCAGAATGCTTCAAAGAAATGGACCATGCCGATTCAGAACTGGAATTTGACTCTGTCCCAGTTGTCGATATATTTTGAAGGCCGGTTAGATGGCGTTTTGGATATTTAACCGATTAGGCTGACACAGAATTCTGAACGCCCTCTACGCTGGTCTTGTATCGCATAGAGCTGATTACGAACCAGTACCAGTTCATGATTTGAGCTGCTCAGCTTTCCCACCAGTTGGTTGACCAGGTAGAGCAAGATTGCCTGGGTCTTTGCCGGGTAGTCACTGAGAAATTTCTGAAACTCCTGCCGTTCTATCTCTAGCAGCATGGTTTTGCCGCAGGTGACAACATTGGCGGTACGTAGACCCCCCTCAAATACTGCCGACTCCCCAAACAGCTCATGCTCTTTGATGTTACCGACATAGACTGAGTCCATCTTACTACCTGAATTCTCTTTGGTAATCATCAAGGAGCCAGAGTATACGGCGTACAGCTCATTTGCCGGCTCTCCCTCTCTGACCACATACTCGTCCGCTGCCAGCCATGGAGAGCGAAGCGAGGGCTGGTAATCCCCGGTAGCCGTGAGGCCGCACTGCTTACCCGTCGTGCGCGCAGCGCGCCAGAGGGGAAGCAAAGTAGGCATCCGAACACGGCGTCCAGTCACTGGGAACTGACTGCGAAGCGGTAACGAGCTTGCGATGTTATCGCGTAGCGGTTAGTGACCAGGACGGCCGGGGTACTAATAGGCTGTCGAAGATTGAGTGCAAAAGGGGGACTTGGATGTCCCGTTTTGCATCACGAAATCGAAGACTCGCTTATGCATCATATTCAGATACCGAAGTGATGTTAGCCAGGGAGCGCAGTGCTACATCATCCAGATCTTTGAATAGTTTAATCTGCTGGAGAAGCCCCTTGACGTCTTCATAGAACTGCACAGAACGTTCGAACAGTGCAAGCTCCCTCTCCATCGTCTCTTTATCCAGCTTCCCCTGTCTTACCAGTACTTCACCTACTGCCGGTTTTTCTGAAGCTATACAGGCGAGGATCAGTTCAGCTTGGGCATCGTCGATCGCCCCGTGTCTTAGGGCAACCTCCATAAAGTTGAGATCAGTCTCGGCTTGTAGGGTCAGCACTTTGAATGCCTGGGACATATCCATGATGCCGAGATCACAGACCATTTTTTCAAATGATACGGTTTCATTGCGCTGGGCGGTGAGTGCTTCGAGAACATCGGCATCAGCTATCAGACCTTTTTCGATCAGGTACTCACCAAAGAATTTCTTCCGTCCCATTTGCTCCGTCCGCTGTTGTAATTATCTCTTCCGGCACTTCCCGTCTGCAGGTCTGTTAGCGGCACGGGAGTGTCATTGCTTAAGGATAGCCTGAGTATCACCCATGAATCAGCTTCAAGTTATACTAGTATGGAGGCTGTTATTTTTACAGCCTTCTGTGAACAGAGTGAGTATGAGGAGATAGAGAGAGTGGGCAATTCGCTACAGGATCAGTTTCTCAAGATGGGTCTTGTTGATAAAGGCAAGGCTAATCAGACGTCCAAAGAGAAAAGAAAAAAGGCAAAACAGAGTCGTAAGGGGGGCCAGGTAGAGGCTGATAATGGGCAGCAGCTGCGGGAGGCACAGGAGAAGAGTGCCGAAAGGGATCGTCGTCTCAACAGGGAGAGAGTGGCTGAAGCGGAAAAAAAGGCGGTAGCAGCCCAGATAAAACAGCTGGTGGAGATGAACCGGCAGTCTACCGAAGGGGGAGAGGAACCCTACAATTTCAGTGATGAAAATAAGCTCAAGCGCCTCTATCTACCTGTGCATATGCATCAGCAGGTGACCAACGGCAGGCTTGCCATTGTCAGGGCGAATGACGGCTACGGAGTGGTTCCGGCAGCTGTGGCGGAGAAGATAATCCTACGGGATAGCAGTGTTGTGTTGGTGTTGAACAGTGAGCAGCCGGGTGATGAAGTTGATGATGAGTATGCAGATTTCAAGGTGCCTGATGACCTGATGTGGTGATTTCTCCTTTCAAACCGTGGGCTTGTATCGTTATGGAAGGGTATTTCAATGAAAATTTAACGGTGGGATTAGGGCATATTCTGACATTGTGTATCGACAGATTTTTTCATCGGAGCATCTATATCTGTGGCTAGATTCAACGACCCTCAAGGGAGGGACCCTCCTACTTCTGCCATCGCTCTTCTTCTCTAAGAATAATGACAAAAATCAAGGTGTTTGCCTATAAAGCCCTTGCTATTTCTCGACAAATTTACTTTAATCTGGGATTAAGTCTGGACTCAAATAGCGTTGTTTCACTTGACGCTATGGTGCCTATTGGGGGGCAGGCTTACTAAACCGATACCTGATCTCATGATGAGACGGGTATTTTACACAGTACCGACGGATGTCGGCGGATTTTTAGAGTAATCAGAGATAGTTATGTCAGATCAATTGGTCACCGGTGTCGTTAAATGGTTTAACGATGAAAAAGGATTCGGTTTCATTGAGCGTGAAGGCGGTTCAGATGTTTTTGTTCACTTTCGTGCAATCAACGGCTCCGGTCGTCGCTCCCTGAGCGAAGGTCAGCAAGTCACTTTCGAAGTGACTCAGGGGCAGAAAGGCCCCCAAGCTGAAAACGTGACTGCTGTAGGCTAAAGCAGTCTGAAAAGCCTCTGTTCATCGAACAGGGACTTTTTATTTTACCGGATCTGAGCTTTTCGCCACACACTGAGGTGTGGCCATGGCAGATGCCGGTATGTGCATAAAACAGCCTTACCCAGCTGTCATTGAGGTGCGCCTGATGAGTTTGGAGCTCAAAGGCAGCCGGAGAGGCAGAGGAGGGCTCGTTTGCCTCTTTTGCCGGTGAAAACCCGCATTCCCCCCATGTAGCTGGAGACAATTTCACTGATGAAAATCTGGGTTGATGCTGACGCCTGCCCCGGGGTTATCAAAGAGATTCTATATCGCGCCGCAGAAAGGGTGGGCGTTCATCTCACTCTGGTTGCCAATCAACCACTACGCACTCCTCCTTCCCGCCTGATTCAGTCGATACAGGTGGGTCACGGTTTCGATGTGGCTGATAACAGAATCGTGGAACTGATGGCGGCGGGAGACCTGGTGATCACCGCCGATATCCCGCTGGCTGCAGATGTTATCGCCAAAGGTGGACGCGCTCTCAATCCCAGGGGGGAACTCTACAGTGAGGAGAATATTGCTCAGCGCCTGACCATGCGTAACTTTATGGATGAGTTGCGGGGAAGTGGTGTAGATACCGGTGGCCCGCCCTCCTTCAGCCAAGCAGATCGACAAGCTTTTGCCAACCAGTTAGATCGGCTTCTGGTCTCTCACATCAGCTAGTGGGCCATGCGGTAAGTTCGGTAACTCACAGAGCCCCGCTAAGAGGCCAAGGTAAGGCGCGTGCCGCAGGGAATGGCAAGCCCTTTTCAAGGTGCGCAACGCAGCATTGGCCTCTTAGCGGGGCTCCCTCCGGGCCAGTCCACAAGCCGGGTTGGCGGTGTTGCACTCATTTGAATTGGCTACGGCCAGTCCTGCACTCGTGCGCCTTGCCAACCCGGCTTGTGAACTGGCTGTGGGTTAGCGAATTTTCCGCATGGCCCACTAGGAGGCTGTCCGAGAATAGGGGCCAAAACAGCTTTTCCGTAGTAGGTTCTTCTATTCTCGGACAGCCTCCTAGTCATTCAAGCTGATCAACATCGCTGCGCAGCTGATCCAACTTGCGCTGTACTACGTTTTCCAGGTGATCAATGTCGCTGAGGATACGCTTCTTGAAATCTTCGATGCTCTCTTCGTGATCGACGATCTGCTCCAGCTCCTGAGCCGCTTTGATCATAGTCGGTGATATCTCGCTGATCTCCTTGAATTCATTGCGATTTCTCTCTGTCGGAACCATCTTTTTTGAGCGGCCATGGCGGAATTTCATACTGGTGGGAAATAGCGAGCCCCTTTTCCTCTTGAAGTAGATTTTCAGAATATCTTCATCACCCTCCTGCCTCAGGATGTACTTTTCTATCTGATGAATATCATGTACACCCATCTCTTCCAGTGTCTTATACATTATCCATTTCCCGTATTATGTTGTCTGTTACCATCTTTTCTGAACTGAGTGACTATCTGTAATGGTAGTTCACCGGAGAAGTGACGAGGACTTTAAATAACCTGCTGTTTGTCCGATGATTGGGCTCAATTATGTTTTCACCAGAGGTTGCCATGTCGAAGACGGTTATTGGGAAGTGCTGGAGCTGTGGGCGTGAGCTCGAAAGTCATGACTTTGGCCGTGAGACGCTCTCGCTGATCGCCATGGAAGGCTGAAAGCCGAGGCGATTAGTCCCCGATAGGCGTAGGCGCGGTTGTATGGCCGGAATTGCGACCGGCAGGGAGCGATGTAGGGCATACAAGGAGTGCATCCGAAACGCCGTAGAGTCATTGCGGGAGTCATGATGGAGTAGTGCACAAGCAGCTTTGCTGCAATGTGCAATACGGAATCGTGACGTACGCAGGACGGTCGGGGCATAACGGCTGTCGCGTAGGCGAGTCGATTTTGGAGACTTGGATGTCCCAAAATCTTTCACGAGGTAGCGACACGCTCTGCCTCGGTTGTGGCAAACCCACCCGTGTATGCAGAAATTGCCGCTGGTATGCACCGAGTTACGCAAATGAGTGCAGGGAGCCGGTGGCTGAACGGGTAGTGGATAAGGAGCGGGCAAATTTCTGTGCCTATTTCGAGGCGACTATGGATGGGGTGGCGGGGGAAAGCGCCGCTACCAACGAGTTGCTGGCGGCGGCGGAGGAGCTTTTCGGTAAGAACTGAATCCCGAGTCAGCACGCTTTTAAATTTCCCCGTCTGAGCGCATCTGTGGCAGGCCATAATTAGGAATCGTCAATTCTCATCGGTTTCTGCTATTCTGTCCTGCCGCCAAACCTATATGTTTCATTGGACAAGGTGTTTGAAGGTGGTGGGTAATTGAACTAAAGCGGAATCTCATCCATGGGTAGAATCGTCTGCGTTGCCAATCAGAAGGGTGGTGTCGGTAAAACCACCACGGCGGTCAATCTGGCCGCCTCACTCGCCTCGCTTAAAAAAAAGGTGCTGCTGGTAGATCTCGATCCCCAGGGAAACGCCACCATGGGGAGTGGTGTCGATAAGTACAATCTGGAGCAGTCCAGTTGTGATGTGCTGTTGGGTGATGCCCAGTTTGCTGAGGCGGTAATCACCTCACCGGAAGCGGGGTTTGATGTACTCCCCGCCAATAGTGACCTGACTGCCGCTGAGGTCGGGTTGATGAGCGCCACCCTGCGGGAAAAACGGCTCAGCCTGGCCCTCGCCGGACCGAAAGAGCGCTATCAGTACATCATTATTGACTGCCCACCCTCTCTCAATATGCTGACGGTCAATGCGCTGGTGGCGGCGGATGGTGTACTGATTCCTTTGCAGTGTGAATACTATGCCCTTGAAGGGCTCTCCTCCTTGATTGGCACTATCCGTCAGATCCAGGGTAATCGTAACGCCAAGCTGGAGATAGAGGGGATCGTCCGTACCATGCACGATCCACGCAATAATCTGGCAAATGATGTCTCTGCGCAGCTGATCAGCCACTTCTCAGATCAGGTCTACAATACGATAATTCCCCGTAATGTTCGTGTAGCCGAGGCACCGAGTCACGGTCTGCCGATTTTGATGTATGATAAGAGTTCCCGTGGGGCGGTCAGTTATCTGGCACTGGCGAGTGAGTTTCTGCGTCGACAAGAGCGGCACGCTACTTCGGCAACCGGGTGATTTTCCGGTAATTCGGTCTTTGGTCCAGCCCCCTTTTCCCTGATTTGAGACAGAGTGCACCCATTAATTGGGCGCTAAATTCGGAATAGCAGATGGCAGCAAAAAAACGTGGTCTAGGAAGAGGATTGGATGCTCTGTTAGGCGGTGGCAGCGGGCAGGATGACAGTACTCACGCCGACACAGGGGCAACCACGGGCAGTGTCTCATCGCTTGCGGTCGATCTGATTCAGCGCGGCAGGTTCCAGCCGCGCCGTGATTTCAATCCTGAGCGCCTGCAGGAGCTGGCTGACTCAATTGCCGCCCAAGGGGTAGTACAGCCCATTGTGGTCCGCCCTGTCGATGGCGGGCGTTACGAGATCATTGCCGGTGAGCGCCGCTGGCGTGCCGGCCAGCAGGCGGGGCTGAGTGAAATACCCGTGGTGGTTCGTGATGTGAATGACCAGGTGGCGATGGCCATGGGTCTGATCGAAAATATTCAGCGTGACGACCTCAACCCCCTGGAAGAGGCCGGGGCTCTTCACCGCCTGCTCAACGAGTTTGAACTGACCCATCAGGAGATCGCCAAGGCGGTGGGCAAGTCACGTACCACCGTGACCAATCTTCTGCGCCTGCTCGATCTCAACGCAGATGTTAAGCGCTGTATTGAAGAGCGCAGCCTGGAGATGGGCCACGCCAGAGCACTGCTCGGCCTCAAGGGTGAATTTCAGAGCGATGCCGCCCGCCGTGTAGTCTCACAGGGACTCTCGGTTCGTGAGACCGAAAAACTGGTGCGGCGCCTTCAGGGGGAGGAGCCGGGGACGGCCAAGAGCAAGCCGTCGGTAAAGGAAGACCCTAATATCCGTAGTTTGGAAAACAGCCTGACCGAGAAGCTCGGTGCGCGTGTCAAAGTGCAGCAGGGTGCCGGTGGTAAGGGTAAGCTGGTGGTGAGCTACAATAATCTGGATGAGTTGGAAGGGATTCTCGATCATATCCGCTGATTATTTAGTTGGCTCCATAGGCGTGTGTAGTTTTGCCGGGTTTTATCAGGTACTTGGTACTTTGAAGGGCAAGATTGTGTCGAATCGTAACAAAAGCGCCTATATTTTAGGATTATTACCACTAAAGTGGTAGATAATATAAATTATTTGCCCATCGTTTGACCTTATATTCGTCAGCGCTTATACTTCGCCCGCTCCACAACAGTAATGGTGTGGTGTCTAAGGGGTGACAAGGTTGCGGCTAACGGATAAAAACCAAGCCATTCGTGCGGTTGCAGCACAGTTTGGAGTCACTCTTGCCACTACTCTGCTCCTGCTGCTTTTTTTCGGCTGGACAGAGGCCTACTCCGGGTTTACCGGTGGAACTATCGCGGTGCTGGGCAGTGCCTGGTTTTCGCGGAGAGTTTTTGTTCACTACAAGGCCCAAGACCCTGGCAGGTTATTGGCACGCTTCTACACCGCAGAGCTGGAGAAGTTGGTAGTGACGGCAGTGCTTTTTGCCGGGACGGTTATCTGGATTAACCCTCTCAGTGCCGCTGCCCTGTTTGGTGTGTTTCTGCTGGTACAGTTTGTACCCATGTTGGCGGCACGCTTTGTTTTTTAAATAACTATAATTTGGTTAGGATCACAATGTCTGGCGAAACTATAACCTCTAGTGCTTACATCAAGCATCACCTCACGAATCTAACCTATGGCAAATTGCCGGCCGGTGGCTACTGTGAAGGTAAACAGGTCGTAGCTGAAGAGGGCTGGACGATGGCCGAGTGTGGTGAAGCCGCCTCTGCCATGGGTTTTAACGCTATCCATGTCGATACCATGTTCTGGTCCCTCCTCCTTGGCTTTGTTTTCATCTTTTTCTTCAAGAAAGCGGCGGATCAGGCCACCTCGGATATTCCCGGTAAGCTGCAGAACTTTGCCGAGTGGATTGTCGAGTTCATCGACACCAGTGTGCGTGGCTCCTTTACCGCCAAAAATGATCTGGTCGCCCCACTGGCGCTGACTATCTTTGTCTGGATATTTCTGCAGAACCTGATGGATCTTGTTCCGGTCGATGTGATTCCCCTTATTACCAGTGCCCTGGGTATCCACTTTATGAAAGTGGTGCCGTCAACCGACCCCAATGCCACCTTCGGCATGGCCATCGGCGTCTTTGCACTGATGCTCTATTACAGTATCAAGATCAAGGGTATTGGCGGCTTTGCCGGCGAACTGACCCTGCAGCCCTTCTCCTCGGACAATCCGATTATCAAGACGCTGTTTATCCCAATCAACTTTCTGCTTGAATTCGTCAGCCTGATCGCCAAGCCGATCTCTCTGGCACTACGACTGTTCGGTAACATGTATGCGGGTGAGATGATCTTTATCCTCATCGCTATTATGTACAACGCCGGCATTGTTCTCGGCCTGTTCGGTGGTGTTTTACAGCTGGGCTGGGCGCTCTTCCATATCCTTATTATTACGCTGCAGGCGTTTATTTTTATGACCCTGACCATCGTTTATATGGATATGGCTCATAGTGAGCACTGATTTACTCTTTATCCAAACTTATTCCAAATTGATATAACGGGAGACCAAAATGGAACAAGCATTGCTGTACATTGCCGGCGCAATTATGATGGGCCTCGGCGCTCTGGGTGCCGCAGTCGGTATCGGCGTCCTTGGTGGCCGCTTTCTCGAAGGTGCCGCTCGTCAGCCTGAGCTGATTCCTATGCTGCGTACCCAGTTCTTCATCGTTATGGGCCTGGTTGACGCTGTGCCCATGATCGCTGTCGGTCTGGCTATGTATGTGCTGTTCGCTGTAGCGTAACTCTTTGAGTTATTTCGGCGAATTGAATCTCATCTCGCCTAACAACGAGGTAAATTCGGGATGAATATCAATCTGACTCTTATAGGTCAGCTGATCTCTTTTGTAGTATTCGTGATGCTCACGATGAAGTACGTCTGGACACCGATAATGGGTGCCCTTGATGTGCGTCGAAAGGAGATCGCAGACGGACTTGCTGCCGCCGAGCGCGGACAGCATGAACAGGAATTGGCTCAGGCACGCGCTAAAGACGTGCTCCATGATGCCAAGTCACAAGCTGCTGAGATCGTCTCTCAGGCGCAGAAACGCGCCAGCGAGATTGTCGATGAAGCAAAAGAAAACGCACGCGCTGAAGGTGAACGACTGGTCAGTGGTGCACAGGCTGAGATCGAGCAGGAGAGTACCCGCGCCCGTGAGCATCTGCGTGAGAAAGTCGCAGAGCTCGCTATCGTCGGTGCAGAGAAAATCCTCCGCAAAGAGATCGATGCAGGTGCTCACCAAGAGATCGTCGATACACTGGCGGCAGAGATATAGGGCGCCGCAATGGCAGGAGAAGCTATCACAATTGCCCGCCCCTACGCAGAAGCGGTATTCGCACGGGCGGAGGCGAGCGACAAACTCGATCTCTGGTCTGAGATGCTGACACTTCTTGCGCAGGTCGTGGAAGAGCCGGCTGCCGCCGGCATCATTGCCGATCCGATGTTTGATAAGGAGCACCTGACCCAGCTGATGCTGGATATAGGTGGCGGCCGTCTTAACGAAGAGGGCCAAAATCTTGTCAAACTGCTGGTGCAAAACGGACGACTCCCGATAGTGCCGGAGATTGTCGGTGTGTATGAACAGCTAAAGGCAGAGAGCCGGCGAGAGCTCAATGTCCATATACGTTCCGCATACGCCCTCAAACCCGCCGAGGAGAATAAGATCGCTGCCGCCCTTAAAGCCAAATTGGGGCGCGATATCACCATCACCAGCGAGGAGGAGGCCGATCTGATCGGTGGTCTTCATATCCGCGCCGGCGATATGGTGATAGACGGATCCGTCAGCGGCCAGCTCCAGCAACTGGCGAACGAATTAGGAATCTAAGCGAGAAGCCATCATGCAACTCAATCCATCCGAGATCAGCGATCTGATCAAAAGTAAGATCGAAAACTTCGATCTTAAAACCGAAGCCCGCAACGAAGGCACTATCATCAGCCTGACTGACGGTATTGCCCGTATCCACGGTCTTGAGGACGCCATGTCCTATGAGATGCTGGAGCTACCCGGCAACACTTTCGGTCTGGTGCTCAATCTTGAGCGCGATTCAGTTGGTGCCGTGGTACTGGGTGACTATACACATCTCTCTGAAGGCGACGCTGTAAAGTGCACCGGTCGTGTACTGGAGGTTCCAACGGGCGAAGCACTGTTGGGCCGAGTGGTTGATGCGCTGGGTAATCCGATTGATGGTAAGGGCGCGATTGATTCAGCCACCAGCTCCCCTATCGAGCGAGTGGCTCCCGGCGTAATCGAGCGTAAGTCGGTAGACCAGCCGGTACAGACCGGGCTGAAGGCGATCGATGCCATGGTGCCGGTAGGTCGTGGCCAGCGTGAGCTGATCATTGGTGACCGCCAGACCGGTAAGTCTGCCGTCGCAATCGATGCCATCATCAATCAGAAGGGCACCGGCGTAAAATGTATCTACGTCGCCGTTGGTCAGAAGAACTCGACCATTGCTCAGGTTGTACGCAAGCTTGAAGAGCATGGCGCTATGGAGCATACGATTATCGTTGCCGCTCCCGCCGCAGATTCTGCAGCGCTGCAGTTCATCGCCCCCTACTCCGGCTGCACCATGGGTGAGTACTTCCGCGATCGCGGCGAAGACGCCATGATCATTTATGATGACCTTACCAAGCAGGCATGGGCCTACCGTCAGGTCTCACTGCTGTTGCGTCGTCCTCCTGGTCGTGAGGCCTATCCGGGTGATGTTTTCTACCTGCACTCACGCCTGCTGGAGCGCTCCGCACGAGTCAACACCGACTACGTAGAGAAGATGACCAATGGTGAGGTGAAGGGCCAGACCGGTTCACTGACCGCTTTCCCGATCATCGAAACCCAGGCGGGTGACGTATCGGCCTTCGTACCGACCAACGTGATCTCTATTACCGATGGCCAGATCTTCCTCGAGGCGGATCTGTTCAACGCCGGTATCCGCCCGGCTATCAACGCCGGTCTATCGGTCTCACGAGTCGGCGGTGCCGCTCAGACCAAGATCGTTAAAAAGCTCGGTGGTGGTGTGCGTCTGGCACTGGCTCAGTTCCGTGAACTGGCGGCATTCTCCCAGTTTGCCTCTGATCTTGATGAGGCGACCAGGGCACAGCTTTCACGCGGTGAACGCGTTACAGAGCTGATGAAGCAGCTGCAGTACTCGCCCCTTAGCATTGCTGAGATGGCGGCCTCACTGTTTGCTGCCAATGAGGGCTATCTGGATGATGTCGATACCAACAAGGTTGTTGATTTTGAAGCTGCACTTCATGCTTATATGAAGAGCAACCAGAAGGAGCTGTCTGAGCAGATCAACGAGAGCGGGGACTTCAACGATGATATCGCCAACTCTCTCCATGAGACACTCAAGGATTTCAAGGCCAACCACACTTGGTAATGGCAGAAATTGGTGAGTTGTGAGCTGAGAGAGCGAGGTTAGACATGGCAGGCTCAAAAGAGATACGTACCCAGATAGCCAGCATCAAAAATACGCAGAAGATCACCTCTGCGATGGAGATGGTGGCGGCGGCCAAAATGCGAAAAGCGCAGGAGCGTATGGCGGCGACCCGCCCCTACGCGGATAAGATGAAGAAGGTGATAGGTCATCTTTATCATGCGCACCCGGAGTATCGTCACGTATTCACCCTCGATCGCGAGGTCAAACGTGTAGGCTACATTGTGGTCTCCTCTGATCGCGGGCTATGCGGCGGTCTCAATAGCAACCTGTTCCGCAAGCTCACCAGGAAGATTGCCGAGCAGCAGAGTGAAGGTATAGAGGTTGATTTTTGCACTATTGGCAGCAAGGCCCTAGGCCATTTTCGCCGCTTTGGCGGCAGAGTGATTTCCCAGGCCAGCCACCTCGGTGATGCGGTACATATAGACAACCTGATCGGACCGATCAAGGTGATGCTGGACGCTTTCGAAAACGGTGATCTGGATCGTATCTATGTGGTGTATAACAATTTTGTAAACACCATGACTCAGGATCCGACGATAGATCAGCTGGTACCTATCGCATCCAAGCCCAACGAGGATTTGAAGCACCACTGGGACTACATCTACGAGCCCGATTCCAAGGATGTTGTTGATGGGTTGATGGTGCGCTATATCGAATCACTGATCTACCAGGCGGTAGTCGACAATGCAGCTTGTGAACAGTCTGCGAGAATGGTGGCGATGAAATCCGCCACCGACAATGCCGGTGATCTGATCAACGAACTGCAACTGGTTTATAACAAGGCTCGGCAGGCAGCTATTACCCAGGAGATCTCTGAGATCGTGGGCGGCGCCGCGGCAGTTGGATAACCGGCGGTTAACGAATTTAATTTTAGAAATATCGAATAGTCGCTTTGGCGACGAGGGGAACCAGAGATGAGTTCGGGTAAAGTGGTAGAAATCATTGGCGCTGTGGTGGACGTCCAGTTCCCCATGGGCGAGATGCCGAAGGTCTACGAAGCACTGAAGATCGAATCGGTTGATTTGACCCTGGAGGTGCAGCAGCAGTTGGGTGACGGCGTGGTGCGTACCATTGCCATGGGCTCAACCGACGGGCTTCGCCGTAATGCCGAGGTATCCTCTACCGGCTCACCGATCACTGTACCGGTAGGCCAGAAGACCCTGGGGCGTATTATGGATGTCCTCGGCCGTCCCATCGACGAGAAGGGTCCGGTAGATTCCGAAGCGCTGATGCCGATTCATAGACTGCCGCCAAAATTTGATGAGCAGGCCACCACCACCGATGTTCTTGAGACCGGCATCAAGGTAATTGATCTGGTTATGCCCATCGTCAAGGGTGGTAAAGTCGGGCTGTTCGGTGGTGCCGGCGTCGGCAAGACCGTTACCCTTATGGAGCTTATTCGTAATATTGCGGTAGAGCACTCGGGCTTCTCCGTATTTGCCGGTGTCGGCGAGCGTACCCGTGAGGGTAACGACTTCTATCACGAGATGGCTGAAGGCGGCGTACTCGATAAGGTGGCACTGGTTTATGGTCAGATGAATGAGCCTCCAGGTAACCGCCTGCGTGTAGCGCTCACCGGCCTCACTATTGCGGAGAACTTCCGTGACGAAGGACGTGACGTACTGCTGTTCGTTGATAATATCTACCGTTACACCCTGGCGGGTACCGAGGTATCGGCACTGCTCGGTCGTATGCCTTCAGCGGTGGGTTACCAGCCGACCCTGGCGGAAGAGATGGGTGCCCTGCAGGAGCGTATCACCTCCACCAAAACCGGTTCGATCACCTCGTTCCAGGCCGTTTATGTACCGGCGGACGATTTGACCGATCCCTCCCCAGCGACCACCTTCGCTCACTTGGATGCGACCCTGGTACTGTCGCGTCAGATCGCTGAGCTGGGTATCTACCCAGCGGTTGATCCTCTCGATTCTACCTCCCGTATCCTCGATCCACATGTGGTCGGCCAGGAGCACTATGAAGTGGCTCGTGGCGTACAGGGTACACTGCAGCGCTATAAGGAGCTGAAGGATATTATCGCCATTCTTGGTATGGATGAGTTGTCCGAGGAGGATAAGCAGACCGTCGCCCGTGCCCGTAAGATGCAGCGCTTCCTTTCGCAGCCCTTCTTCGTTGCGGAGGTGTTCACCGGTTCACCCGGTAAGTACGTCTCCCTGAAAGATACCATTGCCGGTTTCAAGGCGATTCTTGCCGGTGAGTACGATCACCTGCCGGAGCAGGCTTTCTATATGGTGGGTGGTGTCGATGAGGCTGCCGCCCAAGGCACCTGATAGCAAGGAGATAACTTATGGCCATGACAATCCATGTGGATATAGTGAGCGCCGAAGGTGAGATCCACTCCGGCCTGGCCGAGATGGTCTACGCTCCTGCAATTATGGGTGATGTGGGTATTGCACCTCGCCATACACCGATGGTGACGCGACTCAAACCCGGTGAAGTGCGGGTGGAGACGGGTAAAGAGCAGCAGCACTTCTACGTCTCCGGTGGCATCCTCGAGGTGCAGCCTCACGTTGTCACCGTCTTGGCAGATACCGCCATCCGTGCCGCTGATCTCGATGAGGCCGCCGCCCTTGAAGCCAAGCGTCAGGCGGAAGATGCACTCGCCGGCCAGCAGGCCGACTACGACCACGCCAAGGCACAGTCAGAGTTGATAGAGGCTGTTGCCCAGTTGCGTACTATCGATAAGCTGCGCAGGCGCTCCGGCTGATAGTCAAGCTTTCTACCATAAGCAAAAAGCCCTGCTAAGCAGGGCTTTTTTGTGGAAAGGTTGCGCTGGTTCACATTTTTATGGTACTTTCCACGAAGCTGACGACGGTTGGCTGTAATAAATGCGGTGAGGCGATGGACCGCGTGGGGACAAAATCTTCACCGCGTGAGTATCGATACTTTAATTAAGAATAAATTTGGAGATAATGATGTTTAAAGGAATTACGAAATTACTAGCGGCGGGTGTGCTGTTACTGGCGGCAGGGGGTGCCAATGCAGCGCTTATCCCTCTAAATGTGAATCAACTTAATGATGTAGACATTGGCAACACCTACTTCTATACAGGTGACACGGTAGTCACAGGCATCGGAGAGATGTTTGAAGAGTGGCTGGCTATTACTCCTCGTGATATGCGTGTGAACATCACTATAGACCCCGGTATCAGTGCAGTTACCGGTACAGGTTATGGAGACATGGGATGGGGACTGGATTTTGATGCTGGCGGACCTCCCGGCCCCGGTTTTCCTACGGCCGATATTGTTTGGGGTCTGACCGATCCTGGTGGCAACATAGTCCCCAACCCAGTATTTAGCTTTGAATATATACTTGGGTCCATGGACTTCCCAACCGTGATTGGTATCACGGGCACCCGTCTGTCGCCACTTGATGACTACACCGTTCTCGTATCTGTCTCTCAGGTCCCAGTTCCCGGTGCAGCCATCCTCTTCGGCTCTGCCGTTATGGCATTCGGCTTTATCAGCCGTCGCAGAAAAGGTATCGCAGCTTGATCTGTATAGGGTGATCTAAGATCGCTCAGGCAACCCCAAAAACCCGGTTGCTGAAAAGAACCTCGCCAAATGGCGGGGTTTTTTTATGTGCTATTTTCAGGGGGAATGGGGTAATTGCGGTCAGAGTAAAATTTTCAGCGCTGTATTACACTGTCAGCTCAACGTATTGATGATCATGGAGGATCTAGGCGCGTCTGCCACGACTCAGCCCAATCGGAATCCCGCAGCACATCATTCAGCGGGGTAACAACCGCCAGGCCTGCTTTTCCAGCGAGCAGGATTTTGCAGCATATGCCAACTGGCTGAAAGAGTATGCTGACCGCTCTCGTGTGCTGACTCATGCTTGAGTGTTTATGACCAACCACGTTCACTTATTGGTTGCCTGCCTGATATCGGCAATGATCGATTCAAAGATGAAATTGAGTTCAACCTCAACAGAAGGGTCAGGCCGAAAAAAGTAGGTCGCCCAGGGGCATGTCATCGGCATGAAAAATAATTTCACTCTGACCCTAATTAAGGTATTTCTTACACTACTGATCTTGTCGTCAGCGCTGTGGCAGACTGCCCGGCTGAGTAAAGAGAACGCCCTGGCAGAGCTTGAGCAGGAGGGGCGACATCAGCTGAGCCTCTATATCTCTCACCTGCAGGGCCGGCTGGACAAGTTTGAGTCGCTCCCCGAACTACTGGCCACCAATAAGCGTCTGGCCTATCAGCTCCAGCACCCCCAAGACAGGGAGGGGGCAGAAGCGTTGAGCCGTGATCTGGAGAAGATCAACCAGATCAGTGGCGCGGCGGATACCTATCTGATGAACAGTGGTGGACTTACTGTTGCCGCCTCAAACTGGCAGTCAGAGCGCCCCTTTGTTGGCCGAAACTTCTCCTACCGACCCTACTTCAGGGAGGCGATGGAGGGACGCCTTGGCCGCTATTTTGCCTTAGGCTCCACCTCCCAGCGACGCGGCTACTATTTTGCCTATCCGGTGCGTCACCAGCAGCAGACTCTTGGTGTAGTCGTCATTAAGTTCGATATTTCCCAGATTGAGCAGGACTGGAGTCTCTCTGACGACCGTTTTCTCGTCACCGATCCCGATGGAGTGATCTTTATCACCACTGAGGGTGATTGGCGCTTCAAATCTCTGCAGCCGTTGTCGACTCAGGCTAAGGATCGGATTAGGGCCGGTCTTCGTTATGTCGATACCGAGATTGAGCCGCTTGCTCTCTCTACCGTTGAATCAATTGGAACGGCAATCCGGATTGTTGAGCTTGGTCCGGAAGAGGGCCGGCGGTTCCTGATGCTGGAGCATGAGATGCCTGAGGCGGGTTGGAAAGTCCATATACTCACCTCTTACAAGACTGTCTCAGGTCAGATGAGGCGTAGCCTGTTGCTGGTCCTGAGTCTATTTACTGTGCTTCTGCTGCCGGCACTCTATCTGAATCAACGCAGAAGACGCCTGCTGGAGCGTGCGGAGTTTGCCAGGCGTGCAAAACGTGATTTGGAACTTCGTGTACGTGAGAGAACTCAGGAGCTGACGGAATCGAATACCCGTCTGAGTTCGGAGATTGAGGAGCACAGGCAGACGGGAAAGGCGCTGCAGCAGACCCAGGATGAGCTGATTCAAGCGGCAAAAATGGCGGTAGTGGGGCAGATGGCCACGGGTATCAGCCACGAGCTGAATCAGCCGCTGGCGGCCATTCGCTCCTATGCGGATAACTCCCGCGCCCTGCTACAGCGCGAACGCAAGGAGGAGGCCTGCTGGAACCTGCAACAGATCTCCCAACTGACCGAGCGCATGGCGACCATCAGTTCACAGCTGAAACTGTTTGCCCGCAAGACCTCCGGGCAGCTTGTGAGTGTATCCTTGCCTGCAGCGATAGACTATTCACTGAAAATTCTCGCGCCGAGAATAAAAGAGGTGTCAGCGGAGGTGAGACTGCAGCTGCCGCAGCAGGAGATCTTTCTCCAGGCTGACATGGTGCAGCTGGAGCAGGTTTTCGTTAATCTGATAAGCAATGCGCTGCATGCGGTGGAGGAGGGTGAGCAGCGTATAATCGAGATCAGTGGATCACAGAGAGAGCACCTTTTTCATATGGCGATACGAGACAGTGGCTGTGGTATAGAAGAGGCTCACCTGAAGCGACTGTTTGATCCCTTTTTTACCACCAAGTCGGAGAGCAGTGGGCTGGGACTCGGTCTCTCAATCTCTCACAGGATTGTGGAGGGAATGGGTGGTACCCTGGAGGCGAAGAATCATCCTGAGGGTGGTGCGGTGTTTATACTGGAGATGCCGTTGGCTGCAGCCCCGGAGGGGAATTGATAAATGAGTGGTGAAGCAAAAGTCATCTTTATCGATGATGAAAAACATATCCGTATAGCCAACCAGCAGACCCTGGATCTGGCGGGCTTTGATGTGCAGACCCTCAGTAGTGCCGAGAAGGTGCTGCCCATGCTTTCGTCGGCGTGGCGGGGTGTGCTGGTGTGTGACATCAAAATGCCTGGGATGGACGGACTCACCTTTCTGGAGAAGGTTAAGAGTGTGGATAGGGATCTGCCGGTGATCCTGGTGAGCGGTCATGGAGATATCTCTATGGCAGTAGGTGCTATACGTGACGGCGCCTACGACTTTCTGGAGAAGCCATTTGCCGCCGAGGAGCTGATTGAAACGGTGCGTCGCGCACTGGACAAACGATTGCTGACACTTGAAAACCGCCAACTACGCCAGGAGTTGGAGGTGCAGAGCACGCCGGGACCCAGGATTATTGGCAATACGCCGGCAATACAGCGCTTGAGAGCAACTATTGCGCGTATCGCTACGGCGGGTGCCGATGTACTGATCATGGGTGAGACCGGTGCCGGCAAGGAGCTGGTTGCCCGTTCACTGCATGAACAGTCCTCGCGCCGTGGTGGTAACTTTGTTGCGATCAACTGTGGCGCCGTGCCGGAAAGCCTTATCGAGAGCGAACTCTTCGGCCATGAAGCGGGTGCCTTTACCGGTGCACGGGAGCGGCGAGTTGGAAAGTTTGAGCATGCCAACGGCGGTACACTCTTTCTCGATGAGATCGAGAGCATGCCGATGTCTGTACAGGTGCATCTACTGCGGGTGCTGCAGGAGCGGGTGGTGGAACCTGTCGGCTCCAACCATCAGATCCCTCTGGAGCTGTGTGTGGTGGCGGCATCGAAAGTGGATCTCAAAGAGGCCGTTGCCGCCGGTGAGTTTCGTGAAGACCTCTACTATCGACTCAATGTAGTGATTATAGACATCCCCCCTTTAAGCCAGCGCAGAGAAGATATCCCACTGCTGTTTCAGCATTTTCTACTGGTTGCGAACGCCCGCTATCAGCAGGAGGCGGCTCCACCAAATGGTGACCAGTTGCGTACCCTGTTAACTCATGACTGGCCGGGAAATATTCGTGAGCTGCGTAATGTGGCTGAGCGCTATGTGCTGCTGGGTGAGAACTGTGGGTATGACCTGGAACAGCTGATGCACGGAAGTGAGGGGGAGGCAGCCCTTACTCTGCCGCAACAGGTTGAGTGTTTTGAAAAGAGTGTGATCGAGCAGTCACTGAAAAGCCACAGTGGCAATATCAAGGCGACTATGGAGGCCTTGGGCGTGCCGCGTAAGACACTTTACGACAAGATGCAAAAATTTTATCTCGACAAAAGTAACTATAAATAGTCTGAAACAGGCAGGATTACCTCCACGCCAACCGGCCTAATCGGCGGGTTTCCACACATTTTTTTCGCTCCCACTCCTTTTCTGCGCCCGTAGGGTGCGAAATAGCATATTTTCCGGGTCTGGCGCACTAATTGCTTCCAATAATAGTTCATTAGCCTCTGTGTCAGAGCTACTCTGATGGACAGTTTTAACCATCTCTGTTGCTTCGGGCTTGAAACAGGGTGGTGATCTGCCTCAATTGACACCTCCCCGCCGATGGACGTAGTTTTGTTCCTGATCGGCTATGCAAATAACTACTCATAATCCGTGGAGGATATTCATATGAAAAGAAGGACTGTATTAGCGGCATCACTCTGTATGACCATGGCAATGGCCATGATCCCCGCCGGCCAGGCGTTTGCGAAGAAACGTATCGTTTTTGGCGGCGGCCCGGCGGGCGGTACCTTCCAGGTTGTGGCCAATGCCATTCAAACCTATAAGCCGGTAAAGGCGATTGAAGATTTTACCGTCAAGGCACAATCTTCAGCCGGTTCGGTAGAGAACCTGCGCAAGGTCAACTCCGGCCGTTCCGACTTTGGTGTAGTCTATTCCGGACACGTCTATCTGGGACGTAACGGCAAGATGAAAAATGACCCCAAGAAGTATGACAAGGTGATGGCGGTCGGCTTCCTCTATGGCGCTCCTGCACAGCTGGTTACCCGTAAAGACTCAGGTATTAAATCGGTCAAGGATCTGGTGGGTAAGAAAGTGGGCGTGGGTAATGCCGGCTCCGGCGCCTTTGCCAACTGCGAGATGTTCTTCACCCATATGGGCGTGTGGGACAAGATCGAGCGTAACGCTATGGGCTATAACGATGCAGCCGCTGCCTTCGGCAACAACCAGCTCGACGCCTTCTGGCTCTTCACTGCCTTCCCCTCCGGTGCTGTGATCCAGGCTGCACAGACCAACGATATCACTATGATCGATGTGGATGCGGATGCCAAGGCTTCCGGCTTCTATGAGAAGTATCCCTACTTCGGACAGCTGAGCGTACCTGCGGGCACCTATAAGGGTGTAGATACTGAGACAGGCTCCTTCCAGGACTCCGCTCTCTGGGTTGCCAATGCCGATGTCCCTGCTGATGTGGTCTACAAACTGCTGTCTACCATCTACACCGATGAAGGTCTGGCTCATATGGTCAGCCAGAAGAAGACCTTCAAGGCGATGAGTGTGGCAAAGGGTGTTGTGGGTGTAGTGACTCCGCTCCATCCGGGTGCCGAAAAGTTCTGGAAAGAGAAGGGCCTGCTCTGATAGTGAGCGCCTGATCTTTTAGGGCCGCACCCGTCCCGGATTATCCTCCGTGACGGGTGCAGTGCTCTCTTCACTGAGCATTTAGCTGTCTGGGTAGTTACCCTGCAGTGATCTAATCCGGAAGTTACGCTGAGGTAGGGGAGGAAAAGGGGTCAGTACCGAATGGCACTAAGTTAAGCCTGCTTTGCAGTATATCGGCTGCGATGTGGGATCTCGATCATTTCATGCCGTGGAGCTGTTAAAAGTGCATAGGGCTTTGCTCTTCGTTTGATACATCTCGGCTCTCGCCTACCTGGACGAGAGGTGATGACATTGGCGGCAATGGCTTGAGTTAATGCGACAATCAAGCGGCGTCTTTCCCTGTCATTTATATCTGTCCTATTGAACAAGGGTTCCCATTGCCTCAGGGCCTGGATCGTGGCTTTGAAACTGATCTGTCTTGGTCGTTGATCGACTGCACCAGCAGCATCGAGCATCAACAGTCGGATGGCATTGTAGGCTATCAGGTGCATGAGGATTTCTTTATGTACCATAGCCGGGGTACGGCAGCGCAGGATATCCATCCCCATAGTAGTTTTTATGTCTCGAAAAAGAGTTCTACATCCCAGCGCTTGTAGTACAGATCGGCTAATTCTGCAGCGCTGTACTTCGATACATCTGTCAACGTGGTGACAAGATAAAAGGACTTAACGCGAAAACCTGGTGTATCAACAGTAATCTTAATTTGCCGAAGGATAAGCTGCTCAGGCAGCGCCTGCCATTGCTCTTTGCTGTAGCTTAGTACCTTGTTCCAACGGGGTTTAGGCCACTGGATAAGCAAATCATCAGCGCCTAAAACTTTAATGGCTGATGAGGCCTCGACCGGTGTGCGGCGTGCCAGAGTGAGTATCGAGTCAATCCCACCCTGCTGGAACTTCCAGACATCGTAGTAACTGCAAAAACCCTTGTCTCCGAGAAAGATGTCACCGGGCTCAAAAAGTTTCCATCTGCTGGCGTAGCAGCGGTAGTTCCTGCTGCTTCCTGTTCCCAGTGCGATAACTCAGCAAAGCACCTGTTTGTAGACAAAAGCAGGCACATACACGTGCCTGTGGAAAGCCACAACCAGGCTTTTGTATGGCCTGCTGTGGCCAGATAGCCTGGTTAGCCTGCGTATCCGGCATGCTTACACCGGTACCGTCTACTACAACGACCCGTCGTTGTTTCCACCATTGGCTGCGGCCACGTTGCTGTAGGCCCTCCGCAGTATGGGAGAGGATCGACTCCAGGCAGTCTTGCTCAAGTTTGGCACGTGCCTGACAATAGGCAGAAGTCGATGCCGATGGGGTTGGCATGGAGCGGGCTGCGGCGAATGCTTGGACCTTACGAACGACTTCCTGGCAGCCGCCATCCGCATCAATAACTTGAGAGAAAAAGGCCCAGAAGGTATTCGCTTTGCTGAACAAACGGCGGCGACTGAATACGCCTCTTGCATCCGATTCCAATACTGTAGATGGCAATATTCTTGAAAACAGATCGCCCAATTGACTGAGCGAATGGCGGCGGATGCGCGCTCTTTCATCAGCTAGTATCTGACTTGGTGAACGCGGTTTGCGGCGCAGGGTGGAAAGATGAAATCCGGGTAGCAATAAGGTCTTGTTTTTCATGCCCAATTGTCTCATTCTGGGCATAAGGCAGCACTCAATAATTCGTGCAGATTTAGCTTAACTTAGTGCCATTCGGGTCAGTACCCTTTAATCAAGCCGCTGCTCATATCAATGTAAACCGTAGGATAATAATTAAAGGGTACTGACCCTTTTTCTTTTTGCGCCTTTGCGCGAGAAATTAGTCTTTTAATAATAAAACCACGCTCAACCGTCCACTTTATCGGGAGTCCGGAATGTATCAGAAGCTTCATAAAATAGAGAAGATCTTCTTTGACATAAGCGCGGTAGCTCTGCTGCTTTTCTACTCCTATTCATCTGTGGTTGCACCTGCGGCAACCCAGTTTCATCGTGGCATCTATGTGATTGCCACCTATATTCTGGTGTTTCTGCTCTACCGCTCCAAATCGACCATCATGCGCGTGGTGGACTATCTGCTGATCATCCTCTCTACAGCCACGATCGGTTACTGGATGTTCAACTTTGAGGTGATCAACTATCGAACTGGTGCCGAGACCGATCTCGATATGGCGGTGGCGGTGGTGGGTGTGCTGATCGGTGTTGAACTGGCGCGCCGTGTCGTCGGTATTGTTTTTGTTGTTATCGGCACAGTGATGCTCCTTTATGGGGTTTACGGCGATGTGATGCCGGATCTGATCTCTCATGCCGGTGACACTTTCCCGCAGCTCTGCACCTCGATCTTCTATAAGAGTGATGGTGTCTTTGGCATCATGGCCAATGTGCTGGCCACCTATATTCTGCTGTTTGTCTTTTTCGGCGCCTTCCTCAACAAGTGTGGCGCTCAGAAGTTTTTTGTCGATTTCCCCCTGGCGGCGGTAGGACACAAGGTGGGTGGCCCCGCCAAGGTGTCGGTGATCGCCTCCGGCCTGTTTGGTTCGATCTCCGGCAGCGCCATCGCCAATACCGTATCAACCGGTTCCTTTACCATTCCGATGATGAAGAAGGCCGGTTTCAAGCCCCATATCGCCGGCGGTATCGAGCCCGCGGCATCCATCGGTGGAATGTTTATGCCGCCGATCATGGGTGCAGGCGGCTTTATTATGGCGGAGCTTACAGGTGTCCCTTACTCTCAGATTATGTTGGTGGCCATATTTCCGGCAATGATGTACTTTTTCAGTGTTTTCGTCATGGTTCATTACGAGGCGAAGAAGCATAATCTGGTAGGAGAGAAATCCGAGCAGAGCGCCACGGAGATTCTTAAGCGCGAGTGGTATTACATCATGCCACTGGTGGTGATCACCATCTTCATGCTTTATGGCTACTCTCCCGGCTACTCGGCAATCCTCGGTATTATCAGCTGCATCGTTGTCAGCTGGTTTCGTACAGAGACAAGGATTGGTCCGAAAGAGTTTCTGGAAGCGGCCCGTGATGGCGCCGAGAGCAGCCTCAAGATCGGCGCCACCGTCGGCGTTATCGGTATTATTATCGGCGTGCTCACCTTCAGCGGGCTGGTACTCACCTTTGCCGATATCGTGATCGAGCTGGCGGACGGATCGCTGGTTCTGACCATTCTCTTTATCGCCCTCGCCTCCCTGATCCTGGGCATGGGAGTGCCGGTCACCGCCGCCTACCTGATCACGGCAGTAGTGGCGGTGCCTGCACTTACACATCTGGGTGTCAACGTGATTGCCGCCCATATGATCGTCTACTGGCTCTCTCAGGATTCGAATATCACGCCACCAGTCTGTATTGCCGCATTCGCCGGTGCCACCATCGCCAAGGCGAATATGTGGAAGACCGCTTTCTCCGCTTTCAAGTTTGCCAAGTTCCTCTACCTGGGACCATTCCTGTTTGGTTATGTGCCGGCCTTCTCCCTGGACGGTTCCGCCATGGATATCGTCAAGGCGTTTATCCTGATCATTCTTGGTACCTGGGCCTACTCTTGGCTGTTGAGCGGGATCTGGTGGGGCAGTGTGAAAAAACTGTTTGGTGGTAAGGCTGCGGCATGAAGTAGGGGGCAATCTGAACAGTCACGGCACAGTACTGAATAGTTACATGGCTTATTCGTTTCGCACAAAGACGCAAAGACGCAATAAACAGACCAAGCAGTATATTCTTTGGATTGGAAAACCCTCATCACGTTATTGAGTGTGTTTCCCTTTGCGTCTTTGCACGAAAATTTTTTATCCTAAGGAAGCTCTGAATAAGTCTGGCCGAATTGAATTGTGCTCAGGAGGCGCAAGATCAAGGCGAAGATCGCGGTTAATAGCAGGCTATTGGCAAGATTTTCAACACAGATATTGCGTCTACTGAGCGCAAGGCGATCGGTCATGATTTGTTCAGAGTTTCCCTAAGTAAGTGCAATTTGCCGCGCTCCTTTGTTGCCTTCGACCAGCCAGTGGCAGGGTTCAAATGAAGTTGCAGTTATGGGCATTTATTGCGAGGTTTTTTGCATTAAATATTTCTATGCAAACCATCTGTAATCTTTATAGAATGGCCCGCCATTAAAGCCTTTCCGGCCGGCATACACTTCAGTACAAGGTAAATCCCCATGTCCGAGGACTTGAAAAAAAGCGCTCTCAACTACCATCGCTATCCCCGTCCGGGAAAGCTGGAGATAAAAGCAACCAAGCCTCTGGCCAACTCCCACGATCTTGCTCTTGCCTACTCGCCGGGTGTTGCCTACGCCTGTAGTGAAATTGCAGTGGATCCCCTGAAGGCGGCTGACTATACGGCACGCAGTAATCTGGTCGCGGTGATCACTAACGGTACTGCCGTGCTTGGTCTCGGCGCCATTGGCAGCCTTGCATCAAAACCGGTAATGGAGGGGAAGGCGGTTCTATTCAAGGAGTTTGCCGATATCGATGTCTTCGATATTGAGGTGGATGAACTTGATCCGGAAAAATTCATTGATACCGTCGCACGGCTGGAGCCGACCTTTGGCGGTATAAACCTTGAAGATATCAAATCCCCAGAGTGTTTTGTTATTGAAAAGGGGCTGAAAGAGCGGATGGGTATCCCGGTCTTTCACGATGACCAGCACGGCACAGCGATTGTCGTTGCAGCAGCGATCTATAACGGCTTGCGGGTGGTCGAGAAGAAAATCGAAGAAGTAAAGTTGGTCGCCTCCGGTGCGGGTGCCGCCGCTCTCGCCTGTCTCGATCTGCTGGTCGAGCTGGGTCTGAGAAGGGAAAACATCACAGTGACCGACATTGCCGGGGTGGTGTATGAGGGGCGGACGGAAGAGATGGACCCCTACAAGGCCCGCTACGCAGTGAAGACCGATAAGCGTACCTTGCAGGAGGTGCTGCCCGGCGCCGATATTTTCCTCGGTCTGTCGGCCGCCGGGGTACTGCAACCCGACTACCTGAAGGAGATGGCGGAGCGGCCCCTGATTATGGCGCTGGCTAATCCGACGCCGGAAATCATGCCGGAGCCGGCCTTGGAAGCGAGGCCCGATGCCATTATCGCCACGGGCCGTTCAGATTTCCCCAACCAGGTGAATAATGTCCTCTGCTTCCCCTTTCTCTTTCGTGGCGCCCTTGATGTAGGTGCGACGGAGATCAACGAGAGTATGAAGATGGCGGCGGTACGTGCCATTGCCGATTTGGCCATGGCCGAAGCCTCCGATATTGTGCGCTCTGCATACGGTGGCCAGGAGTTGCAGTTTGGCCCGGACTATCTGATTCCCAAGCCCTTCGATCCGCGACTGATGGGCTACGTCGCCCCGGCTGTGGCCAGGGCGGCGATGGAGAGCGGTGTGGCACAGCGTCCATTGGCTGATCTCCGAGCCTACAGTGAGAGGCTGACCAATAGGGTGTTCCGTACCGGCATGGTAATGAAGCCGGTCTTTGATCTTGCCCGGGAAAAGGCCAAACGTGTGGTGTTTGCTGAAGGTGAGGAGGAGAAGGTACTGCAGGTATTGCCGCAGATTGTGGCTCAGGGTATTGCCCGCCCCATTGTTATCGGCCGGCGAACAGTGATTGAACAGCGGCTGAAGAAGTTGGGCCTGGGTGTGGAGGTCGATGAGGACTTCGACCTTATCGATCCCCATAATCACGACAGCTATTTCAGCTATGCAGAGGCCTACTACAAGCAGGTTGCACGTAAAGGTTACTCACCCATTGAAGCACGCCATTTTCTGCGTACCAACTCCACTGTACTGGGCGCTCTGATGGTGCGTGAAGGACGGGCGGATGCAATGATCTGTGGTACCCGTGGGCGCTATACCCAGCATCTGCAGCATATTGAGGAGATCATCGGTAAGGCGCCGGGGGTCAACAAGCTGGCGGCCATGAATGCCCTGGTAATGAGCAGCGGCACCCTGTTCATGGCCGATACCTATGTGCAGGACGAGCCTTCTGCAGAGGATATTGCAGAGATTGTGCGTCTCTGTTCCCGGGAAGTGCGCTGGTTTGGTGAGGAGCCCAGAGTGGGCCTGCTCTCCCAGTCAAGTTTTGGTACCCGCGACACCCCCTCTGCGAAAAAGATGCACAGAGCCCATCAGTTGATTCGGCAGGCGCAGCCCGAGCTGGAGACTGAGGGGGAGATGAGCGCGAGCCTGGCGCTCTCGATCAAGAAACTCAGAAAGCGCTTCCCGGACAGCCTGCTCAAGGGATCCGCCAATCTACTGGTGATGCCTAATCTGGACGCGGCCAACATCTCCTTTAACATGGCCAGGCACCTGGCGGATGGCATTGCTATCGGCCCGATCCTGGTAGGCGCCGCCAAGTCGGTGCATATTGTCACTGCCAATACGACGGTGCGGGGCCTGCTTAATATGACCGCCTTGGCCGCAGTGCGGGCAGATTCATGTTAGCTGGGGAGCCTCTGAAACTGAGCCGTAATTGAACGCGTATATGGCGCTTGATTTGCCCTTCGGAGATAAAGGGCGGGGATATTGTGTGCAAATAATCACCAGGAGCCCGATTTTGGAGGAATTGTCTTCTAATCAGCACGTTCGGCCACAAATTGTTACAATGCGCGGTCAAATTTCATATGAGCGCGATTGATAGATCGCGGGAGCAGTTAAGCCGATGAGCAAAGAAGTGATCAAACCGGGAAAGTTTGTCTCCCTCACCTACACCATAGCCGATGAGGATGACAATATGCTGGAGCAGAACGATATTCCAGTCAGCTACGTGCATGGCGGCGAGACCGAGTTGGTTGGCGGTATGGATCGGGCGATTGCAGGCAAGGGTGTCGGTGCCACCGTTGAGGTGATGGTTTCGGCGGAGGATGGTTTTGGTCCCCATGACCCGGATCTCACTTTTACCGATGATCTGGATAATGTTCCCCCACAGTTTCGACAGATCGGCGCCGAGGTGCAGATGCAGGGTCCTGGGGGGGAGACCAAGAACTTCTATGTCACCAAGATTGAAGATGGCAAGCTGACGGTCGATGGCAACCACCCCCTCGCCGGCAAGCGCCTCAAGGTGCGGGTTACGGTACTGGAAGTACGTGATGCCACCCCAGAGGATATGCAGCCCGCGCCGGATAGCTGCAGTATTAACTGATCCCGGCAGACGCTAGGAGTCTGTCCGAGAATAGGACACCTACTGCGGAAATCCCATTTTGGCCCTTTTTTCCGCTCATTTTCGTTGAATTAAGAGTAACTATTCGCCTCAAATGACCGGAAAAAATGACTCAAAATGGACTCCCCTCGCTATGGTGCCTATTCTCGGACAGGCTCCAAGGGCTAGAAAAAAGACGGCAAAATGGATCAGTGGGTAAAGGTATGAAACTAGGTGTTGTTATTCTCGCCGCCGGTCAGGGAACGCGGATGAAGTCCGCCCTGCCGAAGGTACTCCATCCTTTGGCGGACAGACCGCTGCTCGGGCACGTCGTTACCGTGGCGCACAAGCTGGGATCTGAACAGATTGCAGTGGTCTATGGTCATGGCGGCGAGCAGGTACGTTCAGCGATAGACGATAGCAGTCTTGTTTGGGTAGAGCAGACCGAGCAGCTGGGTACCGGCCACGCTGTGGAGCAGGCGATGCCTGCTATGAGTGAGATGGATCGTGTGTTGGTGCTTTACGGCGATGTACCGCTTACCTCATCTGCAACTCTCCAAAATCTGATTCAAAAAACGGCAGAGAGTGATCTGGTGTTGCTTACCGTCACCCTGGAGAACCCCACCGGCTACGGTCGTATCATTCGCAATAAGGCTGGAGCGGTATGCAGTATCGTTGAGCAGAAGGATGCCTCAGCTGAAGAGCTGACCGTCGATGAGGTCAACACCGGTATCCTGGTGGCGGATCGAAAACGGCTGGATAGCTGGTTGTCAAAGCTTGAAAGCGGTAATGCTCAAGGTGAATTCTATCTTACCGATATCGTCGGGATGGCGGTGGCTGATGGGATCGAGGTGCATTCGTTGCAGACGGCGGATGAGTATGAGGTGATGGGTGTCAACGACCGTGTCCAGCTCGCCGCCCTGGAGCGACACCACCGGCGCACTCAGGCAGAGAAATTGATGCGCTCAGGTGTCACTCTGCGTGATCCCACCCGCTTTGATCTGCGTGGTGAACTCACCACCGGCAGGGATGTGGAGATCGATGTCAATGTGCTGATTGAGGGTAGTGTCTTCCTCGGTGATGGTGTACGGATCGGCGCCAATACGGTGATACGCAACAGCAGTATTGCTGCCGGCGTCATCATAAAAGAGAATTGTGTTATCGAGGACGCCCAAGTGGGTGAGGAGTCGATCATAGGTCCCTTCTCCCGGTTGCGCCCGGAAACCGAGCTGGCCGCTCGGGTTCATGTCGGTAACTTTGTCGAGATCAAGAAATCCACTGTCGACGAAGGGAGTAAGATCAACCATCTCAGCTATGTCGGCGACACCACGGTGGGCCGTACGGTCAATATCGGCGCCGGCACCATCACCTGTAACTATGACGGCGTCAACAAGTTTAGAACGGTGATCGGCGATAACGCCTTTATCGGCTCGGACAGCCAACTGGTGGCACCGGTTGAGGTGGGGTCGGGTGCGACCATTGGTGCCGGCTCCACCATCACCCGTAACACACCGGCTGATACCCTCACTCTGAGTCGAGCCAAACAGTTCAGTCTTAAATCCTGGATACGACCAACGAAGAAAAGTAAGGATTAGCCTATGTGCGGTATTGTGGGTGCCATCTCGGATCGTAATGTACTGCCACTGCTGATGGATGGCCTGCAGCGGCTGGAGTACCGTGGCTACGACTCTGCCGGGGTTGCTATCAGGGAAGAGAGTGGTGAGCTGAAGCGCTTCCGCTCCCTCGGCAAGGTAGGTGTATTGCGTGATCTGGTAGAGGCCTCCCTCGTCACCGGCAAACTCGGCATCGCCCATACCCGCTGGGCCACCCACGGCGCTCCCTCGGAGCAGAATGCCCATCCCCAGATGAGTGGTGTCAGAGTCGCCGTGGTTCACAACGGTATTATCGAAAATCACAACAGCCTGCGGGACCAGCTGAAGGCACAGGGTTACAGCTTTACCTCGGAGACGGATACCGAAGTGGTGGCCCATCTGCTTGCCCATAAGTTGGAGGCCGGAAAGGATCTCTTCAGCGCCGTACAGGAGGCGAGCCAGGAGATGAGCGGTGCATATGCCCTGGCAGTGTCAAGCCCGGAGGATGCAGACCGTATTGTCGTCACCCGCGAAGGGAGCCCCCTGGTGATCGGCCTCGGTGAGGGTGAGAACTTTATCGCTTCTGATGTCGCAGCACTGCTGTCGGAGACCCGTGATTTCATCTTTCTGGAAGAGGGTGATATTGCCGAGATCAGGCGCGATGCCATCACCATCTACGACAACGCCGGCATGTTGGCTGAACGCCCGGTGAAGCGCTCCATGGCCTGCTCGACCAATGTCGACAAGGGGCCTTACCGCCACTACATGCTGAAAGAGATCTTTGAGCAGCCCGGTGTAATCTCTGAGACTCTGGAGGGGCGTATTCATAAAGGGCGGCTGTTGGAAGATAGCTTTGGACATGAGATCAAGGCGCTGCTCGACCGCACCCGGCGGGTGCAGATCATCGCCTGCGGCACCAGTTACCATGCCGGTCTGGTGGCCAGATACTGGCTGGAGGAGGCCGGTATCCCTTGCGCTGTCGAGGTGGCAAGCGAGTTCCGCTACCGCAAGAGCGTGGTACAGGAAAACACCCTGTTCGTTACTATCTCACAGTCCGGCGAGACGGCCGACACACTTGCCGCCCTGCGCGGTACCGTTGGAAAGGGTTATATCGGCTCCCTCTGCGTCTGTAATGTGCCGGAGAGCTCTCTGGTACGTGAGTCGGATGCCTGCCTGATGACCCGTGCCGGACCGGAAATCGGCGTCGCCTCCACCAAAGCATTCACTACCCAACTGGTGGTGCTGCGCCTGCTGACACTGGCTTTGGCCAAGCGTCGGGGGATGAGTGTGGCGCGGGAGACTGAACTGGTGAATGAACTGCACTCCCTGCCTCGCCAGGTGGAGGTGGTGTTACAGCTCTCCGATGCCATCCAGAAGATGGCGGATGCCTTTGGTGCAAAACAGCACGCGCTGTTTCTTGGCCGTGGTCCCTTCTATCCCGTCGCCATGGAGGGGGCGCTGAAACTGAAGGAGATCTCCTATATCCATGCTGAGGCCTACCCTGCAGGTGAGCTGAAACATGGCCCACTGGCACTGGTGGATTCCAAGATGCCGGTGATCTGCGCCCTGCCCGATGACCCCTTGCTGGAGAAGGTGTTATCAAATCTGCAGGAGGTGAGAGCGCGTGGTGGTGAGCTCTTCCTCTTTAGTGATCACTCGGTAAACATTCAACTGGATCACTTCCACAATCTGACCCTGTCAGATATCCATCCCGGCACCGCCCCTATTGTCTACAGCATCCCGCTGCAGTTATTGGCATACCATGTCGCAGTATTGAAGGGAACGGATGTGGATCAGCCAAGAAATCTGGCGAAGTCGGTAACGGTGGAGTAGGGCATTTTGCCGGTTACTCTCTCTCCAACAGTTCATCGACAGTTCGCTCAGACAGGTCCAGTTTCTCATTGAAACCGCAGTAGTTACGCAGTCTTACCAGCGAGGTGATGTGTATTTGGCGACCGCTCACCTCCACCCCCTGATCCCCGAGAGCGGCAAAACTACGTGACAGTCTTTCGGGGGTCATTCCCAACCAGGATGCCATCAGGCGTTTTGAGTAGGGTAGTGTGAGACGGTTTCTTCCCCCTCCCTCGACGGAGAGCTCCAGCAGATAGGCCGCCAGCCGCTGCGCGGTGCTGCGCAGGCGCAGATCCTTTATTTGACGCACCATAGTGCGGAACTGGTTAGAGAGGGCGGCGAGCAGGTGCAGAGAGAAATCTCCCTCCTGGCGAATCAGGTCGAGTAGCAGTTGAGACGGAATACTGAGGAGGTGGCAGTCGGTCATGGTCTGAGCCGACATCAGGTAGGGTTTGCCCGTCAGTATGGCCGCCATTAGGAATGTGTCTCCCGGATGCAGCATTTCGACCACCGTCTGTTGGTCACCTGTATTATTCACGGTTAGCTTTACTACCCCTTCAAGCAGGATGTAGAGTGCTGTTGCATTATCACCCTCTTTGAACAGACATCGTCCCGTCTCGAAATTCTCTTCAAGGAGGTGGCGGGATAGCTCCTCAAGCACATCGTGAGGGGTCTCAGAAAAGAGTGGGATGCTTTCAAGCGTGGTGATATCGGTCATGGCGGATCACTGCTACAAGTGTGTGAACCAAGTATATTGGGAGTGGTTAGGGAAGGCCAAGCATTTAACCCAGAATCTCCATCCTGTAGCGTAATTCACCCGGAGAGTGAAATAGGTAATCGCAGTCAACGCAATTAGAACCAATGCCTTATCCTTAGAGTGGAGCGGCCAACTGAGGATTTTAGGTTTAATCAATGTGGTGAGGGAGGAGGGGTGTGCGGAGCCGACCACCGGCTCCGCCTGGAGATACTTAGTAGCGCGGCGGTTGGTAGGCCCTGCGCTCGTTCCCCCGGATAATTGGCTTGAGGAAGATTTCAACACGGCGGTTGAGCTGACGGCCCGCTTCGGTGGCATTGGTGGCCCGTGGCTCACTCTCTCCTCTGCCCTCGGTACGCAGACGGTCATCGGGTACCCCTCGGGCTGCCAGATAGTTTGCGGTGTTTCCGGCACGCTGCTCTGAAAGCTGTTGGTTGTATCGATCAGAACCGATACTGTCGGTGTGGCCGATGATATGTACAACCGTACGGTCATACTTGACGATGACCCGTGCCAGCTTATTCAGGGAGGATCGGAAAGAGGGTTTAATCTGTGCCCTGTTGAAATCAAAGGAGACCTCTGAGTCAAGAGTCAGCTTCAGCGTATCATCACGCATCCGCTCAATCTCCAGCTCGTGGTTGGCCTGTTCCTGTGCCAGGGAGGACTCAAACTCCTGCTGCTGGTTGTCCATATAGTTACCGACAGCGCCACCGGCGAGGGCGCCGACCACGGCACCCACCCATTTTCCTTTATCGTGACTGACCTGATGGCCGATGACGGCACCGGCGACAGCACCTGTGGCCGCGCCGATCTTGGTGCGCCGGTGGGAGTCGTCCTGAGTACAGCCGGCAAGAGTAACCGTGCTGATTATTGCAAAAGTAACTAGCTTCTTATGTTTCATCGCTTGGGCGCCTAAATTTAAAAGGATTGCCTCAAGAATATAGCCTATGAAAATGCACATCATAGATCTTTGTCACAGCTTTGACTGGAAGTGAGTTGAGTTTCGTCAAACGGTAGCCGGTCTGAATGGACTATGATCATGCTCCTCTACACGCAGAGTGAAAATCGATGAAGTACCTATTTCAGCTATTACTGTTTACCCTGCTGTTGCCGCAGTTGGGCATCTCAACGGCATCGACTCATGCCCAGTACCGTGTCGTCAGGCAACTCGGTGAACTTAATGGGGTTGCCCTGAGTTGCCGCCATATTGAGCAGACCCGGCGCATGAAGCGGGCAATGGTGGAGTATCTGCCGAAGATTAAGGCGCTGGGTGATCTCTTTGATCAGGCGTCCCATGAACGCTTTCTCTCTCTCTCACAGGGAGGGGAGCTCTGCCCACTAAAGAGTCAGTTCAAACGGCAGGTCGGCAAGGCGGTCGAGGGACTGCAAGCGGAGTTCGCCGGGCAGAAGGAGACTGCAGAGGCGGTGGTGATAGACGATGCCGTTATCGATGGCCGTTATCTGCTGATGAATCATCATGGCCAGGCCGTCACTGATGAGGATTTTCGCGGCAGTTTTCAGTTGATCGCATTCGGCTATACCCACTGCCCCGATATCTGCCCGACCTCTTTGGCGGTAATCTCCACCGCCATGGATATTCTGGGTGACTCGAGTAAACGGATTCAGCCCCTGTTTATCACCGTAGATCCCAAGCGGGACACGGCGGTGGTGCTGGAGAAGTATGTAGGCTATTTCCATCCCAGGATCATCGGACTGACCGGTTCTCTTGAGTTTGTTGAGCGTGCTGCCCGCAACTACAAGGTGCGCTACGAGAAGGTGGTCAACGAAGGGGATAGTCCCGATCGCTACTGGATGGATCATACCGCATCGGTCTACCTGATGGGACCGGATGGAAAATTCCTGGCAAAATTCGCCCATGGTATATCTGCACAGGTGCTGGCGGACAAGATTAAGCCTTACCTCTGAGGCGATATATAGCGAACACAGTAGAAAGATTTGGCTAAATTCAGCTTTTTTGTAGCAGGTTCTCTATGTTTTGAGTAGTCTCCCGGATATACCTTCACCGCCCGAGGAGAAGGACATATAATCGGCGCAGGTAGTAGGTAAATCTAACGATGTCCCTTCGGACGTTTATACCAGAATGCAGCGTTAGCAGAGGCTATTCAATGTAGTAAGTAGTAATGGGCTTTTCTCTGCGCCCTCCGTACTTCTCTGCGCACTCTGCGTTCCGCTTTTTAAGATATGGAAGAGAGCTCATCAGAGGCCTTGAATGCTGATTACCGAGATACTGGCACGCAACGCCAGGATGTATGGGCACGAGACCGCGCTGGTGGAACGCGAACCGGCGGTCGGCGGGCGTCGTGAGATCACCTGGAGAGAGTTTGACAGCGAGGCCAGCCGGTTTGCCAACGCCCTGATTGCCCATGGAGTGAAGAAGGGTGATCGGGTGGTGCATCTGATGATGAACTCGCTGGAGTGGTTGCCCACCTACTTCGGTATTCTGCGCAGTGGCGCATGGGCGGTGCCTCTCAATTTCCGTTTTGAAGCGGAGGTGATACAGGCTTGTAGTGAACTGGCCGGAGCGCGGGTAGTTCTTTTCGGCGAAGAGTTTGTCGAACGTATCACTGCGATCAAGGGGGTGTTGGATAAATGTGTCCAGCATTACCTGTTTGTCGGACGGGATGAGGTTTGCCCTCACTATGCGTTGCGATATGCTGATTTTGTCGCCAAGGCAGAAACAGTCGCACCCGCTGTATCCCTGCAGATTACCGATGATGCCGCCCTCTACTTTACCTCAGGTACCACCGGCCGGCCTAAGGGTGTGCGGCTTAGCCACCGTAATCTGGAGCACGCATGTTACGTTGAAAACCGTCACCATAACCAGACTCACGAAGATACCTTTCTCTGTATCCCTCCTCTCTACCATACCGGTGCAAAGATGCACTGGTTTGGTCACTTCATTGTCGGTGCCCGTGGGGTTATCCTCAAGGGGGTGAAGCCGCAGTGGATTTTGCAGGCGGTATCGGAAGAGCGGGCGACGGTAGTCTGGCTGTTGGTTCCCTGGGCCCTCGATATCCTTGCCGCTATCGGCAGCGGTGAAATCGACATCAGCCGGTACCGGCTCTCCCACTGGCGCTTGATGCATATCGGTGCACAGCCGGTGCCACCTACTCTGATCAAGGAGTGGAAGCGGCACTTTCCACACCATGAATACGATACCAACTACGGCCTGACTGAGAGTACGGGGCCTGGCTGTGTCCACCTCGGTATTGAAAACAGCCACAAGATCGGCGCTATTGGGGTGCCCGGATTTGACTGGGAGTGCCGTATTGTTGATTTTGATTACAAGGATCTGCCGGACGGTGAGGCGGGTGAGTTGTTGGTGAAGGGGCCGGGGGTGATGAAGGAGTATTACAGAAACCCGGAAGCGACCCTTGAGACCCTGCGAGACGGCTGGCTCCATACCGGTGATATCGCCAAGCGGGACGCAGATGGTTTTCTCTGGCTGGTGGATCGCAAGAAAGATCTGATCATCAGCGGTGGTGAGAATATCTCGCCGGTTGAGGTTGAGCACTTCTTCATGGCTCATCCCAAGGTGCAGGATATCGGCGTTATCGGCACACCTGATGCGCGCTTGGGAGAACAGGTTACCGCTATTATCCAGGCCAAGGGTGGGCAGGTGCTGAGTGAAGAGGAGGTGTGCCTGTTTGCAGAAGGGCTACCTCGCTACAAACGCCCGCGGATGATCCACTTCGATCAGGTGCCACGCAATGCCACCGGCAAAATCGAGAAGCCGAAACTGCGAGAGAAGTACGCCAAATAGATATAGCGAATAGTGGAACGCAGAGGGCGCAGAGCGACATAGAGAAGGGCTGGTTAAGCAGGGAGTGCTCCACATGGCGTCATACCTTGCGTAGGAGTGAGCTGTGGGTGAGATGGTTGGCAGCAAATACCTCTGTGCCCTCTGCATTTCTCCGTGTTCTCTGTGATCCTACCCCCAGGGTCGAGAAGGTATCCATCCACTGGTAGAATAGCCCGATGGATGTCTCTCATATTCTCGACGATCTCAATGACGCCCAGCGCGATGCCGTCTCGGCACCGCCTGGGGGTGCGCTGGTACTGGCCGGTGCCGGCAGTGGTAAAACACGGGTTCTGGTTCACCGTATCGCCTGGTTGATCCAGGTGGTGGGGGCTTCGCCCTGGAACATTCTCGCGGTCACCTTTACCAATAAGGCGGCGCGGGAGATGAAGGGGCGCATCGAAGAGCTGCTGGGCCACCCGACGGGGGGCATGTGGGTCGGCACCTTTCATGGCCTTGCTCACCGTCTGCTGCGCGCCCACTGGCAGGAGGCCAAGCTTCCCCAGAGTTTCCAGATTCTCGACAGTGATGATCAGTTTCGCATGATCAAGCGGCTGATGAAGGCACTCGATTTGGACGAAGCGCGTTGGCCGCCACGGCAGGTACAGTGGTTTATCAACGGCCAGAAGGATGAGGGGCGGCGACCTCAGCATCTGGATGACGGTGGTGATCCTTTTCAGCGTCAGATGATACGCCTCTACCGTGAGTATCAGGAGGGGTGTGACCGTACCGGTGCGGTGGATTTCGCAGAACTGTTGCTGCGGGCCCATGAGTTGTTGCGGGGTAGGCCCGATATTCTTCAGCACTATCAGGAGCGGTTTCAGCATATTCTGGTGGATGAGTTTCAGGACACCAATGCCATTCAGTACGCATGGTTGCGGCTACTCGCCGGTCCTCGCAACAACCTTTTTGCAGTTGGTGACGATGATCAGTCGATCTACGGCTGGCGTGGTGCCCGGGTGGAGAACATCCGTGATTTCCAGAAGGACTACCCTACTGCTCCCCTGGTGAAGCTGGAGCAGAACTACCGCTCCACCGGTACCATCCTTAAGGCCTCCAACGCGGTGATCGCCCGCAATCCGTCTCGCCTTGGCAAGGAACTCTGGACTGATGGCAGTGATGGTGAGCCGATCAGCCTCTACGCCGCCTTCAATGAGGTGGATGAAGCGCGTTTCGTGGTGGATCGTCTGCGCAGTTTTATCAATGATGGCCATGTCCGCTCTGAAGTGGCTATCCTCTACCGCTCCAACGCCCAGTCACGCCTCTTTGAGGAGGCGTTGATTCAGGCTCAGATTCCCTATCGTGTCTATGGCGGCCAGCGCTTCTTTGAACGGGCGGAGATCAAGGATGCCCTTGCCTACCTGAGAATGGTCGCCAACCCGGAAGATGACCCCTCTTTCGAGCGCTCGGTGAACATGCCCCCTCGGGGCATAGGTGCCCGTACCATGGATGCGGTGCGAGCCCACGCCCGGGACTTCGGCTGCTCTTTGTGGCGCGCTGCTCGCGAGCTGGTGGCGGGTGGAGGCATGACCAAGCGGGCCTCGACAGCCCTAAGTGGTTTTCTTGACCTGATCGATGAGCAGCGGGTCGATACCGAGGGGTTGGCGCTGCACGAGATGGCAGACCAGGTGATCTCAGTCGCCGGTCTTGAGGCACACTTCAAGAAGAGCCGGGATGGCAAGGGGCTGGACCGTATCGAAAACCTGGAGGAGCTGGTCGAGGCGGCACGGCAGTTCTCCCAGGAGGCACAGGTCATGGGAGAGGAGAGCGCCGCGCCGGAGATGGATGACCTTACCGCCTTTCTTGCCCACGCCGCCCTGGAGGCGGGAGAAGCCCAGGGAGATGCTTACGAAGAGTGCGTGCAGTTGATGACGCTGCACTCCGCCAAGGGGCTGGAGTTTCCCCTGGTTTTTATCTCCGGTCTGGAAGAGAAGCTCTTTCCCCACAGCATGTCGAGCGAAGATCCTGAGCGGCTGGAGGAAGAGCGGCGTCTCTGCTACGTTGGCATGACACGCGCCATGGAGCAGCTCTATCTCACTTATGCCGAGAGTCGCCGTCTCCACGGTAGTGAGAGCTACCCCTCGCCGTCGCGTTTTCTGCGCGAGATCCCCCCGGAATTGATACAGGAGGTGCGCGCCCGGCCCCAGGTGAGTCGTCCGCTCTACACTTCGTCGCCCACCGCTTTTGTTGCTAATGAGGGTGCTTTCCAACTCGGTCAGCGGGTGAGCCATGCCAAATTTGGCGAGGGCGTGGTACTCAATGCAGAGGGATCGGGAGGCGGTGCCAGGGTGCAGGTCAATTTTGCTGATGTCGGGGCCAAGTGGTTGGTGGTGGCCTACGCTAATCTTCAACCGCTGTGAATTGGCTCCCTAGTGGGCCATGCGGAAAATTCGGTAACCCACAGCCAGTTCACAAGCCGGGTTGGCAAGGCGCACGAGTGCAGGACTGGCCGTAGCCAATTCAAACGAGTGCAACACCGCCAACCCGGCTTGTGGACTGGCCCGGAGGGGAGCCCCGCTAAGAGGCCAATGCTGCGTTGCGCACCTTGGAAAGGGCTTGCCATTCCCTGCGGTACGCGCCTTACCTTGGCCTCTTAGCGGGGCTCTGTGAGTTACCGAACTTCCCGCATGGCCCACTAGTATTGATACATTTCTTTACACTGGCCCCCTTGGTTTAAACGGGTAATAAAAATATGCTGGGTCAGGTAGTCGGAGTCTAAGACATCCCTTGCTTATGCTGAACGTGAGATGTGAGCTCGCGAGTTGAGGCAGAGGTTGTCTTGGACAATTAAAGAGCACTTTCGTAGAAGGGGTGCTGACAGGATAACAGGTGATTCAATGCGCATAGCTTATTTAGAGGATGATCCGGCCCAGGCCAAGAGTCTCACCTCGTGGATTCGTGAAGCAGGGCACAACTGCAGCCATTTCAAGGAGGCAGCCTCTTTTACCAAGGAGCTGAACCGTGAGACTTATGACCTGGTGATCCTGGATTGGGAGCTGCCTGAATCCTCCGGCCTTGAGGTGCTACAGTGGGTTCGGGGGAATCTGGAGTGGGCTCCTCCTGTGCTCTTTATCACCCAGCGCGACAGTGAAAGTGATGTCGTCGCAGCCCTCAACCTGGGTGCCGATGACTACATCACCAAACCCCCTTCTCGTGGAATCACCCTCGCTCGTATCGAAGCGCTGGCGCGGCGCCGGGAGATGGCCGGCGGACAATGTGACCAGCTGGAGTGTGGCCGTTACCTTCTCGATCGGCAGTGTGGGGAGATCACAATGGGCGATGGCCGTGTAGCGCTGACAGATAAGGAGTTTCGTCTCGCTTGGCTGCTGTTCAGTAATCCAGGGCGGCTCTTCTCCCGTGATCATATGTTGGAAAATGTCTGGGGGCACGGCCCGGGCCTAGCTACCCGCACGGTAGATATTCATATCTCAAGGTTACGTAAAAAACTGGCTCTGGTGCCGGAAAATGGTTGGCGGTTGAAGGCGATCTACCAGCATGGCTATCGTCTTGAGTCTACTGAAGAGAGTGGTACTGTTTGAACCGCTGGGATTATTAGTCCAACTGTGGATTCTATGATTATGAGCTATCCATCTAAAGTAAGTGTTATTTATCCATTGAGATTAGCCATCTGGTTCTCTGGTGGACTCCTCTTTTTTCTATCTCTATGTGCGACCCCGGTAAAGGCTGGAGATTGGATCTACACCTTTCGCCCAGGGGATAATCTATGGAATTTCACAAGAGCCTATCTCAAGAGCCCAAGCCTTCAAGAGAAGCTGCGCAAGTACAATAAAATCCCGGTCGCCGACTATGTGCCAATGGGTACAGAGCTGCGTATTCCCGTCGAGTGGCTGAGAAGGGAGCCGGCACCGGCAGAGGTGCTGTTTATTCGTGGAAAATCCTATGTGATGCACCCATCGGAATCAGTGCCTGCTTCTGTGGCAGTGGGTGACTTTCTCAAGATAGGGGATATCCTGGTTACGGAAGAGGAGAGCAGTGTCACCTTAAGATTCGCTGACGGTTCTCGTCTCTTTGTTCAGGCCAAGAGCCGGATCACCCTGGACACCCTTGCCTCATACCGGGGGACGGGCATGGCGGATACCCGTGTCCGCTTGCAGCAGGGACGGGTGGAGAGCCGGGTGATACCTTTCACGGGGCCGGGATCACGCTATGAGATCACTACTCCTGCGGCGGTTACCGCTGTGCGCGGTACCGACTTTCGTCTCGGCAGCAGTGGCGAGCCGGCGGTTACACGTAGCAGCGTAGTTGAGGGTAGAACTGAGTTGAGCGGCTCAGGGGCTGCCGAGGTGCTGAAGGCGGGCTTTGGTACCCTGGCGGAGGTTGGTAAGCGGCCTATGCCGCCACGACCTCTGCTGCCGGCACCACAGCTCAATAGTTTAGCCGGCAGGATAATGGCCATGCCCTACAACCTTCAGTGGCCCATCCTGGATGGGGCGAAGAGCTACCGTATTCGAGTTTCACCTGCAGAGCAGTCGGAAACGGTTGTGCTGGAGAGCGCTCAGCAGATGCCACAGCTGCAGCTTTCCAAGTTGCCTCTGGGAGCCTATGTGTTGAGTGTTAGTGGTGTGGACGAGGTCGGTCTGCAGGGGCTTCCAGGGAAGCATGACTTTACCGTCGCACCGCCACCTTCAACACCAGAGTTGGGGCAGTGGAGATCCCGTGGTTATTTGAGGAGCATCTGCTGGAAGGGAGTGGCAGATGTAAATGGCTACCTTTTTGAGGTCGGAACTGATGGGGAGTTTAACCATACTCTGTGGTACATAAAACTCCCACCTGAACACAATTGTGTAGATTTCCCGCCAGCCACCCCAGGCCGCTATTTTGGTCGCGTCAAGCTGCTGCTGGAGGGTGTTGAAACCTCTTTTTCCGACCCAAGGGAGCTCATAATGAGTCCGGATAATTTTCCATATCCTGCTGGACAATGAGCTCTGTGCACTTAATGCCGGCCATGATTTGCAAAGAGGCACCCTCTCTCTGCTTCTGATGCCCTCAATATGAGCAAGCACAGCTTTCTACCACCCATTGATCACCTCGCCATCGTTGCGGGTACTCTGCTCCTGACGCTTTTTCTGGTCGCCAGTGACTGGCTGCAGCGCTGGGATAATCTCATATATGACGCCCAGCTAACTCTTATGTCGAGACCGGCGGCGGTGGATACTGTTATCGTCGCTATTGATGATGCCAGTCTCAAGGTATTGGGCCGTTGGCCCTGGACACGGGATATTCACGGTGATCTGGTCGAAAAACTGAGCAAGGCGGGTGCCGAGGCTATTTTTCTCGATATTCTTTTTAGCGAAGAGACCCCCGGCCAACCTCTGCAGGACCAGAGATTGGTGGAGGCGGTCAGAGAGAGCGGGCGGGTGTTTTTGCCTGTAGTCGTCGAGGAGCGTGGCTTAGGCGGGCAGTTGGTGGAGTCTCTCCCCTTCGCTGATCTGGCTGCTGCAGCCCGTGGTTTAGGCCATGTCCATATGGAACTGGAGGCTGACGGTATTGCACGAGGGGTTTATCTGAAGGAGGGTGTCGGCTCGCCCTACTGGGAACAGATTACCATTAGCCTCCTGCGGTGGCTGGAACCGGCTGTTGTGGAAAAACTGCCGGGGCAACGCAATCCAAATCCTAGCGACTTGTCGCCTTTTCATGTGGTGAGAGATCACTACACTCTTATCCCCTACTCGGGGCCTCCGGGCCATGTGCCGAGGCTCTCCTATGCGCAAGTGCTTCAGGGGCAGTTCAGAGAAGAGGATGTTCGGGGGCGGATTGTCCTGGTGGGCGCCACAGCCACCGGGCTGGGTGATCTGTTACCCACTCCTCTATCGGGTCGCTACAGGCCTATGTCAGGGGTGGAGATCAATGCTCAACTGCTCGATGGTCTGCGACGTGGTCTCACTATCACCCGCCTGGACAGGCGCTGGCTGATGTTCGGTTCAGCTCTTCTGGTTCTGATTCCATTTCTTCTTTTCCCCCGTTTAAGCCCCCGTGCCGTACTGGCCGCTGCCCTTGGCCTGTTGTTGGGCACTCTGCTGCTTAGCGCTCTACTACTTTTGCAACAGCTCTGGTTTCCGCCGATTTCGGCACTTGTAGGAATCATGTTGAGCTATCCCCTGTGGAGCTGGCGGCGGTTGGAAAATACCATGGGCTATCTCAATGGAGAGCTGGAGAATTTACAGGCTGAACCTCGCTTGGTGGAGTATTTTGGTCAATCTCCCGAGTTGGGGGAGGGGCTGGAGTTTCTCAGCCAGATCTTGCCCATTGATGGTTGGCGTATCCAGGAATCGGGTGGCGCTATAGTTTCTCAACAAGGTGCTGAGCCACGGCTACCTGACATCCCGCTGTCATCGCGGGTATGGAGCGATGCGGGCGGCAGCCTCTGGGCTCAAGTTACAACCAACAGCAACAATCTCCTGCTGGGTTTGGAATGGGGGGGGGGAATGACCCGACAATTAATGAGTGGAAAATCCTGAATAACTTCCTTGCCCAGCTCTGCGCCTCTGTCACTACAGGAACCGGCCATGCCCGTAACACCAGGGAGTTGATTGAGCACCGTATTCAACAGGTGCAGAGTGCCTCGGACCAACTGCGCAATATCCGCTGTCTGATCAATGACACACTGGGTCAAATGGAAGAGGGGCTGGTAGTTACCAGTGCGATTGGCCTGGTCATTATGGTCAACCCGCGAGCTGCTAAGTTCCTGGCTGGGGATGAGTCTGGTGATCTTCGCGGCAGGCCTCTGCTACCTCTGCTCAGTCAGCTGCAAATCCACTCGGGTGACAGCTGGACTAAGATCCTTAGGGCGGTTTTGGTTAAAGGTGACTCTGTGCAATTGGAGGCAAGCTGCACTACCGGTATGACCCTCTATATCCAGCTTGACCCCCTAGTGCTTCACGATCAGACAGGGCGTGGCATGATCATCAACTTCTCGGATGTAACCCTTTTGAAGCGTAGTGAGCGACAGCGCTCCCAGGCACTCGGCTTCCTCTCCCATGACTTGCGCTCACCTATCACTTCACTGCTTGCGCTGCTCGACTCCGGCAAGGGTCCGATGGATAGGGCGGGTCTGATGGAGATCGAGACTTATGCGCGTAAAACACTCAATCTGGCTGATGACTTTCTGAATTTGGCCCGGGCCGAAAATGCTGATGCCGATAATTTCAGTGACATCGATTTGATCAGTGTGGCCCACAATGCGGTCGATGAGATTTACAGTCGGGCGCGTGCAAAGCAGATCACTATTCAGCGTAAATTTGAACCGGAAGAGGCGTGGCTATGTGCCGATGCCGGCTTGCTGGAGAGGGCTTTTATCAACCTGCTGGGGAATGCCGTGAAATTCAGTCCCCAAGAGACCTCTGTCACCTTTCGTATTGGCCGAACCCAGGCTGGTTTTCAGTGTGAAGTTCTTGATCAGGGCCCAGGTATCTCCACCGAGGAGTATGAGAGCATTTTTACGCCCTATATCCAGGGTAACCGTACCATGGCAAAAAAGAGGGCGGGTACCGGTCTGGGGCTGGCCCAAGTGAAAGCGGTGGTGGAAAAACACGGAGGAGATATCCAGGTTCGGAACGGGCCTGAGGGGGGTGCCTGGTTTACACTGACACTCCCTTTGGGAGGCACCGACCTGAATCCGGCTTCTGAGAGATAGCCCCAGCTTTGTGGAATTCTACATTGCCGGAGATTATGGCCCACTAGGCGTAACAGCCGGTTCTAGAGACTACATCCCACCAGTGATGGGACACCGGCTTCCCTCTATGCTCGGCTGTTTCGTTGATCTCCTGCTGTGGGGCACTCTCTACATCAGGTCGATGCTCCACATGGTACTCCACATAGCTATTGGTTCTTGAGATTACACCGAGTATGGACATGGGCAGTCTCTCTTCTCCCTGCTGTACAATAACCTGATCAACACCTTGGTTTTTCATCGGCTCTGCCAGCAGGCGAGAGGGGGCGGGTCTGCCCTGTTGCTTTGGGAGTAGAATACAATCGAAGCTGGATTTTCTCTCATCTTCAACTTCCGCTCGGCCGGAGTTCGCCAGACCATTGGAGGTAAAAACTTGCACGCCCAGAATTAACTCGCCACGGGTAATCTGTGACCAGGCAATAGAGCCTATGTGCCATCCTCTCCGGCCTGATGGAGACTGAACCGCGACAAGCTCACCCACGTGTACCCAAGCGCCTTCTCTCCATGGCAGTGAAAGGCAGAATCCCTGATCACTTTCATTCAACACCAGACCGGAAATTCTTCTCTCCAGTGGTTTGGGTACGCGCTGCTTCCAGTGGGTATCTCTTATGGACAGCTCCATGTCCACTTGGCTCGTGTCTGACAGCGTCAACTCATCCAGCGACGTCATGGTACTGAGATTTTCTATGGTCGGCATGGGGTCTCGGAGAGCGCTACCTACTACTTTTTTAGATAGGATCGCCGGTGTATTCTCCCTGCCGATGGCCGAGCAGACGCTGCTGAATCCCAGGAGAATCTCCGATGACCGCTGCGTCATAACTCTGGGAGCATAGCGTTCGGCGCAGGAGTCAAAATTACGTAGCAGAATCTCTATGGTTGCCTGGCTCAGCTCCCCCTTTGTACAAACCAACTCCTCTCGCTTTTGATCAGGGTTGAGCCTCTCCGTGAGGTGTTTCACCAGTGGGCGGGTGTCGAGTAGAAGGCTGTTGCCGGTACCTTGGATATATGACGTACCCCTGTGCAACTGAAATGGTGTTGCATGGCTCTCTAGTGCCATGAAAAACAGGTTTTTCTCTTCCGCCGACTTTTTACTGGAGAGAAGGTACACATGCTCCGCGAGAGCCGGCAAGGCTTGGGTGAGTTGGCTAAGCTGGCAGCTGTGTAGGGCCATAGGTGAGCTGAAACCCAGCAGGAGCATCCCCTTAAAGGTCTCTTCCACCGTACGGGTACAGTTACCGTCTACACAGGATACCGCCACACTCTGAACCCCCAGTCGTGTGGCCTGGGAATAGAGGGCATAAGCCATTCTCCAGATGTCACTGCGTGTCACCCGACGTGCCTGGCAGGCGGTTCTCAACATTCCATTCAAGTGAAAAAGCGAGTGTTGCAGAGTTTTAGCTTCCAACTTTCTCCGCTGAGGGCCATACCAATGGCGCCTGTTTTTTCCAGCCAACAGGCAGCGATAAGCCAGGGCAAACTCATAGTGGAAGCGGACAATGAGTTCGGCCAGGTGTTGTGAGTTTTGGCTACCAGGGGCGGGGGTATTGGTGAGCTGCCTGTGCAAATCCTCCAGCAGTTCATAACCAAGGTCTGCCAACGCTGCCAGCCATGGAGAGCGAAGCGAAGGCTGGTAATCCCCGGTAGCCGTGAGGCCGCACTGCTTACCCGTCGTGCGCGTAGCGCGCCAGAGGGGAAGCAAAGTAGGCATCCAAACACGGCGTCCAGTCAATGGGAACTGACTGCGGAGCGGTAACGAGCTTGCGATGTTATCGCGTAGCGTCAGTGACCAGGACGGCCGGGGCACTAATAGGCTGTCGAAGATTGAGTGCAAAAGGGGGACTTGGATGTCCCGTTTTGCATCACGAAATCGAAGACTCGCTTATGTATCGAGAACGAGCACTCTTTTCCTCTGATCCAGCGCCAGGCGATTGGTCTCATGCAATACGCTAAAGACCTGCTTTGCCGCCTTTCCAGAGTCACCTAAAGGTAACATGCTAATCCATCTCCTGAAGGGGCGGGGCGCTAAGTTGAAGGAGCCGCTAGAGGGCTGCTGTTGGCTGGGAAGTGGAAAATCTTTTGCTAAGTTATCTGTCATGACCTTTTGCCCGGGTAGTTTTGTTATGGAGGTCAGTTAGAGATGTTTCACCATCACCCCAGGCTTTCACTTCAGATAAATGTGCTCCTTTAAGCCGCTGACTCCATGGTGGTACTGTAAATCAGGCATGGTTTTCTGGTAAGGGAAAAACAGCAGAAGATACAAATGTTTACAAGTATGTTCGTTGAACCTAGAGTCCTCAGTTGGGCAGGGTGGAGAGTGCACTTGTGGCGGTGTAGTACAAGGCACAACGACGAGGAATAGTTGTTTATGTCCATGGATGGACGGTATGCAGAAAATGCAGGAGCAATTTTCTGCCTATTCCAAGGAGTTGTAACAACCTAATGCGCCGCCACAAGTGTGCTCTCCGCCCTGCAGCGTAATAGACCCGGAGAGTGAACAGGCAATCGAAGGCAATGCAAATAAAATCAATGCGTTGTCCGTAGAATGGAGCGGTCAACTGAGGATTCTAGGTTGAAGGTGGGTGTGCACCTGTCACTTGTTTTTAGAGTGACGCAGGAGTGTGGGTAGGGGGGTGGTTTTTGCTGAAAAGGTTGAATTGATCTGTGCTGGAATCTGCTTGTACCGTTCAGAGCTTTCTTTGGCGGAGTATCTTCATGTATCAGAGGCTCACTCCAGGGTAAGATACAAAGATAAGTGAAAAATAGGATGGGGTAGTCGGTAAAACCGCTTATTAAAGTCATCAGTAAAAGGCTTTTTCCAGGTTTCTTAGAGCACTCAGTGGATGTGGGGTCACCAATAATTAATGATGAGCAATATCCCACTGGCACTCTATTTCCATATTCCTTGGTGTATTCAAAAGTGCCCCTATTGTGACTTCAACTCCCACGCCGTAAAGGGTAAGTTGGATGAGGTAGGCTATGTCTCGGCCTTGTTGGCTGACCTTGATTATGAGCTGACCCAGCTGCCAAAGCGTGAGGTGGAGTCAATTTTCATCGGTGGCGGCACCCCCAGCCTCTTCTCTGCCAATGGGATAAAGCGACTGCTTGATGGCGTCCAAAATCGCCTCTCTTTGGTGGCAGATGCTGAGATAACGCTGGAGGCCAATCCAGGCACCCTGGAGACAGGTCGTTATGTCGGCTATCGTGAGGCCGGTGTCAATCGTCTCTCTCTCGGGGTGCAGAGCTTTGATGCTGAGGCGTTGCTTCGTCTTGGTCGGATACATGGACCTGAAGAGGCGGTAGCAGCGGTGAAATCGGCCCGATCAGCCGGCTTTGATAACTTCAATATCGATCTGATGTTTGGGTTGCCGGAGCAGACAGTCGAGCAGGCACAGATTGATCTTGAGAGGGTCATTGGGCTGGCGCCGACCCATATCTCTTACTATCAGCTCACACTGGAGCCGAATACCCTATTCTATAGAGAGCCCCCCATACTGCCGGAGGATGAGCTGCTGTGGAATATTCAGGTTGCCGGACAGGCGCTGCTGCAGAATGCAGGTTACCACCAGTACGAGGTATCGGCATACGCACATACCAATAGGCGTTGCCGGCACAATCTCAACTACTGGCGTTTTGGCGACTATCTTGGAATCGGCGCCGGTGCGCACGGCAAGGTTACCTACCCTGGGAGTGGTCGGGTGGAGCGGCGTTGGCGTTTGCGCAGTCCTGCCGGCTTTATCGCCCATGCGGGAGGAGCGGCAGCGATTGCCGGTAGCCGAGAGCTGACGAGAAGTGACTTGATTCTGGAATTCTTGATGAATGCTTTAAGGCTCACGGAGGGATTTGATTCTGAGCTGTTCAGCGAGAGAACCGGGTTGTGTTCTGAGCTTCTGATCCCCCAAATGGAGGGGCCTGCTCAACAGGGCTTGGTGGTTGTTGAGGGGGGAAGGATTACTCCAACTGCTCTAGGGGCGCAATTCCTTGACGATCTGCTATCGCAGTTTTGTGATGATGACGGTTGATAGGGCGGTGATATTTAGTCGCTGGGAGGGGTTGCGCTGGGTTGAACGCTTCACTATAATGCCGCGTTCTCCCGTCCATAGTGGACGGAACAAAGATTCAATGTTTTGTAGAGGCGAACATGAAAGCGGACATTCACCCGAATTACGGCGAAATTAATGTGGCTTGCAGCTGCGGCAACGAGTTCAGAACCAGCTCTACGCTGGGTGAGGACTTGCACGTGGAGGTTTGCTCCGCTTGCCATCCTTTCTTCACTGGTAAGCAGAAGATTATGGATACCGCCGGGCGTGTGGACAAGTTCCGCAAGCGTTACAGCCGCAACGGTTAATTCATCCTTGCCGTGCTTTGTACGGTAAGCAAAAAAGCACCCGCTTCGGGTGCTTTTTTTTGTCTCGGATTTCACCTGTACGCTTTTTAGTCCCCAGCCATGAGTTGGTCAAGGCGGCTAAGAGTAGCCCCTTTTAGCGGCCGGCCATCGATTGGGTCAAGAGGAGGGTTACGGCGCTCACCTGGGGTTAGCACCAGCAGCTCAATCGCCGTCTCGCCGGCAACAAAAGAGAGCCGTGGGCGCCGTTGGGTGTTTCCGTTACCGTAGCGAAGCATCGATGCCTCTTCTCTCCAGGGTATCTTCAGTTCAAGCAGCCGCAGAATCACCTCCTCTGTCGTCTCTGCGAATAACACCAGGGTGATGCAGCTGTGGCGATCGGCGGTACCATTCAATACCGAGCCTGTCAGTTGTGGCTGGAATATAGCCAGTGATTTCATAGCACTCCGGGCTACCGTTCTCAAGCCCAGCAGCACCTCTGCCTGACCACGGTGAAATACCAGCTGGTATGACTTGAGTGCGGCCTCGATTTCCAGGTTATCCGGAAGCCTGCCTTGATTACTGCCGCCGATGCGTTCCGCAGCCTTTCGCCTCGCCTCGTCAATTGAGAGATAACTCTGCTCGGCAAGGATGCGTGCGGCCTCCTCGGCGATATGGCGGCGGGTATCGGATACTTGTTTATGCCCTTTTCTCAGAACAGATCCTCTTCGTCGGGAGTGTTGTTGTCGGTTGTCCCATCACTGGTGCGGGTGACCGGTGGTTCTAGCGTGACGCTCTCTTTGGGGGCGTTTTGATTACGGAACACCTCGAAGATAGCGTTATCCTGATCAACACCGGCTCGTTTGCCGGTTTCAGGGTCGATGCGCACGGTAACCATGTCGGCGGGCATCTTTAACGGTATCTCTTGCACGTCCTTTAGCGCCTCTTTCATGAAGGCAATCCAGGCTGGGAGCGCTGCAGTTCCTCCCACCTCGCCCTTACCCAAGGGGGCTGAGGAGTCAAAACCAACCCAGGCAATGGCTACCAAGGAGTGGTTGAAGCCGTTGAACCAGGCATCACGCTGGTCATTTGTGGTGCCGGTTTTTCCTGCCAGATCGTTACGTCCCAGCGAGCGAGCCCGGCGACCGGTACCGCGGGTGATGACATCGCGCATCATCGAGTTCATCAAGTAGTGGTTTTGAGCACTGATAGCGCGCTCGGCGATACGCGGTTTCTCTTTGGTTTGAGTGTCGTCTGAGGCCGGTACGGTATCGGAGGCGTCAGCAGTTTCGGTAGTCGACGGCTCACAACCCTCACATACCTGCAGGGGATTGGCCCGAAACAGAATCTGCTGCTGGTCATCCTCTATCTGCGTAATCAGGTAGGGCTCCGTGCGGTAGCCGCCGTTCGCCAGGATGGCGTAGGCGGAGGCCATCTGAATGGGAGCTACTGCACCGCTGCCAAGGGCCAGCGAGAGATTGCTGGGCAGATCATCAGGATTGAAACCGAAACGCTCGGCGTGTTGCAGTGCTTTTTGTACGCCGATCGACCGCAGCAGACGAATGGAGACGAGATTACGTGATTTGGTCAATGCGTAGCGTAGGCGTGTCGGCCCGAAGAATTTGCCACTGTAATTTTCCGGGCGCCATGCCCCTTCCAAGCTGGGATCATCAAATACCACGGGGGCGTCGTTGATTAAGCTGGCGGCGGTATAGCCGGCCTCCAGCGCAGCTGAGTAGATGATCGCCTTGAAACCGGAGCCGGGTTGGCGTTTTGCCTGGATGGCGCGGTTGAATTTGCTGTGGTAGAAGTCATAACCGCCAACCAGTGAGACAATAGCGCCATCATCCGGATCAAGGGCAACCAAGGCACCTTCGACTGCGGGTATCTGTGCCAGACGCCAGGCGGGCTCACCACCTCTGGTCTCTGCGACCACGCGGATCAGGTCCCCGGGTTTGAGAATTTCTCCAGCTGTTTTAGGGGTGGCATCTCGCCGGTTTTCATCGATATAGACTTTTGCCCAGCTCAGAGCTTCCCAGTCGAGAGTCACCACTCCTTCACTCTCGAGATAGACCTGGGCGCTCTTCTCGTTTGTGGCTGTAACGACGCCCGGTAGCAGATCGCCGACGGGACGGTGATCCTTGAGTAGGGCGTTCAACTCTTCATTGCTTTCCGCGCCGCTTATATCAAGGCGTCCGCTGACGCCACGATAACCGTGCCGCTTATCGTAGGCTTGCAGCGCCATGCGTACAGCACTGTTGGCAGCGGTCTGAAGGCGACTGTCGACGGTGGTGTGGACGGTATAGCCGTTGGTATAGGCACCTGCGCCAAACCGCTCTACCATCTCCGAACGTACCATCTCGGCTATATAAGGTGCTTCAACTTCATTTTGGGTTTTGTACAGGTCGGCAGTGACCGGTTCGGCAATGGCACTCACTTTCTCGCTTTCGTTGATGTAGCCGAGCTGGGCCAAACGATCAAGTACATAATTCCGCCGTTCAACTGCGCGTACCGGATTTGCCAGTGGGTTGTATTTTGAAGGTGCCTTGGGAAGGCCTGCGATCATCGCTATCTGCGCCAGGGTCAGCTCATCCACCTTTTTGTTGTAGTAGACCTGGGCTGCCGCACCAACGCCATAGGCTCTGTTGCCCATATATATTTTGTTGAGATAGAGCTCCAGGATCTCCTCCTTGGAGAGGTCGTGCTCGATCTGGAAAGAGAGGAATATCTCATTAATCTTTCGCAGGAAGGTTTTTTCCCGGGAGAGGTAGAAGTTACGCGCCACCTGCATGGTGATGGTACTGCCACCCTGACGTTTCTTACCGGTCAGCAGCAGTTGATAGGCGGCACGCAGCAATCCCTGATAGTCTACACCCGGATGTTCGAAGAAGCGGTCATCCTCGGCTGAGAGGAATGCCTGGATCATTTGCTCAGGCAGTTGGTTGTAGCTGAGAGGGATGCGTCGTTTTTCACCAAACTCTGCGATCAGCTTGGCATCTCGGGTGTAGACGTGAAGGGGTACCTGAAAACGTACATTTTTCAAGCTATCGGTTGAGGGAAGGCTGGGTTCAAGGTACAGATAGAGCGAGCCGATGGCCAAAACAGCGGCTATCCCCCCGACAATTCCCAGCCAAAGGCCGGTTTTAATAAATTTAATTAACCACTTCATGCGCTGGTTCACTGTTTTGTCGGCTAAGGGGATTCAAAATGAGTTTTCCGATGGAGCTGCTATAGTAACAAATATCAGTATAAATCGACAGAATGAGAAAAAATGCTTCACAAGAAAATCATTTACTGCTATATAGTTAACTATTATTGTTAAAGGAAAACCTGCGGGTTTTCGTGTACACTGCCCTTACATTGATGAGAAGGATACAAGATGTTCTCTCTTTTTGGATCCAAAAAGAGCGCTCTGCTCGGGCTTGATATCAGCTCGACTGCAGTTAAGCTGCTCGAGTTGAGCAAGTCATCCGGCCGCTCTGGAGCCCAGTATCGTGTGGAGTCTTATGCCGTGGAGCCTCTGCCGGCCAATGCTGTGGTGGAGAAAAACATTGCCGATGTGGATGCCGTAGGTCAGGCGGTGCATAACGTGGTGCGACGCTCCGGCAGCAAACTCAAGCACGCCTCCGTCGCTGTCTCCGGTTCGGCGGTGATCACCAAAATTATCACTATGCCGGCCTCTCTGTCAGATTCCGAGATGGAGACTCAGATCCAGCTCGAAGCAGATCAGTACATCCCCTATCCCCTGGAAGAGGTGAATATCGATTTCGAGATTCTCGGCGTATCAGAGAAAAATCCGGAGATGATGGATGTGCTCCTGGCGGCGTCCCGTAGCGAGAATGTCGATGATCGTGTGGCAGCGCTTGAGATCGCCGGTCTGACTGCCGAGGTGGTCGATGTCGAAGCCTACGCCATGGAGAATGCATTTACTCAGGTTGCCGATCAGTTCTCATCAGGTGGTGAGGATCAAACCATCGCTGTTGCCGATATCGGCGCTACCACCACTACACTGAATGTGCTGCACAACGGCAAGATTATCTACACTCGTGAGCAGAACTTCGGCGGGCGTCAGCTGACCGAGGAGATTCAGCGCCGGTACGGTCTCTCCGTCGAAGAGGCGGGGATGGCGAAACGGCAGGGGGGGCTCCCCGACAACTATGTTCCTGAAGTACTGGAGCCGTTCAAGGAGGCAATGGCCCAGCAGGTTAGTCGCTCCTTGCAGTTCTTTTTCTCCTCAAGCTCCTACAGCAGTGTCGACCATATCGTATTGGCCGGGGGCAGCTCCTCAATTCCCGGTGTGGATGAGTTGATTGAAGAGAAGCTGGGAATACCGACAATTGTGGCCAATCCGTTTGCCAGTATGTCGGTGTCATCCAATGTGAAACCGCAGGGGCTGAGCAATGATGCACCGTCATTGATGATCGCTTGTGGGCTGGCCTTGAGGAGCTTCGATTAAGATGGCTCGGATTAACCTTCTACCCTGGCGCGAAACTCTTCGCAGGAAACGGCAGAGAGATTTTGGTTCGGCAACGCTGCTTGCCGTGATCATTACAGGGGCGCTCTGTGGCGGTGTGCACCTATATATTGAAGATATGATTTCCCATCAGCAGGCACGAAATGACTACCTTAAGCATGAGATTGCCCTGGTTGACAAGAGAATCAAGGAGATCAAGCAGCTGGAGAAGATCAAGGCAAAGCTGATTGCGCGAATGAACGTTATTCAGGCGTTGCAGGGTAGCCGTCCACAGATTGTTCACCTATTTGACGAGTTGGTCTCCACCATGCCTGAGGGAGCTCATCTCAGTACTCTCAAGCAGCAGGGAGGCAATATTACACTGGATGGTCGGGCGCAATCGAATGCGCGGGTCTCCGCTTATATGCGAAATATCGAGGCCTCTCAGTGGCTGAAAGCTCCCTCCCTGCAGGTTGTTCAGAGTAAGGATCAGACGGGTATGACCTGGAACCAGTTTACCCTCACGGCTCAGCAGGCGACGGCCAAGGGGGTGGCCAAGTGAATCTTGAGGAACTGAATGATCTTGACTTCAGCAATATTGGTGTCTGGCCTGCACCTGTAAAGGCGATTATTGTTCTGCTGCTCTGCATAACCGTTAGCGTTGGCTGGTACTACTGGGATACGGAGGGGCAGCTGGCCGGGCTGGAGAAGGCGGAAAAAGATGAGGTGGGACTGCGCAACCGGTTCACTGCTAAGCAGGCGAAGGCGGTCAATCTTGAAAAGTACAAAAAGCAGCTTGAGGAGATGAAGCAGTCATTCGGAACCATGTTGCGGCAGCTGCCGAACAAAACCGAAGTGGCCGACCTGCTGGTCGATGTCTCACAGACCGGTCTGGCGTCGGGTCTTGAGTTTGAGCTCTTTGACCCTCAGGCGGAGGTACAGCGCGAGTTCTACGCTGAATTGCCAATCAAGATCAAGGTCCACGGCGGCTATCATGAGTTTGGTGAATTTATCAGCGGTATCGCGGCGTTGCCACGGATTGTTACCGTTCATAATGTGGTTGTCAGCGCCCCCAAGAGTAGGGCAGGAAAAAAAGGGGTGGATGCCCAAGCCGAAAAAGTGCTGGTGATGACGGCAACGGCGAAAACCTACAGATATCTTGATGAGGAGGCGGGGAAATGAGTGGGCAAATGCCTGTTCGGCGGGTTCTTTGGCCGATTCTAATCTCTACCCTGTTACTCGGCGGTTGCGCTGAGAAGAACATGGGTGATCTGAAGCAGTTTGTTGCCGAGGTGAAGTCCCGTAAAGCGGGACATATCGAGCCGTTGCCGGAGATTAAACAGATTGAGACTTTCACCTACGTAAGCGAGGGGCGGCGGGATCCCTTCGCTTCCGCCGTCGAGGAGAGAGATGCTGCGTCGGTGAATGTGGCCAATGGGCTGACGCCTGACTTCAATCGTCGCAAAGAGGAGCTTGAGAGCTATGCTTTGGACTCCTTGCGGATGGTGGGATTACTGGAGCAGGAGGGTACCTCCTGGGCCTTGGTGCGAAACCAGGAGCGGACGATCTTCAGAGTGAAAAATGGTAACTACATGGGAATGAACCATGGCCAGATTACCCGCATAACCGAGAACCAGGTCGAACTTACAGAGATCGTGGCGGATCCACAAGGAGGCTATCGTGAACGGCAGGCCTCTTTGGCTTTGGCAGAATAAATTGGGGTGTAACTACATGAACAACAAACTACTTGACCTTAAGCAGGGGAAGGGGATGTTAAGAGGTGCGTCGTTCGTCTCTCATCTGTCGGCTGTCTTCGCTTCGGTGCTGCTGCTTGTAATGATGACGGGTGCTGTTTCGGCCTATGCTGCGGGGGCTACCCTGCAGGAGATTAGTTACTCAGCGCTGCCAGGAGGCAGTGTGCGGATTACCTTGATGGCGGATCAGCCGATCGAGGCTCCACGGACGTTTACCACTGATAACCCGGCGCGTATCGCCATGGACTTCTTTGGTCTGACCAATGGCCTGGCCCGTAAAAGTCAATCCATCGGCATTGGCATGGCGCGAAGCGTCACTGCCATTGAGGCCGGTGGGCGTACCCGTGTTGTGGTCAACTTGGTTGCGTCTGCCGGACACACTGTTGCAGTGGACGGAAATAAGGTGTCGGTCACTATTGAAGGTAGTCAGGGTGGTGTTGCCCAATCAGCGTCATCAACAATGACACTACCCACATCATCCGCACCCTCTTCAGTTGTTTCTACTACTAGTGGCCGTTCAGTTACCAGCGTTGACTTCAGGCGCGGTGAGCAAGGTGAAGGCCGGGTGATGATGGAGCTTAGCGATGCTTCCGCCATTGTCGATATGCGCGAGGAGGGTGGTAGGGTCGTTCTCGACATTATGGATGTATCCGTGCCTGAGCAGTTGATCCGCAAGTTTGATGTGGCTGATTTCGCTACGCCGGTGAAAATGTTTGAGGTTCTACCTCGGGATGGAAATGTCCAAGTGGTGATTGAGACCTCCGGTGAGTACGAGCATCTGGCCTACCAGGCGAATGAGCTTTTCACTGTCGAGTTCAGGGGGCTGACCAAGGCTGAGAAAGAGGAGATACAGCGTCGTAAGAAGACGTTTACCGGTGAGCGCCTCTCTTTGAATTTCCAGGATATCGAGGTTCGTGCGGTACTGCAGCTGCTGGCCGACTTTACCGGGCTTAATCTGGTGACTTCGGATACTGTGGGTGGAAATATCACCTTACGGTTGAAGAATGTGCCCTGGGACCAAGCGCTGGATATTATTTTGAAAACCCGTGGTCTCTCCATGCGGAAGAACGGTAATGTTATTCTGGTGGCACCGACAGAAGAGATTGCGGCAAGAGAGAAACTGGAGCTGGAGTCTCAGCTACAGATCGAAGAGCTGGCTCCCCTGCATTCCGAGTTTATTCAGCTGAACTACGCCAAGGCGAAGGATATTCAGGCCCTGCTGAAGTCAAAGGATAATCAAATGCTCACCCCGGATCGCGGCAATGTGACGGTGGATGAGCGCACCAACACCCTGTTGGTCAGGGATACGATCGCCAAGCTGGAGGATATTCGACGTCTCATCACAAAGTTGGATGTTGCCATCCGCCAGGTGCTGATCGAATCACGCGTAGTGGTGGCAAACGATAACTTCAGCAAGGATATCGGTGTCCGGTTTGGCGCAAATATAGAGGACAGTAACGTTATTGGTGGCAACTTCCTTCTCGCAGGCGGTGGTCGCCCCGGCCATCTTGGTGGTACATTCGATACGATTGAGAATCCAGCCGGCTCAGATCAAGAGGCGCTGTTGGTCAATCTTCCTTCCACCTTGGGAGGCACCCGCGGCGGTGCAGCCAACCTTGTGATCGGCAAGCTGGGCTCTTATCTTCTGCAGCTTGAGCTGAGTGCAATGCAGCAAGAGGGTACGGGTGAGGTCATCTCCAGTCCACGTGTGATCACCTCCGATCAACACACTGCGATTATCAAAACAGGTACTGAGATTCCTTATCAGGAGGCGTCATCCAGTGGCGCCACCACCGTATCCTTCAAGGAAGCGGTGCTGAAACTTGAGGTAACCCCTCACATCACGCCGGATGATCGGGTGATCATGGATCTCTCCATCAATAAGGATGATCCGGACTTCTCCCGTGCCGTCCTCGGTGTGCCGCCGGTCGACACCAAAGAGATCGAAACATCGGTCCTGGTGGATAATGGCGAAACGGTCGTACTTGGTGGCGTTTTTGAAAGAACGGAGACGTCCAGTAAGGAGCGCATCCCATTCTTTGGTGATCTCCCCTATGTCGGCTTCATGTTCAAGCAGGAGCTGCGTACGGATAATAATCAGGAGCTGTTGATCTTCATCACTCCGAAGATTCTAAAGGAGAGTCTCGGCGTTCGTTAACCACCTACCCAAACAAGGCTGTAACGGGAGGGGCTTGTCTGATGGCAAGCCCCTCTTGCTTGCAAGGGATAAATCTGGCATACCTGTATGGTCCTGAAAAGAGTGGTTAATTAGAGTTCAGACTAGTGTAATGTTCTATACTAAGCGGCGATTAAGCGTGACGAGAAGGTATTAGCTGTAAGGCGTGTCACGCAGGGAATGGCGCGCCCTTTACAAGTGACGCAACGCAGCAGATGATGCCTTCTCGTCTCGCCCGGAGGGAGACCCACAAAAGATCCAATCCTGCGTTACAGCCTTTGTTGAGGGGGCAGCCATTAACTGCGGGCGGTGCCTTGACTTGAATCTTTTGTGGGTCTCTTAATATCCGTTTAGTATGGAACACTACACCAGAATAAGGCTTCAATATGAATGAAAATCATGCTCCACTACTTGTCCGCCAGGGGGGCGAGGGTTGTTATGGGCTCTTCCCGGGAAAATGAGTAAGTTAAAGAACATCTTTCTGGTCGGCCCCATGGGGGCGGGCAAAACAACTATAGGGCGTCAGGTGGCCGGCCTCCTGGGATTGGAGTTTAGTGACAGTGACCATGAGGTCCAGCATAGAACCGGTGTAGATATTCCGACGATTTTTGATTTTGAGGGGGAGGATGGTTTTCGTAAACGCGAAAAAGCGGTAATCGATGATCTTACCCAGCAGGATGGTTATGTGCTGGCAACAGGCGGCGGAGCAGTTCTGGACCCGGATAATCGCCGTAATCTCAGTAGTAGAGGATTTGTAGTCTATCTTTACTGCAGTCCTGAGCAGCAGTATGAGCGCACTCTGCGTGACCGCAACCGACCGTTATTGCAGACTGACGATCCGTTGCTGCAATTACAAAATTTGCTGGAGGTGAGAGACCCGCTCTATCGCCAGACGGCCGATATAGTAGTGACCACAGAGAAGCGTGGAGCATCGGCTGTTGCGAGGGAAATTATCAGCCAATTTGAGTCCAAATAATGGAGTCTCTTTTCCCGATGAGCGGCACTGCAAGCTGTCTCATGTATTAAACAATCGGTAGTATTAATGAAGCCAGAGATGAGAACGCTGCAGGTCGAATTAGGAGTACGTTCATATCCTATCTATATAGGCAGAGGTCTGGTTGATGACCCGGCGATTTACGAGCGCCACATAAGCGGCCGCCAAGTGATGGTGGTGACCAATGAGACGGTGGCGCCACTCTACCTTGACAGAGTGCTGGGTGCGCTTGCCTCGTTTGATGTCGATACGGTAGTGCTTCCCGACGGTGAAAAGTTCAAGACTCTTGAGGTGTGGCAGACAATATTCGACGCCATGCTGAAGCGTCGCTTTAATCGTCAGTGCACGGTCGTGGCGCTTGGCGGCGGTGTGATTGGTGATATGGCAGGTTTCGCCGCCGCCTGTTATCAGCGCGGTGTGCCCTTCATTCAAGTGCCAACAACGCTGCTTTCTCAGGTTGACTCATCGGTAGGCGGCAAGACCGGTGTTAACCATCCACTTGGGAAAAATATGGTAGGGGCCTTCTACCAGCCTAAATGTGTCATTGCCGATACGGCAACGCTTGATACCCTTGATGATAGGCAGCTCTCTGCAGGGGTGGCAGAGGTTATCAAGTACGGACTGATTAACGACATCGATTTTTTCTCTTGGCTGGAACAGCAGATGGAGCAGCTGCTTGCCCGCGATCCTGAGGTATTGGCTCATGTGATTGAACGGTCATGCCGGGATAAGGCAGAGGTGGTTGCCGCAGATGAGCTTGAGGCCGGCAGACGGGCCACGCTCAATCTGGGGCACACTTTTGGCCACGCCATAGAAACGGGCATGGGTTATGGAACCTGGCTTCATGGTGAGGCGGTTGCGGCCGGTATGTGCATGGCGGCTGACCTTTCCCTGCGTCTCGGCTGGTTGTCAGAGGCGGATGTAGAGAGGGTGGTCGCGCTGACGCGAAGGGCTAATCTGCCGGTGGCCCCACCCTCTGACCTCAGTACAGAGTATTTTCTTGAGTTGATGTCGGTGGATAAAAAAGTGGTGACTGGAAAGATTCGTCTGGTGCTTATGCCGCGCCTGGGGAGTGCAGTGGTTACCGAAGATTTTGCAGCCGAAAAACTGAAAGAGACACTGGATGAATTTGGAAGAGCCAATGTCTGATATAGAGGTGACATCGGGTAGTGTGGCCGATACTGCCTCTCAGGAGCAGCAGTTCTTTTCCACGCCTGAGATTATGCAGCGACTAGATCTGCTGCGACACCTTACCGATAATAGTGAACGTATAGTGGTTCTCAAGGGTGGAGTCGGTTCGGGAAAAACCACCCTTTTCCAGCGCTACCAGCAGGCCGCCCGAGATGAGTGGGTGCTCTGCCCGGTGATCTCAAATCCAATGCTTCACCCGGAGCAGCTATTCTCACTGCTAGGCCACTGCTTTGGCGTTGCGGGAGATTGTGATGAGAGCGTGGACCTGCTGTTGGAGCGGTTCGAAAATTTGCAGGAGGAGGGTAGGGCCCCGGTCATTGTAGTTGATGACGCGCATCTGCTGCCTCTCTCAACTATTATTGCGCTACTGCGCTTGTTTGAGCGGCGGCCGGGAGAGCGTGCACTTGTACGTATCGTCCTCTTTGCGCTTCCGCAGATTGATGATCTGCTGCAAACGCCTCAAATACAGACAATGAATCTGCAGATGCTGCAGATGCTTGAGTTGCCGGTCTTTTCCACAGAGCAAACCAGAGCCTTCATCGCGTTCATCAGCGGTGCGGATTTGGCGACTGGCAGCGCGTTTGATGAAGCCGAGGTGGAGCGGATCGCCAAGATCAGCGGTGGTGTTGCAGGTGCCATAGAGGAGCAAGTGATGGCTGCCCTGCGAGTGAGTGCTGCTGCCGAGAGGGGCAGTGACACCGGCGGTGAGACCGGGCAGTCAACTTCACTGCGTCTTTCGACTCCGGCGTTGCTGGCAGGGGCGGTTTTGGGTGTGCTGGTTATTCTTGCGCTGCTTTTCCAGGATGGGATCAATAGGCTGTTTGAGGGCGATAATGAGCCACAGCAGGCTTATCAGGCGGTGCCTGAGATTGAGCTGAAACTTCCTGAGCCTGCAAACAAGCCGCCAAAGGCAACACCTATGGATACCTCGCCGGTAGTGACGGCGCCTGTTGGGGATGAACCGCCTCCAGAGGCCGAGCCGGTAATGGTTGAGCTTGCAGAGGTTATGACTGCTCCAGTCAATACTCAGGAGCCGATGGTTGAGCTTGCAGAGGTTGTAGCTGCTCCAGTTAATACTCAGAAGATCGCTCAGGAACCGCTGCTTGAGGAAGAGGAGGCGGCGGTGGAAGGTATCGTGAATGTACCTACGGCTACTGTGGATGATGTAGATGTTCTAAATGGTCAGGGTGGAGGAGAAGAGGGTGCGGTGGAGCCGCGGATAGACACTACACTCGTGTCTCAGCCGGTGCCGGTTGTAACACCCCCGGCGGAGGTGCAGGCTGCACACGATAATAGACCGGAGGATCGCAAGGAGAATAAGTCGCAACCGGTGGTTGTAGTAAAGGAGGAGCCGCAGCAGAAACCACCGCCGCCCACGGCTGAGCGACGTGAAGCCTGGCTGCAGGTACAGAATCCCGGTTCCTATACTTTGCAATTGATTGGAGTTCAGAGTGAGCAGGCCGCCTATGCTTTTACAGCGCGGCACAAAGTTGAGCAAGTGAGTGCAATTTTCAAAACCGAGCGGGAAGGAAAGCCCTGGTTCTCGGTGGTTCACGGTGTGTATGCTGATAGGGATGCGGCGGTTGCCGCCCGTGAGGTGCTCCCCGCAGGGGTGCGGAGTGGTGCCGTCTGGCCCAGGAGTTTTGCTTCTATTCAGCAGGCAATCAATAATAATTAACATATTGATATTAAAAGAATTATATATTCCATGGTAGAATTGCGGGCTTAAATAGCTGGCCTGCGCAACAATTCTCCATTACCCTACAGAGTTCTTTTTGGCCGAATTCCCATAATCATGGGGGATCTCGGCTGTTCTGGTGCGGCGCGTGGTGAACCCTCGCGACTGCTTCCGACTAAATTTACCATGGGTGGGGAGAGCTACAGTGGTCTCTTTTGCCCCGAAGAAGTGAGGTTAACGATGAGCCAAGGGGCTTTGCCAGCGAAACAGGGGTTATATGACCCCCGTAATGAACACGACGCCTGTGGTGTCGGTTTTGTCGCCAATATAAAGGGGCAGAAAAGCCATAAGATCGTCGCACAGGGGCTGGAGATTCTTGAGCGCCTGACCCATCGTGGTGCCGTCGGCTCTGACCCGCGTGCTGGCGACGGCGCCGGTATACTGATTCAGATCCCCGATGCTTTTTTTCGTGACGTAGTCGATTTCGATCTACCCGAAGCGGGTGCGTATGCTGTTGGCCTGCTGTTCCTGCCTCAGGGTAAGTCCGCCCGCAGTGAGGCGGAGAAGACCATCTCCCGTCTTGTGGAAGCAGAAGGACAGGTGATTGCCGGTTGGCGTGATGTGCCTGTGGACAACAAGGGTCTGGGCCACAGCGTCAAGCCGACGGAGCCGGTGGTTCGCCAGATATTTATCACCAAAGGTGAAATTTGTGACGATCAGGATGCATTTGAGCGCAAGCTGTTTGTTATCCGTAAACAGATTGAGAATGTCATTCGTGATGCCTCCCTGAAAGGAGGAGATGAGTTCTACTTCACTTCACTCTCATCTCGTACTATTACCTATAAGGGTATGCTTTTGTCCGACCAGGTGGGTGAATATTTCCCTGACCTGCTGGATGAGCGCATGAGCTCCGCGATGGCGCTTGTACATCAGCGCTTCTCCACCAACACATTTCCTACCTGGGATCTGGCACACCCCTTCCGTATGATTGCCCACAATGGTGAGATCAACACCATGCGCGGCAACGTCAACTGGATGGCGGCCCGCAGGAACTCTATGGCCTCAGAAATCCTTGGCGATGACCTGGAGAAAGTGTGGCCGCTGATTCCCGAGGGGCAGTCAGACTCCGCCTGCTTCGATAATGCCCTCGAACTGCTGGTGCAGGGTGGCTACTCTCTGGCCCATGCCATGATGATGCTGATCCCTGAGGCCTGGTCCGGTAATCCGCTGATGGATGATAATCGCCGCGCCTTCTACGAATACCACGCGGCCCTGATGGAGCCCTGGGATGGCCCCGCCGCCGTCGCCTTTACCGATGGCCGTCAGATAGGCGCCACTCTGGACCGTAACGGTCTGCGCCCTGCACGCTACCTGATCACCGATGATGATCTGGTGGTGATGGCCTCTGAAATGGGTGTCCTGGATATCCCGGAAGAGAAGATCGTCAAGAAGTGGCGGCTGCAGCCGGGCAAGATGTTCCTCATCGATATGAGTAAGGGGCGTATCATCGACGATGCTGAGCTGAAAGAGCAGCTCTCCACCAGTCACCCCTACCAGGATTGGCTGGAAAAGACCCAGATCCATCTCGACCAACTGCCGGAGGTTGTCGGTGCCATGTCGCCGGATGCGGCGACGTTACTCAATTCTCAGCAGACCTTTGGCTACTCCCAGGAGGATATCAAGTTTCTGCTTACACCGATGGTGATGACCGGCCAGGAGGCGACGGGCTCCATGGGCACAGATAGCCCACCCGCGGTGCTCTCCAGCCGCTCTAAGCATCTTTCAAACTATTTTAAGCAGAATTTTGCCCAGGTAACCAATCCACCGATCGACCCGATTAGGGAAGAGGTGGTGATGTCTCTGGTCACCCTTATCGGTCCACGTCCCAACCTTCTGGGCATGGGGCGGAATGACCTGGCCATGCGCCTCGAGGTGGCCCAGCCGGTCTTGACCAACTCAGACCTGGAGCGTATCCGTAATATTGAGGACACCACCAACGGCGCCTTCCGTACAAAGACACTCGATATCTGTTTTGCGGCGGAAAAGGGTGCGGCAGACCTCAAGCCGGCACTGGGCGCCCTCTGTCAGGCGGCTGAGAAAGCGGTGTTGGAAGGGTACAATATTCTCACCCTCTCTGATCGTTGGGTCGATGCCGACCGTGTTGCCATCCCGGCGTTGCTGGCTACATCGGCGGTGCACCATCACCTGATTCGCAAGGGTCTGCGTACCGAATCAGGCCTGGTCGTTGAGACAGGTGCAGCGCTTGAAGTACACCATTTTGCCACTCTCGCCGGTTTCGGTGCCGAGGCGATCAATCCCTATGTCGCGTTTGATACCATCCAGTCGATGTTGCCGAACCTGCCGGAGAGACTGACCTTCGACGAGGCCCAGAAACGTTACATCAAAGCGGTAGGAAAAGGGCTCAACAAGGTGATGTCCAAGATGGGGATCTCCACTTACCAGTCCTATTGTGGCGCGCAAATTTTTGATGCCGTGGGTCTATCTACAACCTTTGTCGATGCCTACTTCACCGGTACCGCCACCACCATCGAGGGCATTGGTATCGATGAGGTCTCGGAAGAGACGGTACGCTGGCACCACAACGCCTATGGCAACAATCCGCTCTACAGAAAGCACCTTGATGTGGGTGGTGATTACGCCTATCGCGTACGTGGTGAGGATCATATCTGGACTCCGGACACCATTGCCAAGCTGCAACATGCCTCTCGCGCCAATGACTGGAAGAGCTACGACGAGTTCGCCAGGGCGATTAATGAACAGGAGGAACGGCTGGTCACTTTGCGTGGCTTATTCGATTTCAACTGGGCTGATGAGCAAGTACCTCTGGAAGAGGTTGAGCCCGCTGCTGAGATCGTAAAGCGTTTCGCCACCGGCGCCATGTCTTTTGGCTCCATCTCCTATGAGGCCCACTCCACCATGGCGGTTGCCATGAACCGAATCGGCGGTAAGTCGAACACCGGTGAGGGTGGTGAGGAGCCCGAGCGCTTCAATCCGCTGCCTGACGGTGCGAGCAATCCAGAGCGCTCCGCCATCAAGCAGGTGGCTTCCGGCCGTTTTGGCGTCACCGTTGAGTATCTGGTTAACGCCGACGATATTCAGATCAAGATGGCTCAGGGTGCCAAGCCCGGTGAAGGTGGGCAACTGCCCGGCCATAAAGTGAATGCTCAGATTGCGCGGGTGCGTCACTCTACTCCGGGTGTCGGCCTGATTTCGCCACCACCCCATCACGACATCTACTCAATCGAGGATCTGGCACAGCTGATCCACGACCTGAAGAACGTCAACCCGAAAGCGCGGATTTCGGTGAAGCTGGTCTCTGAAGTTGGTGTAGGCACGGTAGCTGCCGGTGTATCAAAAGCCCATGCCGATCACGTTACTATCTCCGGCTACGATGGCGGCACCGGCGCTTCGCCGATGACCTCAATCAAGCATGCCGGCTCTCCTTGGGAGATCGGTCTGGCTGAGACTCACCAGACACTGGTGATGAACAAGCTGCGTGGTCGTATTGCCGTACAGGTGGATGGTGGTCTACGCACCGGTCGCGATGTGGTGATAGGTGCCCTGCTGGGTGCTGACGAGTTTGGTTTTGCCACAGCACCATTGATCGTCGGCGGTTGCATCATGATGCGTAAGTGTCATCTCAACACCTGCCCGGTGGGTGTGGCCACTCAGGACCCTGAGCTGCGCAAGCGCTTCACCGGCAAGCCGGAGCATCTGATCAACTACCTCTTCTTCGTCGCTGAAGAGGTACGCCAGCTGATGGCGAAACTTGGCTTCCGTACCATCAACGAGATGGTTGGACAGAGCGAGCGACTCGATATGCGTAAGGCGGTGAACCACTGGAAAGCCAAGGGTCTCGATTTCAGCCGTGTACTGACTAAGCCGAAGGCCGAAGAGGGTGTTGCTATTCACCACAATGAGGCCCAGGATCACGGCCTGGACCAGGCCATCGATCTACATCTGATAGACCAGGCCGAGCCGGCCCTGGAGAGGGGCGAAGCGGTTAAGATTCCTATCGATATTCAGAACTGCAACCGTACCTTCGGCACCATGCTCTCCGGTCGCGTAGCGGAGAAATACGGTCTTGCCGGCTTGCCTGATGACACCATCTACATCAAGGTGAAAGGAACTGCGGGACAATCGTTCGGTGCCTGGACTGCCAAGGGTGTCACCCTTGAGTTGGCGGGTGAGGGTAACGACTACGTCGGTAAGGGACTCTCTGGTGGGCGACTGGTGATCTATCCGCCCAGTGAGTCAGCAATTGATAAAGCGGAAGAGAATATTATTGTCGGTAATACCGTGCTCTATGGCGCCATTACCGGTGAGAGTTATTTCCGTGGTGTGGCCGGTGAGCGCTTCTGTGTCCGTAACTCCGGGGCAACTGCTGTTGTTGAAGGCGTCGGCGATCACGGTTGTGAATATATGACGGGGGGTATCGTTGTCTGTCTTGGTACCACTGGGCGTAACTTTGCTGCCGGTATGTCCGGCGGTGTTGCCTATGTCCTCGATGAAGAGGGCACCTTTGAGCAGCACTGTAACCTCTCCATGGTCGATTTGGAGCCGATTCAAGAGGAGGACGATGCGCTGGAGGCCCTGGAGCACCAGGGGGGTGATCTGGAGACCAAGGGTCGGGTGGATGTCAGTCATGATATGACCCGCTTTGATGCCATTCGTCTGAAGCAGCTGATCGAAAACCACTTGCACTACACCAACAGTAGTGTCGCCAAGCGGATACTGGATAACTGGAGCGAACATCTGGCGAAATTCGTCAAGGTGATGCCGGTGGATTATCGACGCGCCTTGCAAGAGATGCAGGCACAGCAGGTCCAGGCCAACACCGGCGAAGCAGTTAAGGGGAGCAACTAATCATGGGTAAGCCAACAGGTTTTATGGAGTATCCACGTCAGGACCGTAGCCACGCGCCGGTCGCCGACCGCATTACGCACTTTAATGAGTTTGCCATCGATCTGAGTGAAGATGAGTTGAAAAACCAGGGTGCACGCTGCATGGATTGCGGTATCCCCTTCTGCCATCAGGGCTGCCCGGTTAACAACATCATCCCCGACTGGAATGATCTGGTCTATCATGGTGCCTGGCAGTCCGCCATCGATACCCTGCACTCCACCAACAACTTTCCCGAGTTTACCGGGCGCATCTGCCCGGCGCCCTGTCAGGAGGCGTGTACTCTTAATCTGGATGATGAACCGGTCACCATCAAGACCATTGAGCTCTCCATCGTTGAGAAGGGGTGGGAAGATGGACTGATCCAGCCACAGATCCCCCGTCACAAGAGTGGCAAGCGGGTGGCGGTTGTCGGTTCCGGCCCATCGGGTATGGCCTGTGCCCAGCAGTTGGCCCGTGCAGGCCATCTGGTACATGTCTACGAGAAAGAGAACCGTATCGGCGGTCTGCTGCGTTACGGTATCCCGGACTTCAAGCTGGACAAAAAGGTGATCGACCGTCGCATGGGCCAGATGCAGGCCGAGGGAGTACGTTTTCACACCAACAGCCATATTGGTGTCGACCTCCCTGCAAAGAAGTTGGTCGACGGGTTTGATGCATTGGTGCTTGCTGCCGGTTCTGAGAAGCCCCGCGATCTGCCGGTACCCGGTCGCGACCTCGAAGGCGTTCATTTTGCCATGGATTTTCTCCGTACCAACAGCCATCGTGTACAGGGTGACGATATCCCGGAGAACCTGTTCATCTCTGCTGAAGGTAAGCACGTAGTGGTGATTGGCGGCGGTGATACCGGATCGGATTGCATCGGTACCTCCAACCGGCACGGTGCAGTTTCGGTTACTCAGATCGAGATTATGCCCCAGCCTCCCGAGAAGGAAGACAAAGGTACCGTCTGGCCTTACTGGCCAAACAAGATGCGCACCTCCACCTCCCAGGAGGAGGGGTGTGAGCGCATGTGGTCGGTGGCTACCAAAGAGTTTGTCAATGACGGTAACGGTAACGTCAAGGCGGTCAAGTGCGTCAAGGTGGAGTGGAATCAGAGTGAATCCGGTGAGTGGGGAATGAACGAAGTCGAGGGTAGTGAGTTTGAACTCAAGGCTGATCTCGTCACCCTGGCTATGGGCTTTGTTCACCCGGTCCACGAAGGTATGCTGGATGAGTTGGGTGTTGAACTTGATGCCCGTGGTAACGTTAAAGGTGTAACCGAAGGGGCGGATGCCTATCAGACCTCACTGGGTGGTGTCTTTGCCGCCGGTGACACGCGACGTGGTCAGTCCCTGGTGGTTTGGGCGATCCGTGAAGGTCGCCAGTGTGCCCGTGCAGTGGATGAATACCTGATGGGATCATCAGAACTACCGCGTTAATTGAAGTTTTGCCGCTTGGTTGGCAGAGTAATAATAAAAAGAAAAGGAAAAAGGTGCCTGGATGGCACCTTTTTTTACATAAATTTTAGAATTGATTCGACGTTGGCTTGCAGAGGGGGAGGTTGCGACTGATTCGCAGCCCGCTTCAGTGTAAAATCCCCCTCTTTGACCGTCGGCCTCTTTGTATAGCCTAGAAGGAAAACGCCCGTGTCCAGTTTGAAGAATGATCGTTTTTTGCGCGCCCTGCTCCGTGAGCCAGTGGATATGACGCCAGTTTGGATGATGCGCCAAGCCGGTCGCTACCTGCCCGAGTATCGCGCCACCCGCGCCAAGGCCGGCAGCTTTATGGATCTGTGTAAAAATCCTGAGCTGGCGTGTGAGGTCACCCTTCAGCCCCTGGAACGCTTTCCTCTGGATGCGGCGATCCTCTTCTCCGACATTCTTACCATCCCCGATGCCATGGGTTTGGGCCTCTACTTCACCGAAGGTGAGGGACCAAAGTTTGAGCGCCCGATTCGTGATGAGGCGGCGATAAAGGCGTTGGGTGTGCCTGATCCTGAGCAGGAGCTGGGTTATGTGATGGATGCGGTACGTACCATTCGCCGTGAACTGGATGGCCGGGTACCGCTAATCGGTTTCTCCGGTAGCCCCTGGACCCTCGCCACCTATATGGTGGAGGGGAGTGGTACCAAGAATTTCGCCCAGGTGAAGGGCATGATGTTTGAGCGTCCCGAACTGATGCATCAGCTACTGAGCAAGGTGGCCGATTCAGTCACCAGCTATCTCAATGCCCAGATTGCCGCAGGCGCCCAGGCAGTGATGATCTTCGATACCTGGGGTGGCGTGTTGAGTCCGCGGGACTACCAGCTCTTCTCCCTCGACTACATGAGCCGTATCGTCAAAGGCCTAAACCGTGAGAGCGATGGTCGTAAGGTACCGGTGATCCTCTTCACCAAAAACGGTGGCCAGTGGCTTGACCGTATGGCCAACACCGGCTGCGATGCACTGGGTGTGGATTGGACTACTGATCTGTCCGATGCCCGCGCGATGGTGGGTGACCGTGTGGCGCTTCAGGGCAACATAGATCCCTGTGTTCTCTACTCTTCACCGGAGCGTATTCGCGACGAGGTGAAGCGAGTGCTGGAAAGTTATGGTGATGGCCCAGGCCATGTCTTTAACCTGGGTCACGGCATCCATCCCGATGTGAATCCGGAACATGCTGCTGCTCTGGTTGAAGCGGTGCATGAGCTGAGCCGGGGCTGAAGCAGGCTCCTTAAGATACCACGGAGCAAGTCATAATCAGGTTATCCGGGAGGTGACTGTTTATGACTATTTCTCAATTCTGAGGCGTTTCATCTTCTCCCATAGATTTTTGCGGGAGATGCCTAAGGCGTCTGCCGCCTGGTTTATTTTGCCGCTATTTTCAGCCAGTGCCTTATTGATAGCGCTACGCTCGGCCTCCTCTATAGACTCTCTTAATGTGGCCGTACCAATGTCATGCATGCTGCTGTCAGGTGTAAGCAGGTCATTGGCTCCAATCCAGGGGCCGTCACTCAGGGCGACCGCTCGCTCAATAATATTCTTGAGTTCACGGACGTTGCCCGAAAATGGCATGGTTAGAAGCTGTAGCTCCGCCTCTTGTGCCAGTCCTTTAATGGAATTGCCCGCTTTTTTGGCCAGTTCACTGACGAACAATCTGGCAAGATAGACGATATCTTCCCGGCGTTCCCGTAATGGAGGAATATCCACATGGATGACATTGATGCGCCAATAGAGATCCCTCCGAAACTCATTTTTTTTCATCGATTCATCCAGAACCACTTGAGTTGCCGCAATCACTCTCACATCCAGGGGGATAGACTCCACACCGCCGACACGCTCAATCTCACGCTCCTGCAGGACGCGTAGTAGTTTTACCTGAATGTCTGGTGAAACCTCGGCAATCTCGTCGAGAAAGATGGTGCCCCCCTGGGCCTGCTCAAAGCGCCCTATGCGCTGCTGCATCGCACCGGTGAATGCACCCTTCTCATGACCAAATAGTTCACTTTCGATCAGGCCGGCGGAGAGGGCGGCACAGTTGACCTTGATAAGCGGCTCTTGGGATCGGAGGCTGTTGTTATGGATCAGGGAGGCAACCACCTCCTTGCCTACACCGGATTCACCGGTGATTAGAACCGAACTGTCACTCTCACGAAGACGTGCCACCAGCCGCTCGATTTTGCGCATTGCCGAACTTTTTCCAAGACGTCCACTACCTGGTTTGAAGTTTGTGTCATCATCTGAGTTGCCCGGTGTCAGGCGAGTGTCCGCAATGCAGGAGAGGTGGTGCTCCACTTTTGTGATGAAGTCACTGATGTCGAAAGGTTTGGTCAGGTAGTCGAGTGCACCGGCTTTAACTAAAGTTACCGCATCGGAGACATCACCGTAGGCAGTCATCAGGATTACCGGGATGCCGGGGAAGTGCTGGGACATATCGGTAAAGAGCTCGATTCCCGTACCATCCGGTAGACGGATGTCGGTGACAACAAGGTCAATATCACCTTTCTCAAGTTCATTTTTTGCACAGGTGATGTCAGCTACGGCACGTACAGGGATCTTTTCGAGCCGAAGCCTGTCTTCCAGTGATAGGCGCATGATTTCATCGTCCTCAATCAGGAGGACACAGTAGTTGCCGAAGCCATCGCTATCTGACATTTGTTCTAACTTATTTGGCATCAGGCCGCCTTGGTATTTATAACGGGCACTGCGACATGGAATGTTGTGCCTTGGCCCTTTTCACTAGTCACCTCAATGATCCCCTCCAAGCTCTGGACTAGGCGGTAGACTACCCAGAGTCCCAATCCAGTACCATTGCTCTTGGTAGTAAAAAAAGGATCAAAAAGTTGATTTCTAATGTGAGTTGGAATTCCTGGTCCGTTGTCACTCACCTCAATGACCAAGTGTGGGCCATCTTGATACATGTTGAAAATAACCTTGCCGCTGTCGGGAAGTATCTCCACCGCATTTTTAAGAAGGTTGCAGATGATCTGCTCCGTCTTACCGGGAATCTGAAGATCTTTACCTGCACTATTTTGCCAGATGATATCGATGTTCCCATCTCCCACTTCAGCTGTTATCAAGTCGTAAAGTTTATCGACCTGTTCAACGCTTACCGTTTGTTCGCTCTCCTCAGTTTTAAGACCCACAAGCAGATTACGAACGATCTCTTTTATTCTGTGTAGACCCTGATCGATAACCGGAAGGTAACGATCAATAAGTTCCTTGTCGTTAGGGTGTTTACGCAGTGTATCGATACAGTTCAGAAGGCCGGCAAGGGGGTTGTTCACTTCATGGGCGACACCCGCAGTGATGCGCCCGAGGGCAACAAGTTTTTCACTCATTGCGATCTCCTCTTCCAGCATTTTTTTCTCGGCCAACTCCACCATGATCTGGTTGAAGGTAAGGCTGAGGCGACCGATCTCATCCATTGTTCTCACCGGAATGGGATCGAAATCAGTCATTTCGCCCCTGCCAACGGCCTCCAATCCCTGGGTAACAGCTGTGAGGGGCCTAACCATACGTCTTGAAACAAGAGTGCCAAGAGCACTGCCCATAATGACGAAACAGAGGGTCAGGGCGAGCACAATCACAGCTGTATGTTTGGCCTTTTCATATAATCTGGTGACAGAGAGTCGAACCCGAATGACCCCCATATATTTTTGATCAGAAAAGATGGGAACAACACCCTCTTGAAAGCCGTTTTTGGAAAAACCTCCATTGCTTATAACAATAGGCTTTCTAGTATTTATCGCTTCTTGGAATAGACTGTCTTCAATTTCATTTTTCGGTGAGAAGGGAAGGCCCATCGGATTATTGGCAGGGTCCAGATGAGCCTGAACCCTGCCTTCCGCGTCCAGTATCATCGCCGTTATCACCTCGTGCCCACCGGATGTTCCAGGCGTTCTGGTCGCCATGTTTTTCAAGCTCACATAGAGTGACCAGTGATCTTTGCGCAGCATCGCTTTGGGTGTTGTGATAGCGACGGATTCAGAGAGCAGCAGTGCTTTCTCACCTAAAGCATCATGAAACAACTTCCAATCCTGTACCACCATCACTGCACCGATCATAAAGCCGACACCTGCAACAACCGTTGTGATTGTGAGTGATAGCTTTACTGCCAGTGGCCATGATCTTGGATTGATTATAGGCATCTGTTTTCTGCAATTAGTGAGCAGGTAGCATGGACGTCATTGGACTGACTCTTTGGATTGTGTTGGCCATGGCTCGTATTTCATTGAAAAGTGAATCAGAATAATTACCAAAACCATCGAGCTTAAGTTGTGATAGAAGCTCTTTGCCCAGTAAATTATCATCCATGTTTTCGAGCGTTATTTTCATCAGTTTGATAGTGTCTGGGTTTACCCCAACCCTGGAAACGATAGGTGGAAAGCCAAAGCTTGGTGATCGCTTTATTATGCGTGTCCTCTCTGTAATATCCGGTCTGAAGATAGCAAGGTATTCCCAGATGTAGGAGTCGACGGCACCACCGTCAGCGACCTGTTCAGAAACCGCTTGTACTGTCTCTGCATGATTAAAGGTGAAAAATGTCTGGCGAAAAAAGTGCTCTGGTTTTTCACCTTGTTTCATCATGTAGGCCAGTGGGTAGAGGAAACCTGAATTTGAATCCGGATCGGAGAAGGCAAAGATCTTTCCTTTCAGATCACTAAAGCGATTATAGGGACTGTTGTGGTGAACAATGATATAGGAGTGGTAACGTGGTGCTCCGCGATAGATAGGCACAGTCAGAAGTTGCAGAGATTCGGGGGTCCTTTTTTGAATGTAGGGATAGCCGCATATCCAGGCAAATTCGATCCCACCTGATTCCAATAGATCCATCACCTCTCGATAGGACTTCCGCTGAACGAATTCTACCGTACGGCCGGTTTTAGACTCGAGATAGTGGCTCCACTGATCCAGGAATCTGAGATTTTCGGTGAGCACCACTGCGGTTAAACCAAAGCGTATAGGAGGTTCTGCATTGGCGGCGTTACATGGCGTAACACATAAGATAAGTAACAGATAAATTAATCGCACTTGGGCTCCTCAATAAACTAACTTCTCAGTGTTACTGCTAAGTTATGTCACGGTACCTGCATTGCGACATCAGTACTCCCTGTGGAGTACAACGAACATCCTCGGCGACACCTTACTTGTAGGTTTAAAAATACTTATTTTGCAAGAATGGAAAATCCATTGCTTGCCCTGGATGCTGTTGTCTAATTATTTTGGCGTAAGTAATTTATGCACATCCAATGATGCTATTTTTACTCTTTTTTGGAGAAAGAGTGAAGTGTACTTTCAATTTATATTCACCCAATTTCCATTTTGTTACCTTTTGGTAACCTGCTGCCGTGTATTTATTTCGTAACATTGTGAAACCAATATATAAATACTTCGGGTTACGGATTTAATCAAAACGTTACCAATCGGTGACATATTTACATATTTTTTCCCCCACTATATTTTTTACTCGTGCTATTTCAGGCAGATAGACGAATGGCATGTCTTTTGCCACATCATATGACTAATAAATAATATTTTATAAATAACTAACAATAATTAGAGAGGGGTGCAGGCTAATGACTAATGGGAGTGAAGCCAACCTTACTGCCAGCGAAGCTAAAAGAATATTCAGACGTCAGTGCCTTATATCTGCTGTTATCGGACTCGTTCTATTTCTAATAGTCTCTTTTTTTGGCGTCGAGTATTACACCTCACAGTCCTCATTTTGCGGTGGAAGCTGCCACACAATGACAGAGCAGTATGACGCCTGGAAGAGCAATACCCACCACAAGAGCAATAACCCGGAAGGAAAACAGGCAGAGTGTATCGATTGCCACTTTCTACCGGGCGAAAAACGTTCATTGAAAGCCAAGTGGGAAGGATTACGCCACCTTGCCGCTTACCTCTACAACCCCAACGCGCCCCTACCCATTCGCCCGGTTATTAGAGACGGATCCTGCCTGCAGTCCGGCTGTCATCAGCGTGAGACGGTTGCGCAGAAGGAGCTGCAGTTCACCGAAAAGATACGCTTCAAGCATGATGCCCACTTTACTGACAAAGCCCTTGATGGTCACGATATCACCTGCGATACCTGTCACTTCAAGACCACTGAAGGCAAGCATTTTGAGGTACCCAAGGAGATCTGCTACCTGTGCCACCTGAAGCTGGAAAAGCCCACGCTTGATAAGGCGAAGATGACCAATGGTGATGGCAAAATCAAAAAGATCAGTTTTGATAACAGACCCTCCATTAGTTTCAATGAAGGGGCCTCTCGTTGCGATATCTGCCATACCATCCCCACCAACTCACTACAGAGCCAGTTGCAGGCGGGCGGCAAGGATTTGACCATCGTGCCGATTACCCATCAGACGATACAGGAGCAGGGGGTGGCCTGTGAAAGCTGCCACTTTGAGGTGGTGAAAGGTCATGGCGAGATCGAGACCGGAAATGTGGTCGCCAATGGATGCCTCACCTGCCACAACAGAAGCCAGACGCTTCTGGTGGCGGCGGGAGACCGGAACCTCATGCACGGCAAGCATGTACCCAACATCGCTGACTGCTTCGATTGCCACACGGTGGTCGAACACAAAAACAGAACCGATCATCTCGACTTTGTCCGGGAGGATTGCAGTCTCTGCCATGTCGATCAACACAAATATCAGAAGATGCTGCTTGCCGGCACCCCCGTCAATGAAGAGATATCGGGTTCCCCGCACCTGATGTATGACGTCAACACCAACTGCATGGCCTGCCATCTGAAGAAGACCGTGAAAAACGGCCACGATGTGAGAACAGCCTCGGGAGAAACCTGTGCCGCCTGCCATACGGAGCAACATCGAAAGATGCTGGGAGACTGGAAAGATTTGCTCGATAGGGAGGTTGCCGGTGCGGAAGAGGTGGAGAGAGAGGCGCTCGACCTCTTTGCCGAACTCAAAGGCAATCTGACCAGGGAGCAACTGAGCCAGGTTGAAACTCGGATGGTCGAGGGCAGAGAATTACTCAATATTGTGCGTGTCGGTAACGGCGTACACAACAAGAAGTATGCGGTCACAATTCTTGATGGTGCATTCGGTAACTTCGAAGACACCATTGAGCTGCTTGAGGGAACACGAGAGACACAATAGGGAGCTGGTTTTTTTTACCATCAACAATAGTTCTGGAGGATGATGAGATGAGCAGGAGATACCAGTATGAGTAATAAAAAAACAGCTGAAATCAGTCGCCGTAATTTCCTGACCGGCGCGGGCGCGGCGGCCGTTGGCGCTGCTGCAATGGTGACCCCCGGAGTGAAGCTTGAGGCGGCACAAAAGAAGGCGCCCCGCTGGGCGATGGTTATGGATCTGCGGCGGTGCGTAGGTTGCAGAGCCTGCACCGTGGCGTGCAAAGCGGAAAACAACGTCTCACTGGGTCGCTTCAGAGCGGTGATTCAAGAGGAAACTACGGGAACCTTCCCCAACACAAAGAAGGGTTTTCTGCCTTTGATGTGCAATCACTGCGAAGGCAGCAAAGAGGATGGCGTTCCTCCCTGCGTAAAAATCTGCCCACAATTTCCCGGTGAACGCGCCAAGTATAAAAATGCCGAGGGCAAGACCATTCGTTATCGCAGCGGCGGCACCTACAAGCGCCCCGACGGCATGATCCTGGTCGATACCAAACAGTGCATCGGCTGCGGCAAGTGCATCGATGCCTGCCCCTACGGCGTTCGCTCCTTCAATCCCTTTGTCAAGGCGGGTGGAGACACGACAAAACAGGTTGCTGACAAGTGTGATATGTGCGCCCATCGCGTCGACAACGGCGTTGAGCCGTCCTGCGTCAACACCTGCCAGGGTCGCGCCCGTATCTTTGGCGATCTCAACGACCCCGATAGCGCCGTCTCCAAGTTGGTCAAAGAGCACAACCTGGCCAAGGCCGACAATGTGCTTCTGGCAGAGGAAGGAACCGATCCGCATGTGTTCTATATTGATCCGGACAACATGTTGAAGACCCTCTATACACAGCGGAAGAAGGGCAATCTTGACCACTATGTGGATCAGATCCCATAAACCCTGACAGCTTGTATAAAGAGAGGAATTAATATGAAAAAGCTAAATCGTCGTGATTTTATGAAGTTGTCCATGGGTGGCGGCTGTGCTTTGGCTGCCGGCCTGGGCTGTAGCCAGAGTGCATTCGCGGGTTCGATCAAGCTGCAGGCGGGTGGTCGTGACTTTTCTCCAAAAACGGGTAAAGAGCGGCAGGCAATCCCTACAGCCTGTTGGCAGTGTGTCACACGTGATTCCATGATGGGTTATGTTGAGGATGGACGCCTGGTGAAACTGGAAGGTCATCCCAACTCCATCCGTACCCTTGGCAAGCTTTGCTCCAAGGGTCAGGCAGGGATCAATCAGGTCTATTTCCCAGACCGCATACTGCACCCGATGAAACGTGCAGGTAAGCGTGGTGAACACAAATGGAAACGTATCTCCTGGGATGAAGCCCTGGATCTGGTTGCTTCCAAGTTGAAGCCATTGCGTGTTGCGGGTACTCCGGAACTGTTCATGTACCAGTACGGGCGTCATAAAGCGTCTCAGGCTGCGACTATGTACGATTTCATGGGTGCTTATGGCACTGGAACCATCGGTAACCACACCTCTGTCTGTGAGGCGGCCAAATGGGTCGGACAGGAGAGCTTGTGGGGTGGTATGTATGATAACTGGGACTACGATAAGACCGATTACGTGGTTATTTTCGGAAGTAACCAGTTTGAAACACACACCAATCATATCCCCACCTCCCAACGCCTGATTCGGGCAAAAGTGGACCGTGGTGTGCCGCTTTACGTCTTCGATGTACGCCTGACCAATACAGCGGCCAAAGCCGATCAGTGGGTGCCTATCAACGTTGGGTATGACGGTCTGGTGATGCTTGCCATGTGTAACGTCATCATGAATGAGGGTTTGTACAGAAAGGATCACTTCAAGTTCATGCGTGTGACTGCAGACTACCATACAACAGTCGACCAGAAGATTGTTGCAGTGAAGGAAAATGTTGCCAAGTACACACCGGAGTTTGCAGAGAAACAGAGTGGTGTTCCCGCCGAAACCATTCGCAAAATTGCGCGTGGTTTCGCCAAGGCGAAGTCAGCCTGCCTGGTCACCTACCGCGGCACGGTGATGCATTTTCATGGTGCAGACCAGGAACGCGCGGCAATGCTGCTCTCAGCAATCACCAACAATCTTGATCGGGCGGGTGGGCGTGTCATGGGTGTAGGTGCCGGTTGGAAATCACCTTCCACACCAAAAGCCAAGGTCCACAAGACGCTGCATGTGAAAGACGGCTTTCCGGGTGAGGCCGCCTATCCGACCCACCATGTGAGCCATCAGGTGTTGCCGATGATCAAAGACGGTCATGCAGGTCGTCCCAAGGTTTATTGGTGGAGCTGTTATAACCCTGGCTTTGTCAACGGTAACAACAAGGAGCTTCAGTCTATTCTGCAAGACGAGAGCATCATGCCCTTCTTGATTACATCAACAATTGTCTATGATGAGTCCTCTCAGTTTGCGGATCTTATTTTGCCCGATACGACTTACCTGGAACGTTGGGACTGGGAAGATATGGTCTCAGCCAACCAGATTGCGGAGTTCTATATCCGTCAGCCGCTGGTAAAACCGTTGGGTGAGGCTCGTTGTCAGGGTGATGTCTGGCCTGAACTGGCTAAAAGAATCGGCTTTGAACTGGCTTATTCGAGCAAGAAGGATTTCGTTCGTCAATCCTGCGAGATGACGCCGGGTGTAAAAGAGGTCGGTGGTTTCGAGTACATGATGAAGGAAGGGGTCTGGCATGATCCGAAGGCCGAGCCAAACTACGGTTTCTATGAGGCCAAGGTTGATGTCTCCGGTGATGGTGTGATTCTCGATGATAAGACAGGAGTCTACTGGAATTGGAAAAAGGCCGGTGTGGCCAGTGAGGCGGATGCCAAGAGTAAAGGGTATCTGGGTACCAAAGGTGCAAAAAAGGCGTATGTAGCCCAAAATATCGATGGTACGGCTTACAAGGCCTATCCACCCAATACCAAGTTCACTAAGGCGGGCTATCTCGACTTCTACTCCGATAACTTCGCCAAGAAGGGCTTCTCCGCCTTCCCCGTCTACACGCCGATACCTGAGCACGAGAAGATGGCGGATGATGAGTTGAACCTCACCACCTACAAAGTCGCAGTGCATACCCATTCAAGGACTGCGCACTGTAAGTGGCTGACCGAGATCAAGCATGATAATCCCGGTTGGATCAACACTAAGACTGCCGCGGCACGTGGTATCAAAAATGGCGATAAAATCAGGGTATACAACGGCCTTGGTGAGATTACCACCACTGCCTATGTGACTGAGGGCATTATCCCTGGTTGTATTGCTATTTCTCACCATTTGGGACGTAAGCACTCTGGTGTTTACGGTTCCGGTAACAGCTCTCCTACATCTGGGGGTGCTGGAGCTGATCCGGACGTGAAAAATATCTGGTGGAAAAAGCATGGTACTCATCCCAATGCGATCATCCCTAACTCTTCAGACCCAATCAGTGGTACGCAGAGATGGATGGATACAGTGGTAAGAGTTGCCAAGGCATAGAGTAAGTAGTGTTTTCCAGAAACATCCCAGGGATGGGAGTTTCTGGACTCTAAACTTAAGTAAAACAGGAGAGCTGGAATGGGAACTGACTGGAAAGAGTCGGCCAATAGTGCCACGTCACGCAGTGGGGTCTATGGGCTATTGACCACCGTTTTTCGGGAGGAGCCGACCGAGGCCTTTATCAATGATCTCAGGGGTCCTCGGTTGTCGGGGGTCTTCTCAGAGATGGATGTGGATCTGGGAGAGTCATTTTTTGCTGATCCGGAATCCACGGTGGCGGAAGCATTGGCGGTTGAGTTTACCCGTCTGTTTATTGGCCCCGGTCGTCATATATCGGCCCATGAGTCTATCTTCACCGAGGTGGATGGTGATTCAGGTAGTCTATGGGGGGCAAAGACGGTTGAAGTGAAAAAATTTATCGAAACCACCGGGATTGATTATGAGGCGGGCTTTAGCGGTCTGCCTGATCACGTCAGTGTAGAGCTTGAGTTTATGCACAAGCTGAGTGAATGGGAAGCCGATAAGTGGCTCCATGGAGATCGAAAAAGCGCCGAGTATTGTCAGTCGGTTCAGCGTATGTTTCTTGAAAAGCATCTGCTGTGTTGGCTACCCCAACTCTGTGATGCCGTCATGGACCAGGCTGAAATGCCCTTCTATCGGGCGATGGCGGAATTGACTAAGAGTTATATCGAACTTGAGCGGCAGGATATGGCAATCGAGATAGCCGCTTAAGGAAAAATCATAGCCCCATCTACATTAATGTAAGTAAGGTCTTAACAGAGACAGAGCCTGGGTCAGTGAGTTGCTGAGTCAGGCTTTGTTTCTGTTAGTCGGCGTTTGTTGCTTAGTTGTTTACGGAGTTCGGATTCCTGCTCAGGCTTCATGCCCAAATCAGTTCCCTCTCTGATGGCAAACTCCAGTGGGGCTCCCAGGTTGATTCGGTAGGCCGACCACATAGTGCCGAGTAGTGCTGAGCTTGGTGCATAGACCAACAACATATCGTTGCCGCCGACAACAACTTGATGGCTGAAATCATTAACCTGGTCTTGACTCGGTATCTCACCGACAACCGGGATGCTGATATAGCGCATACCCAAGGCCTCAGTCTCCTGTCGGTGTAAATAGGCTGTTTTTGCAGGTGTTCCGAGATCAATCACTGTTTTAAATCCAAATGTTTTCAGTTCTGCTATACGGTTGATAAGGCGGCCGTTGGTTGCCTGTAGATAGGGTATGGCGCGGCCTGGGTCGGGCATGGCAATACCGTATCCCATCCTTCCCGGCAGCTTGGATGTGTTTAATGGAGAGGGTTTGTGGCAACAGTTTCCCATCTAAGGAGGTAAGCACCTCATCGACGTCCCTATTAACATCTCCGTCACCCCACCAGCCACAGGCCTGTACTGAATGGGTCGGCGTCAGAGAGAGGCATAACAGGGTGGCAATAAAGATATTTTTTAATCTGCAAATGCAGAGTGTGTTTTTCATTTTTTAAAGTATCTCTGACCAGACTGTTAGTGGATTTACTTGCCTCAGTAATGAGGCGGCCTCTCATTGATTGTACCCATCCCCTCTTGGGGTTCGAGTGAGCGGAGCTGCTCTTCCAGGTTAAGCACTTTTCGCTGCAGCATGTCGATCAAATTCTGCTGGTGGGTGGTAGTGAGGGTCAGTTCTTGCAGGGCGTCCTCCTGGAAGGCCAGCCGGGTCTGTAGGTCGATGATATCGTCTTGCACTGGAAAATCCTGCCTGGGGTTGCCTCTGATGAGACCCATTGTACTTTATTCCCACACCCTCGGTGTCACGGTACTAACCCGGTCGATGCTCCCGCGTCAGATAATTGGTGGACTGCATCTCTTTCAGGCGGCTGGCTGCTCGCTGGAAGTCGAAGGCGAGGCGCTCTCCCTGGTAAAGGGACTCGGGTGGTTCGGCGGCGCTGATTACCAACTTAACGCCACGGTCGTAGAACTCATCTACCAGATATATAAAACGGCGTGTGGCATCATCCAGGGCGGGTCCAAGGCAGGGTATGTCGGAGATGATGACAGTATGGAAACTGCGTGCCAGCTCCAGGTAGTCAGCCTGGCTGCGCGGTGGCCCACATAGCTGCATAAAATCGAACCAGATGACATCATCGGCCATATACATAAGTGGAATGTCGCGGCCAAAAATGTGGATCGACTCGACACCCTTCGTTCTCTCCGGTGCCAGATGTCGGAACTCTTCGAGCAGTTTTTCGTCCACCCCCGGTTCCAGCGGGGTGTGGTAGACGGTGGCCTGCTCCAGGTAACGCAACCGGTAGTCGATGTCGCCGTCCAGGTTTACCACTTCGGTGTGTTGTTTCAACAGCTCGATAGCCGGTAGAAAGCCGCTGCGTTGCAGGCCGTCTTTGTAGAGATTGTGGGGTGGTGTATTGGAGGTGGTGACTAAACTGATGCCGCGGTGAAACAGCGCTTTCAGTAGTTTTGCCAGAATCATAGCATCACCAATATCGGTGACGATGAACTCATCCAGGCAGAGGATACGGGTGCGCTTGGCGAGGCTGTTCGCCACCTCCTCAAGAGGATCTTTTGTACACTTGAGGGAGGCCAGTTCCTGATGGATGTTACGCATGAACTGGTGAAAGTGGAGGCGGAGCTTCTGATTAAAAGGGAGTTGGTTGTAGAACAGGTCCACCAGCCAGGTTTTGCCGCAGCCTACACCGCCCCAGATATAGAGGCCCTTCACTGGTGTTATGCTTGCTCCCCGCTGCAGAAGTTTGGAGAGCAGGCCATAAGGCGTTTTAGCTGGAGGTTGTAACAGCCGCTCATAGAGTGATTGCAGTTGATCTATCACCATCGCCTGGGATGGATCCGCCTCAATATCACCACGCAGCAGCTGCGCCTGATAGTAATCAGCCGGGGTCATCTGTCAGGCCATGGGCTCTCTCTGTCTGTCAGCTGCCGTCGAACGGGTAGCGATCATCGAGATTGGCTGGACAGAGTACGGTGCGCATCGTACCGATCAGGGTAAGGAGCTGACCGTTGCGGATGCGGTAGTAAATACGGTTGGCCTCTTTGCGGGAGACAACGATATTCTTGTTACGCAGCTGCTCGAGATGCTGGGATATATTGCTCTGGGACGTGCCGGTGCGCTCCACGATCTCTCCAACGGAGAGCTCTGCATCGCCAAGCGAACAGAGTATCTTCCAGCGCAACGGATGGGCCATCGCTTTCAGCGCATTGGCAGTTAGCGTTGTATCTTCATTACCCTCAGTGGGTTCGGTGTTGTCATTCATCATCTACTCCTGAATCTCTCTCCAGCTAAGGTTGCGCACAAGCGCCTCCTACTGCACCACTGTCTCTTCCTGGCGTATATATCCACTCATATCTTTGGCGATGCAGATAATATCACTGATTTCACCGGCTTCATCTTTTATCGCGGTACGCGAAAAGAGGATCGGCACCCTGCGGCCGTCACTGGTAATGAAGCGCGCCTCAATCTTGCTTAATGCGCCGACACGGATCAGCGCCTCCAGCCAAATACCCATAAAGGCACCTGCCTGTTCATCCTCCTCTTCTTCGAAGATGTCACCGATGCCCATTCCCTGCATCGTCTCTTCAGTGTATCCCAGCATCTGACAGCAGGCGGGGTTTACCTCGATAATCTTGCCGTCCGGACTGAGCACCAGCAGTGCTTCGCCCATATAGTTGATGATGTTCTCCAGGTGCTGTTTTGCCTGGGCCAGCTCAGCGGTACGCTCAGTGACCTTCTGCTCCAACACCAGATTGAGCTCACGCTCTTTCTCTATCAGGCGGAAGTAAGTACTGATCTTGTTGATCAGCTGGTTGTCGTCGATAGGTTTAAGCAGGTAGTCCACCGCGCCGACGTCATAGCCTTTCTGCTGAAACTCTTCAGTCTTGAAGGCAGCGGTAAGGAAGATAATGGGGATGTCGCGGGTTTTCTTACGGATCTTCAGCATTGAAGCTGTCTGAAAGCCATCCATCTCCGGCATCTGCACATCGAGTATGATGAGATCGATGTCGTGGTCTGCCTGGGCGATATCCAACGCCTGTTGGCCGGATGTGGCTTCCAGTATCGCTACGTCCATGTGTTGTTGCACAAGGGTACGCAGGGTGAAGAGATTATGCTCGTGATCGTCTACGATCAGGAGTTTGAACCCGGTATAGCGATTCATGCTGTTTAGTCTCTATCCTCTTCGTGTAGATGTTGTGCGAGGGCCTCTTTCAGCAGCTTCGGCTCAATCGGCTTGGCGATGATGTTATCTGCACCCGCTGTGAGGCAGGGCGACTGTGCATCGGCTTCACCGATCAGGGCAATGATGGGCAGCCGCTGGTGCTGTACCTCACCTCTTATACAGCTGATCGTATCACAGCCTTCGGAGTGGGGCATTATGATGTCCACCAGTACCAGGGAGAAGGGGCCGTCCTCCTCCAGCACCTCCAGTGTCTCCTGGCTATCCGCTGCTGCCGTTACCCTCAGGCCCCAGCCCTCAAGCAACGGGGTAATCATAAGCAGGTTCTGTACACTGTTATCTACAACCAGCACCTGCTGCCCCCCGAAGTTGGCGGGTGGAGGTTCGCTCGATACTACTGGTAACTTATCCTGTTCACGATGGACCTCGGCTCGCTCTGTCAGTTGGCCACGCTCAAACTCCAGCGGCAGCAGCAGAGAGAAGGTGCTGCCGACTCCCTCCTGGCTCTCCAGGGTGATCTTTCCACCTAGCAGATGGGCCAGCTGGCGGCTGATGCTAAGCCCCAGGCCGGTGCCGCCGTAACGCCGGTTGGTGGAGCCCTCCGCCTGCTTGAACGCCTCGAAAATCTGATCATGCTTATCTTTGGCGATGCCGATGCCGTCATCCTCTACGCTGATGCGCAGCTCACAGTCACAGAGGTCGCTCTTGCCCTCCGCCGCCAGCCTTATCCAGACATCGCCGCCGTCAGCGAATTTGACTGAGTTAGAGAGAAAGTTCTTCAGTATCTGCCGGACCTTGTCAGGATCGGAGATCACACGTTGTGGTGCGTCGGGCAAAATCTCCAGCCGCAATTCGATCCCCTTGGCATCGAATTGCGGCTGCATCAGCTCAATTAAACCCTTTAGCATAACGCTTAGTTCAATACTCTCTAAGTTGAACTCAGTGCGGCGCGCCTCGATACGGGAGAGGTCGAGAATGTTGTCGATTAGCGTCTGTAGGTCGGTGCCGGCCTCATTGATCACCTTTGCCTGTTTCTGCTGTTCAAGGCCGAGGCCGCTGTTTTTCCCGCTCAGCAGCTTTGATAGCAGAAGGATGGAGTTGAGCGGTGTGCGCAACTCATGGCTGACATTGGCAAGAAACTGAGATTTATAGCGGTTCGACTCCTCCAGCTCTCTGGCGTGAGCGCGCAGGTTGCGGGTATTGCGACCATGTTCGGCTGCCAGACGGGAGAGACTCTCCCCCAGGGTTTTCAGCTCCTCAGAGCTGGTCCAGTTGAACGCCACCGCCTCTTCGTGCTCAAGGATATGTTGAATGCCATCAGTGAGTTCATGGCTAACCCGGCTGGCACGTCGCGCCAGCCACTGGGAAGCGGCCCAGGTGGCGACAATAAGAATAAAAACGATGCTCAGTACACGCAGGGTGACCACATTGCGGAATTCGGCGATAGGGGAAGGGTCAACCTGTCTACCTACCCAGAGTGCTCCCGCCTGTTCAGTGATAAACATCGGCACCCACATAATCTGTTGCCCATTCCCTTCCCAGAGAGTGGCTTTGGCGCCGGTAAAGAGCTTTTCCAGACCGGGAAAACGATCAAAGGCGTTGCTGTCAGGGCTGTCTGGATCCAGGTGCGTGAGAAAATTCCCGTTGTCGCGAACCCAGAGCGTATTGCGGTAGTAGCGCGCCATGCCGCCGACATCGATACTGATCATTGCGGCACCGACCGGACCACCCTCACCACCTTGATGAATCGGGCTGATCAGTCGCAGGGTCATGAACTTGCGTGGGTCCACCGCCCCCGCCTCGGGGTCGAGGCTGATGGAACTGACCAGTACCTGCCCCGGCTCCCCCTGCAGACCGGTGGCAATAAACTCCTCCGGTGGGCGGGTGGGGCGCTGCATGGTGGGCTGCCACGCCTGGTCAGCGGTATCTCGGTCGAGCCAGAAGCGCTCCTGCCCGGTGGCATCAAAGAAAACGATCTGCACGATATCGAGCTGGCTCGCAAGTATCTGCCCTATCCAGTGAATGTACTGGGCCCTGGCCAGATCAACGATGGCATCCTCAGTCGGGCTCTCGCTACCGAGCATGATGCCGGGCGCCGGCAGCTTAGTAAGCAGGCGCACCATCTCGTTGCGGCTCGCCAGGTGCTGATCAAGATCACGAAAATCGGCCTGCAGATTCTGCAAGTGAGCTTCATGATAGAAGCGCTCCATTCGCTCCAGTACCAGCGGTAGATTGATAAGCACCGCCAACAGCAGGGGCGTCAGAGCGAACAGAAAGGAGAACAGCAGGATCTGAGTACGAAGTTTCACAGTGATAAGAGTGGATCGGCCTTCATTAGGTTGACCTTACCCCAAGAGGGGCTTTGCCGCAAAACCTTACCCGCACTTACCTGCTTCCTATATTATTGCGCCATGACCAACCTTCCTATTCTCTATCGAGACGAGCACTACATCGCCATCGACAAGCCCGCCGGCATGCTGGTTCACCGTACTCGTATATCGGATGGAACCCGTTTTGCCCTGCAGGCGCTGCGTGATCAGATCGGGCAGTGGGTCTACCCGGTACATCGTTTAGACCGTCCTACCTCCGGCGTGTTGCTCTTTGCCCTCAGTTCCGATGCAGCGCGACAACTGGTTGGTGAATTTGAGGCGCGGCGGGTGGAGAAGCGCTATCTGGCAGTGGTGCGTGGCTACACCGATGATCAGGGGCACATCAATTACGCTCTGCTGGAAGAGGAGGGGAGGGAGCGCCAGGAAGCCGTTACCGACTACCGCCGGTTGGCCACTGTTGAGCTGCCTTATGCGGTGAGCCGATACACCACCGCCCGCTTCTCCCTGCTGGAGATCACCCCCCTCACCGGCCGTATGCACCAGATCCGCAAACATATGAAGCACATATTCCACCCCATCGTCGGTGACACCACTCATGGTGACGGCAAACAGAATCAGCTTTTTCGGGACCACCTGGATAGTCATCGACTACTGCTGATGGCACAGAGCATCTCTTTTCGTCACCCCTATACAGGGGAAAAGTTGACCATTGAGGTAGGTATGGATGATGAGTGGTTGCGACTTTTTACCCGGCTGGAATTATTGGCAGAGGGGTGACAACCTTGCATATACGATGTTATTTTTTCCCAAGAAAAAATCACCCAGGCATGACAGGTCAGTGCTGAATCAGAGTGAATAACATAGACAAGGAGCTAGGGATGAGGTTGTTTCAACGGTTCTACTGTTTTGCTTTACTTCTGTTACCCATGCTTTTGCCTTTTAAACGCCTTACTCTTTTGGGGGAATCGTGAACCTTTTCGAGAAGTCACTTGAGATAGCGCTAAAAGCCCACTCGGGACAGAAAGATAAAGTGGGTAAAGCCTATATTCTTCATCCTCTTCGTATCATGGCAAAGATGGAGACGGAGGTGGAGATGTCGGTGGCACTGCTCCACGATGCACTGGAAGATTCCGGTCTTGAGGCTGCTGATCTGTTGGATGAGGGGATTCCTGCGACCGTTGTTGACGCGGTACAGAGTCTCACCAAGGGGGAGGGTGAGAACTATGAGATCTATCTTGAACGGGTTTTGGAGAATGAGCTGGCATCCAAAATCAAAAAGGCGGATATCGAAGACAATATCAATATTCTAAGATTGAGCTCGGTGACGGAGAGGGATCTGGAGCGGATAAAAAAATACCACAAGGCGTGGTGGAAGCTTAAGAATTTTATCTCCTAGCCCGGATGTTCCACCCGGGAGCGCGAGATCGGTGCGAGGACGCGTTCAGCGAACTCCGGTTACACTTTGTACTATTGCTAATATCCCATTAATTGCAAGTAGAAACAATAAGTTATAAATTTTTTAAAGCGATCGGGTGAAATATCCGGGCTAGCCTCACAACAACACCTTCTCGCAGGTTTAGAGTGACCGCACCAACTCTAATACCTCGGCGGCATGGTCTTTCGGTTTCACATCGTAGAGGGCGTGGCGAATAGTCCCCGCTTTATCGATAACAAATGTGGAACGCATGATCACCATACGCTTCTTACCATGGGCCTCTTTCTCGCGCCAGACATCATAGGCTTCGCAGAGTATCCCTTCGATATCCGCCAGCAGACCAATGGATAGTCCGTGTTTGTCGCGAAACTCACCGTGGCTTAGGCAGTTATCGCGGCTGACACCGAGTACTTCGGTATCCAGAGCCTTAAATCCATCCACCAGATCAGAGAAGTCGGTCGCCTCCATAGTGCAGCCTGGAGTATCGTCTTTGGGATAGAAGTAGAGCACCAGATTCTTACTGCCGATATAGTCTGCCGACTGAGTTACCTCCAGATCGGCATTGGGCAGTTCAAATTCCGGAGCCTTGTCGCCGGGTTTAAGCATGGTTTCTCCTCGGTGGGTCGAACTCTCTTGTTATAGCGCAAATTTATTGGTTCCAGGCAAGGAGGTCAACCGGAGATTTTGTGGCGGTTATGTAGGAGCGCTTTCACGAAGCGCGATGGGTATTCGATCGCGGTCCAGGAGACCGCTCCTACACCAATAGGCCATGAGTTGTTCAGAGGTCGGGTGCTGCTACTCCACGGGCTCATAGGCGAGATTGGGTGATAGCCACTTCTCCGCTTCGGCCAGTGGTACCTCTTTACGCTCGGCGTAGGCTTCCACCTGGTCTTTGGCGATTTTTCCAACAGTGAAGTAGCGTGCCGCCGGGTGTGCGAAGAAGAGGCCGCTGACGGCGGCGGTAGGGACCATCGCCTTGGTCTCGGTGAGCCAGATGCCGGTCGCTTTCTCGGCGTCGAGCAGCTCCCATAGCAGATCCTTTTCGCTGTGATCCGGGCTTGCTGGGTAGCCCATGGCGGGGCGGATGCCCTGGTAGGCCTCTTCGATCAGCTGGTTGTTGTTGAGCTGCTCGTCAGAGGCATAGCCCCATTGCTCACGGCGTACCTTGGCGTGGAGCCATTCGGTCAGCGCCTCGGCCAAGCGGTCTGCCAAGCTTTTCAACATAAGGCTGGAGTAGTCGTCATGCACCTTTTCAAATTCAGCGATCTTTTTGTCGATGCCGATACCGGCGGTGCAGGCGAAACCACCAATGGCGTCACTTTTACCACTCTCTTTCGGTGCGACAAAGTCTGCCAGACAATCGTTGGACTTACCTTCAGGCTGCTTGCCCTGCTTGCGCAAGAAGTGAAGGGAAGTAAGCACTTCCTTACCTTCGCTCGTCTTGTACAGCTCGATATCATCACCTACCGCATTGGCGGGGAAGAGACCGACAACGGCATTGGCCTGGAGCCACTTCTCATCGATGACCTGCTGCAACATCGCTTGGGCATCGCCGAAGAGCTTGCGCGCCTCTTCGCCCTTGGCGGTATCGTCGAGGATCTTTGGGTAGCGCCCCTTGAGCTCCCAGGCGTGGAAGAAGAAGGTCCAGTCGATATAGGGGGTGATCTCCTCCAGGGGGATGTCACTGAGGGTATGCACTCCGAACTCTTTTGGTAGGGGTGGGGTGTAGTCGCTCCAGTCGATGGGGGCCGGGTTGGCGCGAGCTGCTTCAATCGGTATCAGATTGCGTGCCTCGTTCTTGCTTGCACGACGTTCGCGAACCGTTTCGTACTCAGCGCGGGTCTTGGCGGCAAACTCATCTCGCAACTCCTCTGACAGCAGGCTGGAGGCGACGCCCACAGCGCGGGAGGCGTCGGGCACGTAGATTACCGGCGTACTGATCTCAGGCTCGATCTTGACCGCCGTGTGGGCGATGGAAGTGGTGGCGCCACCGATCAGCAGCGGCTGCTTCATGCCGAGGCGGGTCATCTCCTTGGCGATATGCACCATCTCATCAAGAGAGGGGGTGATCAGGCCGGAGAGGCCGATGATATCCACCTGCTCATCCTGGGCCATCTTGAGGATGGTGTCGGCGGGCACCATGACGCCGGCATCAATCACTTCGTAGTTATTACACTGCAGCACCACGCCAACGATGTTCTTGCCGATGTCGTGGACGTCGCCTTTTACCGTCGCCAGTAGAATTTTCCCTCGGGTCTGGGCACCGCACTCCGCTTTCTCTTCTTCGAGATAGGGCTCCAGGTAGGCCACGGCACGCTTCATCACTCGCGCCGATTTTACCACCTGGGGCAGGAACATCTTACCGGCGCCGAACAGGTCACCGACACGGTTCATTCCGTCCATCAGTGGGCCTTCGATCACCTCAAGTGTTTTACTCGACTGCTGTCGCGCCTCTTCGGTGTCCTCGATAATGTACTCGGTGATGCCCTTGACCATGGCGTGGGTCAGTCGCTCGCCCACCGGCCAACTACGCCACTCCTGATCCTCGACCTTGGTGGCGGCACTACCGTCACCAAGATAGTTGGGGGCGATCTCCACCAGTCGTTCACCCGCCTCCGGGTCACGGTTGAGTACCACATCCTCTACGGCATTGCGCAGCTCTTTGGGCAGGTCGTCATAGACTGCCAACTGGGCGGCGTTGACGATACCCATATCCATACCCGCCTGGATCGCGTGGTAGAGGAATACCGCGTGAATCGCCTCGCGCACCGGGTTGTTACCGCGGAATGAGAAGGACACGTTGGAGACGCCGCCGGAAATCAGCGCATGGGGGCAGGCGGCCTTGATCTCACGGGTCGCCTCGATAAAGTCGACACCATAGTTGTTGTGCTCCTCAATGCCGGTAGCGACAGCGAAGATATTGGGATCGAAGATAATATCTTCCGGTGGGAAATCCACTTCCTCTGTCAGTAGCTTATAGGCACGAGAGCAGATCTCCACTTTGCGCGCCTGGGTGTCTGCCTGGCCCTGTTCGTCGAAGGCCATAACAATAATTGCTGCACCATACTGGCGGCAGAGTTTCGCCTGGCGGATGAAGTTCTCTTCACCCTCCTTCATGGAGATGGAGTTGACCACCGCCTTGCCCTGCACGCACTTCAGCCCCGCCTCGATAATCTCCCACTTTGAGGAGTCGATCATCACCGGCACCTTGGTGATATCGGGTTCACCGGCACAGAGATTGATAAAACGCTGCATGGCGGCGACACCATCTAGCATAGCCTCATCCATATTGACGTCGACGATCTGGGCACCGTTCTCCACCTGGCTGCGGCAGATCTCCAGCGCCTCGTCGTACTCCTCGTTGAGGATCAGCCGTTTAAACTTGGCTGAGCCGGTGACGTTGGCGCGCTCGCCGACGTTGACGAAGAGTGACTCTTCGCTGATGTTCTGTGGCTCAAGACCGGAGAGGCGGCACTCGGATTCGATATCAGGCAGCTTGCGAGGAGGCTTGCCTGAAACGGCTTCAGCCACCGCCTTGATATGGGCCGGGGAGGTGCCGCAGCAGCCGCCGACGATATTGAGAAAGCCGCTGTCGGCCCACTCGCCGATATACTCGGCCATGTGCAGGGCGTCCAGGTCATACTCGCCAAACTCGTTGGGCAGACCGGCGTTGGGGTAGACCGATACATAGGTCTCACAGACCCGGCTCATCTCCTCCAGGTACTGACGTAGTAGATCCGGCCCAAGGGCGCAGTTTAGACCCATGGCCAGCGGCTTGGCGTGGCGCAGGCTGTTGTAGAGCGCCTCGGTGGTCTGTCCGGAGAGGGTGCGCCCGGACTGATCGGTAATGGTGCCGGAGATGATGACTGGCAGGTGCAGGTTGTCTTCCTCAAACACCTGCTCGCAGGCGAAGACTGCCGCCTTGGCGTTGAGGGTGTCAAAGATTGTCTCGATCAGCAGCAGATCCACACCGCCCTCGATCAGCCCGCGAGTCGCCTCCTTATAGGCATCCACCAACTGGTCGAAAGTGATGTTGCGGGCGCCGGGGTCATTGACGTCCGGTGACAGGGAGGCGGTGCGGTTGGTCGGTCCGAGACCGCCGGCGACAAAACGTGGCTTGTCGTCCGTGGTGTACTTGTCCACGGCGCTGCGTACCAGCCGTGCCGCCGCCACATTCATCTCGTAGGCCAACTCCTCCATGCCGTAGTCGGCCATGGAGACGCGGTTGGCACCAAATGTATTGGTCTCGATGATATCCGCACCGGCCGCCAGATACTCCTCATGGATGCCCTGGATAATGGTGGGCTGGGTCAGTACCAGTAGGTCGTTGTTGCCCTTCAGGTCAGATGGCCAGTCGGCAAAACGCTCACCACGATAGGCCGCCTCATCCAGCTTGTGACGCTGGATCATGGTCCCCATGGCACCATCCAGGATCAGGATACGCTCCTGCAGCAGGGATTTGAGTTGTTCGGTGCGGTCGGTGGTGGTCATGGGGGGTGATCCGGCGTTGAAAAAACCACCAATTATAGAGTGTTGGGGAGAAGAGAGGAACTGCAGCTGAAAAACCGCATGACACCAGATGCCTGCAAGCGCCAAGCAGGACGATTTTATTGACTGCTGCTCGTGAACTGCGAAGTGGCGGCCCATGGGTATAGGGTGCGACCTTATCTCCGGGGTGGTGTGGAGTAGCTGTCTTGGAGCCGGTTACCAAAGGCAGTTGTATGAAAAGAGACCAGCGTAACTTTTCTACCAACAACCTGAGTGTTTTATCTGTGCCATTTAACTTGCCAATGAGGCATATGGCCTATTTTTGAATAGATAATACCCAGGAATATCGGTCAGTAACCATTCCCTTGAGAATGCTCAATGCGGGCCTTGGGGGAGGCATCTAGTTTATGACGCATCGTTAATCTTTTTGTGACCTATCTCACTCAAATCAGGCATGCGCAAATCCACTCTTTTCTTGCTGTTCCTAAGCATCGGCTGCCTGTCGATAGCTTTGACTGCCGTGGATGCGGTTGATCAACAACATTCAGCAACCCAACCTCTACAGGCGCGTACCGCGCTGGTGGGGCGGTTGGGAATCAGTGATCTCGCGCTCTTCACCGAGGCGCGATATACACGCCATGTCACCCAGGCCGACAGACATGCCGCTTTTCAGGATCACCCCTCTTCACTTGACCATTTCCCATCCGGCTCGCTGATTTCACCACCCCCGAGACTGTTGCGATGATGCTATTTATTCGTAAACAGGCGTATCTGGTGGACTACACCGTCTCCTCTCTGCTGCGGCGCAAGGGCAAAAATCTGGGCCTGCTCATGGTCTATACCATGATCGTTTTTTTACTGGCCTCCGTCATGCTGTTCACCCATGCACTGCGCCAGGAAGCGGAAACTATTCTGCAGCAGTCGCCTGAAATTATTGTTCAGCGTACGGTAGCGGGCCGCCATGCCCTGATACCTTCAGGCTATCTCGACAAAATAGGAGAGATACGCGGGGTCGTCAGCAAAAAAGGGCGTCTGTGGGGGTACTTTTATGACCCCACTGTTAAGGCGAACTACACTGTCATGGTCAAAGAGGAGCTGCAGCTGACAACAGCAGAGGTGGTGATTGGTGCCGGTATCGCACGTACTCAAGGTATCGGTGTCGGCGATTACTTCTCCTTTCGTGCTGACAACGGCAATACCTATTCATTCCAGGTAAAAGCGCTACTGGATGAAGCATCGGAACTGGTCACAACAGATCTGGTGTTGATGGCAGGGAAAGCATACCGGGTGATGACCGGGGTACCCGAGGGACAGTTTACCGATATCGTTCTATCGGTAAGAAATCCACGGGAAGTGCGAAAGGTGGCCGAAAAGCTGGTTCAGAGACTGCCTGACACCCGCCCAATCTTGCGAGAAGAGATTCTACGCACCTACGGCAGTATCTTTTCATGGCGCCAGGGGATTGTTTTTGTACTGCTGGCCGGTGCGGTTTTGGCCTTTATTATCTTTGCCTGGGATAAGGCCTCCGGACTTAGTGCCGAAGAGAAGCGTGAAATAGGTATTTTGAAAGCGGTAGGCTGGGAAACAGGCGATGTCCTGCGCATGAAATTTTGGGAAGGGGCGATCATCTCTCTCAGTGCATTTATTCTCGGCTATGTGGCCGCATATCTCCATGTGTTCTACAGCTCTGCGGTGCTGTTTGAACCGGTGTTAAAAGGCTGGGCAACTCTCTACCCACAATTCAGGCTGGTGCCGTTTATCGATGGTCTCCAGATTGCCACTCTCTTTTTCTTCACCATCTTTCCCTATGTGGTGGCCACCATTATTCCAATCTGGAAAGCATCGGTGACAGATCCTGATGCGATCATGCGCTGATACCCATGACAATCGTATTAAGTGACATAAACAAGGTGTTCAACCAGGGGCGACATAACGAGTTCCAGGCGATCAGCGGTCTCTCCCTCTCCCTGGAGCCGCAGAAGGTGACCTGTCTTAAGGGTGCCAGTGGTTCCGGAAAAACAACCCTGCTATCGATGATCGGTTGTCTTTCCCGCCCAACCTCCGGCCGTATTACCCTCGATGGTGAACTATTGTCAGGCCTGCCTGAAAGATTTCTGACGGATATACGGCGGCATACATTTGGATTTATCTTCCAAAAATTCAATCTAATTCAGGGACTCAGCGTGTTGGAAAATATCATGCTGCCGGCCTATCCCCTCGGCCCCGACCATAAAACATTAAAGGCATCTGCACAGAAACTGATTTCGCACTTTGGCTTGGAACGTGTCATGGATAACCCGGTGGAGTGGTTGTCGGGTGGAGAGTCACAGCGAGTGGCAATTTGCCGAGCGCTGATAAACAGGCCGAAGATACTTATCGCCGATGAGCCTACAGCGAATCTGGATAGTCGACTCTCCCAGGAGTTTATGGGCTACCTGGAAGAGTTGAAATCAACGGGTAAGACAATCCTGATTACCAGCCATGATCCACTCGTCTTTAACTCTTCTGTGGTAGACAGGATTGTTGAGATGCGCGACGGGCAGATACAGAAGGGATAGGTATGCTACTTAATCCCGCCATACTTGCCCTGGTTCTGGTTTCAGCCGTCATTGGACTGATGCTACTGTTGGCATCTGCCTTTGCCATTCAACTCTTGAGGGAGTGGGACATAACAAGTGGAAGTGAGCTGCAGCTGCGCATGGAGAGGCGCACCTACCTGATCTCCACCCTGCTTTTCTGGGCCCTATCCTCTGAGCTGATCTCTCTTGTTCTGTTTGTCTACAACGCAGAATCGATGTCCGGTCAATTCGTCGGGGCGATGTGTGCGACCGGCGTTCTGAATGTCAACATGTGGGGATGGCCGACACTGTTCCTGAAGATAGCCATATTTTTCAGTGGCACCATCTGGCTTGCGCTCAACTACCTGGATAACAAAGGCATCGATTATCCACTGGTGAAAATTAAATACACCTTACTACTACTGATGGCGCCGATGGTGGTGGCGGAGTTTTATCTGCAACTGAACTATTTTCTTGCGATGAACCCGGACGTCATCACCTCTTGCTGCGGTTCGCTTTTTTCAGTTGATGCGGAGGGCGTAGCTGCAGAGGTCTCCAGCCTCTCTCCGAGGCAGGCTGTCATCGCACTCTATGGTTCAGGACTGGTGGTGATGGTCAGCGGAAGCTGGACGCTGATTCGGAAAAGCGGCGGGGTCCTATTTGCGTTAGCGAGTGCTGGTGCATTTATCGGTGCGCTGGTCTCTATCGTCTCCTACCTCTCCCTCTACATCTACGAACATCCTCACCACCACTGTCCATTCTGTATTCTCAAGTCCGGACACGGCTACGCCGGGTATGCTTTATATATTCCTCTTTTTTTAGCTACCTCACTGTCACTGGCGGCTAGTGTTGTATCGGTGTGGAAAGGAGTGCCAAGCCTCAGTCGAGCAGTAGAAGTGGACCTTCCCAAGTTGGCCTTCAGTGCACTCGTTATGTTCACCATTTTTTATACGCTCTCTGCATGGGTTGTTTGGCAGTCAAACCTGACGATGGGGAGTGTCTGGTGGTAGCTGAAACGGCATTCAGAAAAACTATTTTTCTGCTTATCCTGCTGGTGATGATGAGCCTGCTAAGCGCCTGCAGCGAAAACACTCCCCAAATGGGAAAGGGGAATCCAGTCCCAAGTTTTGTTCTGCCTGATATTGAAGGTAATAAAATCCACTATCCAGAGCGTTACCAACAGCAGGTGGTAGTAATCAGTTTCTGGGCTGATTGGTGTCCGAGTTGTAAAAATGAGATGCGCGACTTCGAAAACCTGTTCAAACAGTATGGTGAGAAAGGTCTCAGGGTGATGGCCATTAATATCAAGCAGGAGCGGGAAGTCGCTGTCGACTTTATCAAAGATCTTGATCTCTCATACGATATTTTACTGGACAAGAGTGGCGAGATCGCAAAAGCCTACTCAGTCTCATCTTTACCCTCCGCCTTTATTATCAACAGAAAGGGGGAGTTGCACACGAGAATAATTGGCGAAGTATCAGCTGAGGTTCTCGAAGATATTGTCACATCATTGCTGTGACATGGTGAAAACATAAGCGAGTCTTCGATTTCGTGATGCAAAACGGGACATCCAAGTCCCCCTTTTGCACTCAATCTTCGACAGCCTATTAGTACCCCGGCCGTCCTGGTCACTAACCGCTACGCGATAACATCGCAAGCTCGTTACCGCTTCGCAGTCAGTTCCCATTGACTGGACGCCGTGTTCGGATGCCTACTTTGCTTCCCCTCTGGCGCGCTGCGCGCACGACGGGTAAGCAGTGCGGCCTCACGGCTACCGGGGATTACCAGCCCTCGCTTCGCTCTCCATGGCTGGCAGCGGCGGCACGAGAATTTAGGTGGAGAGTAATTTTATATTCACGCATCACAAATAGTACATCGAAAACAAGGAGTAAACTCATATGAGTGAAGAAAATAACATTGATCGTAGAAAGATGATGAAAATTCTTGCAGCCATCGGATTAGGTGGATTTTCCGGTGTGGCATCTGCAAGTCCAAATATTGGCGCGATGGTTCCCGGTAAAGGCTGGGTCAAGTCGACCGGGCAAAAGTGTGAAGGTGATGGCACACCTCTGCAGTTCATCCCGAAAACAGGTCCGGATAGCAACCCGCTTGAGGATGAACTTACCAAGTATCCTCGCTGCCCCTATTGCGGAATGAACCGTACCAAGTGGCATCACAGTCGTCATCTGGTTCACTACGAAGATGGATTGGCCGACGGCACCCCCCTCTGTCAGGATAGTTGTCCACCCGGTAGGATGGGACTTCAATAACCAATGAGAGTGGGCCCCCTCTGTCAGGATAGTTGTCCACCCGGTAGGATGGGACTTCAATAACCAATGAGAGTGGGCATAGAGAGCAATAAATGGGTTATCCAAAAGAGCGGAAAGAATCGGTACTGAAAAAGATGCTGCCGCCGAACAATAAAACGATACCAGAGATATCCAAGGAGGAAGGGATCTGCGAAGGCACGCTGTACAACTGGAGAAAAGCAGCCCGTGCTGAAGGGCGATTGATGCCTGATGGAGACAGCACTCCCACCGGATGGAGTGCCACAGATAAGTTCACAGCGGTTGTTGAGACTGCACCAATGAATGAGGCTGAGCTATCCGCTTACTGTCGTGAGCGTGGACTGTATGCCGAACAGATCGGTGAGTGGCGAGAAGCCTGTGAACAAGCGAATGACTGGGATCGAAATCAGAACAAGCGGTTAAAGGATATCCGTAAAGTGGATGAGAAGCGGATCAAAGAGTTGGAGCGAGATCTTAACCGCAAAGAGAAAGCGCTAGCTGAAACCGCAGCCCTACTGGTTCTGAGAAAAAAAGCCCAGGCGATCTGGGGGGACGGAGAGGAAGAATGATCAATGTCCCAGATCGCCGTAGAGCTGTTGAATTGATCGAAGAAGCGGTAGGTGCCGGTGCATCAGCGCAAAAAGCCTGCGAGGTACTGGAGATCAGTCTGCGCACCTATAAGCGCTGGACTGATGGTGATGCGGTCAATGCCGATGGCCGACCGGATGTTAAACGCCCAGAGCCCGCGAACAAACTGAAACCGGAGGAGCGACAGCAGATCCTGGAGACGTGTAATGAGGAAGCATACCAAAGCCTACCGCCATCACAGATCGTACCGGCACTGGCCGACAAAGACACCTATATCGCTTCCGAGTCCAGCTTTACAGGGTACTGAAGGAGGAAGATCAGTTGCATCGCCGTGGGAGAGTGCAAGCACCGAGGCGAGTGAGCAAGCCAGCGGCTTACAAGGCTACAGCCCCGAATCAGGTATGGAGTTGGGATATCACATTCTTGGCAACGACCATCACCGGAATGTTCTACAGGCTTTACCTAGTGATGGACATCTACAGCCGCAAGATTGTCGGGTGGGAAATCCACGAAAATGAGACAGCTGATAATGCCTCGCTGTTGATCCGTAAAGCCTGCCTGACGGAGGGTATCCATGAACGTGGGCTGGTGCTTCACTCTGATAATGGATCACCGATGAAAGGTGCAACCATGCTGGCGACACTGCAAAAGTTGGGTGTAGTGCCGTCATTCAGTCGCCCTTCGGTGAGCAACGACAACCCCTATTCTGAGAGTTTGTTTGGGACAATGAAATACACACCGGCATTTCCGTCGAAACCGTTTGAGAGCTTAGATGCTGCGCGTGACTGGGTTTACAATTTCATTCGCTGGTATAACGAAGAGCACCGTCACAGCGGGATTCAGTTCGTGACACCCGCCCAACGTCATAGTGGTGTGGAGCTGTCGATTCTTGCGAATCGGGAGACGGTCTACGAAGCTGCAAAGCAACGAAACCCAGAGCGTTGGAGTAGAGAAACACGGAACTGGACGCCAGTCGGTGAAGTATGGCTGAACCCGGAGAATCAGGACTCGAGAGGAGCTGGAATTAGAGACGAAGCAGCGTAGAGAATTGGACAACTATCTTGATAATCGTCGCACCTGCTCCATCCACTGTCTTGCGATTAGCCTGTCGCTGAATCTTGATCGTATTCCCAAAACCATCTACGCCGCTGACTTTGGTTCCAGCAAGAAGATAAAACCACTGGTCGAAGTTGACAAGGCAAGCTATCTGATCGGCTCAAAGCTAAAAGGCACAATGACCAAAAAGAGCAAAATGGCTTTTTCATCAGCGGATGCAGCAAAACAGGAACAGTCAAAAAGTGGTGGTGATCTTGCCTCGTTTGATGAAGCCTTGCGTGAGTCGTACCTGGATATGGCCAACGATACGATGATGATCAGAAAACGTCGTGGTGAGCGGCGTAAAAAGATGATGAAAATGAAGATGAATATGGAAAAAAGCAGTTAAACAGTAAGGTGCGGGGCAGAGTATGTTGGCGCTAACATATCTGCTCCACACAGAATCATATTAATGCAGGATAAATTCAATGGTTAACGGTTTAAAAAGAGTGTCAGGACTACTGGTTGTTTTGGCTATCGCCTTCTCTCACCAGGTATTTTCCGAACCACTGGCGCTTCCCAAGCCCGGCATAAATGATACCTGTCCGGTCTGCGGGATGTTTGTCGCCAAGTATCCCGAGTGGGTGGCAACTGTGCTCTACAAGGATGGACACACTCATCACTTTGACGGTGCTAAGGATCTTTTTAAATATCTGCACAATATGCCCAAATGGGCACCTGGGGATAAAGCTGAAAACATCATCATGACCGGGGTGACCGAATACTACAGTCTTAAATTGATTGATGCCCGTAGAGCCTACTATGTCATCGGCTCCGATGTTTTGGGACCAATGGGCCATGAGTTGATTCCGTTGGCTACAGAGGATGATGCAAAGGAGTTTCTCACTGACCATAAAGGAAAACGTGTTCTGCGCTTCAATGACATTGGCCCTGAAATTCCAGAGAAGCTGGATAAGGCAATCTTCGATTAGTTACTATACTTCCCTGCCAAAGTATTTTGATGAAGGCTTGACCTGACAGGCCGCATCCGGTGGGACAGTCTGCTTTGTGACTGAAGGAGCACTTTGTGCTTATAGGATTGTGTGAGGTCTGCTCATAGTTGCGGTTTCAACCGGTCGATGCAACATCACAAAAAGACCACTTCTCAGTTGAGATTGAAAGCCTGTACACTCTCACTAAACAAATACAACAGTCGAACTGACGATCCCGAAAGCAGGGCCGTAGAGCACAGTAGGGTAGCGTATTACGCCCCATGAAAGCCTTAACGGTGGGTTACGCTATAGTTAACTCACCCTACATAAAAACATTTCTTATGGCCGCTTTGGCTTGGTGATTAAATATAATGATCGGAGCCTGAATGCCCCATATCAGTATTGCCCAGTAGTTCTTTCCGAGCAGCTAGACAGGCGGCTTTTGGCGGATAGCAGCAGTTTAATACGGTTTGCACGATGTCTGCTTTGTGCTGTTTTCTGCCTATGGTCGCTTCCTAGTCATGAGCGGACCTAACGGAATTTTCGTCGTATTGTTACAATGCGACCAATGTATGGATGCCTCCCGCCTAAAATGTAAGTTACATATCACTGCAGCGGGAAAGGAGCTCATCATGAGGCAGCAAAACACAGTAGGCGTAGATCTAGCCAAGAACGTCATTCAAGTGTCTGTTGTATCGTCACGTGGCAAGGAAATTACTAACAAAGCACTCTCGCGCCAGAAATTTTCCGAGTTTCTGGTAAATCAAAATCCATCACTTGTGGCATTTGAAGCTTGTGCCAGCGCACACCATTGGGCTCGTTTAGCCAGGGGTGCTGGACATGCTATCCGGATACTTCCTGCGCTCTCCGTTGCTCCCTATCGTCAGGGGCACAAAACCGACAGGAACGATGCACTCGCGGTGGCCGAGGCCGCGGTTCGCCCTCACATCAAGGAAGCACCGATAAAGAGCATTGAACAGCAGGGCCTGCAAGCTATCCAGCGATCTCGTGAAATGTTGATTCGTGATCGTACGGCAATGTCCAATCATATACGGGGATTGTTACTGGAATTTGGGATTATCATACCCAAAGGATTTTGCCATCTTCATCAGGCAGTACCTGAGATTCTGGAGGATGGTAAGAATGGTGTTCCTGATATGTTCAGACCGACTCTAAGCCTGATGTATGAACGATTGGTTCAAATCAAGCAGGATATTGATCAGCTGACTCAGCAGATTGAATCACTGGTCAAAGCAAGCGATGCTTGCCAGCGCTTGCTAGATATCGAGGGAGTCGGTCCTATCAGTGCGGTATTGTTGTACACCACATTGGGTTCAGGTGAAGCGTTCCACAATGGCCGGGAGTTCTCGGCTTATATTGGTCTTACTCCAAAGCAATATAGCAGTGGAGGTAAAACAAACCTCATTGGTATTAGCAGATATGTCGCCAACAAACGATTGAGAGCGGTTTTAATTCAGGGAGCAAGAGCTTATATCTACAGAGTAAAGGAGCCTAAGACACCGAAAGAGAAATGGCTGATGGCGATGGTTGATCGGTCTGGTTACGGCAAGGCTTCGATAGCGTTAGCCAACAAGAATGTACGTACTGCGTGGGCCATGCTCACGCGAGGCACTAGTTACAATAAGTTAGAAGGCCTGGGAGCATAAGCGGCCAGCTAACCGAGTTCAGCAAGCAAGCCTCGTTCAGATGAAGATATCGGCCCTGGAGTAACCTGCTCCGCTTTGCAGACCATTGAGTCTATGCGACCGTTAAGGATCTAGGGTGCGTATACATTGTGGGTTCGGAGATAGCTTCTCCATTAAGAAACCGAACATACTTACGCGTCTTACTTTGAACAGTTGGAAGATAATGCTTGCTAACAGGGAGGCGTCCACATACATAGCAGAACTTCAGAATTAATTTGGCTAACTTCTGCTTTTAGCTTGCAACAGACCTTAGAGACTAGACTAAAATGTTATAGAAGAAAAAGATGAGCCTTCTTGGGTACGTCTAGTAAAGCATAGAGAAAAGCTTGAGCACTATGCGTACGCACTTCGAATACAAATCCGATAGAGAACAAGGAAAAAGGTTAGCCTAACCTTTTCATCTATAAAAACTGTCTAACCTTTTAATTTATTAGTACATAGTAATAAATAAACGCGATTATTTAACTTTAATCAGGTAGTACACCGAGCTGTTAATTGGTCGACTCTCATTGCTATTTCCTGACTCTCTAATAGTGGTATTGGTTGCAGCCCCAGAAGTATTATTACCATGATGTCGGAAGCCCACATCACCGCCATCTTCTGCATTATTAGGACCTGGTTGGCGGTAATCAGCAAAATGGTGACGATGCCCCGGGTCACTAATAGGATGTGCATGCTTGGCCAGTGCACTTTGCTGTATTGAACCAACCTGATCACCAACCTTGTTGCTCATCGCATCCATTCGTGAAGCGCCGTCCGGATCGCGCTTGCTGCCGCCATCAACGCCTCGCAGGAACAATCCACGCAGGTCTGGGATCGCAAAGAACTCCTTACTCGGTTCCTCCTGTCCATAACCGTGGCGCCAGCCTAAGACAGCAAATAGTGCCGGATACTCGATGACTTTCAGTTGACGACCATCAGCAAGCATCAGCTCCTCTCTACCTTCCAACACTATCATCAAATCGCCAGGAAATGGGATAACACTTCCCACTGGCGGTTGCGACAAAATAATTTGTTGTTCCAGTTGTGCCTGTAGACGTGTCTGGCTAAATTCGATCTCGTTGCGCACATATTCTTTGGTTACACAGCCTGACAACGTCACAACAGCGGTCAGCAATACCAGTAATCGTTTCAACATTTCAATATCTCCTAACTTTATCCACTGTTATTAGTGCAACATGATTCCGCCCCAACCTCCGGGCTCTTCATTCACTTCCACGCCTGCATCGCTAGAGGGAATCTGTGTTGCATCACCACCATGGATAATGACAAGATCACCTTCGCTCGCTGCCAGCCATGGAGAGCGAAGCGAAGGCTGGTAATCCCCGGTAGCCGTGAGGCCGCACTGCTTACCCGTCGTGCGCGTAGCGCGCCAGAGGGGAAGCAAAGTAGGCATCCAAACACGGCGTCCAGTCAATGGGAACTGACTGCGGAGCGGTAACGAGCTTGCGATGTTATCGCGTAGCGTCAGTGACCAGGACGGCCGGGGCACTAATAGGCTGTCGAAGATTGAGTGCAAAAGGGGGACTTGGATGTCCCGTTTTGCATCACGAAATCGAAGACTCGCTTAGTTTTCGTACCTGAACTCCCATTCTCGGACTATCCAGTCATTTTCAACACGCGCACCAATTTCGGTGTATTCAAAACTCTCCCAGTAGTCACTATCGCCATCCGGCACATTGGCATTAAATCGTTCCGCATGCTCACGGAATCGATCGGTGTCTCTATCGCCCCGTTCTTTACGAGATCTAAACTCAGCGGCCTGCTTTCGTTTGGTGTTGAGCTCAGCCCGTTTCACCTCACGGCCCTTACGAACCGCGTCTCGTTTTTCTGTCAACGCCTTGTTTTCATCTGTCAGACGCTTAATTTCAGCAGTTACCGTTCCTATGGCGCTGGTCACCACCTCTTTTTGCTCAGCAAAGCCGGTATTTTGAAGGCTCTGTATGAACGCCTCGGTTGCCATCGCTTCTGAGTAGCCCTTCAACATCTTTAGGCGCCAATTATTCGCCCATTGTTTATTCGTCACGTACTTTGTCAGATACGCATGGTTCGGATCGATCTTGTCGAGGCTCTTGGGAAAGGAAATACCGTACTTAGCAAACAATGCACGGATTATTTTCCTATTCTCTGCTTTCCCAAAAGCAGCACGACCGTTGAAATCTACGCCTGTACCGAAGATATGACCTGAGCGGAACATACCGGCTGAGTAGATGCCTGACTGATTCAAAGTAAGCTGGTTATACGGTGTGCGAGCGGGACTAATCACCTGCAATGGCCAGATACCCAGTTTCTTCAGCGCCTTCTTTTCTTTATTATTGATAGCATCGATGGCCGCCACCAGTTCCGGATGCATGTAAGGAGTATGCGTCTGGTCGGCACGCAACCAGGGATGCTTCTCCCCATCCACCTCAGTCAGGTGGCGTTGAAGCACAGGGATATAGAAATCCTCGTGCGGATGATACACTCCTGGGATCAAAATGCTGGTGATATCCCTGAAACCACCGAACAGATCTGGATTCTCTCGTTCTACTGCTTCCACGGAAAAACCGAGATCGCGGATTTCGTTATTGATTGTTTCAATTTCACTCTGCAAGGCCGCATTATCTTCCTGCAGGCCTGCCAAGGTTGCGTCCTGGGTGCGACGGTTCTCCAGTAGCTTCTTAATCTCTTCCTGGTATTTATCGAGTGCAATGCGTTTCTGGTCCCAACGTGACAGGTACTCAATGTAATTCATGGCTACCTTGCCATCGAGGAACAGATCAAGCGTGGCTGGATCGCTGTAAAACGCTTCAGGAATCGAGACATACGCACCATCATCCACCACTGGTTTAACGATGCGGTACTTACGCTTTACCAAGTCCTTCTCCATTTTCTTGAGCAATGACTTTGATCGAATCAGAATCACATTGCCGGTTACGGCCGCCAATTGAACCTCCGCGGTAAGATTTGCGCCAGCTAGCTCCAATGTTTTCAAATCGATACGCTTGGCTGTTGCGCTGACATTGTTCTTTTTCAAATCAAATGACAGCGGATTAAACAGAAACTCTCGCTTATCCGGTGTGGATTCAAGAAAGCTAAGGTAGGTTTCAGGTGACGAGGGGGCAGCAATTGCTGAAGTCGTACAGACCAGCAATGCCACCACCGATAAAAGTGGTATTCTCATTTTTAATCCTTATTGTTATTACTTATTTTTCCTAGATGCGCATTAGAGCTATTTACATATAAACTGTCAAATCACAATGGTTTGAGTGTTGACAGAGGACTAAAGCTCCAAGTATGTGACTAGTTAGACTCTATGGTCTGTTTGTAGTGTGATAGCGGTAACTGTTGCTTAACTTATCGAATGACCGCTCTTGGCTGCGGGTTCAATCGGTCGATGCAACATCTAATCTCTCACTATAGAGAGGAGGATGTTGAAAATGAAAAGACGCTCCAGGAATATTTGTACTGAAGAACAGAAGGCGTTGATGTGGGATCGCTGGCAGAAAGGCGAGACACATGGCTCAATTGCAAGGCTATTTGACCGACATCATCCATCGATTGAACGTATTATTGCAGCATCAGGTGGTATTAGGCCTGCACACCGTCAGCGTTCACCTCGCTGCCTGTCCTTAGCAGAACGTGAAGAGATATCACGCGGCATTGCCACTGGCCAATCTCTCCGAGCAATCGCGACGTCACTGAATCGTGCTCCCTCAACCATAAGTCGTGAAATCAACCGTAATAGTGGATTAAAAAAGTACCGAGCCAGCCAGGCTGATAAAGCGGCTTGGGATCGTGCACACCGCCCTAAAATCTGTAAACTGGCACAGAACCGACCACTGGCACAGAACCGACCACTGGCACAGAACCGACCACTGGCACGCCCGTGGCAAGTAAACTCCAGTTGGAATGGTCACCACAGCAAATTTCCGGGTGGCTCAAGCATACCTATCCCGAGGATGAAAACTCTCAGGTGTCACACGAAACGATCTATCGCACGCCCTTTATCCAAGCCCGTGGGGCCTTGAAAAAGGAGTTGTTGCGGCATTTAAGGCGAACTCTTGTCATGCGCCGTTCTCGACACCATACACAGAAAACGCCTGACCACGGACAAATTACCGATGCTATCTCTATCAGTGAGCGCCCAGCATCTGTAGAAGATCGAGCTGTTCCTGGTCACTGGGAAAGTGATTTGATAATGGGAAGTAAAAATAGCCAGATCGCAACATTGGTAGAACGCAATACTCGTTATGTTTTATTAGATAAAGTTGATGGCAAAGATAGCACGACAGTCGTCGACGCTTTGTTCAAACAGGCACATAAGTTACCACGTGAATTATACAAATCACTGACATGGGACCGTGGTTCAGAAATGGCTCAACACAAACGATTTACCCTGGCGACAGATATCAAAGTCTTTTTTTGTGATCCTCAGAATCCCCGGCAACGCGGCTCCAATGAAAATACTAATGGGCTACTGAGACAATACTTTCCTAAAGGAACAAACTTGTCAGTGCACTCACAAGCAAAGCTGAATGCCGTAGCAAGAAGACTCAACGAACGGCCCAGAAAGACGCTAAACTATGAAACACCAGCAAAGCGATTTAACCAATGTGTTGCATCGACCGATTGAAACCGCAGACCAAAGCGGACCTTTCATTCTTTGCTCTTAAAACGAATCCCTATCAGCGAAAGCGGCTATCATAATTTCACTCTGACTCCGATTTTATATTTCAAGCTTAAACTGCGAGTATTTCACTTATCAGTGATAACGATCATTGACCGAGACTAGCTAAACAGCCAAGATGTACCTGAATCAGACCATGGTATTTTTTTACGGCTAAAAATTTTACTGTTATATGCAGTGACGGAAAAAACAATAGCGAAAGGAATGATCAATGAAGCCAAGTTTTATGCTGAATACGGGATTGTACGATTTTTCGTATACACATGGTAAATCTTCAGTAATCGAGAAAGGCGACGATAGAGATTATTACACAGTTATTCAGATGGTGCTCCCGACATCAGTAGCGGATATAGATGAGGGAAATTATCATGTTGAATATAAAGGAGACACTATACAGGTGTCACTGGAGGTTATTAAAGGAAGCTATGCAGATCCACTGTATAGAAAAATGAAGGAATTTCCACTCGGCACGAGTGGCGCTCCTCTTGAAAGTCTACCCTATGAAGCTTTTTCAGATAATCAGGGTAAATATCCAGCCTACCTTTTCCAGGTAACGTATCCATATCGTATTGCAGAATGGTTAAATGATGATGAAATTGACCATGATGAGATGCAGGTTATTACATCAGGCCATAGGAGGGAAAAAGTATTAGCATTAATAGTATTAAATAAAGCATTTACTAAGTGGAAAATTGATGATGTTTTTTCTAACATAAAATATGACCATGTCTCTAATTATTCTGAAAAGTATTACAGAAAAAACGGTAACTTATTGGTGCTTGTAAAATATAATATGCTTACAAGTAATGAAGCATATAAGAAATCTATATATAAATATTTTTTACCCAACATAGATATTAATGAAATAACTGGCATGTCTTCTGCTTTTTCTAGAAATGGAAATGCAAAAATAGAAAACGAAGAAGGCTTGGTGGATGTCGTATCCAAAGCTATTAATGATGTATTCAAGCACTATGTTGAAAGTAGGAGGTGGGTTGAGCCTTTCTGGGATGGAGAGCGCAAGATAACGCATGAAGATAATGTAATTATTATTCCTCGTAAGCCAAAAAATGAAACTAAAATTCAGCCGACAATATTTGTGATACTTGAAATTATTTTGTCAAAACTAGGTGTGTCGGTGACAAGAGAGTCTGATGAAGGCATTGGGTTATTGGATTTTAAGTGCACGTTTACAACCAATAATAATATGGCTTTATCCGTACCAATAGAATTTAAAGTTGCTCACCATGATAATTTGCGACATGGAATAGAACAGCAGTTGCCTGCTTATTTGAATGCCCTAAAATCTACTCATGGGATATTTGCTGTGATGTGGTTCAAGGATAGTAAATCGGAGTATTTTCGGAAGCCTAATTGTGATCTAGATGGCTTTAGTAAATCTCTGCATAAGAAGTGCAAAGAAGTTGAGAATAAGTTAAGTATCATCTTGAGGCCAATTATCATTGATGCATCGATTAAGGTCAGTGCTTCAAAAATGTAGAGTTATAGCTAAAAATGCCGATTGGTTTAGACTCGATTGATCCAGGTTAGAGGAACCACCTTTGGCTGTTTGTGACGAAATGCTTCCCGGCCCCTGATGTCCGCTTTGTGCTGTTTTCTGCCTTTGGTCGCTTCTAGTCAGAAGCAATGGGATGGACTCCTCCTCACCTATCGGCATCGATGTGCCAAACTGAGATTGCGATTTCAGTTAACGGTAAAAAGAGGAGTCCACTATGGAGATTAGACGAGTTGGTGTTGATCTGGCAAAAAACGTATTCCAACTGCATGGGACGGACCGAAAGGGGAAAACTCTATGGAAGCGTCAGCTATCACGGGAGAAGTGGTTGAGGATTTTGTTCGACCAGGTCGAGCCAGGGGCTGAGATCGGTATGGAGGCCTGTGCTGGCGCACACCACTGGGCCAGACTACTGCGTGATGCCAGCTACCAAGTCAAGATCATACCCCCTCAGTTTGTAAAGCCCTTTGTTAAGAGCAACAAGAACGATGCCAATGATGCGCAAGCGATCTGTGAAGCCATGGCGCGTCCCAATATGCATCCAGTTGGTATCAAAACAGTTGAACAGCAAGACATTCAGTCCATACATCGTGTCCGCGAAGAGATTAAGACCCACCGTACAGCCAAGGCCAACCAGATAAGAGGATTGGTCGCAGAATACGGTCTAGTTGCACCAACACGGCTGTCATCGTTGCGAGCAGCCATCCCCATGTGGCTGGAGGATGCCTCTAATGGTCTAACGATGCTTTTTAGAGAGTTGTTGCAAGGGTTATGGATGGATCTGTGTTCACTGGATAAGCGCATGACAGAGCTTGATAAGCAGATAGCCGTCATTCGCTGCCAGCCATGGAGAGCGAAGCGAAGGCTGGTAATCCCCGGTAGCCGTGAGGCCGCACTGCTTACCCGTCGTGCGCGTAGCGCGCCAGAGGGGAAGCAAAGTAGGCATCCGAACACGGCGTCCAGTCACTGGGAACTGACTGCGAAGCGGTAACGAGCTTGCGATGTTATCGCGTAGCGGTCAGTGACCAGAACGGCCGGGGCACTAATAGGCTGTCAAAGATTGAGTGCAAAAGGGGGACTTGGATGTCCCGTTTTGCATCACGAAATCGAAGACTCGCTTAGCGCAGGAGAACCCAACAGCCAGACGCTTGCAGCAATTACGCGGCATTGGCCCTTTGATAGCGACGGCATTAGTCAGCACGGTTGGTGATGGCACGCAATATCGTAAAGGAAGAGACATGGCTGCTGCTATTGGTTGGTCCTGCCCACAAAAAGTAGACACCCTAACTATGCAGCAATTGCTGCCATCCTCTCAAACTCAGCTGGACTGACATAGCCAATTGCTGAGTGCCTGCGTAGGCGGTTATAAAACACTTCGATGTATTCAAAGATACCGGATTTTGCGTCGCTTATCGATTCAAACTGTTCAGCATAGATGAGTTCCACCTTTAATCGGCTAAAGAATGACTCCATCGGTGCATTGACGCTCCTATGTCAAGTTACTACTGCAGCATCGTTTAAATCAGCCAGGATAAGAGGATATAGTTCTCGAACGATGTAACGCTTCAAGCATCGGCTTATCTCTTTGGTCGATTTTCCTTCTGCCGTGCGACGAGCAACATAAGTTCGAGTGCGTGGATCGCTCCGCATGCGTACCATGGCAATGGTCCACAACGCATTATTGGCAGATCGACTACCTCCACGATTGAGGCGATGACGCACAGTCTTACCTGAAGATGCTTGCAGTGGGTTTACTCCACACAGAGCTGCTAGAGCAGCTTCGCTATGTAGCCGTTCAGGATTGTCACCAGCGACTGACAGCAACGTCGCTGCTGTTTGTGGCCCAATGCCAAACTGTCGACGTAACCGCTTTGCTGCGCTATTTGTTAAGTGCTCCAGTGTATCATCCAGATCTTTAAGTTCAGCTGTTAGGTACATCCACCGCCTGGCGAGTAGACGAAGTGTTGTAGCCAGCGTCTTTAGTGAAATTGTTTTACCGAGAGTCCGGAGATGCAAACAACCTTGAACACACTGTCCTGGATTCGACTTCCAAAGCCTAGCTCGTATATTCTCTGGAGCAGACACCAGCAATGAACGCAATTGATTAATCGTCTGTGTTCTCGCCTTTACCGCGCTCCGCCTTGCAACTGATGCGATACGCATAGCCTCTGCAGCACCTGATTGTAACTTCGGAATAGACTGCGCTTTACCTGCCAGCACGGATCGAGCGGCACTCTCCGCATCCGTCGGATCCGATTTGCCATAGAATCGTCGCATAGAACGATCAGGACGATTGATTTCCAGGACCTCTACCTCGTGTTCAGATAGGAATCTAGCAAGGCCTGCTCCATATGTTCCAGTACCTTCTACTCCTGCGCGTGATAAATTGCCGAACGATGACGCCCATTTTAATAAGTGCTGATAGCCAGTGCCATTTGTTTCTATGGACAGTACATCAAGCATTTTTCCATGACTGTCAATAATCACTCCCACATGCATGTCCAGATGCGTATCAACGCCAAGTATGACTTCACACTGTATCGATTGTTTACCCATTTCAAGTGCCCTCTGAAGGCCTAGATATTGATCACCAACCCACATTGCAGGACAGGACACTCAAGTTGCAGTACAAAGCTCCTATTAGGTCACAGGCAATGGGCCCGGAGATACTCGGGGAACGCCAGTATCCAACCGACAGGTCAACGCAAAGGCAGCTTCGCCAATCCCAGCACGGGTCAGGTTGGACTGGACATTCAATAGAATTGTAGACTGAGTGTCCCAACAGTTTCCTTTACGGCTCATGCTGGGCCTGCACCCTTCCGCTTCATATAGTCAATATACTTCTGTGATCGATATTGAACTCCCCTGTCCGAGTGGATGATCAAGCCAGGTTTAATCTCTCTCCGCTCAAATGCCATCGCCAGAGCATCCGTTACCAGCCGCTCCGTCATCGAAGTATCCAAAGCCCAACCAACGATACAGCGTGAATAAAGATCCATCACTGTAGCCAAGTAGAGCCATTGCTCATCGACCCATATATAGGTGATATCAGTGGTCCATTTCTCATTGGGCCTACCAGCTTCAAATTTACGCCTGAGCAGATTATCCGCCACGTTATGCATAGTCAGGGCATGGCTGCCATAATTGAAGGCTTTACCATTTCGCGCTTTTAACCCCTGCTTTCTAAGAATATCGGCGATATAATTCGTTGAACAAGGGATGTTCAGTGCATTCAACTCTTCAGCAATGCGTGGTGCTCCGTAGCGAGCCTTAAAGTCCGCATAGGTGTCTGCTACCTGCTTTTCCATATGCTCACGTCGGACCGTGCTCGCACTTTTTGGCCGACTCCTCCATCGATAATAGCCAGATCGTGATACATCCAACGCACGACACATCATGGCGATTGTGTACCACTCCTTGTGTTCTCGGATCAAAGCGTACTTCACTCTTGGTTGTTCGCGAAGTACGCAGCTGCCTTTTTTAAGAATTCGACCTCCTTTTCTAGTGCAGCCTTCTCACGTTTTAGCTTGCGGATCTCTTCGCTCTCTTTCTTGGAGTAGTCCACACCACCCACGGAATTAAATTGCTTTTCAGAGAGTCGATTGAACTGACGGCGCCAGTTATATATTTGGCCGGGGTGGATGCCTAGTTCCCTGGCTACTGATGCCGCTGTACATCCCTCTTTATCTGCTCGTTTTACCGCTTCCCTGCGAAATTCCTCTGTGTATGCTTGTGTCTTCTTACGTGCCATCTTGAGCACCTCCATATAGATAAATCTAACTATACAAGGTGTCTACTAATTGTGGGTAACTCGGTGGTTTAACGCCAAGACAGCATAGTTCAGGAGGCAAAGATAGGCTTCTTGGAATCAGTAAGCGAGGTGATGCCTATCTGCGATATTTACTCGTGCACGGTGCACGCTCTGCAATGCGTACAGCAAAAGATAAGGATGACCGACTCAGTCGCTGGATTACAAATCTACAAGAGAGGCGACATACCAACGTGGCTGCAGTCGCTATGGCTAACAAGTTGGCAAGAATAGCTTGGGTGATAATGAGCAAAGGTGTTGATTATGATCCGGATTTTACACCGGCAACTTAATCGAAAGCATTGAGGGACGAATAATCATTTGACGATTGCGAAGTAAGCTGTGTAATGGCAAACAGGTCGAACCGGCGCAGATAAAACCCGGTTAAGTCCAAGTGTGTTACAACACGAAGAAGCAATAGGGAATCTGCGCGCGAACAACCCATTATGGCCCGGCATCAACGTATGCCACCTTAAGAGGCCGGATATACGTATGCAGTCGAGCCTACGGCCATGAATAGCTTACTTGCAAACGAGGAGGAGTCCATATACGGACTTAACAGGTTTCCAGTCAGATGGCTGCAGCGCGACCAAAGCCAACATTCAAGATTGACATGGCCTGCTTCTGCTTGCGGCGATAAGCGGACCTAGAAACTTGGTCTGTTCCAAATCAATTCCGAAGCGGCCGAGCAGTGCGTCACCGCAGCTTGAGTTGTTTGACTGAAGCGTTGAGCGCTAAGGGATTGGTCGGAGGCAGCCGCAGGCGGCATGTCCAGAGGCGAGGTGTTACCTGCTTCCTATATGCCAGAATATCGGCACCGATGCGGATATCACCGCCATCCATACCGCAGACTTCTTTTACCGTCTTGCTACCCAGCATCACACTTGATCAGGCACCCATTGGCTCCGTGGCCAGACGTACGCCGACAGGCGGGACGTAATCCACAGGCTAACCCTGCCATCTTCCCTGAAGCCCGCGTTTTCTCTGTTCAATGCGCCCCTGTGCTTCAGATCCCAGGCCAGGATACCGGTACGTAATACCATCTGTTCGTCCTTAAAAGCGGGACGGATTTTCAGCATCGCCAGCCTGGCATGGGCCAGAGTCACCCAATTGGCCGGCACGGTCTGCCCGACCTTTTTTGCTAGGCGCAATACCGCGGCCAGAAAGTACTCCTCGGCTTCGCCATAACCGCGCACAAGCATCAGCTCGACAAAAGACCACAGCCAATTGTTGTCCTCACCGAGTATGAACAGATTCACCCAGGCATGAGTATTCAGGGGGTTGAGTTGCAGGGCTTCCCGATAGGCACTCTTCGCCTCTGCGGGATTTCCGCCGACTTGATGAGCGCGCGCAAGCTCAGCCAAGGTGTCGGCGTTACGGTCGAGCTTCAAAGCATTTTGTAGATAAACCACCGCCTGCTTGGCATCTCTGTCCGCCCAGACCTTGCCGAGCAGTGTGAGGTTGGCCACATTGTTCGGCTCCAGTTCATTGACGAGGGATGCCATCTCTATCGCCTTGGCCATGTTGCGCTCCAGGTCATAAAGATTGGCGAGGGAGCTGGCCAGAGGAATCGATGCGGGAAATCTCTCCTGCGCCCACCGGGTGTAGCTGAGTTGCAAAGGCACCAACTCGGCATCACACAGGATATCGAGCATGTTTTCCGCAACATACGCCTGTTCAGATTCAGGCACCTGCTCAATGATCGATTGGATACTGACCAGCGGATCCTGTGCCTCTAACCTAATCACCAAGCGTGCAATGTCCGCATCGACTATGCCTTTTTTCAGCGCCTCATGCAGTTGAGCAAGTGCGCTGGCGGTGTCGGTCTTAGCAGTAAGATCAGCACGTAATTCCACCAGCCCGACGGATTCTGGCCAGCGATTCAGGCCGATGTCCAGCAATCTGCCCAGTTCGTCGTCATCCTCAAAGGCCTGGGCAAGAGGCAGGCCGACATTAATCCACTCAGTGAACAGCTTTTCTTCGTCCGGCACTCTGACCCTGCGGAACAGTTCCATTGCCACCGCATGGTTTTCCAGCCAGGTTTCCAGGCGGGCGGCGGTTAGATCCAACCAGGCGCCGGAGAACCGATCTGATTCACCTTCCAACACTTCATGCGCCCGATCCCCCTCGCCTCGTTCGATGAGGGCGCGCAGCTCTGCCCGCAGGTACTCAGGGTCATAGGGGAGCTTTTTACGCAACAGCAAGAGAGCCCGGTATTCATCCTCTTCCCGACCAAGCGTCTGCTGAACGCGCACCAGCCCTTCCATGGACCCGAGCAAACCAGGATTGATCTCAAGCGAGCGTTGGAAGTGCCGCACCGCCGAGTCGTAGCTTTCCTGGCCTTCTTTCAATCTCCCCAAACGAAAATGAGCTCCGGAATGCGCGGGATGATGGCCAAGCATCGCCTCCAGCGCATCCAGTGCCGATTCGATATCACCTTCTGATTCGATCAGCAGTGCGCGCTCGAATTCAAGGTCGGCGAAGGCACTGAAATTGGGCACCTGCTGTTCCAGCCAGGACCGAACAATGCGCGCCAGCGGGGGGGCAATCCACCGCCTGGTCAGCGTTTCCACCACGGATGTGACAAACCAGACCGAATATCCGGGGCACGTCTGTGGCAACAAGGCATCGCCCCGTGACCTGGCGCCATCAACACTGAAGTCAATATCCAGTAGCTGCAGAACAATCAGCTGTCCTTGTTCATACCAGCCAAGATCGGCATACTGGCGGGGATCGAGCAGAGCGGCCCTGGCGGCCACAGAACGTGGGTCTTCGTTGTTTTTGGCGATATTCAGCAGCAAGGATGCATCGTTGGGCAGCTCGTCGCTCTTCACAGCGGCATCACCTGTGCTCTCTTCAACGCTGAATACCGATGGCATGAGTTTGGCCGCCCGCCCGCGCATCGCTGCTGCCAAATCTTCGCGCCCCTGCAGGTTGTACCAGCCGATCAGACTGTTCCAGGCTGCTGGGTCATAGGGGTGCCAGCGCATGTGTTCATTCATCGCTCGCTCGTATTCCAACCCGGCAGGCCCATCGGCTAGCAGCCCACAGTAAGCCCAAAGCAGTCGCTTCCGCTCGTTGTTTGGGTTGTTTAAGATGGCTTCAAACTCATCGAGATACTGCTTGTAACTGAGCTCGCTGCTGCGCCGCTGCAATCGCTTCTGGTGAGTTTCTGGACGGCTGGGTTCAAGATCCAGTGCCCGCTCCAGCGCCAGCAGGCAGGCCTCCTTGTCGCCGAGTTCTGCGTGGATATCGCTCTTTATTAGCCACAGATTTGGCAGGCCTGATCCACTGTTGATCATCTGATCGACCAGCTGCATGGCTGGCTGCCAGTTACCCTGGACCAGATGGTCGATCAGCTTCAGGTAGCGCCGGGCAAAAGGACTGAGCGTATCAAATACATGGCTTGTATCCCGGTCTACGATTTCCCTCGCCACCCTGTTCGGCACGCTCAACAGCGCCTGATAGCGGGCAATGACGTTGGCCTGCGGATTTGCCGCTATGCTGCGCATGCCTTGCTCGTATTCGTCCGGCGTGATGACCGTGAGTCGTGCATAGCTGTTCCTGACGTGCGCGCTGGGCAGCTCATCATCTATCAGCAGATAGTTGGCTCTGGCCGCTTCGGTGTCGCCGGTATCGACGGCTTCGGCCAGATCGAGCATGGCATTACCGGGGATGCTCTTATGCGACGCCATCACGGCGTGCAGATCGGTGCGATCACCCGGTGCAATAGCGATCACGCCACCCTGTGACTGATAGCGTTCGACAACGTCGGATTCGGGCACGACCAGCGGAATCCAGTTCATTGGGTCGCGCACGTAGAAAATGCCGAGATCACGCCGGTACCCACAGATCACCTCAACATGCGAGGTGAAAATGGACTCTGAAGTGGCAATCACAGGAATACCGGCATCGAGAAGCGCGTACACAGAGGTGCTGTCCAGGGCACAGCTTGCAACCTGGAAATCGTGCTCTCGCAGCCAAGCACGCATACGCCACAATGCCACCCCTTCCCGCCCCCGCATCTCAGCGTACAGCTGCGACGGTTCCATTCGATGGCCGAACAGTCCCGCGATCATGCTGACACTGGTTGGTACGCATTCGTTGCTGTTTTGCACGAATAATGGGAGGTGTAGAAACTGACGCTGCTGCGTCAGTCGATCAGGCAGATCAAACAGATCCCGCAAACGCTCATCGGTCTCAGCAATCTCCCGTGCCCGCTTGAGATCGCCGCGTTCAATCAACAGGAACAACAACAGTTTGCGCATACCGAAGCCGGAGTCCGCATGCGGCCAGCGGTGCAGGTATTGCTCAATTAAACCCTCAGCCTCCTCGAACCGGCCAAGTGAGAAGGCCAGCATCGCCGTTGTACCGTCCAGACCAGGGCTGGAGTGACTCTGCTGTTGAGCGCGCTGCAAGGCATTGCGTGCCTCTTCGACACGCCCGAGCGAGAGCAAAGAATCGATCAGAAAGGTGTGGGCTCTCGCCCAATGGGGCGCGATGCCAAGCGCCTGCTTCAGCAACTCAACCGCCGCATCCCAGTCGCGCAATGCATGCCGCGCCAATACCTGTAGAAACAGGGAGTCCGCAGAGCCATCGATTTCCATGGAGATGGCGTCATCCAGATACTGCCGCGCTGGCCCCATGGCACTGTCGACAGCCAAGGCATTCGCGCATTGCAGCAGCCAATGTGCGTACTCCCACTTGCTATCCGGGCTCACCCGATTCAATTGCAGCCGCTGGTAGGCGCTCCAACCACGCCCTTGCGACAACAGCGTTCTGAGCAAATTGTCGTTGAGGTTCCGATCCCGTGGAAAGTACCGATTCGCCAAACGCACCAAAGCCGCACTGCGCCGGTTCGCCCCCACTGAACGAGCCAGATCGATCAGCAGCAACCAATCTATTGGCGTTGCGGGCTTATCGCACCCATAGAGTTCTCGACACGCTGCGTGAAATTCCCCTGCGAGGAAATGTTGTTTTACCGCAGCGAAATGCGGGGAGACTTCCAGAATATCGATCCCTGATTTAAATGACCTGCTCATCCATTCATCCATTCATCCGTTGAGTTAGAGAAGTGCACAGCATAACAACCCTGCATTTGTGTACGCCTAGCATGGGCATGAACTGATGAGGTGAAAGTCCTCTGTAGGAAGGTCACCATCCTTAGCGATTATTAATCCTATTAGATGATAACTACTGGCGAATGGCAAGGACTGTCCCGCGAGGGAAAAGCGGGGTCAAGTCTTTTATTTTGCATCCTGCATTAATGCCACTGATTAGATTCTTCTCTGACAAGCCATTCTCAACTCAAGGTCCGCTACGTGCTGGAAGCGGCGGATTACCTCTGGCTCTTCAATGTCCGCACCACGCAGCAGATCAAGCGGCTTCTGTGTCGTTACTTCCGCTTTTGGCCGAGGCTGTGTGAAAACTCAATAATGACCCTCTGAGATCGTTTTTCGTGGCAAAAAATACCAGTTAGACCAAGTACATATCTTGTGACACATTGAGGTATCTAAGACTGTACCGTCGTGCATGACACTATATTTAACCCCATCTCTGCAGGTGGGATGCTATTGAGTTTTCACACAGCTTGGGCCGGTCAGTGCCTCTTTAGCTTGTTGCCGGGCCAGACCTCACCCCGGCATCTCTTCTGCGACCACAGCGAACCCTTTCGGGGAAGATAAACTCGGTGTCATATTTCCCATTGATGCCTCTCTCTTCGTTCCCCTCAGGGTAAAACGGTTTTCCGGGTAATAGGTATACTGACCCCAGAATTCATTTAAGCAGATTGCCCTGGCTCTTGGTAAGCACTTTCAGGATATTGCTGCTTCAGTGCCTGTTGAATACCGTGAATCGTGGTCATTGCGGTATGAGCCAGGATCGCAATCAGCGGCCCTATCGCCGCCCAGGTATTGAAGTTGGCCGCAGATAATAGCTCCATATCCAGAACACCCACCTGATATCCGAGCATATACATCACACCACCGTAGAGCGAAGAGAGCACGAAATAGACAAACAGATTGACCGCCGAGGCGACCATGTGGTGCTGGATCAAAAGATCCTGATTGCGCATCATCAATAGATAGTAGAGCACTATTGGCGCGAGGCTATAGAGGGAGACATTGATGCCGATAATGCTAAAGTCGTGAAACCCTAGAAAATGCACATTAATGATAAGAATCAGGATTAGCAGGTAGGGAAACGCAGCAAGCCACTCTCTCTTAATAAAATTCATATAGAAATATCTCACATAACGGGATTTTGAATTACCCTATTTTATACCTTTCTGGGTGATAACGTTCCGTTATTCTAAAATCGATGTGACCAGACTCGTTTGATTATAATTATGGACTACCTTTGCCACACAGCGGACTAAATTGCTGACATAGTTCAATTTTCTCTGTTGGCCGAATTGATACTGTTTAATCAGAATCAGGCAATGTCCGATCCTCGGCTGAAAAGCAGGGGCAGTGTGCTGCTTCATCCTATCAGATCAATCACCGACCCATTCTTGTATCTATCAGATTAAAGATCGTGATCTGTAAATCCAGTCTACATTCTTTACTATCCCTTAGTTTGACAGTTCCAGTCTAACCAGCTTGCCACCTGCAGCATCGGTCAGTAGGTAGATAAAACCATCCGATCCACAGCGTACTTCATGTATACGCCCCAAAGCTCCTTTCAATAAGCGCTTCTCTTTCACTATCTTTTCGCCATCAAGTTCAAGGCGTACCAGCAACTGGAATTTTAGTGAGCAACGAACAGATTACCATGCCACTGGGGAAAATAATCACGACTGTAAAATGCTATGCTGGAGGTGACACTGGATATGTGGAGGTGACTCCCCAACCTTTTTGGTGCATTGAAATATGTTGATTTTATGGGAGGAAAATCCTATTCCTTTAACTTGAGAGATGAATAGTCTAGATCCCTTTTATATATTGCGTGTCTGTCGTTGGAAAAATATGTTGGTGGATCGTCTTTGATGAATCCAATTCATTATTCAGATGACTCTCAAACATCTTAATGATTGCTTGTTTATCTACAGTAACTTTTGTATTGCTCTTTACATCTCTTAGATCGAGAAAGAGCGAGTCAAACATGTTAGGAATGTCATGGGTAATATCTGTATTTAGGAAATTATTCTCGTTATGAATATTATGATAATACCCCTTTTGTTTGTTAATAAAAAAAGAGGCCTCTTTCAAATTTGTGATGAATGAAGATTTCTCACAACGCTGAATACAGGCATTATCCACTATATTCTTCTCGCAGCCTGTGACCTGGTGAAAGAAGCATGCCTTACTGGTCATTAGTACAATAGGGTGGTAAATGCTGTAGAACAGCCTAAAATTATCAGGCTTTTTAATGCGTTTGATCTGATTTTTATTAAGCTCATTTGAAATAAAGGAGCCAGTGCATCCAAAGTATTCCTTAAGAGATAACAGACTAAATGAATTAACGATATTAATATAAGGGCCTGCGACCCATGGAATTCCAAGTCGATAGGCTTCGTAGCCTATTCCAGAATTATTGCTGACAATATACTTTGGATTAATCTGAGTTAATATTCGCAGTGCTGTTTGATACTCTCTCCCTATTAAAATGGAGGGAAAGCATGGGACTAAACGGCTGTTACTATTAAATATATCAATAAACTCATTGCCACCGTTATTAAAGCAATTGGGAAGTTCAAACATTATCTCAGCAGATGAGTCCTCGTAAAGATCCAAGTCATCTTGGGAAGAGATTAAAGCTGAGAGATATGGAGTAATTTCAACTTCATTCTGCCCGCCAAGACGAGGAAGATTAATTGGAGGAACGCTCTCTATTGAACCGTTGAGTTCAAATAGTATTCTATTTTTAATTAATGTAAGTTCTTTGAAGGGAATGAACAGGTCACTCTGTAGATCTGTCAAATCTACATTGTCAATAAAATACTCCGTTTCATTAATTGCTTTAAAACGAGAGCGAAATAGTTCGGCAGTGAGTTCCTGCGAACGACTCTTCTTGCTTTTCGAATCCTGAATCTCATCACTATTAGTCACTGTAGCTCTCTCAATAAGTGTCTCTGAAAGAAGCTCAAAAGTGGAGTCAGATGTTTTAATAGTTACCTTCATGGGGGAGCCATATGCCCCGGAAATATAAATTGATAACGGCACCTTCTCAATGCATAACTGATCAATCCTCTCCTTAACATCATCGATGATCTCAGTCTTAATATCATACAGTTCTCTTTTGGCGGTGGTTAAATTATAAATTGTTGCCCCGCCAATCTTTTCGGCCCTATGAATGGCCGAGTTGTCCCGTGGATTGTCGATGAATGTATCTCGGCTAACCTCACCCTTTAGAAACGAATTTGATAAATCCCGATTAAACACTTTTCGTAGCGCACTGTTGTCACCACTTATCTGGTCATGTTCATAAAAGCGATTAAGCTGATTTCTCCATGTATCAACCACTGTGTATACATAGTGATATTTCTTGATCCTGCCCTCAATTTTAATCGAGTCAACTTTAGCATCCGCTATCCCCCTTAGATCGGAATAGGCAGAGTTGTCTTTAATATTAAGAGGGAAATCTCTACCCTCAGAAGTGGTTAAATACTGGTCTCTACAAGGCTGACTACAGCGGCCACGGTTTCCTGAGTTACCACCATGTACAGAGCTCATATAACAGAGACCCGAAAACGAGACACAGTTTGAACCGTGAACAAACACTTCTACCAGCAGGTCATGTTGATGGGCAGTAGCCGTTAAATCTCTGATCTCATCAAGGTTCAATTCGCGAGATAGATTAACCCGCGTAGCATTGAGTCGATTTAAAAATTTTATCTGCCCTTCGTTGTGAGTCGTCAACTGGGTAGAGGCGTGAATCTTAAGCGTTGGATAATATTTATTGAGAATATAGAACAGCCCAAGATCCTGAATGATGATGCCATCGAGTTTGGTATTGACCAGTTTGTTCAGTAGCTTAATCAGTGCGGGGAGTTCGCTCTCAACGATAATGATATTAACCGTTAGAAATAGCTCGCAGTTATTCTGGTGAGCAAGTCGCAATATGCCGGGAAGATTCTCAAATGTAATATTCTTCGCACGGCCTCTGGCATTAAACTTGTCCAGGCCACAATATACGGCGTTAGCACCAGCCAGGATGGCCGCCTTTATAGAGTCAATATCTCCACCGGGAGCAAGTAATTCAATATCTCGTTTCATGCGGGCAATTATAGCTAAAGAGGCACCTGCGCAGTGTTATCATTTTGCAATGAATGGACAATAATATGTCAGAAGTTTGCCATACAGTACCGTTGTTACGATCGGCCAGTATAGTCATATAAAGCGGATGGTTATTGATGTGCACGAATGGTGCAGAAAAGGAGTGGCTGAGCAGGCCAGCCTTTTATAGAGGGTTCGATAGTGGCAGACTCCAATACCGCTGCCGGTCACCTAACTAATTGATATTTATGCTGTTAAATGTACGGCTCGTGGATTGCTCATCAACGAAAAAGGCTTGGGCCTTCGCTTGGCTACTCTGAGCTGGGTTTTTCATCATAATTTAGGTTGCAGTGTAAATTATCGACGCCAGTCAGATGTGACAGCTTATTGGCAATGGAGTAGTATCACCAGGATACCCCTTCTACAACAGACAATCGCAATTTGAGCTAATGAAAAAAATATTTTGGGAAGACGAATTCAGTGTTGGCGTCGAGGAACTAGACCGACAGCACCAAAAGATCATAGAGGTCATCAACTCTTTGATTGACAAACCCCGCATTCTTCTTAGGTTTAAAAATGTTTCGTCAGCGCTAATGGAGCTTACGAATTATGTCTCCGAACACTTTCTACTGGAAGAGCGCCTGCTTCAAGAGAACGGGTACCCCGATCTGCTTGAACATTCCAAAAAACATACTGCTTACAGCAAGCAGATTTCACATCTTTGCAAGAAATCATTGGACGGAAAAAGTGAAGTCCCACATGAATTATTAGATTTCCTTACTGACTGGTGGATCAACCACATTCTTCACGAAGATATGCAATATAAAGCATTCTTTGAAGAGAAAGGTGTTAAATAATACTGAACAAAAAATCCCCTAGATAATGCCTGTAGATAGCAACTATAAAGTATAAATAAATTTCCCACTGTTATTTGCTATTTTCATCTATTACCAGACGCTTTTTTTCTGTTGCACTTTCTATTATCTGCTCCACATCCTTCGCTTTATTAAGTGCTTGTATCTGATCTTTAAAAACATGCTCCTCATTAGATTGTTCTGAAGTTGTGTTTCCATCCTCGCTGGAACATCCAAGAATCATAAAGAAAGGAACAAATACTAGAACTTGATACTTTTTCATCATCATACTCACCTCAAAATTTATGAGTCAGGCAGTCTGGGGTTACCTTCCGCCATATATATTTCAAGCTGCTGCTATTGACCATGCGCTGAAGTAACGCCTGAATTATCTGATACCAGATGGCAGGTCAAGTCTGAATGACTACAGTTAAAGTGGTCGGGGCGCCTTAAATTCCCATCCTTTAAGCTATGCTCTATCAGCCAAGCTTGATTTACTTGGAGTTTTACGATCATAAAAGATGGTTTTATGAATAAAACAAAATCTCAAAAATCATAAATTTAAACAGAACAGCGCTGCTTTATTAGTAGGCTTTCAGTACTTGCATTCCAAAAACATGTCGAGAAAGAATATCCTACTCTCCGGCTGAATGGTAGACAAATACCCCTACCTCTCAATAACCTGAGACTTTATACATATGCATGCGCTTTTCTGCGCAATATCCTTTTGCCTTGCACTCAGGAGAAATCGATCGAAGGGATTCAGCTATGCTGAATACCATCACCGAAAGCTATACTTTTGTGTTGAAAATCTTGCTAATAGCCAGCTATCAGCTGCGATCTTCGCCTTGATATTACGCCTCCTGAGCACAATTCAATTCGGCCAGACTTATTCAGAGGCTCCCTAACCCGCATGTTTCACCCAGCATTCGATTCGATGCTTTTTAACCCATACTAAGCAAGTCAGAAGCAAGATAGGAATGTATATCTTATCGAAGGTGGTTTTCTGACAATCAAAGCACACCTCCCCCTTACCCCCATTGTTTATCATCGTGCCGGGGCGGCACTCCTTGAGAACTATCCGGGTCGCAGACGAGCAACCACCAAGGCGAAGAGATCCTGATAAGGGTAAGCGCTGGAGAGCAGGAAGCGGATACGGCGCGTATTGCGCAGCATAACTGCACCGATCTTTAACAACTTGATCCGAAGCGTGCCTACTTGGCCTCTCGCCAGTTCTGTGCCCTTGAGCGCCAACCGGCGGATACTCTCCATCAGCACATAAGCCAGGCTGGAGAGGAGTAACCGGAACTGATTCGCCCACCAATAGTGGGCACTGGTACGATCTGCAAAGAGCCCCATCTGCTGCTCTTTAATCCGGTTCTCCATCTCGCCACGGGCACAGTAGAGATCATCGTAGAGTGCCTGCTTGTCACCTTCCAGATTGGTGACGATGAAACGTGGATTGCGCCCCTTGTCTGTGACCTCCAGCTTAGCAATGACCTGGCGAGTATGTTTCCAACTCTTGGCGGCATAGTGCAACCGGAAGAACTCCCGCTGTTTCTCGCCAGTCAGTTCGACAAGTTGTTCAACAATCTGCATACCCGGTTCAATCATCTGCTCCAGCCGCTTATTGCGGGCAATACCAATGATGTACTTCACACCACGGCGTTCACACCAGTCCAGCATTCTATGGCGACAGAACCCGGAGTCTCCTCGGAAGATGATCTGAACATCGGGCCATTCCTGGCGCAGCCGTTTCGTCAGTAACGCCAGAATCGCCCATGTATGTTTCGCCCCGTCAACATTGCTGGGCCTCAGGTAGCTGATGAGCAATTGATCACCACAAAAGACATAGAGGGAAGAAAACAGTAGTGGTCATAATAGCCATGGAAAAAGCGTCCCTCCTGCATACCATGAACTTGATCATCGGTGGCATCAAAGTCCAGGATCAACTCATCGGGAGGAGAGTCAAAAGAAGCGATGAATTGGTCGATCAACACCCTATGGATATCGACTGCCGCCTTTCTTCCAGTACGGCCCTCAAGCCGACAGAGGGTAGACTGACTACCCAATTTCTGTTCCCGGTCGACAGCCGTCTGCAAAGCAGGATCATTACGCAGGGTTTTGTGATCGTTGAGGTCTTCATAGCCCAAGCCTAGACCGTAAACACGTTGTCGTAGCAGGCTCAGTTGGGAGTGAGTGATGTAATCAGGATTTCGCGGATCTGGAATGACGGCATCAACCGCTTTCATTAAACCGAGTCGCCTGTCGATCTGTCTCAGTAGAAGCACACCCCCATCTGAAGTAATGTCGCCGCCGCTAAATTCGGCCTGTACCTTGCGGCGTTTAAGGACTGGAAATTCCAGAACAGTTTGGTTACAGTTTGTCACAGGCAGAATCCTTTTCGATTACAGTGTAAGTAACTGAATTATATCGAATATACGAGGATTCTGCCTTTTATTTTGTGAAATATTGGGGCTAAAGTGGTTAAAAGGAGTTGGAATGATTAATTTTTATACAACTTCCTTCAACCTACCCCGCTTCGACAAGCCTCAGATTTTCAACTCCAATAACTATTATTCGTATCATTTGGGATTGCTCTCCAGTGATTCAGATTGCTATCGGCTGGCCTGCTAATCAGCAACAGACACTGGCTTTTTTGCTGATCTTCAACTTAACTCAGTGGATAGGAGGCGACGAGGCGCACTGAATCCCATAATTATGAAACCGCTCATTATCATAACCCTGCTTCTTGTTGGCACTATTCCAGCAATTTTTGCCGACTCTTTTGACGAGACAGACAGGTATATGCAAAAGGGCATTGCTCTGGCTAAGGAGGGTAAATGTCAGCAGGCGATCCCACTCTTCGATCAGGCGGTTTTACTTGCCCGGAAAGCCACAGGTAGTCCCAGGGGTGATCTGATATTGGCTTATATCCATTATGTGCGGGGTCGCTGCTATCAGGCTGATAACAGTGATGTTTCAGCGGCGGATGATTATCTGCGTGCCTTCTATTTTACACCGGAAGAGGGGCTTCAAGGGAAGCTGGAAGAGAGTGCAGAAAATCTGATAGACGATGTCATGAAGGCAGTGGCGTTGCTGCCGCGGAAGATGGTTGAAGAGCGTAGGGATATCTTCCTGGAGAAGATGAATAAGATCTCTGAAATGGGCAAAAGACCATCAGCTATAGATCGAGAAAATAGCACTAAGGCTGGGCTGCGGGAGGAGTCGAGAGCGGCAACCGGCTATAGATATGAAGATAAGAAGGAGGGGATGCTTGCCCCCATTCCTCAAAATCAGCAGTGGGATTTCTGACATGAGGCGAATTCGGATAACAAGCGCCCTACTGATTACCGTGATTTTGCTTATCCCTCTATCGGTCACCGTGGCAGGCGAACGCATGCCTATCAGATACGATTTCACCATGATCGAACGCCAGGATCACCTGACCAAGGCGGAGGTGATGGATTGGCTCAGTAACAGCCTATCGGTATCGGATGAGCTGATAAAGGGGTTCGCCAACAAGGAGTATCAGCTGTTCGGTCAGATCGGCGATACTCTGACTGCCTGGAACGTCTCCAAGCAGATCGCCACAGAAGATTATCGCGGTGCGTTCAAGTCTGTGGGGAAATGGGCGCTACTGAAACTTCTTGCCAAGTATGGGGGGAAGAGCGGAACCAAGACAAACACCCTGATGGTTGCCGTCGATGCCTATATCGTCTCACTTAAAGTCATCCATAAGTATGTCTGGATTCCCAAGCTGACCGACAAGATGTATCGCCTCTACAAAGAGCAGCGTGAGGTGGAAAGCGCTGATCGGGCGCTGGAACTGGTCGATATGAGCGGCGGTTTCAACTACGTTCAACCGGTTATCGCCGACGCCAAAGCCCGTCTTCTGGAGGAGAAATACGGCGGGCTCAAGGATAAGGATATGACCGACCGACAACGGCGCGGTATTCGGGATGAGGCGTACACCCTGGTCAAGGCGACCTTTGAGAGCAGGTATTTTGACGAGGTACTCTGGCCGCGGTTGCAGGAGGCCGGAAAGAGGGCCGAGGAGACAGCAAAGCAGCAACTCCGCCAGGCGGCGATGCGCCTCGATATGCCAACCCGGGGAAAGGTGGTTGACGCCGAAACCTCAAAGCCTCTCTCCTGGGCTCGAATCAGGGTGGAGGAGAGGAAACACGGTATCTATACCAGTAAGGATGGCACCTTCTATCTGCCTGTTCCCTACCATCTGGTGGAGGGTGGTAATTTCCATCTGTCAGCAGAAAAAGAGGGCTACGAAAAGCGGTTTTCACGGGCCATTATCTGGGAGGGGGAGAGAAAGACACCAAGGATTCTTTTCAAGTTGAAGCCGAAGAAAAAAAGGGGCAACTGTTTCACCGATTGTTGCGGTGAGCACAAAGGGTGGTGGTATCCCAAGACCCACACCCAGAAAGATCATAAAAACTACGCAAAATGCCGCAGTGAGAGCGGCCGGCAACCGGCTTCGGGGATGGCGCTGGGTTACTGCTGTGCTGGTGATCAGACCAAGCCGTTTTTTGCCTGTGTGCGCAAGTGCCAGCGCGAGTGGGCGCAGCAGCGTCTCGAAGAAGAGGCCTCCGGGCGTGCTGGATCAGGGAAGTAGTGCTTTCCGTTCTGCCTTCCTGGCAGATGACTAAAATGTCAGGGCATGAGAAGGCGTCGGCCTCCTCATGCCTCTCCTTATCAGGCCGCGTTGGCCTTGGTTTCGATCAGCGTCTCACTGCTGCCGTTGATCTTGATGCGGCGGGGTTTCATCGCCTCGGGGATCTCGCGCACAAGGTCGATGTGCAATAGGCCATTTTGCAGCTCGGCATTCTCTACCCGTACATAGTCGGCCAGCTGGTAGCTGCGCTCGAAGCTACGATTGGCGATGCCACGATGGAGGAAAGTACGGCCGTTGCTGTCATCTTTCTTACCGCCGGTCACCTTCAGGATGTTCTGCTTGATCTCGATTTCGAGGTCATCATCGGTGAAACCCGCCACGGCCATGGTGATGCGGTAATCATCCTCACCGGTCAACTCGATGTTGTAGGGGGGGTAGCCGTTAGACTCATAACGGTTTGCGGTCTCCAGGGCATTAGCCAGGCGATCGAAGCCGATAGCGGAACGGAATAGGGGTGTGAAATCAAAAGTAGTCATAGTCATATCCTCGCAATTAAGCAATATGAGGTTGTGTTATGCACGCTCATTGAGCCGTGCGGTTTTTGCGGATCTTCGATGGAAGCCTCCACGCTACAGAAGTTGGGGATGGAGTGATTTTATTTCAAGAGGAGCTGTTACTTTCTATAAGTTGGATCGTTTCTATCCGCGAAAAGAGGTGCTCAGAGAACACCGCCGAGCGTGGAAGATAGCCAGTTGCTTAGGGAACCTCTGGATGAATCTGGTCACGGCAGATTGGTGATCGGAATTTGTCAATTTGAGGCGTGAATCGCACGTAATAGCAGGCTACTGCGAAAATTCACAACGATAAAGTGGCGAATTCCGGCGCCAAGATGCGTGATCATGATTCGTCCAGAGGTTCCTTCGCTGCCAGCCATGGAGAGCGAAGCGAAGGCTGGTAATCCCCGGTAGCCGTGAGGCCGCACTGCTTACCCGTCGTGCGCGTAGCGCGCCAGAGGGGAAGCAAAGTAGGCATCCGAACACGGCGTCCAGTCACTGGGAACTGACTGCGAAGCGGTAACGAGCTTGCGATGTTATCGCGTAGCGGTCAGTGACCAGGACGGCCGGGGCACTAATAGGCTGTCAAAGATTGAGTGCAAAAGGGGGACTTGGATGTCCCGTTTTGCATCACGAAATCGAAGACTCGCTTAAATGAGTGCCGCTGTCATTACATCGATAAAGAGTTTCATCTCCTCTTTGCGGTAATAAGTTTTACGCCAGACCATGCCTATCCGGCGGTGGGGGCCGGGCTCGTCCAGCGGGCGATAGACGATCTCCCCGCTGTCCCTTTTGGTGCCATCTATCGCCATCTCTGGAAGAAAGGTAAGTCCCTGTCCACCCGCCACCATCTGCAGCAGTGTGTAGAGGCTGGTCCCCTGAAAGCCGGCACTACGTCTTAATCCCTCCAGTTTGCAGGCGCTCAAGGCATGATCTGTCAGGCAGTGCCCCTCCTCTAGAAGAAGCAGTTCATCTTTAGGTAGAGACTCGGTATTCACGTGCCTGGCTTCGCATAGTGGATGCCCCTGGGGTAGTGCAAGCAGGAAGTTCTCCTGCCAGAACACCTGTGACTCCAGTGAGCCCAATGGGTAGGGCAGTGCGAGTATGCCGACATCAAGTTCACCCCCCTCCAGTTTTGCCACCAGATCGGCGGACTGCTCTTCATAGATAAACAGCTCCAGTTGCGGATATGCCTTGCGGATCTGTGGAAGCACTTTTGGAAGCAGAAACGGACCGATGGTGGGGATGATGCCCAACCTCAGTGGGCCGGAGAGAGGTGCTCCATCGTGGTGAGCCAACTCGACAAGTTCGGATGTTTGCTCTATCAGTGCCTGGGCTCGCCGGGCGACCTCTCTACCCAGGGGCGTTGGCATCACTTTGCGCTTACTGCGCTCCAGCAGTTTTGTGCCAAGCAGTTTCTCCAGCTCCTGGATGCCGGCGCTGAGGGTGGATTGGGTGACGAAGCAGCGCTCTGCAGCTTGGCCGAAGTGGGTCGTCTCGACTACGGCGACCAGATATTGAAGCTGACGGAGTGTGGGTAGATTCATAAATCGAAAAAATCAATTAGTAGTATCGAAATAACTCGTTGGATCGAAAATAACACCGTTGTTAATCTATTTCCACTGCAACGAAACAGCGATGTTTAAAACGAACAGGAGAGAGAGATGAGCAACGAAAATGTATCCCAGACGGTAAAGAACCTTGAAGCCGCCTTCGCCGGTGAATCGATGGCCAATCGTAAGTATCTGTTCTTCGCCCGTGAGTGTCGTAAGCTGGGAGCAGATGATGTGGCAGGTCATTTTGAAGAGACCGCCCGTCAGGAGACCGCACATGCGTTTGGCCATCTGGAGCTCCTCTATCCGTCCGGTACGCTGACTGTAGAGAAGATGCTGCAGATGGCAATTGATGGCGAGACCCATGAGTACACAGAAATGTACCCGGAGTTTCGCCACACCGCACTGGAAGAGCAGAACCATGACGCCGTAGCTGAGATGGACGGGCAGATCGAGGAGTCGAAAGAGCATGCAGATCAGTTTGCTGCGCTGCTGAAGAAGGCGGAGAAACGCTTTGCCGCTTTGACCGGCGTGGAGCAGCGTCATGCTGAGGGTTACCGGAAGAAGCGGGATCAGTTTAAGGCCTGATGGACATAGGATAGGGAAGCTCTGAACAAGTCATGATTGCTTTACGCTGGCTAAAATTGCCCCTATTCGTCCCGAAGATCGCAGCAATAGCGCAACTATTGCTACTCACTTCGAAACGAATAGTGACAATTTTCTCTCAGCCTAAATCTAACCAGACTTGATCAGGGCTTCCCTAGGGTAAATTTTTTTGGATTACGAATTTTAACAAAGAGGGTTAGAGCGATGAAAAAGTATCAATGTGTAGTGTGTGGGTTCATCTACGACGAAGAGCAGGGTTTGCCGGATGAAGGTATTTCTGCAGGTACCCGCTGGGATGAAATTCCTGAAGATTGGGCATGCCCTGATTGTGGCGTCGCCAAGAGTGATTTTGAAATGGTCGAAGTATAAATGACCCGTCAGTAGGAGTGGTTGAGGCCACTCCTGTCATAAGAGGGTGTCGCAAAAGTCCCCTCTCTCCACCGGAGAGAGGGCTAGGGTGAGGGGGATCAATAGGTAACTTATTGATTTAATACACCCTCATCCTAACCTTCTCCCTCGTAGGGAGAAGGGACTGGTGCTTTTACGACACCCTCCATAAGGAGGAGAGGGAGAATGAAGCCGATCATCATTATCGGTACCGGTCTGGCCGGGTATAGTCTGGGACGAGAGTTTCGGCGTCTCAACAGTGAGCAGCCGTTGGTTTTTATTACAGCGGATGATGGCAGTTCCTACTCCAAGCCGATGCTCTCCAATGCGCTGGCTCAAGGTAAGGATGCACAGGCTTTGGTGATCGCTGAAGCGGAAAAGATGCGGATAAGCCTGGATGCATCGATTATGACCAATACCCGGGTAGAGCAGATTGATGCAAAGGGAAGGCGACTCTATGCTGGTGGTGAGTGGCTTGAATACGACTCTCTGGTGATGGCAACCGGTGCAAAGCCGATTCACATACCCTATGCCGGTGAGGGTGCTGAGGACCTGATCTCAGTGAATAGCCTGTCTGACTATGCCGTTTATAGAGAGCGTCTAGGCAAGGCTGAACGAGTGGCGATTATTGGCCCCGGCCTAATCGGTTGTGAGTTTGCCAATGATTTACTGAGTCAGGGGAAGCGGGTCTCTGTTATTGGCCCCGATGCCTACCCTATCTCGACACTGCTTCCCCAGGAGGTAGGCCACTCTTTGCAAGCAGCTCTTCGGGAGCAGGGAGTGGATTGGTATCTGGGAACGGTGGTGGAGACGATCAACCGTGTTGATAGCGGTTACTTGCTGGCACTTAAAGATGGTGGCCAGGTAGTAGCTGATCTGGTGATCTCTGCAGTTGGTCTGGTGCCTGATACCCATCTCGCTACTGAGGCCGGCCTCGATACAAACCGCGGTATCAGGGTGGACTCAAGTCTTAAAAGTAGCCTCCGGGGTATCTATGCGCTGGGGGATTGTGCGGAGGTGGATGGAGTGAACCTGCCCTTTGTGATGCCTCTGATGCTGGGTGCCAAGGCGCTGGCAAAAACCCTGGCGGGTGAAGTGACGACGGTGAGCTATCCGATCATGCCGGTGGTGATTAAAACGCCGGCTTGCCCAGTGGTTGCCGTGCCCCCGCCGAGAGAGGTGGAAGGTGCTTGGGAAATTGACAAAAATAGTGGTGGTGTTAAGGCGCTGTTTCGTTCCGTTGATAAGGGGCTGATTGGTTTTGCTCTTTGCGGGAGCGAGGTGGAGCAGAAGGCTGAGCTTTTGAAGCTAATGTAACGCTTTATCCAGGAACTAACCGCTGAAAGTTGTGTTCCAAAGGTCGTAAGCCTTGGTTGAACACCCATTAGTCGATCTTTAAGGACATAGAATCGTGAAATATTATTATCGGTTGGTACTACTTATCAGTACGGTCATGCTGTCTGGTGCGGTGATGGCAGGGCAGGCGGATGTCCTTAAACTGACAGCAGAAAAAACCGGCCTCCACAGCTACCGTTTCGACGTGACGGTTCGTCATGCCGATAGCGGTTGGAGCCACTATGCGGACCGCTGGGAGATTCTCGGTCCCGAAGACAAGGTTCTGGCCGTTCGGGTACTGCACCACCCTCATGTTGATGAGCAGCCTTTTACCCGCTCTCTGGGCAGTATCAAGCTTCCCGCCAATTTGACCTGGGTGCGGGCGCGAGCCCACGATAAGCGGCATGGGTATGGTGGCCGCCGAGTGACAATTTCGCTACCAGAGGAGTAGTGGGCTTTCATTCAAATGTTCTGAACTAAATATCCAGCTCATTTTTGTTGCTGAGTGACTTGCGCCTGTTGCGGCGGATTTTATCCTGAGGATCGCCGTCTCTGGTCACCGGGGCGGGCCGGTTTACAGGTGTTCCATGTTTCCGGACGTACTCATACATGACAACGGAAGCGGCAATGCTCACATTGAGGCTTTCGATACGGCCGTACTGGGGGATCGAGAGTCGGCGTATCTCCGGGTAGAGTGAGGGATCGAAGCTGATGCCCATCTCCTCGTGACCAAAGATAAAGGCGCTCTTCTTCGGGAACTCTGCGGAGGTGAGCGGTTCGCCCAAATCGGCTTCAAGAGTGAACAGAGTGTAACCACGCTCTTTCAGGTCAGCATAACTCTTCTCGAAAGTGTCGAAGGGGCGGGCGGGGACCGTTTTAAATGCGCCTTTGGCCGGTGAGGGATCGAATGGACCGATATCGATAAGATGGATCTCATGAGCGCCGAAGGCCTCGGCACTGCGGAATATCTTGGGTACGTTGAAGCCTGCCTTAAGGTGGTCCAGTACGATAATGAAGTCATGAACTCCTGGAGTGGACAACAGGTTTCTTCGGCGGTGTTTCTCATAACGTTGCAGCGCTTCGTTGCGTGAACGGCGTTTTGTTTTTCTCAATGGCAAAGGTACTCCTTCCGCAGCTGTCCAAGAATCGAAGCTTAGTAATAAAATTGGGTGGTTCTTACGGCGATCCCAGGTGGATTTTAACTCAAATCGACTAAGCTCAATAATATATGAGAGTACTCCATATGTGTGGTTGTAGGGTGCAGACACCTGTTTATTGGAGTATTTTCATGCTACAAACCTCCAGCTGCCTCCCCTTAGACGCCAAACTTTTATTGTCGGGGGTAGAGCGGCACTCCATGAGGCCACGTGTGGATGGGCTAAAACCGACCTGTTGAAGTGAATATGATAACCACGAATCAGAGACGACCGTCGTGAGATCCAAGAGCATAATTTTGCTGTTTCTGGTTGTTTGTCTTGCCGTTTATGGTGGTTTGAAAGGTTATGTCCACTTCAAGGTGAAAGCTGAAGTGGACCGTCTTATTCATCTGGTCGAGCCCTATGTTGATATTCGTTACGAAGAGATCAGCTCAAGCTTTGGTGGAGAGGTCTCCGTTGAGGGAATTACAGTTATCCCCAAGGGGGCGGTGGAAGTTGTTCGTATCGGTGTTCTCGAGTTGGCTGGTGATGATTTCACTTTTTTGCTTGAGATGGTGGGTGGCCTGAAGGCGGACAAGCCTCCGGAGAAGGTACAGGTGGCAGCCCGCCGGATCGAAATTCCAGTGGAGGTGGAGCAACTTTTTGGCCTTGAGGGTGGCACGGTGGCCGCCCGGCCAAAGCCCTGTACTCTGGGTGGTATTCTGAGCCACTCCGGCCTTGAAAATCTCGACTATCAACGATTGATAGCGGACGTACGTTTCGGTTATCGCTTGAATGCATCAGCGGGAGAGCTCTCAATCAACATAGGCTATTGGTTACAGGAGATAGAGAATTTTCGGCTTGATCTCTCATTCACCGATGTTGCCGCCGCCGGCGATGTCGCTATGAGGGTGATGCCGAGACTGGCGGGTGGCGAGTTGCGTTACCAGATGGCACAAGACTACGCCATCGGCATGGTTAACTACTGTGCCAAGCAAGCGGGTAAGAGGCCATCCGCCTACCTCGACAACCTCTTCTCCATGAGTGACCAGCGCTATGCACAAGAGCTCGGTTTTGTCCCGGGGCAGGGTATTCGCTTCATCCTGGACAAGATGATCAGGCAGTCTGCCGAGGTGCATCTCAGGATAGCACCGGGAGTGAGGCTGGACCTGCCCAAGTTACAGAGTTACTCCCCAAGTCAATGGCCTGAACTGCTTGGCCTGGAGGTAACCGTTGGTGAGCGACAGGTGACCGATCTAGGGCTGACGATACCGGAGAGGGGTGCCATGGGGTGGTCATCCCGGCAGGGCGATACGCAGGACGGTGCTGCCGCATCCGGTGGTCGTTTGTCACGAGCGAAGCCCCGCTTTATCGAGACCGGTGTTGATCGTTTGGCCGGCTACTTGGGTAGTGACGTTCGAATCTACACTACAAGCCGGAGCAAGCCCAAGCATGGGATATTGAACGCCGTGAAAGGTGAATTTCTGGAGGTGGAGCAGCGTATCCATGGGGGTAAAATGACCATGCTGATAGCGCTCGATAGGGTTAAGAAGGTAGAGGTTCTACGTCGTAAATGAGGTTCTCCTGCAGCCGGTAATGCAGGTTGAGCCGGCTCGTCTGAGTGAAGAAACCAGGAATTTCATGGAAATTATTAGGCGATATTCGCCTCCAGGGGCCTGGGGTGCAGAACGCTCCAGAGGGGTTGTGGATCTATGATGCAGTGGATTTTTCTCTATGCCGGGTCGGTGTGGGCGGTGGTGGCGCTGGTGCTGTTGTTCATTGCCTGGCGCGCTGCCCGTAGCAGTGATTTTGAGCGCCATGGGCGCATCATGGCGGTACTGATGCTGGCCGCCTGGGCCTTTATTGCCCTCTATCTGCTCCGTTACCGCTATCCCGGACTGGTTCCCCATGTGCCGCCTGAGTATATCTGGTGGATCGCCCTCCACGGTTCAGTGGCATTGCTGCCGTTGATCGGTGCTACCTTGTTGGTGCTTGCTCGCTGGCGCCAAAAGATGCATCCGGAGCGCTCTTCGCACTTCAATCGATATCACAAGGTTTATGGCCGGGTATTGATACCCCTTTGGGTGTTCACCCATTTAGGCGGAATTGTTAATGCGTTCCTCTTCTATTGAGCCCTGGGTTGAAAGAGGCGATGCAGAAGATCCTCTACTATGTCCATGACCCTATGTGTTCCTGGTGCTGGGCTTTTCGTCCCATATGGTTGGAACTTGTGCGCAGCCTGCCGGCTACAGTCACGCCTCGGCGGCTCCTTGGTGGTCTGGCGGTAGACAGTGACGAACCTATGCCCAAGACAATGCAGAGCTATCTGCAAAAGACCTGGCGCACCATTGAGCAGCAGGTACCCGGAGCTGTCTTCAATTTTGATTTCTGGGAGCTTTGCCAACCCAGGCGCTCAACCTGGCCCGCTTGCCGGGGGGTGATTGCGGCCCGGGAGCAGGGATTGGCATTTGAAGAGCCGATGATTGAAGCGATACAGCACGGCTACTATCTGCATGCGCGTAACCCCTCAGACAGTGGGACATTGATGGCCATGGCACAAGAGATCGGATTGGATGGTGATCGTTTTGCTGAACAGCTGCAGTCAGCAGCCACTCGGCGGCGGCTGGAGCGTGAAATGGCTCAAGGGCGTGCCATGGGAGTGAGTGGTTTTCCATCGCTGGTACTGCAGGAGGGCGCTGGTTTCACGCGGATTGAGCACAACTATCTGGATGCTCAGAAGATACTCAGACAGCTTTAACCTAGAATCCGCAGTTGGATGGGGTGAAGTGTGCGTTTGCGGGGGTGCAGGGCAAGGCACAACGACGCGTAATAGTTATTCTATTCCAAGGAGTTGTAACGCCGTCATGCGCCTCCGCAAGCGTGCAATTCACCCCGTAGCGTGGCTCACCCGGTAGGTGAAAGTGTAAATTGATATCAATGGTTTTCATATCAGCAACATAGCCTCAGAATGGAGCGGTCAACTGCGGAATCTAGGTTTAACCACTTGATGCTTTGCTCCGTTATGTTAGGGAGCTAAAATCTTCTATATAAATCAGGTTATATGGGTATAGAATCTATAGTGTCTATAGTTTGTGGCGTGATGACCGACTTGAAGTTGCCCAGTAGCGCCACTGTGGGGCAGTGAGATGGGAAAAATACCTAAGATAAATGATCGATACGCAGGCGGTATATACAGAGCGTGGCCGCTTTTCCTCTGGCAAAAATGCTCGTGCTGTGAGAGGGAGTTTAGGCGTGAGGCTGGATGGCGATTTGTTGGTGTGCCTCTTTATGACGGAAGCAGTGCGTGGGATTTTCTGTGCGGAGAGTGTGCGCCGGATGAAGTAAAGGCGCGCGAATTGGCGGCTACCAATATCTCAGATGCGGGTAATGAGGAGTGAGTGTGTGCCTGGATAAATAGAGCCCGAGCACCACACAGAACGCTTATCTCGTTTAGAGGCGCAGAATGCACCCGTTCTGCGCTTTTAAAATCTCAGATTATCCGCCGCCAATGGCTTATCGATAAAGCGGTTGCGGGTACCCTGCAACTTGCCGATACGGTTGTTGCGCTGTTTCTCCTCTTCATCCGGCGGGTCCTGCCGGTGCCACTGTTTTAATAGTTTTCCCTGGCTTCGAAAGATCTTCATTCCATAGCTGTCGTGCATGTGAAACATGGCGCGGGCGATATTGCCCCGTGCCTCAGGCTTTGGCTCCACCTTGTGTCGGCGCTCGTCTACCTCAAAATCGCAGCGCCCGAATTGTCGTTGCTCACCCTTTATAATGCCGAAGGGGATGCTGCTGCGTGCTTTATTGATCTCCTGGCGTGCCGGATAAAGATTGTGCATATCCGCCTCGATACGATTGAAACGGGGGCTGTGTTTACGGCATGACTTGCGACTGCGGCACCCTTCGGCACGCATCGCCCAAGCCATGGGGAATACATGCTCGATATTAATGCCGCGTCCCCGGCGTGACCCGAATTTCTTACCGCAGTAGAGAGTCTCGCCTCCCTTTGCGTAAATCACATCCCAGAACAAGGGCAAGGTCTCGAAGTATTCACGAAACCTGTACTGCTCCTCGCTGTGTGTAGACGTTGTTGTAGTAAGGGCAATTAAAGCCGTCAGGAGCAGGAGAACGTTACGTGTCATAGTTAAGGGTGAAATGTAGCCATCCCGCTTGATCGACGGTCGGTGTTTATTAATTCAGGATTATCCCCGGGTTTCGCAAGCTCAGCCCAGGCTACCCAGTATTAGGAGGTCGTAGCCTGGGTTGCACTTGCCAACCCCGGTATTGCTCAGAAGTTACTTAATATACCGGCTATTGTGGAGTAGGAGCGACTATTTCCAGGTGCGGCTCATCAGGTGTTGATGTAATCGCGCAGATATTTTACCTCCACTGACATATCTTTCAGCTTTGCCTTCACCAGGTCGCCTATAGAGACAATAGCAACCGGCTTGCCGTCTTCCATGATCGGCAGGTGGCGAAAACGGTGGTTGGTCATCATTGTCATCGCCTCTTCAACGCTGGTATCCAAGGTGGCGATGATAATGTGATGAGTCATCGCATCATCGATAGTGGCACCGGTGATGTCACCGTTGCGCTCGGCGCAGAAGCTGAGAATATCGCGCTCTGTGAGTATGCCCTGCAGATCACCGCTTTCCGTGATGACCATTACCGAGCCTACTTTTTTGTCACACATCAGCTGAATCCCGTCAAGAACGCTTATGCCGGGTGTGGCCGAGACCACATCGCTGGATTTACCCTCCAGTACCTCCTTCAGTTTCATGATGTTCTCCTCCTTAATTTAAGGTTACATAGGTGCAAGTATAGGCAATGCTCCCTAAAGTACATCCTTGAGGATATCGAGGATTAATCCGGTAGCCTCCTCAATCAGCAAAACATCGCTGTCAATCACTACCCTTTTGTATTCGTCACTGCGTGCCGGCAGCATTCGTTCCAGGTCGTTTGGCAGATCGCGTTTCTCCAGTCCGGGCGGCAGGCGACCGTTGCGCTCCAGCTGTTTGGCTAGGCCTAGGGCCTGTCTTTTCTTCTTTGGTTGGCATAGATTAAGTTTATTGGCCCGCAAACCACATAATTTTTTCTGTGTATCTAACTATAGGACAGACTTCTGAGTGACTGTGAACATTTACATTGAGCAGTCTAATTTGTTAACAAATTAGCAGATATTCGGGAAAACCATGATTTAGCAGTGTAATTATAAAAACAGACTAAAAAATAGGCAGTTAGAATGAAAATTACTCTTTACGTAAACGTAAGAAAGGAGTAAAAATGAACTACTTTGCAGGTGGCCTGGCGAAGAGGATCATCGCGTCGGTCGAACTATAAATACCACCGTGGAAGAGAAAAAGATGAGCTACGAAGAGATCTATACGCGTTCGATGGAAGATCCTGAGGGTTTTTGGGCAGAGGCCGCAGCGGATATTGATTGGTACAAACCGTGGGATAAGGTGCTCGACGACTCCAACAAGCCATTCTACCAATGGTTTGCCGGTGGTGAACTCAATACCTGTTATAACGCACTGGATCGTCATGTCGATTCAGGGCGTGCCGACCAGGCGGCGCTGATCTACGACAGTCCGGTGACCAACAGCAAAAAAACCTACAGCTACCGTGAACTGCGTGACACCGTAGCCAAGTTTGCCGGCCTGATGAAAGCTCAGGGTGTCGGCAAGGGTGATCGGGTGATCGTCTATATGCCGATGATTCCGGAGGCGGCCATCGCCATGCTTGCATGTGCTCGTATAGGCGCCATTCACTCGGTGGTGTTCGGCGGTTTTGCCGCCAAAGAACTGGCCACCCGTATCGACGACGCCAAGCCCAAGGCCATCGTCTCCGCCTCCTGCGGTATTGAGGGTGCGCGGGTGATCGAGTACAAGCCCCTGCTCGACGAGGCGATTGAGTTCGCTGCTCATAAGCCGGATCACACCATCATCTATCAGCGCCCCCAGGCCGAGGCTGCTATGCAGCCTGGAAGGGATATCGACTGGCAGGAGGGGGCTGACGCCGCTGAGCCTGCCGACTGTGTTCCAGTGGCCGCTACCGATCCCCTCTATATTCTCTACACCTCGGGCACCACCGGCATCCCCAAAGGGGTGGTGCGTGATAACGGCGGTCATGCCGTTGCCATGAAGTGGACCATGAAGAACATCTATAACGTTGATCCCGGTGATGTCTACTGGGCGGCTTCGGATGTGGGTTGGGTGGTGGGCCACTCCTATATCGTCTACGCACCGCTGCTGCACGGCTGCACCACTATCATGTTCGAGGGCAAACCCATCGGCACACCTGATCCCGGCGCCTTCTGGCGGGTGATCTCCGAGCATGGGGTGAGGGTGATGTTTACCGCGCCGACTGCGTTTAGAGCGATCAAGCGTGAAGATCCCACGGCGGAGTATCTGAAAAAATATGATATGTCCCGTTTTGAAGCGCTGTTCCTGGCGGGTGAGCGTTGCGACCCTGACACCCTGGCCTGGGCTGAGAATCAGCTGAAGGTGCCGGTAATTGATCACTGGTGGCAGACCGAGACCGGTTGGGGCATCGCCGCCAACTGCCTGGGTATCGAGGCGCTGCCGGTGAAGCCCGGCTCTCCCACGGTTTGTGTTCCCGGCTTCGACGTGCGCGTTCTCGATGAGAACGGCAACGAAGAGACACCGGGTGAGATCGGCCGCATCATGGTCAAGCTGCCGATGCCTCCGGGCTGCCTGCCGACCCTGTGGCAGAACGATGAACGTTATATCGAGTCCTATCTCAGCGCCAATGAAGGTTACTATCTTTCCGGTGACGCCGGGTATAAGGATGAGGATGGCTATCTCTGGATCATGAGCCGCATCGACGACATCATCAATGTTGCCGGCCATCGCCTCTCCACCGGTGGCATGGAGGAGGTGCTCACCTCCCATCCCGATATCGCCGAGTGCGCAGTGATCGGTGCCGCCGATCAGCTCAAGGGCGAGCTGCCGGTGGGCATGGTCGTACTCAACGCCGGGGTTGATAAATCCCATGAAGAGATTGTTGCCGAGGCGGTTGCTCTGGTGCGTGAAAAGATCGGTCCGGTGGCGGCGTTCAAGAAAGTGGTGGTGGTGGCGCGTCTGCCCAAGACCCGCTCCGGCAAGATCCTGCGCGGCACCATGAAAAAAATCGCTGACAGTCAGGAGTGGAAGATGCCCGCGACCATCGATGATCCTGTCATCCTGGACGAGATCACCGAGGCGTTGAAAACCATCGGCTACGCGCAGTAACAGAAAAGCAGGACGCGGAGGGCGCAGAGGAGACGCAGAGGGCGCGGAGGAAATCTATTTCAACCGGGTGGTGTAGGCACGTTTTAAGTGCCCACCCTGCGTGCGCGAAGTAAAAACCTTGCGTCCTCTGCGTCTACTCAGCGACCTCTGCGTCCAAAGAGTAATCTATTCAAAACCTGGATATACCATGAGTGATTCGTCGAAACCGAATCTGGATGACTGGAAAGCGCTGGCGACAAAAGAGCTGCGTGGCCGACCCCTGAGTGAGCTGAGCTGGCAAACCCCGGAGGGGATCGCGGTCAAGCCGCTCTATACGGCGGCTGATCTGGAGGGGCTGGAGCAGAGCGACAGTCTGCCGGGCTTTGCTCCGTTTATGCGTGGTCCCCGGGCGACTATGTATGCAGGGCGTCCCTGGACTGTGCGTCAGTATGCAGGCTTTTCGACCGCAGAGGAGTCCAACGCCTTCTATAAACGTAATCTGGCTGCCGGGCAGCAGGGGCTTTCGGTGGCTTTCGACCTTGCCACCCATCGTGGCTATGACTCCGACCATCCTCGGGTGGTGGGTGATGTGGGCAAGGCGGGTGTGGCTATCGATTCGGTGGAGGATATGAAGATCCTCTTTCAGGATATTCCCCTCGACAAGGTGTCGGTCTCCATGACCATGAACGGCGCGGTACTGCCGGTGATGGCTGGATATATCGTTGCCGCCGAGGAGCAGGGGGTGACACCGGAGCAGCTGGCAGGCACCCTGCAGAACGATATCCTCAAAGAGTTTATGGTGCGCAACACCTATATCTATCCGCCGGAGCCGTCGATGCGTATCGTTGCCGATATCATCGACTACACTGCTCGTAAGATGCCCAAGTTCAACTCGGTCTCCATCTCCGGCTACCACATGCAGGAGGCGGGCTCGACCTGTGTTCAGGAGCTGGCCTTCACCATCGCTGACGGTTTGGAGTATGTACGGGCGGCCATCGACAAGGGGTTGGATGTAGACCAGTTTGCTCCCCGTCTCTCTTTCTTCTTTGCCATCGGCATGAACTTCTTTATGGAGGTGTCGAAGCTGCGCGCCGCCCGGTTGCTATGGGCCGAGCTGATGGAGAAGCACTTTCAGCCCAAGGATACGCGCTCGACCATGCTGCGCACCCACTGCCAGACCTCCGGTGTCAGCCTTACCGCCACCGACCCCTACAACAATATTATGCGTACCACTATCGAGGCGATGGCGGCGGTACTGGGGGGTACCCAGTCACTGCACACCAACGCCTTTGATGAGGCGCTGGCCCTGCCTACCGATGCCTCCGCCCGTATCGCCCGCAATACCCAGCTGGTGATTCAGGAGGAGACGGGTATCACCAAGGTGGTCGATCCTCTGGCCGGCTCCTACTATGTAGAGAGCCTCACCCATTCCATGGTCGAGGCGGCGCGCAAGCTGATCGATGAGGTGGAGGAGATGGGCGGTATGACCAAGGCGGTGGCCTCGGGTATGCCGAAGCTGCGTATCGAGGAGGCGTCGGCACGGCGTCAGGCCCGTGTTGATCGTGGTGAAGAGGTGATCGTCGGCGTCAACAAATACCAGCCGGTGGAAGAGCCGGAGATCGATGTTCTCGATATCGATAACACAGTGGTGCGTGAGTCTCAGGTGGCACGTCTGCAGCAGATTCGCGCAGCACGTAACGATGCCGCCTGCGGTGCGGCGTTGGCCGCTCTGACAGCGGCAGCAGAATCGGGTGAGGGTAATCTGCTTGCCCTGGCGGTAGATGCCGCCCGTGAACGGGCCACGGTGGGTGAAATATCCGATGCCCTGGAGAAGGTCTATGGCCGCCATCGTGCCGTAACCCGCTCCGTCTCCGGTGTTTACGGTTCCGCCTACCAGGGGGATGAGGGTTTTGAGATGATCAAGCAGGAGGTCGAGGCCTTTGCCGAAGCCGAGGGACGCCGCCCACGTATGCTGGTGGTGAAGATGGGCCAGGATGGTCACGATCGTGGCGCCAAGGTGATCGCCACCGCCTTTGCCGATCTCGGCTTCGATGTCGATATCGGCCCGCTCTTCCAGACACCGGAAGAGGCGGCCCGTCAGGCGGCGGAGAACGATGTCCACGTGGTCGGTGTTTCGTCACTGGCGGCGGGACACAAAACCTTGGTGCCCCAGTTGATAGAAGCACTGAAGGCCGAGGGTGCCGAAGAGGTACTGGTGGTCTGTGGCGGTGTCATACCCCCCCAGGACTACGATGAACTACTGGCTGCCGGCGTATCGGCAGTCTACGGCCCCGGCACCAATATCCCGGTGGCGGCGGCGGAAATGATGGAGTTGATCCGCCAGAGGCGTGATTGATTCGGTAGAAATTAAAGGACGCGGAGATCGCGGAGGAGACGCAGAGGGCGCAGAGTTATTACAGGGTATTCCGAAGTAGCCAGCTCCCTCTCCCCCTTTGGGGAGAGGGTTGGGGTGAGGGGGATCAGCAGATGGCTTGTTGATTTAATACACCCTCACCCTAGCCCTCTCCCTCGTAGGGAGAGGGGATGGCGGCATGATCTACCTCCATGTAATGCAAAGACTCTGCGCTCTCAGCGTGAACTTAGCGACCTCTGCGTCGAAAGAGAGAAACTCCCAAAGAGTTGGAGAAAACCATGCAAGAGATACTTGAACAGCTTGAAGAGCATCGCCAGGCAGCCCGCATAGGCGGCGGTCAGGTGCGTATCGACAAGCAGCACGCCAAGGGTAAGCTTACCGCCCGTGAGCGGATTGAGCTGTTTCTCGATCCCGGCAGCTTTGAAGAGTGGGATATGTTTGTCGAACACCGTTGCACCGACTTCGGTATGGAGCAGCAGAAGGTGCCTGGTGACGGCGTGGTTACCGGCTACGGCACCGTCAGTGGTCGGCTGATCTTTGTCTTCAGTCAGGACTTCACCGTCTTTGGTGGTTCCCTCTCTGCCTCCCACGCCGAGAAGATCTGCAAGATCATGGATCACGCTATGAAGGTGGGTGCCCCGGTGGTGGGCCTCAACGACTCCGGCGGCGCCCGTATCCAGGAGGGGGTGGACTCCCTCGGTGGTTACGCCGATGTGTTTCAGCGCAACGTCCTCGCATCCGGTGTGGTGCCGCAGATCTCTATGATCATGGGCCCCTGTGCCGGTGGAGCCGTCTACTCGCCCTCAATGACCGACTTTATCTTTATGGTGAAGGATAGCTCCTACATGTTCGTCACCGGCCCCGATGTGGTGAAGACCGTAACCCACGAAGAGGTGACGGCGGAAGAGCTGGGCGGAGCCGTTACTCACACCACCAAATCAAGTGTGGCCGATCTGGCATTTGAGAACGACGTCGAGGCGTTGCTGATGTTGCGTCGGTTCGTTAACTTCCTGCCCGCCAACAACCGCGAGATGCCGCCGGTGTGGCCGACGGATGATCCGTCTGATCGTAAAATCTCCTCTCTCGACACCCTGGTGCCTGCGGATCCCAATAAGCCCTACGACATGAAAGAGCTGATCTACAAGATGGTAGATGATGGCGACTTCTTCGAGACCCAGCCCGATCACGCCGCAAATATCATCACCGGCATGGCGCGGATGCAGGGCTCTACCGTCGGCATCGTCGCCAATCAGCCGATGGTGTTGGCGGGCTGCCTCGATATCGACTCATCAAAAAAGGCCGCCCGTTTTGTCCGCTTCTGCGACGCCTTCAATATTCCGGTGGTCACCCTGGTGGATGTGCCGGGCTTCCTGCCGGGCACCAGCCAGGAGTACGGCGGCATCATCAAACACGGTGCCAAACTGCTCTACGCCTACGCCGAGGCGACGGTGCCCAAGGTGACCGTGATTACCCGCAAGGCCTACGGCGGTGCCTACGATGTGATGTCATCCAAACACCTGCGTGGTGACGCTAACTTCGCCTGGCCCACCGCTGAGATTGCAGTGATGGGGCCGAAGGGTGCGGTGGAGATTATCTTCCGCCAGGATCTGGGTGATCAGGAGAAGATTGATCAGCGCACCGATGAGTATCGTGAGCGCTTTGCCAATCCGTTTGTCGCCGGCAGCCGTGGTTTCATCGATGATGTCATCATGCCCCACAGCACTCGTAAGCGCATCTGCCGCTCACTGGCGATGCTTAAGGGCAAGGAGTTGGAAAACCCCTGGCGCAAGCACGGCAATATTCCGCTCTAAATTGAGTAATGGCTAAGGAGGGCCGGAAATGAACGCGAATGAACGCAAATTTATTGACGAGACGGCGAGAAAGGTAATAGGTGCAGCCTATGAGGTTTCAAACCACCTTGGCAGTGGATTTCTGGAAAAGGTGTACGAGAGAGCACTTGCGCAAGAGTTGAATGCTCAGGGTATAAAACAAAAAACTCAGGTGCCGATGACAGTCAGCTATAAAGGTCAAGACATCGGGAATTATGTAGCGGATATGCTAGTGGAAGAGAGGCTTTTAGTGGAACTTAAGTGTGTGGATGCCTTTTCAGACCAACATATAGCACAGTGTCTTAACTACCTAAAAGCAAGCGGATTTAACATCTGCTTGCTGATCAATTTCCAAAAGCCAAGGGTTGAATGGAGAAGGGTTGTAAATAATTTTTAATATATTCGCGTTTATTTCCGGCTAAAAAAACTGGATAAATAATGTTCAAAAAAATACTGATAGCAAACCGTGGCGAGATCGCCTGTCGTGTAATGAAGAGTGCCCGCAAGATGGGTATCAAGAGTGTGGCGGTCTACTCCGATGCGGACAGGGACGCCCTCCATGTACAGATGGCCGATGAGGCGGTGCATATCGGTGCATCCGCTTCTGCTGAGAGCTACCTGGTGATGGAGCGCATTATCCAGGCGTGTAAGGATAGTGGTGCCGAGGCGGTCCATCCAGGCTACGGTTTTCTCTCCGAGAACTCCGATTTCTGCGAGGCGCTGGAGAAGGAGGGGATCGCCTTTATCGGCCCCGCCACTCTCGCCATCAACAGCATGGGTGACAAGATCACCTCCAAACTGCTGGCGGAGAAGGCTGGGGTCAATGTGATACCCGGCTACACCGATGTGGTGCGTGATACAGCCCATGCGGTGGAGATCGCCGCCGGGGTGGGTTATCCGGTGATGCTTAAGGCCTCCGCCGGTGGCGGTGGTAAGGGGATGCGGGTGGCCTGGAACGAGGCTGAGTGCCGTGACGGTTTCGAGCGCGCCACCAACGAGGCGCGCTCCAGCTTTGGCGATGAGCGTGTCTTTATCGAGAAGTTTATTGAAGAGCCGCGCCATATCGAGATCCAGGTGATGGCCGACACCCACGGCAACATCATCTACCTCAATGAGCGTGAGTGCTCCATCCAGCGCCGTCACCAGAAGGTGATCGAAGAGGCCCCCTCTCCCTTTATTGATGAGGCGACGCGCAAGGCGATGGGTGAGCAGGCGGTACAACTGGCCCGGGCGGTGAATTACCGTAGCGCCGGTACCGTTGAGTTTATTGTCGATGCCCACCGCAACTTCTACTTTCTGGAGATGAACACCCGCCTGCAGGTGGAGCATCCGGTGACCGAATACATAACCGGCCTCGACCTGGTGGAGCTGATGATCCGTGTCGCCAACGGTGAGTTGCTCCCGCTGAAGCAGGAGGATGTGCAGTTAAACGGTTGGGCCATGGAGACCCGGGTCTATGCCGAGGATCCCTTCCGTAACTTCCTCCCCTCCATAGGCCGGTTGATCCACTATCAGCCACCGACGGGTGAAGGGGTGAGGGTGGATACCGGCGTCTATGAGGGCGGTGAGGTCTCCATGTTCTACGATCCGATGATCGCCAAGCTGGTGACCTATGGAGAAGATCGCAGCGAGGCGATTGAACGTATGCAGGGGGCGTTGGATGCCTATTACATCCGCGGTGTACAGCATAACATCAGCTTTCTCAATGCGCTGATGGTGCATCCCCGTTTCCTTGAGGGACGCCTGACTACCAACTTTATCGCCGACGAATACCCCGACGGTTTCAACTCCGCCGATGTACCACAGGACGATCCCGCCAAAGCCGTGGCTGTTGCCGCCATGGTTAATCGTAGCTATATGGACAGGGCCGCCCGCCTCAGTGGACAGTTACCCGGTTACGAGCGCCACGTCGGTAATGAGTGGGCGGTGGTTATCAATGGTGAGATCCACCAAGTGACCGCAAAAACTTCAGCTGCCGGCCACGAGGTTGAGTATGAGGGTAAGAGTTATCGTCTGATGACGGATTGGGAGCTGGGAGAGCCGCTGTTTCGCGCCACCATTAATGATGAAGCTGTCTGCTTTCAGGTGGAGCGTAGTGGCCTTTGGCTGACACTCACCTATCGCGGTAATGTAACCCGTGCATTGGTGATGAGTCCCCGTGCCGCCGAACTCCACGCGCTGATGCCCGAAAAAGTGGCGGCCGATATGTCAAAATACCTCCTCTCGCCCATGCCCGGCCTGTTGGTCAAAGTGGCGGTAAGCGAAGGCCAGAATGTGAAAGCAGGTGAAGAGCTGGTAGTGATCGAAGCGATGAAGATGGAGAATGTCCTGCGCGCCGAACAGGATGGCGTGGTGGCCAAGATCAATGCCGAAGTGGGTGAAAGCCTGGCGGTTGATCAGGTGATTATTGAGTTTGAGTAGATCGTTATTGGCCGGAAATGAACGCGAATAAACGCAAATGTTTTCCTGATTACCCACCAGGCTCAGCTATTGAGCCTGTGGTGGCCGCATAATGGAACCCTCTGAATATACGAGGGTTTCCATCATGCCAAAAAATACTATCCAGTTTCAAAAAGGGCTTGGTTTGCACGAATTTCTGGAAAAATATGGTACCGATACTCAATGCAGCCAAGCGTTGCATCGACTTCGCTGGCCAAGTGGATATGTTTGCCCAGAGTGCGGTAACGCAACGTGCTGCGAACTCAAAAGCCGCAAGATATACCAGTGTCATAAATGTCATCACCAGACATCGCTTACTGCGGGTACCATTTTCATGGCACAAAGTTGCCTTTGAAGAAATGGTTTCTGGCCATCTATTTGCTGACCCAGCGTAAAAAGAGCACCTCTGCCTTGCAACTGTCTCGTGAGATTGGAGTGAACTACAACACTGCGTGGAAGCTCAAGCACAAACTGATGCAGGTAATGATGGAACGCCAGGGTAAGAAAAGCTGACTGGCCGCATTGAAATGGATGATGCATATATTGGCGGTGAAAAACCTGGTAAGCGTGGACGAGGCTCCCGCAACAAAATCCCTTTCGTAGCCGCCGTTGAGACGACGCAGGACGGCAGGCCTTTGAAAATTCATCTGCGTCGTGTGCGTGGTTTTCGTAGTGCAGAAATTGCTCGATATGCCAAGTCCAGTCTGGTTTCTGGTAGCACTGTATTCTCTGATGGTCTCTGCTGCTTCAGAGCTGTCACTGATGCTGAATGCGATCATGTGGCCATTGTGACTGGTGGCGGTCGAAAAAGCGCACAGAGCTCCACCTTCAAGTGGGTGAACACCATGCTTGGCAACGTCAAGAATTCTTTGCAGGGAACTTTTCATGCTATACGAAAAAAAACATGTACCTCGTTATCTTGCCGAATTCGAATATCGGTTTAATCGTCGCTTCAATCTTCCAGAAATGATTGAGCGATTGCTCTTTGTTGCGTTGCGTACACCACCAATGCCTTATCGCTTCTTGAGAATGGCTGAGGTTTATGGGTAATCGGGAATGTTTTAATGTGCTGGATATGAGAGCCCAAGTTGATCTTGATGCCCTGAAGAGGGCATTGATGAGCTACGATGTGGTTAATGAAATATTCGCGTTTATTCGCGTTCATTTCCGGCTAAATACTGTTTTTTGTAAGGCAACTTCCATTGCCTGATCCAGTAGAGCTGAGTCAGGAGATATTGGCCGGCAATCGCCGTGCTCTGGCCCGCGCCATTACCCTGGTGGAGTCCACTCGGGTCGATCACCGGGAGTCGGCAACTGAGCTGCTGCAACAGCTGGCGCCTCATACCGGAAAGTCGATCCGCATCGGTATCTCAGGCGTACCCGGTGCCGGCAAGTCCACATTTATCGAATCTATTGGCAACCATATTATCGACCAGGGGCACCGCCTGGCAGTACTGGCGGTGGATCCCTCATCCGCTCTCAGTGGTGGCTCCATCCTTGGTGACAAGACCCGCATGGAGACCCTCTCCCGGCGACCCGAAGCTTTTATCCGTCCATCGCCCTCTGCAGGTACTTTAGGCGGTGTCACCCGCCGTACCCGAGAGACCATGCTGCTGTGTGAGGCAGCCGGTCACGATGTGGTATTGGTTGAGACTGTCGGTGTCGGTCAGTCGGAGACCGCTGTGGCGGAGATGACCGACATGTTTCTGCTGCTGCTGATTCCCGGTGGCGGTGATGATCTCCAGGGGATAAAACGCGGCATCATGGAGTTGGCCGATTTGATCCTGATGAACAAGGCGGACGGTGTGCTGGAGGCGACTGCCCGGCATTCGGCCGCAGACTATGTTGCCGCCCTCAGCCTGCTCCACCCCCGCACCCGTAACTGGCAGGTGCCGGTAAAGACCTGTTCCGCCCTGGAGGGACAGGGTATTGCCGAGGCGTGGGAGTTGATTGGTGACTATCGTGACACGCTGACTGCCAGTGGTGAACTGACCGAGCGCCGCGCTGAACAGGCACGCAGTTGGATGTGGAGTGAAACCGCCGATAGTCTCCTTACCTCCTTGCGGAAGCACCCTGTGATTCAGTCGAAGATTCCACAGCTGGAAGCAGCTGTTGCTCGAGGTGACCTGCCTCCGACTCTGGCGGCTGCACAACTACTTGATCTCTTTTTGAAGCAGGATTAAGTAAGTAGCATTTTGCGCCGAGCAAAGTTCGTCGCATCTTCCGGCAGCTTTTATTGATCAAAACGGATGTCGAAAGTTAAGCGAGGAGTTAAGGACACACAGCCCCTTCCATCTCTATAATAACTGCTACTATTTACTACCCTTTCCGAGGGATCGCCCATGGCAACAACTTCACTGTTTACCTGGTCTGGCCAGTATGTTGGATTTATGGATGGGAAATGGCTCTATTACTGCAATGGACGTTACCTGGGATGGAGAGACCATCAATATCTGGTGTGGCAGGCTGATGGTACTTTCCTCGGACAGTTGGTCGAAGAACACTACGTCATGCGCAACCTCGCCCGTTGTTATCCAGCACGGCAAACGCCACCTGTACCTCCGCTGCCTCACGATCCCCCCTTGTCTGCCGGATCCCAGTTACCACAACAACCACGGCCAGGATGGATAGACACCCTTGAAGCAGCAACCCACCTCCCTTTTCATCACGAGTTGGTAGGCACTTGGGCGGTGGATGGGAAGCAGTTAAGCCTTGCAGCCGACGGAACATTTCTCTGGCAACAGGAGAGTAATAAACAAGAGAGTGGAAGCTGGTCAGTCCAGGCGGCACGGTTAACTATTCAGGAACATGAGGCCAAGGAATGCGCCACCTACCTCATACTCGAATACAGCAGCGAATATCTTATACTCCGGGAACTATCGGACAGCCGGAGAACTTTCGAGATAAAACTTCATCGGCTGTCAAATCGATCCAAGTAGGGCCATGGGAAAGCTGGAAAGCTGAAGGCAAAGAGAATGTATTAGTGATGGGTGTCATAGTCTTTGTGCTAGTCTTTGGTCATGTCAATGCCTAGGGAATTTCTCATTTAGAGCAGATAGAAATGCGGATGGAAATGTTCTGGCATTAAGACTCTGCGCCTCATTTACCTTTGCCCATGCATCTTTGATATTTTCCTTGCTCTAGTTGAATACGAGCAAAGCCCCAATTGCGCCCTCGGGGCGGTGTTTTATTGACATGGATCACATTTTGATGCTAGAGATAGCGCTCGTATACAGATGGGATTGGAACGTCCTCTATGAATTAAGAATGCTATCGCAGCAAACAGAATATTTTCATATCTGATTTGCGCATCGATTTTCACATTCCCTTCTGCCTCATCAGCCGTCTCTGTCCAGTGGCAGGGAGGTGCAGGGCTTTACGGCACTGCCACCAACTGGAGTTCTAATCCAGATGTCCCCCTTAATACCGGTGGGACACTCTATGACGTCACTATTAATACCGCTAGCGCGAGTGTGACCTACAGTGGGCTGGGTACCGGCGCTGTCAATACCTTCTCCATTGGTGATGGTATGAAATTCACAGTGGTTGGGGCTTCTCAGGACTTCTCCGTGCTGGGAGCAACATCAATTGACGCGGCTTCACTGTATGCTAAAAGTGGCGGTGTACTCGATCTATCAGGAGCTACAACTTACACGGCTGCAACAGGCTACAATGCAGACCGCGAACTATCTGCTACTAATGCCGGTTCACTCCTGAACCTCTCTGGGCTTGCTACCTTGTACCGTAGCCAGACCGATGCTGCAGATGTACGCATCAATGCCACCGATGGCGGCACCGTCACTCTCACCGGTATCAGTGCCTTCTCGGACAATCCCAACGGCAATGGCAGCGGGCAGATCCAGGTGAGTGCGACAGGTATCGGCAGCCTGGTGGATATCCCCGGTATCACTGATATAAACAATGTCGCCTTCACGGTGCGGGACGGCGGGGAAATCAGCGGTCAACTGCAGACTGCGACCAACTCGTCAGTGACGGTACGCAGTACCGGGGTACTGGATCTCTCCCAGCTGACCGATTTCAGCGGTAGCAGCTTGTACACGGAAGATGGTGCCAGCGTTGCCATGGTGGCCGGTAACATTAATGCTTCCAGCCTGATAGCCAGAAAGGGCTACCAGGGTTCGGGGAGTGCACAGATAACCACCTCTGCAACCAGCTACACCGCGGCTATAGGCTATAACGCCGACCGTGAACTGTCGGCGGATGGTGCCGGCACCTCCTGGATCTCAGCTCTCTGACTACACTGACACGCAGTGAGACCAATGCCGCGGATGTACGGATCAATGCCACCGATGGCGGCACCGTCACTCTCACCGGTATCAGCACATTCACGGACAACCCCAACGGCAACGGCACTGGTCGGATTCTCATCTCTTCCACCGGAACCGGAAGTGCGATGTAAACCTGTCGGGAATGACCACCATGAAGGGGGGGGATGTTACCCTCAACAGTGGCGGTGTGGTTCAGCTTGGGAGTCTGAGTTCGTTTCGGGATGGAAGAATCACAATGGACAGCAGTGCATCGGCCCAGGATGTACGTGTCGCCGATAGTTTCCAGCAGGTGGGGCGGTATCATTGACCTCACTGGTGCTCAGTCCGGATTTGTGATCGGAAATCCTGGAGTACAAGCCGTTACTGCAGGGTCTGTCAATGTTTTCGAGACGGGTGTCTTTACTGGTAGCGGCGTGGTGAAGGGCACGCTGTTGAATGGCGGGGATGTCGGCCCGGGCAACCATCACCGGGGGTTCTCACTGTCGATAATTATATGCATACCCCTGATGGTACGTTAATGATCGAACTTGGCGGCTTGGTAGTTGGCACTGAGTATGATGTGTTGAATGTAATTGACACAGCGGCCCTTGATGGGATGCTAGAACTCTCTATTATCAATGGCTTACACCTATGGAAGGTAATGTCTTTGATATTATTACCACCAGAAAACATTACCGGTACATTCGACCAGCTCTTCTTTTGGGAACGGCAGCAGATTATATGTGGGATATACAGATCTTACAGAATGAAGTAGGTACTATCGATGTTCTTCGCCTGACGGCAGGGGCTGCTGCAGTGCCCTTTTACCATCTGCAGTGTGGTTGTTTCTGTCGGCTGCTGTATGCCTAGTGGGTATTGGTCGCCGCAGAAGAGTGATCATCCTGAAAAATGATTAGGCTGTTGGGTTCAACCTTTATCGATCTATCACTTCAGAAGTTGAAGAAATTGGAAATGCATAACAGCCCCGGAACCGCGTGATGAAGCGTCCGAGATTCTCAGGGGGCATGATACTTATTTGCGGTATTCTCTCACAATGGTCAGGTTAGCAAGAGTAGTGGATCGCGAAATCCCGCATCATATTACCCAGCAGGGATAACCGCCGACAGGACGCATTTTTCAAGCTGAACATTACAGGGTATTGAGGAGCTAGGTATTGTGTCCCCTGACTGTACTTCGTAAAAGCTACGTAGGACCATACTTTCTCGCTGTGACAAAAAATGATCACAAAACTAGAGCTTGGCATCGGTCTGGATGCCGGCTTGTAGGCTGGGGTAATTCGCGGAGTAATAACCGGGTTTCTGGTAGGGTAGCTGGCGGGATTTATTCTTTTATTGTGCATAAAGAAGCAAGATGCAACAATAAGGGAATTCTGTTTTTTCGCTAAGTTTAATGATCGGAGTCCTGTACTTTTGACTCATCAATAAAGGGTTGCCTCCCCTTATCATGAAAGTTAACGGAACAGCAGTGGGCGAGGATGCGTGGTTATGGACGAATTGAGCAAAGCTGTCTTGGAATTCGCGCTGCTTGAGGGGGCGGGGGCTTCGGGTGTCACAACCGAAGCCCTGGCGGATGGGCCGCCTTCGGCGGATCTGACCTATGTGCTTGCCCAAGCCAAGTCGGCGGTTAGCTTTGCCATACCCATCGCTCCGGAAAGCATCGCACCCTATTCAATGAAAAAAGGCCGGATTTTCCTGGAAAAGGAGATGATTCGTGCCAACGTGCTGGCCAGCGGCGTCGCCTTGCATTTATCTCATTATCTTGAGAACAGTGGCTATAAATCGGTTCCGGTTGCGGCCAATCTTGTCTACCGGCCAGACGAAAACCAAATCCTTCTTATAACCCCACGGAGACGTCTATCCGGATATCGCCCATTGTCAGCTGATCTGCGATCCAGACCCGCAAGAGCGCAAACACCGCTTTCAATTGTTCAATAAATCCGGCGTAATCGTACAGGGTGAAGATGGCTAATCGGAAGCGGTCAGCCCGAAGAAGGCGAAACGCAGGCTCGGTGAAATGTCGCCTGGAAGAAGAGCGCGCTGTGAAGATTCGTAATGCCTACAACTGCGCTTACCGAGGCAGCCAAAGCAGAGACGCAGAGGAGGCAGAGAAAAACCAGGATATCAAATGGTCGTCTTCTGCATATTCTGGTTCCATGGGTGTTGTTTTTGAACAGAAATCATGGTGAGTGGTCGATTGATCACGATTTGTGTATATTTTTCCACTCGAATATATGAGACTCCAATCCTTAAATAGTAACTAATGAAGATATAGATATGGGGAAAATCTGGGGAAGTTTTTTGGCGTTTTCTGGCACTGGGCTGCGTGAGCTTTGGTGGCCCTGCTGCACATATTGGGTATTTTCAGACCGCTTTTGTTCAGAAGCTTAAATGGATTGATGAAGCCTCTTATGCAAGATTGATTTCGCTAAGCCAATTTCTACCCGGCCCGGGATCGAGCCAGATCGGTTTTGCCCTTGGTGTTCGCCGTGCGGGGGTTCTTGGTGGCTTGGCGGCATTTATTGGTTTTACCTTACCATCATTCCTGCTGCTCTATGTTCTCTCGATCACAAGTTCAGGAGAGCACTCCAATGATCTCTTTTCAGGTGTTGTTCATGGATTGAAACTTTTGGCCGTTATTGTGGTTGCTGATGCGTCACTCAGCATGTTCAACGCCTTTTGCAAAGAGAGGCTCTCAATCGCTATTGCCGTGCTGACGGTTGTGACCTTGTTGTGGCTGCCAAATCTGTGGACTCAAATGACTGTTCTGGTGGCGGCGGCACTGGTCGGTGCTTTTTACGGCAAACCGGTTATCACCGCGAGTGAGACAAAAGAGCGTTTCAAACTGCTGCCGTTGGTACTCTTTTCGCTCTATTTTTAGGATTGCCGCTACTGGCGGCAAGTGTCGCAATGGGTTGATATTTTTTCTGATTTTTACCAGGCGGGAAGTCTTGTTTTTGGTGGCGGCCACGTAGTTTTGCCTCTGCTGCAACAAACTATTGGTGATGCAGTTTCCACAGATCGTTTCCTGCTGGGCTACGCTGCAGCCCAGGCCGTGCCCGGCCCGATGTTTTCACTGGCAACGTTTCTGGGAGCTGAATTGTCATCAGGCAATCCGCTAGGAGCGGTCGTAGCAACGGTGGCAATATTTTTGCCCGGCTTTTTACTGGTGCTAAGCTTCCAGGGCGCCTGGGAGTCACTGGCAGCAAAACCGAAAGTCGCCGGTGTCGTTTGGGGGATTAATGCAGCGGTTGTTGGGCTACTGCTCTCGGCACTCTACCAGCCGGTGTTTACCAGTGCCGTTACTACGCCGCTGGAGATGGCGCTCGTTATATTGGGTTTCTTTGCATTGAGAACGATGCGGGTGCCAATAGTGTTGCTGGTTGTTGCGTTCGGGGTAACTGGACTGATTTTACATATCTACTAGCGGCTGATCGGAAAAGATATCTGACAGCACTTGTATCCAAGAAGTACTGTTTTTTGACAGAGGCCCTCTGGTTTGATTGGCGTATAGACAAAAAAAGCAGGGTGCCGATACCGGCACCCTGCTTTTTACTTAGCCGCTAAACAGAAAAATTACTGCTGAGGGGCGGGAGCAGGTGCTGCTGCACGCGGAGGAGCACCGTAGGGCGCACCATAAGGCGCCATAACCATGAGGAGCACCATAACCGAGTTATAACTGAATCTGGTGTTTGAGTAGTTGAAAAAGGGCGGCGTATCTGGTTGATTTGTTGTTGCGAGACATCAAAACAACCATTGGAGATATCCGCCACCATGATAAGGTAAGAATAACGTTGTTAAGCTGGCAGGTCGAGATACGATTATCGATCCGCTGACAGAGTTGCTGAGAAGCGGTGCAGAGCAGTTGATCTACCAGGCGGTAGAGGCAGAGTTGCTGGAGCTGTTGGCGAGCACACCGAGAGCGACGGACAGAGGATGGCAAGGCGGGTGTGGTGCGTAATGGTCATCTGCCAGCTCGTAAACTGCAGACAGGATTGGGGCCGGTCACGGTCGAGATCCCCAAAGTTCGAGCGAAGACCGGCGAGCCGGTGACGTTCCGATCAGCTCTGGTACCGCCGTATGTACGCAAGACGAAGTCACTGGAAGCGGCGCTGCCGTGGCTCTACCTGAAGGGGATTTCCAGTGGTGAGATGGGTGAGGCCCTGAAAGTGCTGGTGGGTCCGGATGCAACAGGCTTGTCGGCCAGCACGGTATCGCGTCTGAAGCAGGTCTGGGCAGAAGAATCTCGGAGCTGGTGTGAGGAGCGCCTGGATAAGGAGCATTGGGTGTATGTGTGGGCAGACGGTGTCTACAGCGGACTGAGAGCAGAGCAGACGAAGCTGTGCGCCCTGGTGGTGATCGGTGTGAATGAGCGTGGTGAGAAGCATTTTCTGGCAATTGAGGATGGTGTGCGGGAGTCCACGCAGAGCTGGCGGGAGGTACTGTTGAAGCTGAAGTCACGCGGACTGAACCCGCCCAAATTGGCGATCGGTGACGGTGCCATGGGCTTCTGGGCTGCGCTGGAGGAAGTATATCCTGAGACGCGCCAGCAGCGCTGCTGGATGCACAAGACCATGAACGTGCTGAACTGCCTGCCAAAGACAGCTCAGCCGAAAGCGAAGCAGGCACTGCATAACATCTGGCAGGCGGAGACTCAGGCCGATGCGGAAAAGGCCTTTGAGTCTGTTTATCAAAACGTATGAGCCGAAGTATCCGAAGGCTGCCATCTGTCTGCACAAAGACCGAGAGGAACTGATGGCTTTCTATCACTTTCCGGCACAGCACTGGCAGAGCATTCGGACCAGCAATCCGATTGAATCAACCTTCGGGACAATCCGCCATCGAACCAAGCGTTCCAAGGGCTGCCTATCGCGTGACGGCATGCTACACATGATGTTCAAACTCGGCCTGTGTGCCGAGAAGAAGTGGAGACGATTACGGGGTTTCGGTTACCTGGCGAAGGTGATAACCGGAATCAAATTTAAAGATGGTGTTGAGGTAACAGGAGTCGATCAGGTCGCCGCTTGATTCAACTGGTTAAACACCAGATTTGACTATAACTCACCATAACCAGGCAGGACCACCGTAACCACCAGGAGCACCGTAGCCGTAGAGGTGCGCCACCGTAACCGTAGCCGTTATAGCCATTGTAGCCATTGTAACGGTTGTTTCCGTAGCCGGAACCATTGCCGCTGGCTGATGAACTCATGTTGAAACCGAAGTTACCAGAACCGTTGCCGTCACCCCATCCCATCATTGTTGTTGCCCCTATCCATTGTTACCACCACCAAAAGGGCCCCCAACCTGCCTGGGAGGCTGTAGCTACGGTTAGAAGGGCGGCAGCACTCAATATTTTAATCATTTTCATAAACTTTAATCCTTCTCTTTAGTTTGTACGGTCATCACTTGATTAGGTTACCTGACGTAGAAAATTCGTACTGAAATTCGTTGTCTAATCACAGAGTTAAGCCTTAAAGTGAGTGTTGGAACCATCGCTAGAAGGAAGAACAAGTAAGTGGATACGTCATCGCAGCCGAACCATACACACCAATGACCATCCAGTCGTAATACAGAAAACAGAATACACGTCCATCAGGCAACAAAGCGGTGCTCAGGTTTGCTTATTCAGCCTTCAATGTAAATAGATATTGAAGACTGAGGTGTCGAGTATAGGGTAAATCAAAATAAAAAGCCCCTACAGGGTAATTCATGGGTTTGCCATTCTAATTGTACGGTTTATGCGTGACGGTCACGGCTTGTTCAGTGGATTACCCTAGAAGGCGTTGCGGCATAGGTGGGGTACGCACAGCAGCATAGCCAAGGCGCGAAATCATCTCTTCGAGCTTGAATCGGCGGTTAAGCCGATTACAAAAGTCAACTGGGTTGGAAGGCATTTTTAGATAATAAAAGTAGGAATTACCCGCAGGCAGGCGTTCAGGAGGCGTTGCTCTATAGGCGGGAGAGTGCCGGCTGACATTTGATTAGCGCATCAATCCCTGGTTTGTTGCCGGCGTGCTTAAATAATATGCGGGCTAAAGTAAAGGTGTCTAGATGCCGCTACCTGTGGAGGTGATGGAAATCACCTTCGGTATTGGTTGTGCGCTGTATTCAATGACACGCTCGAACAATGGGCTGCAACAGTTGTGCTATCAATATGAAATTAAATTGAAACATACTCATTCCTACTGCAGGTCAGGTGTCTCAGCTTCTGCAAAGGAGATATATTGTTCAGCCGTCTGAAAGATATTACCTGCGGCATTAAGATCCGCCAGTTATTGCTGCTGGTCTTGGGCCTGTTGAGCCTAATTGCCATCTCGGCAATTGCCTGGAACGGTATCCATTTGTATTGGCAGCAGGCCGAAACCCACCGCATGGTGCTGGTTAATGATTTAGCCGACCGGTCACTGCGGGTTACTTCAGAACTCGCTATAGAGCGTGGATTGACGGCCACACTGTTGGCATCCGGCCAAGAGTATTCCGCAACACATGATCGATTGGCAGCACAGCGGCTCAAGGTTGATACTCATAGCAACCACTTTATCCGCTTGGCAAAACAGCTGGCTAAGAATTACGCTGATCCCTCCATGATTGGCAGTCTCAAAATATTAGATAAACTGCGGCAACGCATCAGTGAGTTGCGCAAAGAGGTGGATGGTGCATTCGGCAATGCCATCACCGTGCGGTTGCGCAATCGATGGATGCGGTCTATGACCCTGTATATTACTCAGGTTGCAAATCTTCGTCACTACTTTATGGCACCTACCATGGAGAAGGAGCATGCTGAACGCTACAGCTATCTGATTAGGGAGGCATTTTTCACTATCAGCGAATATGCGGGTCTGGAGCGGGCAACTGTTGGCCAGGCCATAGCAGCTAATCGGTCATTCCGCGAAACAGAACTTGTAGATCTTGAAAAGTACCGTGAGCATATCGCCATCAACGAAGAGAGGCTGGAAACTGCACTGCAGTATTACCAGGAAACCAGGGAGATCAAGGCGGCCCGTGAGCAGCTAGAGGTGATTTTTCACGGTCGATACGCAGCATTGCTCGAACGTATCCATGCAGCCAGCAAAACCCATAGCCAGTACCCCGTCTCAGCATTGGAGTGGTTCGCCGAAGCTACCAGCGCCATTAACTCGATATTGGGATACTCCCATGCTGTAAGCCTCAGAAACAGTCGCGATATATTCTCAATCAAAACCAGGGCAGATCATTCGGTATTGGCTCTATGGGGTACCGTGTTGCTTGTGGGTATTGCTTTTTTGAGTGCCTTTTTTATTACCTACCGTCGTATATTGACTCCGCTGGGCCAGATGGAACAGGCTGCTAAAATTATCGGCAGCGGCGATTTCTCACAACCTATTCACATAGATGCAACGGATGAATTTGGTAAAGTCGGTGAGAGCTTCGAAGCGATGCGCATCAATCTGCTGAGTGATCGCAAACAACGGGAGTTGGCTGAGCAACAGCTACGCATGCTTTATCACGCTGTGGAGCAGAGTGTCAACTCCGTTATAATAACCGATTTCGACGGCATCACAGAGTATGTTAACCCCCGCTTTGAACAAACCACAGGATATCGGCAGAGTGAAGTCGTAGGTCATAAGTTCAATCTGCTCAGCTCCGGCAGAACCCCCGCTGAGGTCTACCGGAGGATGTGGAGCACCATCAAAAAAGGTGGGGTATGGGAAGGTGAGCTACATAACCGTAAGAAGGATGGGTGAACTCTACTGGGATCTAGTCTCCATATCTCCAGTACGAGACTTGCACGGCACCATTACCAATTTTATCGGGTTCCAACACAATATTACCAAACGCAAATCCATGGAAGAGCGGCTGAATTATCTGGCCTATCATGATGAGCTGACCGGCCTGCCCAACCGTTCCCTATTGGTAGATCGCTTCGACCAGGCAGTGGGACGTTGCCGCCGCAATAAGCACAAGATTGCGCTACTTATATTGGATCTCGACCGTTTCAAGGTTATCAATGACAGCCTGGGCCATTACACCGGTGACAAGGTGTTGGTAGAGGTAGGGCAGCGGCTCACTAAGCTGGCTCGTGAAAGTGATAGTCTGGCCCGCTATGGCGGCGATGAGTTTGTTGTGATCCTGCCCGATATCGAGGACACTAAGGTGGTGACCGAGGTGGCTTTGCGCATATCCAACAGTATCTCCCGGCCGATAGAACTGGACGGGAGGCTGCTGCACGTAACCTGCAGTATTGGCGCCGCCCTCTGGCCTCATGATGGGGGTGACATGAGCAGCCTGCTGAGCCATGCGGACGCGGCGATGTATAGAGCCAAAGAGCAACGGGGAGAACGCTTCCAGTTCTTCACCGATGAGTTGAATGAACAGCTTGGCCTGCGTTTGGCCCTTGAGAATGATTTGCGTGCCGCAATCGATAAGAGTGAGCTGGAACTCTACTATCAACCACAGGTTAGCCTCGCCTCCGGCAAGATCATCGGGATGGAGGCGCTGCTGAGATGGAACCACTCCGAGCGTGGCCTGGTAGGGCCTAACCACTTCATCCCGCTGGCTGAAGAGACCGGACTCATCTTGAAGATTGGAGAGTGGGTGCTCCACCAGGCTTGCAGCCAGGCGGCTATCTGGCAGCGCGCCGGTTTTGAAGACTTGGTCATCGCGGTCAACGTATCGGTGCGCCAACTCGAAGGAGACGATTTCGTGGCCACTGTGCAACATATCCTGGATATCAACAACCTCTCCCCAAGCCGTTTGGAGTTAGAGGTTACTGAAAGCTCTATGATGCACAATCCGGAACAGATGATTAGCATCCTTACCGCGCTGGGGGAGCTCGGCATCAGGCTCGCCTTGGATGACTTTGGAACCGGGCACTCCTCACTCTCTTATCTGCAGCGGTTCCCATTCGACAAGTTGAAGATCGATAAATCCTTCGTACACAATATTACGACTTCTAAAGATGATGCCGCCATTGCTCAGACCATCTGCGCCATGGGCAGTAGTCTTAATCTGAACATCATTGCCGAAGGCGTCGAGACCCGGGAACAGCTGGAGTGTCTGCAGCACAGCAGCTGTCCAGGAGGTTCAGGGCTACTTAATCAGTCGGCCGCTGCCAGCGGATAAACTCCAAGGGCTGCTGGATAGCTTTGTTCTGGATACGAGTGAATCAGCGGCATTTCCACACTCTACCGCTGTATGACTGACCGGCGCCGTGCTTGCGATGATGTGGTTGGGCGGCTGAAGCACATCTGTTTGAAAGATAGGAATTTCAACCCATAAAATCAGCAACTTTCCAGATACCCGGCAGAGCATCTGTGCAGACGACATAGATTTTCCTGATTACCCCCAAGCCTCAGCCATGCTTAGAAGGCGTTGTGGCATAGGTGGGGTACGCACAGCAGCATGGCCAAGGCGCGAAATCATGCCTTCGAGCTTGAATCGGCTGTTAAACCGATAACAAAACTCAGCCAGATAGCGGGGCAACTACCTGCCACTGGTCACTGGTGTTTGGCGATGACAATGGTGGCACTGTGTCTCGGTACCGAATTGTTTGAGAAACTGTGGCAAACTGAGTCCTCTTTGAAACTGAACCTGATTTCTGGACATTTCGCTATCCTCATTTGGCTCCAGGTCCAGTGTTCGCCTACTGGTGACTCAATACCTGAGCCTCAGGGGTAATCAGGAATTGGTGGCAGCAGGCAGGTTGGTGATGCCATATACTGTTCATAACACGTAGAATATAGGGCAAAACATGACCACTGCCTATCTATCTCACCCACTGTTTTTGGCCCATGATCCAGGGCCGTTTCATCCCGAGTCCAAGGCGCGTCTCTATGCTATTGAGGATCGTCTCAACAGCGCTCATCTTTACCATTTGCTGCATCACTTAACCCCGGTTTCTGCGACCCGCGAGCAGCTGTTGCGCGTCCATGATGGCGCTTATATCGACTCGTTGATTGCCGCCGCCCCCGAGGAGGGAACCCTGCACATGGATCCCGATACGGTGATGAGTCCCGCCACGCTTAACGCCGCTTTTCACATGCAGCCGGTGCAGTGGTCATGGCGGCTACCGATGCCGTGTTGAATGGCGATGTGGTTAATGCCTTCTGTGCGGTACGCCCTCCAGGGCATCATGCGGAGCGTGGTCTGGCGATGGGTTTCTGCTTTTTTAACAACCTGGCGGTAGGCGTCGCCCATGCACTTGAGGTCCACGGCTTGAAGCGTGTCGCCATCGTCGATTTTGATGTGCACCACGGCAATGGGACGGAGGACCGCATTTTCCGGGATGATAAGCGGGTGATGTTCTGCTCCAGTTTTCAGTACCCCTTTCTATCCTTATTCACCTCTGGTGGAAAGGGCATGAGACGGATCATTCATACACCCCTGGAGTCAGGGACGGATGGGTGCTCTCTTTCGTCGCTTGATTAGTGAGCAGTGGTTTCCCTGCACTGCATAGATTTGAACCCGAGATGATTTTTATCTCCGCCGGTTTTGATGCCCATATTGAGGATAGAGATCTCCGCTATCAGACTACAGGATCAGGATTATGAGTGTGGATCACTGGGGAGCTGATCTCGATTGCTGATCAGTATGCCGGCTCAAGGATCGTTTCAGTGCTTGAGGGAGGGTACGAAACAGATGCGTTGGCACGCAGTGTGGCGCTTCATATCAGGGGCGTTGTTGGGAAATATCTGAAGCCCAGTCATGAAATTATGATCTGATTCGCACACTCTCTGTTCTGGTGCCGGCACCGGCGGCCACATAATATTTCCTGATTACCCATAAACCTCAGCCATTCTCAAGAAGCGATAAAGGTTTCCGATTACCCATAAACCTCAGCCATTCTCAAGAAGCGATAAGGCATTGGTGGTGTACGCAACGCAACAAAGAGCAATCGCTCAATCATTTCTGGAAGATTGAAGCGACGATTAAACCGATATTCGAATTCGGCAAGATAACGAGGTACATGTTTTTTTCGTATAGCATGAAAAGTTCCCTGCAAAGAATTCTTGACGTTGCCAAGCATGGTGTTCACCCACTTCTGAAGGTGGAGCTCTGTGCGCTTTTTCGACCGCCACCAGTCACAATGGCCACATGATCGCATTCAGCATCAGTGACAGCTCTGAAGCAGCAGAGACCATCAGAGAATACAGTGCTACCAGAAACCAGACTGGACTTGGCATATCCGAGCAATTTCCTGCACTACGAAAACCACGCACACGACGCAGATGAATTTTCAAAAAGGCCTGCCGTCCTGCGTCGTCTCAACGGCACGGCTACGAAAGGGATTTTGTTGCGGGAGCCTCGTCCCACGCTTACCAGGTTTTTCACCGCCAATATATGCATCATCCATTTCAATGCGGCCAGTCAGCTTTTTCTTACCCTGGCGTTCCATCATTACCTGCATCAGTTTGTGCTTGAGCTTCCACGCAGTGTTGTAGTTCACTCCAATCTCACCGAGACAGTTGCAAGGAGCAGAGGTGCTCTTTTACGCTGGGTCAGCAAATAGATGGCCAGAAACCATTTCCTCAAAGGCAACTTTGTGCCATGAAAAATGGTACCCGCAGTAAGCGATGTCTGGTGATGACATTTATGGCACTGGTATATCTTGCGGCTTTTGAGTTCGCAGCACGTTGCGTTACCGCACTCTGGGCAAACATATCCACTTGGCCAGCGAAGTCGATGCAACGCTTGGCTGCATTGAGTATCGGTACCATATTTTTCCAGAAATTCGTGCAAACCAAGCCCTTTTTGAAAATGGATAGTATTTTTTGGCATGATGGAAACCCTCGTATATTCAGAGGGTTCCATTATGCGGACACATCACAGGCTCAATAGCTGAGCCTGGTGGGTAATCAGGTAATATTTTTCATAGCGAAGTTATCTTTTTCTGACCTCACTACTATCAATACGCTACGCACCCGGCATAATTACCCCTTTCCATAGAATAAATAATGGAGCCACTCATAATGATTGGAAACCTTAACCATGTCGCTATCGCCGTCCCCGATCTGGAGGCCGGTACGGCAATCTACCGTGACTTATTGGGTGCAAAGGTTTCGGAGCCGCTGGCGCTGCCTGAGCATGGTGTTACCACTGTTTTTGTCGAACTCCCCAACACCAAGATAGAGTTACTTCACCCCCTTGGTGAAAACTCTCCCATTGCCAAATTCCTCGAAAAAACCCCCAGTGGTGGCGTTCACCATATCTGTTACGAAGTGGCGGATATTGAAGCAGCTGCGGCACAAATGGTGGCGGCGGGTGCCCGGGTGTTGGGTGATATCAAGATCGGTGCCTCACAACAAGCCGGTGCTGTTTCTTCACCCAAAGGATTTTTGTGGCACTTTGGTAGAGCTGGAGCAGGCCTGATTTTCATCGGGAGAGCACTCCTGCGTGTCCTGTTTTTTGAGTATCTACTGACCAGCTGCCGCCTTAATACTCTCCAGGTTGATCGCCGGGATATACTCGGGGCGTGGCTTGGCGCGACGGGTGAATTTCTTGATGATGCCTTCCAGGTTGGGGCGCTTCTCTGCAGGCCCTTCACCGCTACCGATACCACCGCCAAATTCGACAAACAGGTTGATCCCCTCATCCAGTGCAGTCTGCAGGCAGCCAACCCAGTTTACTGGATGGAACAGCTGGAAGAAGAGGCGGGATTTGATCGTCTCAGCATCTGCTTCATGGAGGCCGCCGGGGAAGTTCGAGAGCACCTGCAGTTGAGGTGTTTTGATCTCCACTCAATCCAGATCCTCACGGAAGTGACGGGCGGCGGTGACCATGTAGTAGGTATGGAAAGCACTTCTCTGTTTTTAGTCTTACGGCACGCTTCAGGGGTGAACCTCCGCCATCTCCGCTGCCAGCGCGTCGAGGTCATGGATGATCCGCCGACAACCGTCTGATCCGGCAGGTTGAGTCCGGCAATGCCGCAGAAGTGTTTGTCGGAGAGAGGCTGGGCAGTCTCAAGATCAACGGTCAGCGCCGCCATTTCCCCTTCACCATGGGTGCCCATCAGTTTCGCCGCGGCGAGAGACCAGCCTCAGGGCATCTTCGAAGCTGAGGGCGCTCGGCTGCCACCAGGGCGCTGTACTCACCGAGGTTGTGACTGGCCGCCATCACTGGTGTGATCGGCGTCGCCGCCAGTTCACGCCAGACGGTAAGGCAGGCGATATAGTGGGTCAGCAACACCGGCTGGGTGTAGCGGGTGAGGCTGATCTGGTCATCCGGGCTTTCGTGGGAGAGCTTGGTCATGTCATAGCCGAGGACATCGCTTGCCTGCTCATAGATGGCGCGGGCGGAGTGCAAACTCGGCGCAGAGATCACCGCCGATCCTGGGGTACTGAGAGCCCCTGGCCGGGGAAGACGAAAATAGTGCGCTGCTCGTTGTCTGACATGATTTTTCTCCGTTCTGTATTGCGAGCGGGCAGGATAGTCATTTCCGGCACTGAGGACAAGCCACCTATTCCCGGCACAGATGTGGAGACGCCTTTTTATGATCGAGCTTCTCCCTTGTCCTTGGCGGGGTTTCAGGTAGGATGGAATCAACAGTACTTAGTGGAAAAGCGAAAGAGAGATGGATAGAGAGATACGTCCGCGTCGCTCGGTGCTCTATGCGCCGGGGGTCAATCGCCGTGCACTCGAAAAGGCGCGGAGCCTGCCGATTGATGCACTGATAATGGACCTGGAGGATGCCGTTGCACCAGATGCAAAGGCGGAGGCGCGAGATCAGCATCGTTGAGACCCTTGCTGCCGGTGGTTTCGGTAGGCGTGAAACAGCTGTCCGTATCAATGGTCTGGATACCCTTTTGGGAGCGGATGATATTGCCGCTGTCGCCTGTGCCGGCGCCGATGCCATCGTCATTCCAAAAGTCGAGAGCGCT